>NZ_JAUJXA010000020.1:0-73398 GCF_031931935.1 Pseudomonas sp. rhizo25
CGCTCAACACGCCCATTTAAAGTCCTGGAAAGCCACCTCCCCAGGCAACACAGCAGTCACGTAGTGACCCTTCCCCCGAGCAGCCTGCAACGACGCCGCATAGCTAACCCCCGGCCCAAACCCATCAATCACCCGAAAAACCCCCTCAAGATGACAATCCAGAATCAACGTCACCCCCGGATAATCCCTTACCAACTCCCCCGACAAATCGCTCAGCACCAACGCCTCCGGCGCCAGGTCAATCAACAACCAACTACGATGCTTGAAGCGCCCTCCCACACCCTTGAGCAACGCGTTCCATTCCATGGCGAAGCCTCATCGACTGGCTATCAGCACAGGAATGGCGTTGTTCAGTGAAAACGCCACGAGGAATACGGCCAGGCCCACGTCGATCTGCCGGGTGTATTTGAGGAACAGCGCTTTGATCGGGCCCTGACCGAAGAGCAGGGCCACCACGGAGTACCAGATGACTTCGAGCGTCGAGCACAGCAGCACCACCAGGACTTTTTCGATGTCCGTACGCGGCGATGAAAGAAAGCCGGCGTAGATACTGATCATGAAGGCGATGGTTTTCATGTTGCTGATGTTGGTGATGACCCCCACGCGGTAAGCCTTGGCGAAGCTGGTCGCGCCCGGGGCGGTGCTGTCGGCGGTGCCGGTGTTCTTTGCCAGTACGCTTTTGATGATGCTGTAGGCGATGTACAGCAGGTACGCCGAGCCGCATAACGTGGCGACTTTGGAAAACGCCGGGTACTGATGCAGCAGAGCCGCCAGGCCCAGCAATGAGATGGTCGAGAAAAACACGCCGACCGTGCAAATGCCCAGGGTCGCACCGATACCGGTCGAGACCGACCCCAGCGAAGAAAATCGGCTGACAATGATGAAGTTGGGCCCCGGGCTTATCACCGCCAGGATATAGATCAATGCTGCTGTAAACATGGGAACTCCTTGTATGAGGCAGCAGCCGGCGCAGGCTGCTGCCGAGGGCAGGTCAGGCCAATGCGTGCAGCGGGGCTTCGGCCTGTGCGAGTTTTTCCTCCAGGGACGCCAGGATGTGTTCGACCCGCAGCGAAATCAGGCTGAATGAACCGGCGTCTCCCAGGCCGTGGGAGCTTTCGCATAACCCGTTGAGAAACACGGCGGGCAAGTCCTCAAGAGACGTGAGGCTGTAATCGCGGTTGACCACCAGTGCGCCGTGGGCGTCCGCATGAAACCGTGCGTGATAAGGCGCCAGCAGCGGCGGATAGAGCTCGCCATTTTCCTTGGCGGCAATGTCCTTGAAGCCGGTGGCGAGCACCAGTGCGTCCAGCGCCAGGGTCGAGTGGGTCAGTTGGTTGACCTCCTTGAGCCCCAGCTCCACCTGCCCCGATGCACTGATCTGCGCCTGCTCAATGGCGATGTTGTTGAGAATGTGAATGCGCTGCTTGCCCTGCAACTTTTCCTCATGAATGCGTACGTAGAGGGCGTTGATCACATCTTCATCGGCCGAGCTGTAATTGGTGCCGCGCAGTTGCTTGTCCACCCGCGCCTTGGCCTCGGGCGGCAGGTTGAAGTAGTAGTCGATAAACTCCGGGAAATACACCTTGTCGCTGAATGGGCTGGTGTCCTTGAGCCGGAAGCTGAAGCTGCGGTGCAGCGAGTAGATGTCTTTGTCCGGGAACCTGGCGGTCAGGTCGAGCACAATCTCCACGGCACTCTGGCTGGAGCCCACTACACCGATGCGCTGCACGCTGGGAGGCAGCTTGTTGAGGCGCTCCAGGTAGTGATTGAGGTGGAACACCTGAGGGCCAGTCAGGCCCTCGAAAACCGCCGGGATATTCGCCGTACGCCCGGTGCCCAGCACCAGGCTACGCCCGTAAATGACGCGCTGATCGTTATAGGTGACCTTCCACACCTGCTCGCCTTTGAATAGCAACGGCTCGACCCTTTGCGCGAACGCAGAGGACTCGACACTGCCCAGAAAATGCCCGGCGACCCATTTGATGTACTCGGCATATTCACGCCGCAGCGGATACGTCAGCGGCAGGTTGAGGTAGTCGAACAGGCGACCGGTTTCTTTCAGGTAGTTGACGAAGCCATAGTGGCTGCGCGGGTTTCGCGGGGTGACCAGGTCGCGCAAAGGGTTGTTCTGGATATCCGAACCGCTGAGCAACATTTCATCCTGCCAGTCCGGCGTTTGCTTGGCGTCCAGGAAGCGATAGGTCAGCGCAGAAGCGGATTCTTCAAGGCCAATAGCCAACGCCAGGTTGGAGGGGCCAAAACCAATACCCACGATATCGAAAACAGTGTCTGACATGGAAAAGCTCCTATCCCTGGATTGGCTTCAATGGAAGATGGTAATAGTGATACGCCGTGTTTTCGATAAACCCAAAGCGCGTGTATAAGTTTCGTGCCTTTGGGTTGTCGTCTGCGCCCTCGATGAATAACTGCTTGGCGCCGGTTGTTTGTGCGAATGCCTTGGCGGCATTCAATAACGCCAGGCCAACTCCCGCCCTTCGTTTTGAGGCTTCAACATATAAGTCATTGAGTATCCACAGGCGCTCTAGTGTGACGCTTGAAAAGCTCGGAAAGAGTTGCGTGAACCCAATGACTTCATTGTTTACTTGCGCGACGATAATAATTGACTCGCCTAAAAAGAAGCGTTGTTGAATAAATGCCAGGGAGCGAGCCAGGTCGGAAGCTTCACCATAGAACTCGCGGTATTTATCCAGCAAGGGTGCGATGGCAGCGGCGTCATCGAGGGACGCGTGCCGGGTGATAATGGCATCGGTCATGAAGTGATTACCTCGGCAAACGCTTGCTCGAGAATCTGCACGCCTTGGTTGATCTGCGCCTCAGTGATGGTCAGGGCCGGAAGAAACTTCAGGACCTGGTTATCGATGCCGGAGGTTTCAATGATCAGGCCATGTGCATAGGCGCGCGCAGCAACTTTCTGCGCCAGGCTCGCGTCCTCGAACTCGATGCCCTTGAAGAACCCGCGCCCTTTCAGGCGGTTGGGCGCCTTGGCGGCGAAACCTGCGGACAGCTTCTGCAACGCATCATGTAGCACGCCCGTCTTGGCCTTGAGCGCCTGAGTGAAACCCGCGTCGCTCCAATAGTGGTCGATCACTGCCTTGCCGGTGACGAACGCCAGGTTGTTGCCGCGAAACGTGCCGTTGTGCTCGCCCGGCTCCCACACATCCAGATGGGGCGCCAGCAAGACCAGCGACATGGGCAAGCCATAACCGCTGATCGACTTGGACAACGTCACGATGTCTGGGGTAACGCCCAGGGCTTCGAAACTGAAAAAGTCACCCGTACGCCCGCAGCCGGCCTGGATATCATCGATGATCAGCAGGATGTCATGGGCCTGGGCGATGCGTTGCACAGTGTGTACCCAGGCGGCCGAGGCACTGTTCACACCGCCCTCGCCCTGCACGGTTTCCAGCACGATGGCCGCCGGTTTGTCGATGCCACTACCGCTGCGCAACATCCTGTCCAGGTACAGCGAAGTGTCCACACTGTCGCCGAAGTAGCCGTCATAGGGCATGAACGTGACATTGCTCAGGGTCACGCCGGCGCCGGCTCGCTTGCGCGGGTTGCTGGTCAGGGCCAGGCTGCCCAGGGACATGCCATGGAAGGCATTGGTAAACGCTACGATGTTCTGGCGCCCGGTGTACTTGCGCGCCAGCTTGATCGCCGCCTCTACCGCATTGGTGCCGGTGGGGCCGGGGAACTGCACTTTGTAACGCAGGTTGCGCGGCGCCAGGACCTGTTCTTCAAATGCGGTGAGGAACGCTTTCTTGGCGGTCGTCTTGAAATCCAGGCCGTGGGTGATGCCATTTTGCGCAATGTAGTCGAGCAGCGCGGCCTTTAGAACCGGGTTGTTATGCCCGTAGTTCAAGGCACCGGCACCACTGAAAAAGTCGATAAACAGCTGACCTTGCTCACTGGTCAGCGTTGAACCCTCAGCGGTATGGAACGTGTCGGTAAAGTCTCGGCAATAAGAGCGTACGTTGGACTCTTTAAGCTCGAATATATCCAGGGGTTGTTGTAGTTCAGGCACTGCCTGTGCCAATGAGTAATTCAGCGTCGCCGTCATATACAGGTACCGTTCATCAATCCAATTGAATGGACTTCCAACAGGTAGAGCTATTTCCCAGTGGCCATGTAGCGAATGCTGAGAAGACTTTAATCCTTGAAGTCCGCATGCAACTTTTCATCCAATGAAACATGACCCGCTCTGTTGGCCAGCAGGAACAATGACGTCTTTCGCCTATTAAACTAGCAGCAATTACTCCCTGAGCAACTGAATATAAATTCATATGCTTATGACGCATTTCAGACGTTCGGCGATGGTACCGCTGGGTACCATCGCCATGGGGTCAGTGAGGCTGCAATGCCTTGAGTCGTTCCTCGAGGTTCTGTGCAGGAAAGCGTTTTTGCAGCTCGGCGAGTTTTGCCGTCGCCGCCGCATCATCACCTGCCTGGCGCAGGCGTAACACGTCCTGCAAACCCTGCTCAAGCGGTTCCGGCACAGCGCGCTTGGCCATGTTGGCTTGGGGCAAGGCATCGCTGCTCATTTCGGCGCTGAACGATTCGACGCGTGGCGGCGCGCTCATAGGCGCAGGTGCAGGCGCAGAGAACGCAGCCGGGGCAGCCAGGCGCGTGTTCGGCACGTGCTCAAACTCGCTGGTGCGCGTGACCACACCCACCAGCAACGCCACACCGGCAACGCTGGCGAATGCCATTTGCCAACGCGGTTGCTGGCACACGCGCAGCCAGCGCTGCCAAAGGTTGGGCGATGGTTTTGGTGCCTCGCGGTGGGCGGTGGCCAATATGAACGCGTCCAGTGACGCCGGCGGCTCGCCGCTGCTGTGTTGACGAAAGTGCTGGATCAGCCCGTCGTCGGTGTCTGGGTCGTGTCGGGAGTCGTTCATGCGGGTATCTCCTCGGCCAGCAGGCGGCGCAGTTTCTGCTGGGCGTAGCGCAGGCGGCTTTTTACGGTTTCCAGCGGGGCGCCGGTGAGGGTGGCGATCTGCGGTACTTCGAGCTCGCCGTGCAGGCGCAGCAGGAAGACTTCGCGCTGGTCTTCGGGCAGGTCTTGCAGGGCAGCGTCGAGGCGCGCCTGGTCGCGGCTCAGGCTCAGTTGTTGCTCTGGGCCGGCGCTGCTGTCGGGTTGGGCGTGCAGTTGCTCATCGTAGCTGTCGTGCAAGGGGTTGTGGATGCCGTGTTTGCGCCAGTGGTCGATCAGGCGGTTGCGGGCGATCTGGAACAACCACGTACGAAAACTCGCCCGGCCCTGTGGCTGGGTGTTGCTGCGGATCAGGCTGAGCCAGGTGTCCTGGTAGATTTCTTCGGCCAGTTCGGCCTTGTTGCACAGGGACATGAGAAAGCGGTACAGGCCCTGGCGGTGGCGCGTGTACAGGGCTTCGAATGCGCCAGCATCACCGGTTCGGTAGCGGGCCAGCAGCGATTCGTCGCTGGGTGAGTCGTCTGGAACGGCCATGTAAAAGGTGAACTCCTTCTATCAGTCGAAGCGGAACTAACTGTGGGAGGGGCGGCGCGACGGTTCGACTTGCTCCCGATAGCGGTGGATCAGTATCAAATGTGCTGTCTGACACTCCGCCATCGGGAGCAAGCCCCCTCCCACATTTGATTGTTGTCATGGCCGATATCAGTGTTTGAGGCTCAGGGCCAGTTCGACCAGTTGCACGAACTCATTGCGCAGGCCGAACGGGTCATCGCCGCGGGCCGAGCGGGCAAGTTTGGCGGTGTCCTGCAAACTCATGTTGCCAGTGTAGCGGCCATCGCCCTTGAGCTGTTGGGCGAACGCGGCAACGGCGGCTGAGAAGCGCAGGTCTTCGCTGGCTGGGGTGGGCTGGTTGGCAATGGGGCGTTCGATCAATTGGCTGTTGCCACCTGCTGCAGGTTTGTAGCGCACCCGTAGCATCGCCAGCTCGTCGGATTTACCTTCAACCGCAGGCGCGGCAGCATAGCGCAAAGGCTCCAACCAGCCCTTCTCGCCCTTGGGGACGATTTCGTACAGCGCGGTCAGCGTATGCCCTGCGCCGATTTCACCGGCATCGACCTTGTCGTTGTTGAAATCTTCACGCTTCAAGGCACGGTTTTCATAGCCCAGCAGGCGGTATTCGCTGACCTGGGCGGGGTTGAATTCCACCTGCAGCTTCACATCCCGGGCGACCACGGCCAGGGTCGAGCTGAGTTGCTCCACCAGCACCTTGCGCGCTTCACGCAGGTTGTCGATATAGGCGTAATTGCCATCGCCCGCATCGGCCAGTTGTTCCATCAGGTGTTCGTTGTAGTTATCCACACCAAAGCCCAGGGTGGTCAGGGACACGCCGCTTTTACGCTGCTCGACCGCCATTTGCTTGAGGCTGTCAAAGTCGCTGATGCCCACGTTGAAGTCGCCGTCGGTGGCCAGCAGGATGCGGTTGATACCCTTGTCGATAAAACCCTCGCGGGCCATCTGGTAGGCCAGCTCGATGCCGGAGGCGCCTGCGGTGGAGCCACCGGCGGTAAGTTGGTCGATGGCGTTGCGGATCGTGTTTTTATCACGCCCGGAGGTGGGCTTGAGCACCACGCGGGATTCACCGGCATAGACCACCAATGACACGCGGTCCTGATCGCGCAGTTGGTCCACCAGCAATTTCAACGTGCTTTTCACCAACGGCAATCCTTCGCGACGGTCCATGGAGCCGGACACGTCCACCAGGAACACCAGGTTAGCCGGCGCCAGGTCCGCCACGGCGCGGTCGGAGGCCTTGATGCCGATGCGCAACAGTTGGGTGCGCGGGTTCCAGGGCGTAGCGGCGAGCTCGGTGGTGACGCCAAAGGGTGATCCATCGGTGGGCAGCGCGTAGTTGTACGGGAAGTAATTGACCATTTCCTCCAATCGCACGGCGCCTTCGGGCGGCAGGCGACCTTGATTGAGGAAACGCCTGACGTTGGCGTAGCTGCCAGTGTCGACGTCGATGCTGAAAGTGGAAACCGGGGTTTCGGCGACGCGATGCACCGGGTTGTCCGGCAGGTTGGCGTATTGCTCGCGAGGTTCGCTGCGGTAGTCCATCGTCGCCATTTCCCGCACTCTCATCGGCGCCGGCATCACCATGCGTTTGACCATAGCGCCCTGGATCGGCGCGCTTTGCAGCTCGGCGACGGGCGCCGGTTCAACAGGCTTGGCGACATCCGGGGACGACGACAGCCCACACCCGGCCAGCATCACCAGCACGGTAACGGCAAAGCCTTGGGCAGCAGGACGCAGCAAAAGCAGAGAGCGGGACATGGGCTGAACCTCGTGAATGAATGATCCGTTCAACCGATCAGACGTAGCCCAACCTCCCTACGGGTTAAACGCGGATATTGCGCCGTCGGCTCGCTGCGTCACCTTTCGAGACATAACCAACTGAACCTGCCATCACCACCCACCACATATCGAGGGTCAGCCTCCCTGTCAGAACCGTCTGTTTCTTGAGTGCTTTGGAGGCTTTAAATCAGAGAAACCGCGATGAACTCCGTAAACACCCTCGCAAACCGCTATCAGCCGCCCTCATTCGCCGAACGGCCCAGCTATGCCGGGGCCGCTTCAGGCAAGCCGTCCTACACCACCGAGCAAGCGGCAGAGCAGATCACCCGAACAGGCTATCGTTGGACAGAGCGTAACCAAGATGGCACCACACCCATCGGCTATCGTTTTTTCACACCTTCGCAGGCCACGTACAGCACACCCGCCGGCGCTAACGAATTCTCCCCGTCGCAAAAAGAGCAGGCCAGGCGCGCCATGCAGTCTTGGGCGGATGTCGCCAATATCACCTTCACTGAGAATGCACCCGAGGCCAAAGGGCAACTGTTACTGGGCAATGACCCGAACCAGACCGGCCATTCGGGCCGTGCGTCTTATCCAGGCATCTACAGCGATGGCACACAGGCCTGGTTCGCGTCCGATGGCATGAATCGCCCCTTCACCCAGGGCAGTTTCAGCCGTTATCTGCTGGCCCATGAGATCGGCCATACCCTGGGGCTGATGCACCCCGGCAAATACAACAATGGCGGCAGCTACGCTGAAAGCGCCGGCTATGCCGAGGACAATCGCGCCTACAGCCTGATGAGTTACTGGTGGGCTGGTCACCTGGGCCATGACCACAACAAGAACGGCCAAACCCACTATGCCAGCGCGCCGCTGATGGACGACATCACCGCCATCCAAAAGCTCTACGGCGCTAATTACAAAACCCGCGACACCGACACGGTGTACGGCTTCAACTCCAATACCGGGCGTGACTTCCTCAGCCTCAACTCAGCGGACGACGCACCCGTGTTCAGCGTGTGGGATGGGGGAGGCAACGACACCCTGGATTTCTCGCGGTTTCATCAGGACCAGACCATCAACCTGAAGGCTGAACACTTCTCCGATGTCGGCGGCATGAAAGGCAACGTCTCCATTGCCAAAGGCGTGACTCTGGAAAATGCCATTGGCGGCACGGGCGCTGATCGACTTATCGGCAACCAGGCCGATAACCGCCTGACCGGTGGCCTGGGCCAGGACACCCTTACCGGTGGGCTGGGCAAGGATACCTTTGTGTATAACAGCGCCAGCGAGTCGACCCAACAGCGCCCCGACCTGATCACTGATTTCACCAGTGGGCAGGACAAGATCGATGTGTCCGCTGCGCTGCATACCGCCGGGATCAAGGACCTGCAGTTTGTACGTCGTTTCAGCGGTCGGCCGGGCGAGGCGTTGCTCGGTTATGACCCGAACACGCGCCAGCACAGCCTGGCCATTGACCTGAACGGCTCGGGCCAAGCCGGCCTGTTTATCAAGAGCCAAGGGCCAATCAAGCCAGACGACGTGATCAGCCGAGCCTCCCAGCCGAACCCTATGCCGACCCCACCCGCCCGGGTTACGCCTCAACCGCCAACCCCGCGACCGCCGTCGCCAGCGGATGTCGCACCGTACAAGCCCCATCCCACGCCAACAGCCGCGCCGCAACAGGCGCCGTTCTCCTTGCAGAACTACGCCAATGCATCCCTTAAGGGCACACCGATGCATTCAGCGGCCAGGGCCGTGGGCAATATTCGCGAAGTGAGCGTCACACGGGACTCATGGGGCTACGAGCGCGTGCATACCCGTTCGTTGGGTACCGGCTCGCTGATCAACGATGGCAACAGCGTGCTGACCAACCAACATGTGCGCGACGCGCTGGCCAAAGGCAGCAAGCTCGAGCTTTGGCTGGGCTCCGAACAAGACAGCACCGGCCGGATGAAAGTAGAGCGCAAAGTGCCGCTGGACCCCAACCCGCTCAGTGGCGACGCACGGTTGGACTACGCCGAACTGCGTGTCGACTTGCCCGCTGGCGAGAAAAAAGCCTTGGCCGAGCATTTCCGGCCGCTCAAGTTAGCCTCCGGCCCCCAAGCATCGCCTGGGCAGAAAATCTTTATGCCCAACCATGGGCAAGAGGCCCTCGGCATTTCATTTCTAAATGCCAAGGGCCAACCCACCACGCTCAAGGGATACGACCAGGACAGCCGCAATCAGGGCACGGTCTACCACGACGCCTTCAAGAAACCCGGCACCTCTGGCTCACCGCTGATCAGCGTCGATACGGGCGAGATCGTGGCCTTGCACAACGGCTCCATCGGCGCCAGCGTGAACGGGCAGCGCGACTCCATGGGCACGGCCACCCGCATCGACTTGATCCAACAGCACCGTCGTCAGAGGTGACGCGGTTCAGTCCGTGCCGTACTTCGGGTTACGCGGGCCGTACAGCAGCCCGGTGCGTTGCCCCGCCGACAGCAAGCGTGCACTGGTGATACCGGCAATCGGATGCGCCGCATCGGTGGAGCTGTTGATCACCTGCTTGACCGCCGCCGTGATCAACATGCCTACCAGGCCGCCGCCGTTGTTGTTGCCCTCCTCGCTGGAGGCCCGTGCAGTACCGGTCCACAAGGTGGTGCCGGTGCGCAGGTCCACCAGTTTGGCCGAGGCCGTCACCGAGGTGTCGCTGGAGATCAGCATGTACTTGGTGCCGTACTCGCTGACGGTGATGTACAGCGCCGCGTCGGCACCGAAGATGTCATGCAGCTTGGCCGGCAGTACCGCCTGGATATCATTGGCGGTGGTCAGGCCGTTCTGGCGGAAGGTTTCGTCCACCAAAGCAATCGGCAACACGTAGTAGCCGGCTTCGGCCAACGGGTACGTCACCTGCGACACCAGGCTGTAGGACGCCTGCACTTCCGGCGATTCGTTGATCGGCGGCAGTACCAGGATCGACTTGGGCCGTGCCTGTTTGTACGCCGAGTAGTCAACCGTCTTGGGCGCCGCGCAACCGCCGAGCAACGCCAGGGCCAGCAAGGCGCCGGTAAGTTTTAACAGGCTCATTTGGTGGCCACTCCGGCTTTGGCGTTTTTCAGCAGAAAGTCCATATACGCAGCGGACTCAGGGAACAGGGCCTTTTCGGTGCGAAACTCCTGCACCATCTGGTCATCCTTGCCCATGTTCATGTACAGCATGCCCAGGTGCGCGTGGTAACCCGGTGGGGCCTTGCGGCCACTGGCGTTGATCTTCTGCAGGTCGCGCTCCAGTGCTTCCACCTGCGCTTCCTTGGGCTCGCCCTTGAAGTACTCGTAAACCTGCGGCTGGTAGCTCTCCCATTGATACAGGGGCTGGGGCGCCGTCTGGCACCCGGCTACCGTCGCGATTGCTGTCAGCATCAGCGCCAACTTAACTGCCTTGCTCATCCGTGTACTGCTCCTTGAGGTGCTGCTGATCAGTTGCGCGGGTTCCAGGCGCCGGCGTTGATGCCGTCCACCAGGCGGTTGATCGCTTCGCGCATGGCCAGATCGAGGACCTTGCCGTTGAGGGTGGAGTCGTAGCTGGCGGTGCCGCCGAAGCCGACCACTTCACGGTTGGACAGCGCGTACTCACCGGCGCCCTGGGTGGAATACACCACTTCGGAGGTGTTGATGTTGACGATATTCAACGCGACTTTAGCGTAGGCCACTTGGGTCTTGCCACGGCCGAGGATGCCGAACAGCTGGCGGTCGCCGGTTTCTTTGCGGCCGAACTCGGTTACATCGCCGGTCACCACGTAGTCAGCGCCCTTGAGCTTCTGCACGGTGCCTTTGATTTTGGCTTCCTGGGAGATCTCGCCCATGTTGTCGCGGTCCAGCACGCTGAAGCGGTTGGTCTGCTGCAAGTGGGTGATGAGGATGGTCTTGGCCTGGCCGCCGAGACGGTCGACGCCATCGGAGAAGATGCCGCGCATGTAGCTGGAGCGGTTGTCGAACTTGCCCACGGCAATCGGCACACGCACGCCGGAATAGGCCACGTGGGCGCTGGCGACTTGCTCCACCGGCATCGCGCGGTTGCTCTCGGTGGCGCAACCGGCCACGGTCAACAGCGCCGCGGCGGCGAGGCCCGACAGCAGGATTTTGGACAGTGTCTTCACAGGGTGCTCCTTGGGTGAGGAAATCAGCGTTGCTGGGTTTTCCAAGGAGTCAGGCAGCCTGACAATACGCTGGCCTGAATTCTTCCCTGAAAGACTGTGATGCAACGGCTGCGGCATTTTACGGGGTTGAGAGCGGTTCTCAAGATGTTTCGGCCCGAGTAGTGAAATCCAACACAAACCCAATGTGAGAGGGCGCGCGCTCCCGATGGTGGCGAGTCAGTCAACATATCCATTGGCAGGTCCACCGCTATCGGGAGCAAGCCCCCTCCCACACTGGTATCAGAGCGTCACGCCCTACGTAAGCAGGCTGAGCCAGCGCAAGTTGCCCCGACCCGAACGCTGCGGATTCACACAAACCCAATGTGGGAGGGGGCTTGCCCCCGATGGCGGTGAGTCAGTCAACATATCCATTGGCTGGTCCACCGCTATCGGGAGCAAGCACCCTCCCACACTGGTATCAGAGCGTCACGCTCAACGTATGCGGGCTGAGCCAGCGCAAGTTGCCCCGACCCGAACGCTGCGGATTCACACAAACCCAATGTGGGAGGGGGCTTGCCCCCGATGGCAGTGAGTCAGCCAACACATCATTGACTGATTCACAGCTATCGGGGAGCAAGCCCCCTCCCACACTGGTATCAGAGCGTCGCGCCCTACGTAAGCGGGCTGAGCCAGCGCAAGTTGCCCCGTGCCGAACGCTGCGGATCCACACAAATCTAATGTGGGAGGGGGCTTGCCCCCGATGGCGGTGAGTCAGCCAACACATCATTGACTGATTCACAGCTATCGGGAGCAAGCCCCCTCCCACACTTTGTTTTGCGGTGTTGCTTAGAAGGCGTAGCGCGCCTTGAGCATCACGCCGTCCGCATCGAAACCGCTACGTGCCTGGCGGGTGTAGCTGGCGCCGACGGTGAAGTCCGACACCTGGTAGTTCACACCCACACTGGCCTCGTAGCTGTCACGCGCCACCGACGCACCGGTGACGGTGAACGCCGAACCACCAGCCACGAAGTTGGAGGTTTGCGCCACGCGGTCACCCATCAAATCGTGATAGGCCATCAAGGTCGCTTCCGGTTGCAGCGTACCGGCGCTCAGCGGCAGGTTGGCTGCCAAACGCACACCGGCACCCAACTCACCCACTTCATAACGCTGCGAAGCCGTGCTCAAGGCCGCCGACGAACCTTTCTCGGTAAACCCATCCATGCGCACGTTGGCATAACGTGCAGCCACCCGCGGCTCGATCACCACCGCCTGGGTCGGCTTGAAGCTGTAGCCGCCGATCACGCTGGCCGACAACACATTACTGTCGTAGCTGCCCTTGGCCGTAGTGCCCGCGACGTGGCGCTTGCTGTCGTTCTCGTTATGGCCGTAGCTGAGGCTGCCATCCACGAACCAGTTCTGCAGCGCCCACTTGCCGTACAGCGACAGCGCATGGCCTTCGACGTCAGTCTTGTTGCCCAGGTCCGAATGAATGTTGGAATTCAGGTAGCTGTACGCCACGCCCAGGGTGGTGGTGTCGTTCAAGCGACCGTCCACACCTACCGCCATACCGCTGCTATTGGCCGAGTAACCGTTGTTGCCGCCACGGCCGTCCTGGTCCATGTTGCTGCTCAGGCCCTGCACCCACACACCGCCGACCTGATGGCTTTCACGCTGGTCGGTGAGGCGGTTGAAGATCGCACCGTTGACCACGGTTTGCCCCGACAGGGCCACGTCGAGAGCGCCACGGTTGACGTCGGGCGTGAGCTGGTCGGCGAGCTGCGCCAGTTGCTGTGCAGTCCCGGCGTTGGCCAGGCTCTGGAACACTGGGTCGTTCTGGTTGAGCTGGCCGAGCACATCGTTTTTCAACACGTTGACTGCGGTTGCAGCCGACGCACCCGCACTCACACCCGCCAACTCCTGCTGCACCTGCTGATCGCTTTTCACCGCCACCACGGCCTTGACCGTCTGCGCATCGGCCGAGTAGCTGAGCACGTTCAGCAACGACGACGCGCTGGCGACGGCCACACCGTTGTTCTGCACGCTGGTGGCTTGCAGCAAGGTGTATTGCGTGCCGGCTTTAGGCGCCGCGAAGTCGCCCGGGTTGGCGCTGACTGTCAGCTTGGAAGCCTGGGCCAGGTTGGCGGTGCCGTTAACGGTGAGGTACGGCGTGGTCGGCACCACACTGTCGGCCAGGTGCATATCAATGCCCGCGCCACTGGCCACATTGAGATCGCCGGTGATGGTGGTGCCAGGTGCGGAGAGGTTCAGCGAACCCGAGTTGACCGACACCGGGGCGATGATACGGCTACCGCTGAAACCTGCCTGACCGCCGATGTTGACGGCGCTGAGGTTGAGCAGATCGCCGGTGATTTTGCCACCGGTCCAGTTCAGGCTGGCAAGGTTGTTGGCGTCGACGGCGATACCGCTGTTACTGCGGATTTCGCCGGCTTGCTGGTTGATTTCAAAGCTCGCAACCTGCTCGGCCGTATCCACATGGATCGCAGTACCGTCCGCCGCGATGAGGCCGCGGTTGACGATGCCGCGTGCGCCCGTGGCGCTGTTCTGCGCAAAGCTGGCGCCGGAAAGATCGAAGGCATTGGCAGACGCGCCCTTGGCTTCAATGGTGCCGGTGTTGAGGATGTAATCAAAGGTGCCGCCGTAGAGAAACAGCCCTTTGGCCTCATCGCCATTGGCGGAAATCAGGCCACTGTTTTCAATACGCAGGGGGCTGGTGTCGGTTTCCACTTCCACACCCCAAGCGCCTTCGCCTGTGGCGGTAATCGAGCCCGAGTTGAGGATTTTGCCGCCGATGGTGGTCGGCGTGTCGCCGTTGACGTCAAGGATCAACCCAATCGCGCCCGGGCCGGCCATGTCGATCACACCGGTGTTGGATACGTCACCCGCAATGGTGGTGCCGTGCAGGTAAATACCTTCACCGCCGCCCAGGTAGCCGGGCGTCGTCACGGTACCCACCGGAGGCGTGGAGCGAATGGTGCCTGAGTTGATAAGGCTGCCACCAATGGTGGTGGGGCCGATCTCAAGCCCTTCATAGGCGCCGTTGCGCATCAGCACGTTGCCTGCCTGAACCACATCCCCGGTGACAGTGCTCGGGGCCAAACCGCTCGGGCCGGTCCAGAACATCGGGTCGATGGCGATCGCACGGATGGTGCGGCCTTGCGAGTCCAGCGTGATGTCTGCGCGATTGATCAGCGAACCTTGAATTTGGGTATTGGCAAATCCCAGGCCGGCGGGGTCGGTGGTGTTGGTGTCGACCACGCGGGAAAACTGACCGGTAATGGTCACCGGCTCATTGAACGACTCACTGGCCCAAATATTCTTACCCTGCCCCAGGTCGAACTCGACTGCCAGCACCTGCGTGCTGATGGCGCCGACCATGATTGCCAACAGGCTTTTCTGGAACTGCTTACGCTTCATTTCAAACTCCATGAACTACAGTCAAAGCCGCCAATACGCCCGGCGGTAGTAGGTGTGCTGTGCGAAAGGATCAATCGATCCGAATGAGGCCCCCCGGGCGCCCCTGCAAATTCCGGGCGCGAGCCAATGCACCGCGAGCGGTGGCAGAAAGGGGGCCGTAAAGGGGAGAGGTTCACATTAATCCTTAATGTTATTGAAAACGCTGCAGTCCATGCAGCCCGACCGATTGCGGGTGGGCGGGGTAAAGACACTGGGATATACGAAATGTTCAAAGCCCAAGGGGAAGACGCTTCACGATGGATGCCATTGCGTGACGGGGGGTGCCATTGCGGTGATGCCTTGCGCGGTTTTGGGTGAGGGGCTTATAGTCCGGCGGTCGCTCAACAGGGCGATCGGATTTGGCGATCCGTTGACCGTATGCGAAAGCTTTCTGCTTGCTTGCAGGGGCTTCCGTACCCGCATTGCTGCTTTATGGCAGCTGTGCGCGGGAGACCTTCGGGTCTGCCGGAACTCGGTCCCGGTTCGCCAACCTGCGTACAGCTGTCACCCATTCGTTTGGCGACGACAAGTGACAGCCTCACTTACTGACCGAGGTTGTACCCATGAATAGATACATGCCCCTAACCGGCCACGACTGCACCGTCCCAGCCCTGATCATCGACACCCAGGCACCTCTCGACGTCCTTCACGACGCCGCCGTGCACCGCATTCGGGCCGTCACCCAACTGCTGGAAAACCTGGCCTTCCGCGAACAACTCAGCAGCGATGCCGTAGTGCTTTCAGACTTCGCCCATTTGCTGGCCATTCCGCTGCGCGATGGGTGTGATTTGCTGGATGTCATCAGTCGCAGGCTTAACGCCGATCCGTCCTGAGTGAAAATCGGGCGGCCTTTGTGTCGCCCGCTTTGTGCGTGATCAGCGCAAACTAAATAAATCCGTCCCTTTTTAATCACATCTCCCCACCTGACAGCGTCTTATTGCTCCGCGCGCCAATCGACATAACCTTTCACCACAATCAGCTGATTACGGATGAAGCTTGAAAAGTTATCGGCCAACACCGCCACCTCATCGATTTCCGAATCAATCTCTACTATCGACCAATTATTACCTACATCAAAAGCATAAAGCACACCACTGGAAGTAGCCGCAAACACATACATCCGGCTATAAGCATCCACCTCACATCCGGCGATAGCAGCGTATTTAGCCGGACCGTCTTCGATATAAAGCGCGCTGTCTAAATCGCCAAACCCAAAGGTGCCTAGAAAAGCCAGATAGTCTACAGGAACACTGTCGCGGTCCGCTGCATCAACCCCACTCAGTATAGATTCATGGTCAACCAGGCGGCTTCCGTAATCACCCTCGTACAGTTCAGCAGAAGTGATATGGTTGATGAGTTCACGAATTTCAAGTGTGTATTCCATTTTCTTTTCTGCCCTTGGTTTTTCAAATCAGTCATTAGCTCGAAAGCATTCTGCAAGAAAACAAAAGGGGACAGATTTAATCAATGGTCTTTGCACTACCACCACGAATTAAACAAATTCGCCGCCTTCCCCCAACTACCTGACCAACTAGGTAACGGTTTCTTGATCACCATTAACAGAATCAAACAGTACGCCGACAACACCAGCCGCCATAAGTCGCCGTTTCACCTCTTCACTTACTATGACCGCACCCAAATATTTTTTAAGTCTAAATATATGACTTGATCCGACCCTGCCCGGGTCAACCACCAAATTGTAGAAAGCACGATAGTTGCCGGCCATATCTGGCCTAACAGGATCATCTACCTCAAACTTTTTATAGCGAGAGCGCTTTTCATCCACGCAATCGACTTGCGTTTCTATAATCATCAAAAAATAGCTCTGGCAAACCACTTTATTATTTATCTTAACCGGCTCAAAAACGACACGTTGATAAGGTTCGTCTATCTCTGGCAAACCGGCGAGCGAGTTTTTTGCGCTCTCGCTTAAAACAGGAACACTGGCGTATCCAGCAAGGGAATAATCAACTTCTTTACCGTCGAATCTTACATCGAGAGTATATATGCCTGGCTCCATAAAATTAACTGGAGGATCACTGAAATACCAGTTATCTACATGATGTACATCTCCAAGCACCCACCTATCGCAAACAGTTACATCTTGTCGCATTAAGTAATATCTCATTTCAGTCCTTCGCAAGCCATTTATTAACTTCACTACCTACGATTACTGCTTCTGACTTAATCCCTTCCAATGTTTTTGTCACGAATCAACGAAAAAAGGGGACTGTCTAGTCCTGAAATAGGTTTACACCTGTTTCAGGACTAGACAGCCTTTAAACTCTAACCTAGATAAATCTGCCCTCTTTTCTTGTCCCTTTTCTTCAGTCCCCTTTTCTTCAACTTATTCATCATCCCAAAACTGCCCCGGCGGCGCATAGTTGCCATCTTCCAAGATGCTGCACCATCCAAAAAGCCTATAAAACATTTCAAGATCCAATATTTGGTAGATATCAATATCAACTTTTTTTAACGACACCCGACCGTGTGCATAGTGAGAGTATTGCCCACCTACCCCACCTATCGCTCTTTTTTCAAGTTCTGCACGATCCCACTCCAGAACGGTTCCTGCAGTTTCTGGCAAAGGGTCCAAAAATTCAATTTCAAACTCCGTTGCAATTTTGCAAATGCAAGGAATCAGCCTTTGCTCGAGCAGGCTGTGGGTTAACAAATTCTCGGGAAACTTAATGCTTAATTTCATTTCAGAGCATCCTTTGGAACAACAACATAACCTGAAAAATTCTTTTCAAAAGTAGTCGCGGGGCTAAAATACTGCTTACCATGAGGATCACGAATTGCTACGACAGAAATGCCATTTCTGGTCGTAATGCCGTCGACCACAACAAAATGGGAAAATCCGGTACCCGCTGCTTTATCCACAAGAAAAATAGAAAAATAGGGGTCAGACCACTATTCTTCTATTCTTTTAACTCACACTTTTCGGGCGTCCTGACGCACCCGGTGAAACTCTTTTACCTAATATCTCCGCGATCTCGGACGCAAACTTCTGATCGCCCAAAACGTAATTGCCGTTGGTAGAAGATCGAATTTGTTCTATCAATCCAGATGAAAGCCGATCCTTGAATATAGATCGGTAAGCTTCGGCTCGCTGCGCGGTGCCGCTACCTAACTCGCTATAAACCGCATGCGGACTTATAAAGCCTGATAGCTCGCCCTGTGCGTTTGCCCTATAGCTGGTCCAGCGATAGTCGCCCGGATGAGTAACCATACCCGCTCTTACCGGATTCATTTCGATATATCGATAGCAAGCTAAAACATAGTTTTCTTGTTGAACCAAACAGGAGCGGAAACGGCCTTCCCACAATGTGCCCGTTCGTTGATATGTTCGATTGACATATTGAACATAGCGCTGCCCCAGCCCCTGCATAAGTAGGCCAGCCCCTGCGCAGCAGGTGGGAGTCAACAACAAATGAACGTGATTTGTCATCAAGCACAATGCGTGAATTTTACAGCCGTACAATTGAGCAAGCACGGCTAATGTATCAATGTAAAAAATGTAGTCTTCATCTGAATAAAAACACGCAGACCGATTGTTTCCACGCTGTATTATATGCAACGGGATACCCGGCAGTAAAACCCTAGGACGGCGAGCCATATAACCTCCTAACTGGATAAGAGTTTACAGCTTAGCTGCCCATCAACAGGCCAACCAAATAGAATAATTACAAAAAATAAATCATATTTTTAAAGAGCAACTCTGCTGAACTCTAAAAAACGCAAAAACGTGGTCTGCCCCCTATTCCCCTATTCCCCTAACTCAAATAAATCTGCTCTCTTTTTTCCCGCTCCCTTTTTTCACTTCTCTAGCCAGATCAAACAAACCGCATTTTTTTGTTCTCAATTATGTTTTGGCAAACTTATCGAAAAAGCCGAAAGGAAAGCCTCAATAATTTTTCGATCTGCATCATTCTTTGCAAAACGCTTAAGCACTGGGACAAGATGATAAAACAATAACTCGAGCCTGCTAGGATCTTTGGGCAAAGCATCGTTAATGCATGCAACCATTAACTTAACTGACATAATTGACGCGAACGCTTCATATCCTCTAGCGCTAGAGAACGGAATTTTCTTAAAATAATAATCCGCTAAACGTTTCTGCTCTGGTTTTTTCCAAGATCTATGAGGAAGGAGTAATAAAGCTTCACCCCAATTATCTGAAGCAAGCGGGTACCGGCTCAATATCCAAGCTGCCGCCTGATCAGAAGTCATTTTCGCCAACTCTTTACAGAGTGATATCAATCTTGAATCCATACCAAACTATTTCCTTGGATTAAATGAGTTTTCCGGTAACCCAGAGTTAGCCTTTAGGGTAGCAGGTGGCTGATAATGACCGGAGCTATTATCCCATCTTGTTATTTTTCCTCGCTCTGGACCGTCATTATTACCAAAGCGTATAGACCCGGCATATTTAACTTCCCCCCCCCCCGCTAAGCCCCAGATGGGTTGAAAATTGCTCATTCACATTTGGGCGGCTGACCTTGATAGTCCCATCCGGCAATGTGACAAAATCGAAGAAAAATAGGGGTAAAAAAATAGGGGTCAGACCACTATTCCTGGCCAACCAAATAGAATAATTACAAAAAATAAATCATATTTTTAAAGAGCAACTCTGGTGAACTCTAAAAAACGCAAAAATGTGGTCTGACCCCTATTCCCTTCCAAAAATGTGGTCTGACCCCTATTCTTCCTGCTTAAACAACTGCCCCGGATCTATTTGATTGCGCTTCAAGTTCAGCAAAACTGCCTGTCGAGGACTCAAAGCTCCGCCAGCAGCTATTTTCGCACCTACTACCAATCCAGCTCCTGCCATAGCGCTAGTTGCTACTTTTGATGCATCCGATCCCATTCCTACAGCTGCCCCGGCACCCGCGCCCAAGCCGGCACCGCATGCTTGATCCATGCTTGTGTATTTGAACTGCTGCTTCGAGAACGAGGCAGGTAAGATTGTGAGCGTCTTAATTTTTTGTCGGTTTTCAACATTCAGGTCTTTTGTGACACAACCGCATAATGCAAATACGGCGCACAGAATCGCAGTCAAATTCTTCATAGCCATCCTTGATTATTAATCGTTAAATAACTCACTCACGGAAAATATTTAAGACGACGAAGAAAAAATATACATCCCACCTACCGCTGTTGATGCTTATCTGCTTTCTTTTTACGTGACAATTTAACTTTCCGCGTATTTTCGGCTATTTCCGTATCGGTAAGACCTAACCGCCCACCCAATTCGAGATAGCGATTCAGAGCTTGCTCGCCTTCCATTTCGTACTCCACATCAAAACAAACATTTGCTGCATACCCTTCATGAGCACCGACATAAAACCTTAATACTGAAATAACATTTTTCGTATGCATCAAAACTTTGAAATCGTCTACAAACTCACACTCTAAAAATATGTACTCGTTAATGACCCCCACGTGATGAGCATTACCTGTTCCCAAATACGCTTTTGCTCCTGCGCTTTCTAAAGCTTCCAATCGCTCAATCCATCCAACTGCTGACAAACGGCTGTTCACGTCATCAGACAGCCAAGCGGCTATTTCTCTAACGCCAACACTTTCTGGTGAAGAGAGCCGTGGGTCCGCGTTTGGGTCTGTGGCCCAAACGTCTAAACGGTTAAGTTTAGAAGATTTCACAAAATGAATTTTACCCATAGCCATATTTATCAATTTTTCCCTTGATAGACCGGCCAAGCTGTCGTGCCCCTACCGTCTGGTTTACCGTAATAACCTTCTGTCTTCAATCCGCTTGGAGAAGTAAAAATAGGGGTCAAACCACTATTCTTCTATTCTTTTAACTCACACTTTTCGGGCGTCCTGACGCACCCGGTGAAACTCCTTTACCTAATATCTCCGCGATCTCGGACGCAAACTTCTGATCGCCTAAAACGTAATTACCGTTTGTAGAAGATCGAATTTTTTCTATCAATCCAGATGAAAGCCGACCCTTGAACATATATCGGTAAGCTTCGGCTCGTTGTGCGGTGCCGCTACCTAACTCGCTATAAACCGCATGCGGACTTATAAAGCCTGATAGCTCACCCTGTGCGTTTGCCCTATAGCTGGTCCAGCGATAGTCGCCCGGATGAGCAACCATACCGCTCTGACCGGATTCATTTCGATATATCGATGGCAAGCTAAAACATAGTTTTCTTGTTGAACCAAACAGGAGCGGAAACGGCCTTCCCACAATGTGCCCGTTCGTTGATATGTTCGAACGACATATTGAACATAGCGCTGCCCCAGCCCCTGCATAAGTAGGCCAGCCCCTGCGCAGCAGGTGGGAGTCAACAACAAATGAACGTGATTTGTCATCAAGCACAAAGCGTGAATTTTACAGCCATACAATTGAGCAAGCACGGCTAATGTATCCATGTAAAAAATGTAGTCTTCATCTGAATAAAAACACGCGGACCGATTGTTTCCTCGCTGTATAATATGCAATGGGATACCCGGTAGTAAAACCCTAGGACGGCGAGCCATATAAACCCCTAACTGGATAAGAGTTTACAGCTTAGCCGCCCATCAACAGACCAACTAAATAGAATAATTACAAAAAATAAATCATATTTTTAAAGAGCGACTCTGCTGAACTCTAAAAAACGCAAAAACGTGGTCTGACCCCTATTCCCCCTCAAAAACGTGGTCTGACCCCTATTCCCCCTGTATTATATGCAACGGGATACCCGGCAGTAAAACCCTAGGACGGCGAGCTATATAACCTCCTAACTGGATAAGAGTTTACAGCTTAGCCGCCCATCAACAGGCCAACCAAATAGAATAATTACAAAAAATAAATTATATTTTTAAAGAGCAACTCTGCTGAACTCTAAAAAACGCAAAAGCGTGGTCTGACCCCTATTCCTCTATGTTCGATTGACATATTAAACATAGCGCTGCCCCAGCCCCTGCATAAGTAGGCCAGCCCCTGCGCAGCAGGTGGGAGTCAACAACAAATGAACGTGATTTGTCATCAACCACAATGCGTGAATTTTACAGCCATACAATTGAGCAAGCACGGCTAATGTATCAATGTAAAAAATGTAGTCTTCATCTGAATAAAAACACGCAGACCGATTGTTTCCCCGCTGCATTATATGCAACGGGATACCCGGCAGTAAAACCCTAGGACGGCGAGCCATATAACCTCCTAACTGGATAAGAGTTTATAGCTTAGCCGCCCATCAACAGGCCAACCAAATAGAATAATTACAAAAAATAAATCATATTTTTAAAGAGCAACTCTGCTGAACTCTAAAAAACGCAAAAACGTGGTCTGACCCCTATTCTTCATATTTTGCTCAATAAGGATATCTATTACTCTAACGAACAAAAAGGGGACAGATTTATTTAATAGCTCCCAGCGCAAATTAAAATAAATCTGTCCCCTTTTCGTCCTTCTCCGCTTTTCTCCATTTTGAGCTCTGTCAATCCATAATCCTAAGCTCTGAGATCAAATCTAAAAATTCAGTTTCTGTCAGCTCAAACTCTTCCCCTTCTTCCATTGCCATCAATGAGAGAAGTATTCGATCCATCGGAGGAGTGATCTCTAATCCATGACGTTGATAAATTTCAAACGCAAATTTAGAAATCTTAAACACGTCGAACCCTGCGGATAATTTTTTTTCAAGATCATTAGCAAGATCATTTTGTGTGTACATTATTTCCAACTCTTCAATTCTGCACCTGTAGGCGGATAATGCTGTGCACTCACAGGTTGCCCATTAATGCTCTTAGGATGCACCCGAATTACGTTCCCTGCATGATCATAGCTTTCCATCCACTGCCTAGTGGCGCCAGTTGCAGGGTTATACTCAGTTGCGAAAGAAGCACCTCGTGTAGCACCCTCTGTTCGAGCGGGTACTTCCTGCGTGTAGTACCGAATTCGGCCATCCGGCAAAGTCTTCGTGATAGCCGCATTTTCCTGAGCTTTCTGCAGCCCTGAAAGCTTGCCTCTCAAAGCAGCTTGGGCGTTAACGCTAGCGGCCTCGCTTGAGATTGCCGTCGTTTCCTTGGCTACTCCAACCTCAGCGCCAATAACTTTCCCAGCAACCTTACCCGCACCTCCCAACCCACCGCCAAACATCATGCCAACCATTTCGGAATGATCACCCTTCATGGTTTGCTGGACCGCGAGGCGCGTGTCGTCCTGATTCTTATCTTGGAAGCCCCGAACGATAGACTGTTCTGCTTTGTTGAGCCCGCCGCTCTGGTCATATTTATCCAGCGCTGCATTACCCGCCTCCACGTCCAGGCGCTGCGCATTACAACTCGTAGGATCATCACACTTCAGCAGCGTAATGCCAGTTTTCTTATCACTGATTCCTGCGTACTTAGTAGCTACATCGCTACGGCAGGATGAAGGGCTGGCTGCCCCACGGCACCCTTTCAAATCCTTAACCAAATCATCAACCTCATGGTGATTTAGGTAGTTATAGGCCGTGGCATTTTTCGCGATTTCAGCACCTTTCTGCACGTCACCGTCAGTCGCACCAGCGGCCGCAATTCCGACCAATTGCGAAGCGGCTAGCAACAACGCTGGATCGCCATCTACCACTTTCGCCAGTGAGGTTACCAGTGCTTCGTTAGCTCCAGCAGCGAGAGCGCCCGTAGCAAAACTGCCGCCGCCAGCTTCACTCAAAAGCCCGCCAACCAAAGCATGCAGAGCGATTTTTTGAGGCCCTGATTCTGACCATTTTTGGCCTTTCGAGTAATCGCCTACAGCGTTAAAGGCGACCGCTTGCAACGTGCTCTGCAACTGCGACCGTAGGGAACTACCGAGATTGTCTCCAAAACTACCGCCTTGAATAGCAGTGCTTAAACTTGCTTGGGCAACTCCTTGCGCCCCCGAATAGACGGCAAACCTACCGATGTCAGACGCGGAACTGAGGTCAAACCCTTTTGTAATGTGATTGACGTTGTCGCCAGTTACACCAAACGCAGGATCAAGCACGCCAGCGGTAAAACCTGCAGCTAACGCCCCAGTTGCATACCCCTTCAAGGCTTTGCTTGACGTAATGTCTTGAAAAGTTGCACCGATGTTTCCGCCGTTATTGATGAAGCTGACGGTGCTTCCACTGGCAACTGAAGTTAACGCAGCAGTTGCCATAACGTTGCCCCAACCGGCTGCTGCGGTCCCAACCGCCGTACCAGCTGAGACCATAGCCGAACTGCCTGCCGCAGCCATTGCCGTACCAGACCCGGCACTGGCACCCGCAGCAGCGCCCGCGACGCTACTTGCGGCCCCAGCCGTCAAAACTGTCACTACGATGATGATCGCCAGCATGGCTCCTTGGCCTAAGCTGGAATGGCTGTACTTGAACGAATCATGCAGTTCCTGCACTTGCCGCCAATCCACATCCCCACGCTTCTCGGCTTCTTTCAACCAAGCCAACTGTGGGTCTGCTTTGACCATCACATCAATCGTCTGGCTAACCGTGTTCTGATCAATCTGTTTAATGTCGATCTTCAGCCCGTTAACCGCCTTGATCGCCAACTCACCCTGTGCCTTCAACTCACTTTGACGCAACGTCTCGTCGGTATTCCCCTTGCCCTTGGCGCTGGTCCAAGCCAGGTCACCCTTGCTCTTCTCGTGGCTCTCCTGGTGCAGGTCCTTGACCGCCTCGAAGGTCACTGCGCCGCCACTGGTGATGGCCAGGTCCTTACCACCCTCAAGCTTGGCCCGCTGATACAACTGATCACCGCCACTGACCAGTGACAGATCACCACCAGTCTTGATCTCAGTCCCCACATTCGTGACGTGGGTCACCTCATCACGTTTGGTCTTCTTCGCGCCCCAGCCACCCTTCTCCTTCATGTCGTAAAGGCTGTAGGTGCTGTTCTGCGCCGCCAACAAACTCAACTTATCCCCGCTATACAGATAAGCCTCATTCCCCGCACTGATCCTGCTCGCCACGATCGTGGTGTCACGCCCGGCCTGGCTGACAAAATCCCCACCTGCCGTCAGTACGCTCGCCACTTGAGTGGTCTGGTCGTCCGAGGTCTTGATGCGTTTTTTGCCGTCCTTTTCCTTGCCCTCAACGTTGTGCATGTCGCTGACCGAGGCGACGTTGAGGTCGCGGCCGGCGGCGATGTTGAGGTCTTTGCCGGCGGTGGCGGTGCTGCCGATGATGTTGACGTCTTGCCCGGCCTGCATGTTGAGGTTGCCGCCCGCCGTGACGCTGGCGGCGAGGTTTTTGACGTCGGTGGTGATGCTGGATTTCTCGCCGCCGTCGCGGGTCTCGTGTTTGACGCTGGTGTCGCTGGCGGCGATGAGGTTGAGGTCGCGGCCAGCGGTTAAGTTAGCGTCGTTGCCAGCAGTGAGTGCGCCTCGGTTGGTGAGGTCGCGGCCGGCGTCGATGGCGAGGTTTTCGCGGGCGACGATGGTGCCGGCGCTGGTGTCGGTGAGGGTGCGCATGCCGACGCCGTCACGCACCTGGATGGCGGTGGTGTCGTTGGTGATGTCGCCTTTGAGCGCTGTGAGGCTGACTTGCTTGCCGCGAATTTCGCCGGCCATGGCGTTGCGGATGCTGTCCTGGGCCAGCAGGTTGAGGTTGTTGCCAGCTTCGACCAAGCCGCCAGTGTAGATACTGCCGCTGCTGATGGCAGAGAGGTTGTTGCTGGCGCGCAGGGTGCCGACGTTGATCAGGTCGCCGCCGGTGACCAGGTTGAGGTCGCGGCCCTGGATCAGGCTGTTGCCGCGCACGTTGCGCGAGTCGGCCTGGGCCAGGTACAGCACCGGCACAAGGACGGTCTGGCCGTCGATGACGCGGTTTTCCATCCACACGATGTCGTGGGTCAGGGCGCCGACTTGCTGGTCGGTGAGGGCCACGCCGAGGCTCAGGCGCAGGGCGTCTTTGCTGGCAAGACCGTTGTCCATCAGGTAGCGGAATTGGTCGGCGTCGCTGTAGAGGCCGCCGGCGAGGAAGCGTTGGCCGGTTTGCGCGAGTACGGCGTCGCGGATCAGGCGGGTTTCGTACTGGCCGTCACCGAGGCGGCGCCAGGCGTCGTCGGAGGTGTAGCCGAGCTTGCCGAGCATGTAGTCGGAGCTGAGGAAGCCGGATACGGAGGCGAACTCGGGGTTGGTCTCGATCAGGTAGTGGCTGGTGGGGTCGGCGCTCTTGACGAACAGGCCGTACTCGCCCTTGGGCAATTGGAAGGTGGGCGAGGTGGTGGGGTCGACCGGGGCGAAGGCGGTGCCGGTGTAGTCCACGGGCACGAAGCCGCCGCCGGGGGCCACGCCCACGACGGGTAACACGCTGCCTGGCGCCTGGGCGCTCGGGTCGTTGGCGTGTTTGCTCAGGTTGATGTTGATGCCGCCGACGGGGATACCGGTCTGGTCGTCGCCGAGGGTGCCGGTCAACTGGGCCAGGGTGTTGTTGTGCAGCGTGCCGTTTTGCAGGGTGCGGGCGACGTTGAGGTTGACCGTGCCGCCCGCTTGCAGGGTGGCGTCGTAGCCGGGGCCGCCGTTGTTGGTCCAGGTGGTGACGTCACTTGCGTAGGCGAAAGGCCGGCTATTGGGTGAGCGGCTTTTCAGTTCTTCGAAGCGCGCCTTGTCGAAATTGCCAGCCGCCGTGGCCGCATTGAACGCGGGCACGTCGACATATCGCATGCGTTCGAACAGATCGTCGGGAACGTGCCCTGGCGTGCTGATGACAAGCTTGCGCTGGCCCGTGCGCGTGGCCGCGCCCTGGTTGAGCAGGTCACCGGCGGTGATGCTCAGGTCGCCATTGGCGGCCATCAGGCTGTAGCGGTTCTGCACGTTGTCGCCTTGCAGCAGCATGTTTTTGCCAGCCACCAGGCGCGCCGCGACCGAATCCTTTGTTGCCGCCTCAAGGTACGTCTCGTAGATGGTGATCTCGCCACGCTCCCAGTTGTCGCTCTCGTCGCAGTGCTGGCCACAGACCCAATACAGGCTGCCGGTGGTCAGCGTCTGGCCGAGTTCGAATTCGTCTTTGGCGTTTTCGATGAAGCCTGCATTGATGCCGATGGAGCCTTCGCTTTCCACGGTGCCGGAACGGTTGCTGAACAGCACGGCGCGCCCGCCATCGCGGGCGGCGAAGCTCAAGTTGCCTTTGCTGTAGACGTCGCCATAGCTGTTGCTGAAGCCATTGCTGCGCAAGGTCATGTCGCCGCCGCTGAACAGCAGCGTATCGGCAGCATTGGTAATGCCGTTGACCGCCGTGAGGTTCACCGCGCCCTGGGCACCGAGGGTGCCACGGTTGTTGATTTGCGCGGCGGCGATGTCCAGTTGCTGGCGGGCGGTGAGGAAGCCGAGGTTGTCCAGGGTGCCGCCCAGGGTCAGGCGGGCATTGGTGGCGGCCAGGCGGCCGCCGTTCTGGCTGAGGTTGTTGGCGCCGACGGTGAGGGTTTGCAGGGCCGAGACGCGGCCGCTGTTGGTCAGGTCGCCGGTGGTGATGCTGATGTCACCGTCGCTGAGCAGTTCGCCGCCGTTGTCCAGGCTGGCCACGTTGAGGACCAAGCCCTTGGCGCTGGCCATGCGGTCGCCGGCCTTGAGGGCCAGCCCTTGGTCGCTCTTGTAGGTGAGGACTTCGTTGAGCTGCACGCGGCCCAGGCCGTCGACCTTGCCGAACGCCCAGTCGGCGGTGCCCATGGCATTGATGCTGCCCTGGCTGCCCGTGAGGCTGGCGGTGTTGAGGCGGAACAGGCCGGTGCCGGCGTGCTGGATCTGGCCGGCCTGGTTGTTGAGGCTGGCGGCGTCGAGGCTGAAGGCCTGGCTGCCGAATTCGAGGGTGCCGTTCGGGTTGTTCAGCGCACCGCTGAGGTTGACGCTGCTGGTGGCGCCACCGAGGGCGCGCAGTTGGCCACTTGCGCTGTTATCCAGGCTGCCGCCGTTGAGGCTCAGGCCCTGGTTGGCTTCGATCAGGCCGCCCTGGTTGGTGAGGGTGGCGCGTGAAGTCAGGTTGAGCTGGTTGCCGCTGATCTGGCCGCCCGCACTGTTGTCGAGGCTGGCGCCGCTGACGGTCACTTGTTCTTTGCCGAACAGTTTGCCGCCACGGTTGGCGAGGGCTTCGACGGTCAGTTGCAGGTTGCCGACCAGGCTTGCCATCAGGCCGCCGCTGCCGTTGTTCACGCTGTCAGCGGTGACGGTCAGGCTGTCGCCTTGCACCGTGCCGCCCTGGTTATCCAGGCTGGTGGTGTGCAACTCGGTGAGGGCGCCGCCGCTGAGGATCAGGCCCTTGCGGTTGCTCACATCCTGGCCGCTGTAGTTCAAGCCCCCGGCGCCGGCCAGCAGTTGGCCGTCGTCGTTGTTATTCAGGTGCTGGGCGGTGATGTCCAGGCGCTTGCCGCGCAGGGTGCCGCCGTTGTTGTTGAGAGTGGTGAGTTGCTTGACCAACACACTGCTTTCGCCCGCGTCGATCTGGCCGCCGACGTTGGTCAGCAGGTCGCTGACGTTGAGCACCACGTCGCCGCCATCGCTGACCAGCGCGCCCTTGTTGCTGTTGTTGAAGCTTTGCGCCGTCACATCGACGGTTTGGCCGAGCAGGATGCCAGCGCTGTTGTCGAAACGTTCGCCGCGCAGTTGCAGCAGGCCTTCGCTCTGAATGCGGCCTTGGGCATTGAGCAACTGGCCCGGGCCTTTGAGCAGCAGGCTTACGCCCTGGGCGCCACCGGCCAGCAGGCCGGCGTTGCGGTTGTCGAGGCCGGAGGCGCGCACGTCGAGTTGGTCACCCAATACGCGCCCGGCGCGGTTGTCGATATCGCCGCCAGCCACGTCGAGCAGCAGTTGCTTGCCGACGATAACGCCACTCTGGTTATCCAGGTTCGCGGCGTGCAGTTCGATATTGCCCTGCCCGGCCTGTAAGCGGCCCTGGGCGTTGTTGAGCTGTTGCGCGGCGGTGAGGGTCAGCTTGCCGGTGTCGGCGCTCAGTACGCCGCCTGCGTTGCTACCGAGGGTGCCGGCGTTGACGTTGAGGTCAGTGCTGGCCTGGGCGAAGCCCTGGGCATTGTTGAAGCCATTGGTGACGGCGAGGTTGAGCGCGCCGCCGTCGGCCTGGATCAGGCCCTTGAGGCTGTTGTCGAGGTCGCTGGCATTGACGGTGGCGGTCTTGGCCACCAGCACGCCGTTCTGGTTATTGAGCTGGCCGGCGTTGACCGTCAGGTCGTTGGCGATGACTTGGCCGCCGCTGTTGTTCAGGTCGGCACTGGTCAGCACCAGGCTGCCACCGGCCATTTCGATACGGCCCTGGCGGTTGTCCAGGGAGGCGCTGTTGAGCGTGGCGGCCTGGCCTTCGCCGAAGCGAATCAGGCCGCCAAGGTTGACGATGGCCGGCGAGCTGATCGCCAGGCTTTGTTCGCCGAACAAGCGTGCGCTGGCGCCCTGGTTGGTCAGTTTGGCGCTGCTGACATCGACGGTCTTGGCCTGGATGATCGCGCCCTGGTTGGTCAGCGCCTGTGCGGCGGTGATCGCCAGTGCGCGGCTGGCCAGCAGGTTGCCGCTGGTGTTGACGGTCTGCGCATTCACCACCAGATCGCCGGTGGTGTTGCGGCTGTTGTCGGGGGCAACGCCGGCTTCGATGA
Source organism: Pseudomonas sp. rhizo25 (assembly GCF_031931935.1). Lineage (NCBI taxonomy): Bacteria > Pseudomonadati > Pseudomonadota > Gammaproteobacteria > Pseudomonadales > Pseudomonadaceae > Pseudomonas > Pseudomonas sp. rhizo25. The sequence goes on from NZ_JAUJXA010000020.1 coordinate 29,469, forward strand.
TGCCGGCGTTAGTCAGCGTGGCCGCGTTGAGTTCGATGCGTTGGCCGGCGGCCACGCTTTTCTGGTTGACCAAGGCTTGGGCGCTGGTGACCTGCACGCTGCCGTTGGCGTAGACCTTGTCGGTGAGGTCGACGTTTTGCGCAGTGACCTTGACGTTACCGGTGGTTACCGTTTGCGCCATGCTCAGGCGCCCATTGGCATCGAGCTGAATGTCGCCGCCACTGGCCGCCAGGGTGCCGTCGAGCTTCACGCCCACACCGGCTTCGGTGCCCACCAGTTTGATCGCGCCGGCATACATGCCGCCAAGGGCCGAGGAGTCAATCGCCAGCTCAGGCTTGGCGCTGCCGTCGTCGGCGCGGGGGGTGGCCTTCAGACTTTGCGCATCGACGTCGTTACGGCCGGCGATCACGTTGAGTTCGCGGGCGTTGATCTGTGCGTTGATCTTGGCCGAGCGGGTGATGATGTCGAAGCGCTCGACGTTGCTGGCGTTCAAGCCCTCGCCGTCGATGGTCACGGCGCCGCCATCGACCTGGTAGCGCTGCAGCTGGCCGTTCTGGTCGATCACCGGTTTGCCGGTGGTCAGGGTGACATTCGGGGTGTTGATAAAGCCGCAACCGCTGCAGGTGATGCCATAGGGGTTGGCGACGATGACCTTGGCCGACTGCCCCGCCACTTCGGTATAGCCGCGCAACTGGCTGCGGCTACCGCCGTTGACTTCGTTGAGGATGACGCTGGCCGCGCCGCCCTTGAGGTTGGGGTTGCCGACGATGTAGCCGCCCAGCTGGGTGTTGACCATGGCGCCGTTGGCGTTGTTGAGGATTACGCCATTGGGGCCGACGTTGTAGTCCTTGAACTGGTTATGGGACAAGCCCGCGCCATTGGGCGTGGCAATGTTCACCACGGGCACGCCATTGCCCGCCGCACCCACGGTGGTGCCCGGCGCACTGACCACGATGCCCTCGGCCTGGGCCAGCAGCGGCTGCCAGAACAGCGCATTGGCCAGGATCAGCACCAGCCCGCGCTTGGGCAGGCCGAAGAACGAGTTGCGCGGCTTCAGGGCAGCAGAAGGTTGGCGGGCCAGGAAGGCAAATTGGCGAACATCCATTGTCAGTTTCTCGTTGCAGCGGGGCGTTGAATTACAGGAAGAAATCCATGCGGAAGTAGATCGGCGCTTCGCGCTCGGTGACTACACCGGGTCTTTCCAGCGAGTGGGCAAAGGTCACGCTGGTGCTGACGTTTTTGCCGCGGGCGAACAGCTCCAGGGAGTTGCTGGACACCCGGCCATGGACGTTGTCGTTGTAACGGTCGTTGCGGATCACGCCCTGGTCATAACCGACGCTGGCGCCGTATTCGAAGAAGGCCGGGCGCATCCAGTCGAGGGTCACCGGGCGCGCCCAGCGCACTTCGTTGCGCCAGTAGCCGCCGCTGTCGCCGGTCAGCAGTTGGTCCTTGAAGCCGCGCACCGAGGCGGAGCCGCCGAGACTCATGCGTTGGGGCGAGAACAGCGGGTCTTCGCTGCGTTGCCCGGTGGCCAGGCTGCTGAAGCTGAACGACTCGCCCCACAGGCTGAAGGGTTGCAGGTAGCTGACGGTGGCGGTGTATTTGCGGTAGCGCGAATTCGGCTGGCGCCGACCGATGGAGTCACGCTCTTCCTGAGACTGAGCGTCGAACAAGCCGATGCCGTTCTGCATGCCGAGGTCGAGGTTGACGAAGGCATTGCCGATACGCCGCCCGTGGTTGATGCCCAGTTGCAGTTCGCTGAGGCGGTTGCTGCTGGGCGCGGTGCGCACATCGAGGACGTAGTTGTTGGTGCGCAAGTGCGCCAGGCCGACGTTGACCGAGGTCTTGCTCACGTCATCACGGTGGATCACCCGCTCGGCGCGCAGTTGGTGGTTCTGGTTGTCGCCGTCCTGCTTGTATTTGTAGTCGTCGGTCCTGCCGTAGGTGCGGTAGTCGCTTTCGCTGTAGGTGTAGCTGAAGTTCCACCAGCCCCACGGCACGTTGTAGTAGAGCATGGTGTTTTTCGAGGTTTTCTGGTGGTCGCTGATCGCATCGTGGCCGCCGCGCAGCGTCAACTGGTCGCCCAGGCCCAGCGGGCTGTCCCACTCAAGGCCGGCGCCCCATTGCTGTTCGCCGGTGCTTTTCTGGCCGTCGTTATTGCGCGACAGGCTGGCGCGCCAGGGTTTCTGCGCGGTGTTCTTGACCACCACGTCGCTGCCGCCGACTTGCTTGCCGGGGGTGAGTTCCATCTGCGCCTGTTTGGACGGCAGGCGGTTGAGCTGGTCCACCAGTTGCTCGATCTCGCGCAGGTTCAGCGCCTCGCCGACCTTGCCAGGAAAGGCCATGGCCAGTTCGCGATCGGTCACCGTGCTGCCTTCGGCGCTGCGCAGGGCTTCGAGCTTGCCTTCGACCACCAGCACTTGCAGGTGGCCGCTGGAGAGGTCTTGTTGCGGCAGGTAGGCGCGGCTGGTGACGCGGCCTTTGCCGAGGTAGTAGTCGGTGATGGCCTTGAGCAGTTCGTTGAGCTGGGACACGCCCAGGCACTGGCCGATATAAGGCTTAAGCAGGCGCTCGCGGTCGGAGGCCGGCAGGCTGTCGGCGCCTTTGAGCTCAATGTCTTTGATCGGGAAGCAGCGGGTGTCGGCGGGCGTTGCCGGGGCTTGGGGCTTGTCCGCTTTACCGGGCAGGTCCTGGAGTTCCTGGAGGCGCCGCTGTTGCTCTTCGAGCAGGCGGTTTTGCCGGTCGCGGATCAGGTCCTGGTCACCAGGCGTGGGGGCGGCGAATGCGCTGTTCAGGCTCAGGCAAGTGAGCAAGGCGCATACAAGAAACCGAGTCCGTGGCAATAGTGAGGACATGTTCGATCCATCGAAAATCAAGGGCCGGCAAACTAACATCGAACTTCCCGCTAGCCTAGAAACTGGCGAAGTTGGGTCTTTCGATGGGTTAGTCTTTTAACCTATTGATTATTAATAATAAATTTTCATCAAAAGAGTCTTGGCCGGGCACACGGAGTGATTATTCCGACAAGTGGCGACTATTTTGATGGCGATTAGACGAATGAATTTTTGATTGCCATTATTTAGCCATCAAGTTTCGTCGAGATAGGTTAGTACCGAGGAAGGGAGAAAAGTTCGCGGGGTTTTTGTGAATTGGATCCCATTTATCGGAATTCCAGGGAGGGGGCTGAACCACTGCAATTAATGGGCTGGAAATCTTACATGTGGGAGGGGGCTTGCTCCCGATCGCGGTGTGTCAGTCATATATAGGGTGACTGACACTCTGCTATCGGGAGCAAGCCCCCTCCCACATTGGGTACTCCTAGGTCAGCCAATGCCCTTGTCTTTGTCAGTGCCGGGCACCAGGGCCAGGCCGGGGCGTTCGACGTCGCGAGAGACATGGGACTTCACGTCTTCCACACCGCCCTCCTCGTTATTGTGGATCACCAGCACGCCGGGTTTGCGAAACTGCTCCAGGTGGCCATCGCCCAGGTTGAAGCTTTCACTCAAGTGCTTATCGCTCAGGGCATTGGCCTCGGCGCGGCGCTGGGCAAACTGGCGGCCGCGGCGTTGTTGATAGCGTGCCCAGCCGATCAGGATCAACGCATTGAACAAGGCGATCCACAGGTAGATCTGCAAGGTGTTGAGCGCGGCAAAGATCGGCGCTTCGATGCGCGGGCCGCCATGGGTTTCGAGCATGGCGCCGATACCACGTGCCAGCAACCAGACCAGCCCGCCCCAGGCCAGCAGGGTCAGCAACACATCGATGATCCACATCACAGGGCTTTGGCGAGTTCTGACCAGTTTCATGCTCACGCCTCCTCTGCGGCAGGTTTAATTCCGCGATCCGGGCTGACCCAGCGTGCGCGCTTCTGATGCTGGTTGAACAACACCTTGGGAAAACTCACCAGCGTGGTGAACAGGCTCACCAGCCAGAACACCATCGGGTACCACACGGTCCAGAACAGGGTTTTCCACAGGTCTTTTTCGTAGCGCCGGTCGATCAGGATACTCACCGCAAACTGCAGCAGGCACACCATCGCCAGCACCAGGCCGGTAAACGCGGGCGGCACCAGGGAGTCCACGGTAATGGCCGCCGGCAGGGTGACGAATTTCCCCATGGCCCAGAAGACCACCGAAAGCAGGAAGGTAAAGGCCCAACCGGTGGACAGGCAGTACTCGAACAGCAGCGGCCACAGGTAGCGATGGCGCCATTGCCAGATGCCACGGATGTTCTTGAATAATACTTCGGCGCCGCCCTGGGCCCAGCGCAGCCGCTGCTTCCACAGGCCGCCGACGGTCTCGGGCATGAGGATCCAGCACAGCGCACGCGGCTCGTAGAAGATCGACCAGTGATCCAGTTGTAGCTTCCAACTGACATCGATGTCTTCGGTGATCATGTCGGTGCTCCAGTAGTCGATGCGGTCCAGCGCCTTCTTGCGAAACGCCACCACCACTCCCGAGACCGTGAAGATTCGCCCGAACACCCGCTGGGTACGCTTGATCAAGCCGATGATCGAGGAGAACTCGCCCACCTGCACCCGGCCGATCAAGGTCGAGCGGGTACGGATACGTGGGTTGCCGGTGACGGCGCCCAGGCGCGGGTTGTCGAGCATCGGCGCGACCATGTAGGCCGCCGCGTTTTTGTCGAGCAAGGCATCGCCATCGATGCACACCAGGTATTCGCTGCGCGCAGCCACTGCGCCCATGCGCAAGGCCACGGCCTTGCCCTGGTTCTGCGCCAGGTGCAGCACGCGCAGGCGTGGGTGTTGCAGCGCCAGGGCGTCGAGCACTGCGGCGGTGTTGTCGCTGGAGCCGTCGTTGACGGCGATCACTTCGATATTCGGGTACACCTGGGCCAATGCGGCCGCCATGGTGTCGGCGACGTTATCGCCCTCGTTGTAGCAGGGAATGATGATCGAGATCAGCGGCTCGCCGGCCAGGATCGGCGCAGGCGTGTCTGCCTCCCACGGCCAATGGCGCTCCCAGTGCAGCCAGAAGTACAGCCCGCCGGCGATCCACAGCGCCGACATGAACAGCGGGTAGAAGAACACGAAGTCCATCAGGAACTGCCCGGTCACCAGGAAGATCAGGCCCAGGGGCAAGCCCAACACCAGTGCCAAGACGAATATAGCCAGGATTCTGTCGATCATGATCTAAGGATTCCACTGGTTGGAAAGAGCCGGACGTATGGTCTTCAAGTCCGGGGAGTTCTCCAGGAAGTTGTCCGGGTAGTAGCCGAAACTGGTGACGCCCTGGCGTTTGAGTACACCCATCCATTGCGCCAATTGCGTAGCGCTGATATCCGGCGCGGCCTTGGTGCGCCAGTCTTTGGCTTGCAGCTCGAAGATGGTTTTATCCAGGGCGCCGGGGCGCGCCTTGACCGTGGCTACCAGTTTTTCCAGCCAGGCATTGGAGTCTTTGAGCGACTGGCCTTCCATCAACGGCATGGCCATGGGCGCCGTCCAGTCATAGGTCTGGAGGAAGTCATCAAGGTTCTGCGCGAACCAGGCTTCGCTGCCAGGGTTGAGCATCGGCTCGGCGAAGATATTGCGCGCAGTGAGTATCTGCGGGCCGCGAATAGCACGGACCTTGACGGTCAACTCGTTGGTGAAGTCGATCAGGTAGCGGCTCTTGAAGCGCGTCCAACGTTGCATCAGCGCAGGGTCGGCACGCAGCGCGGCGATGTTGTCCGGCAGGCCCTGTGCGGCGTAGGCCTTGAGTGCGGCGGGGCTGGCGTCTTCAAAGTCGCTGAGCAGCGCATCGTCGTGGTAGAGCACGCCGTCGATGGCACTGTTGCTGGTGCGCGCCAGGTCTTCATAGATCTCGCCAATCATCTGGCGCACTTTTGGGTCGAAGGGTGACAGGCGCTGGTATTGATCCGGATCGGTGCCGACCTTGCCGGTTTGCGGGTCCCAACGGGTGACGCGTGGCAGCTTGGAATCGAGGGCGAAACTGAGCACCGGCATCCATGCAAACACGCTGGCGTGGGCACGGGTATGCAGCTGCCAGGAGACACGGTTGAACAGGTCGGCACGCATCGGCAGGTGGCGGTTCGGGAAGTACAGCGAATGCACCAGGCCATCGCCCTTGGGGTCGGCGTAGGCTTGCAGGAACACGGTGACTGCGCCCATATCCACCACGCGCTGCACCAGCACGTCGAGATTGTGCGCCTGCTGGACCGGGTCGGGGTCATAGACATGATCCAGGTCCACGTGCAGCACGCGCAGCGGCGCCTTGGCCTGCACCGCGACCATGCTGCTGGCGAAGTGTTCGCCATCCGGGTCGGAGGCCACCAGGAAGCGCGGGCTGTTCATCAGCTTGTTCGAATCATCCAGGCCGTCGTCGAGCGTCAGCGCCATCTCATAGCCGTGTTCACCCACCACGGCCAGGGTGGTGCCGTCGGCCGCGCCGTAAGGCCACACCCACACCCGCGGCGACTTGCCGGTGACGGTACGGATCTTGTTGGAGATGGCCGCGACGTCCGTGCGCATCCGTGCCTGGAACTGTGCTTCGGTTTCGTAGCGACGGGTCGCCGGGTCATAGCGACGCGTGGTGGCGGCCGGCTCCAGGTTGCCCTGGGGGTTGGCGAGAATGCCTTTGTGATTGGCGTCGGTATGGGCGGCGATTTCCACCAGGCCCGACTGGGACACTTCGCGGATCTGCTGCCAGGTCAGGAAGTCGCCCCGCGCCCGTGGTGTGCCGGCGAAGTCCACCGGCTGGTTCAGCGGCGTATCGATCCAACTGCCCACCGGCGCCAGCACGGCAGGCCAGTTGTAGGCCCGTAGGATCGGCATCACGCGGGTGTAGAAGCTGGAATAGCCGTCATCGAAGCTGAGCATCACGGCCTTGGGCGGCAGCGTCGGCCCGCCCCGGCGCGCAGCGAGCACTTGGTCGACGCTGACCGCCTGGTAGCCGTTCTCTCGCAGCCAGGCCAGTTGCTCGATCAAACGTTCGGTACGCACCGCCACCACGGCCTGGTCGGGGTCGTTGTCCGAGACGTCGTGGTAGGCAATGCCCAGGAAATGGTTCTTCGGCCACGGCGCTTCGCTGGCCAGTATCGGCCGCTCGGCAGGTGGAACGAATGGCGCGGGTTGCTGGGCGCAGGCGGCGGCCAGCATTACACCCAGGACCAGAAAGCAACGGCTGAGGAGGGTCATGGTCAGGCTCTTCTAGAAACGGTAAGTGAGGTCGAGGAGCAGGCGCAGATCACGTTCGCGCTCGCCGTCATAAGGTCGGCTGACCAGGCTCAGGTTGGCGCCGGCTTCCAGCACGTCATTCCAGCGAAAGCGTTGGCCGTAGCCGATCAAGCCAACGCCACCGGTGGAGTAATCCTTCTGGCTATAGGTGCCTGCGCCGATCTGGAACTGCTGACTCCACTGGGTTTCGTAGCGGTGATAAAGCACATGGTTGACGTTAACGGTGGGCAACACGCTGAAGTCGGACTTGGGGTTGAAGTAGATGGTGTCTTCCTTGCTGTTGCGGCTGGCACCGACGTCCAGGCCCAGCTCCACTTGTACTTTCGGCGAGCTATAGATGCCTTCGCGGCCCGTGAGCAAGGCCTCGACGCGGTCGTTGCCATCACTGAAATGGGACGGGCTGACAGTCAGTTTCCACTCGCGGCTTTCATTCGCGCGCCAGCGGATAAAACCGCTGCCGCCGTTGGCCGTGACCCCATCATTCAACGCCCGTAATGGCGTGGTGTTAAGCAGATAGCCAAGGCTGCCGCCGTACTGCCAGTGGTCGTTGATGTCGCGGGCGATCGACACGCTCGCGCCTTGCTTTGAGCCATCGCCATAGGAATGGTTGGACACCTCGGCTTCGATGGTCATGTCGCGGGTGCGCCGCTCCACACCCACACGCTGCCAGCGGTGATGGCCGGTGCCTTCGGCAAAATCGGCAGTGCCATAGCCGACGCCGGCAAACACGCGCCAGTCTTCGTCGATGGGCGGGGTGTAGATCACACTTTCTATGCCCCAGTCGCGGCTACCCGACACCGCGCCGGCTTCTTGGTTATTGCCGCCACCGAAGCTTTTACCGGTGTAGGCTTCCACCCGCACTTCGGCCATGTCGTGCACATCGCGCAGGCGCTTGAGGCGCTGTACCTGGCGGTTGTCCGGGGCACGGGCGACAACGTCATCGGTGAGCAGATCCAGTTGCCGCCATTCCTGCAGGTCCAGCGCGGTGAAGCCTTGGGACATTTCTACACCGATGTCACGGGGGCTCTGGTTTTCAGTCTCCTTGAGGGAGTCCTCAGCGCGCCTTGGCCATTCACGGGCCCGGTACATTTCCGCCTGTGCCAGGCGCACACCGATGCTGCCGGGGGCTTTGCTGCCCAGGTCTTCCAGGCTCTGTTCGCTGGCATCCAGGTCAGCCCCATAGGTGCCGGCCTGGGCCGCCAATTGCTGGGCGTCCATCCACTCGTCGTTGGGGTTGCCAATGGGCAGGCCCTTGAGTTCGAGCCGAGGCTTCTCGGTGCTTGCCAGCTGCGTGGCGACCGCACGCGCCTCATCCACCTGGTCGTTTTCCAACAGGGCGTAGAACAGAGCAGTGCTGTCTTTGACGTGATCACCAACGTCGGCGTCCGCTGCGGTCAGCGCCTGGCGGTACAGCGGCGCGGCTTTTTCCGGCAGACGCTGATCGAGGTAGGACGCCGCCACCCAGCGCACGGCATAGGTCGGCAATTGCACGCCCTCGGCCGTGAGGGTTTCGTACTCGCGGATCACCTCAGCCGTGCGTGCCCGCGCCTTAAGCGCGCCCAGGCGGTCAATGCGCCAGCCCACCACGTCGTCGTGGGCAGTGGCGTCCGGGCCCCAGCGGCTGATCAATTTGTCGTAATCCTGCAGGGCGCGATCAGCGATGACATAGCGCTCCTTCTCAGTACGCGTGGCGAACTCGGCCATGCGCACGCGCTCGGCGGCGAGGTCGCCTTCCAGGCGGCGCTGGGTCACCGCATCCACCAGGCCGGGGCGCTTGGCCGACAGGCGCAGGGCGGGCTCCGGCATACGCGCCTTTTGCAGGGCGACGATGTATTCACGGGCCACTTCCGGCTTGTCGCCGGCGCGGATAAAGGCTTGGTCGAACTCGAACAGCGCGTCGTAGTTCAAGCCGGCACGCGTCAGCGCATAACCCAGGGCCATGCGGCGGTTGGGGTCGTTGGGTTGCGCCGCCACCATCGTGCGCAGGCGTTGCACCGCCTCATTGGCTTTGCCGCCATCGGCCTGGGTCAGGGCTTGGCCCAGTTGCAGGTCGACGTTATTCGGTTCACGCAGCAACCCCTGTCGATAGACCGCCTCGGCCTGGGCCCACTGCTTTTGATTACGATAGGTGCGCGCCACTGTGGCGAGCGCCTGGGTGGTGAGGTTGCGATACTTGCCTTGTGCCTCGTACACCTTCAGCACTTCGGCGTCTTGCCCGGCCCAGCCGGCGATCACCAGGTGGTCGCTGACCTGGCCTGGGCTCTGGCGTTCGGCGGACAGTTGGCGCAACTGGGTCAAGGCGGGCGTGAAGTGACCGTTGCGGGCCTGGATGATCAGGGCGTCGTAGGCAGGGTCAGCCACGGCATAGGCCGGCATCAGCAATGGGCCGCACAAGGCTGCTCCAATGAGCAGTCGCAACTGGCCTGATGCACTGAGTGGATGGATTCGCAACATGTCGTCGGCTTCCTTACAAGGAAAGCTGCAACGATGGGTGATCCTGAGCGTTGTGCATCAGGGTGTCGGCGTCTCGGGACCCGACCTAGCTTTCCTGGGCGAACTATCCCTTAGCGATGTCAGGGGAAGGGCAATTCAGAACAATTGTTCAGAATTGGCTGACAGGGATTTCTTGCCAGGCACGAATACAAATGTGGGAGGGGGCTTGCTCCCGATGGCGGAGTGTCAGCAGTATATTTTTTACTGACCCACCGCCATCGGGAGCAAGCCCCCTCCCACATTTTTTAGCGCATTCCAGGCTTACTGGGCGCCGCTTACTGCACCGACCTTGGACATCACAAAGCTGATGAACTGCTCAACAGTCATCTTCTGGCCGTTGAAGGTCACTTCATTGTTGGCATAGTGCAGCTTGGAAACCACATCGGTGCCCACCAGGGTCGCCAATTGGGTGCCGACCGCCATGCTGCTGACCATCTCGGCCGCCATCTGCGATTGCTGCTCGATGGCCTTCGGGTCAGTCACGCCACCGACCTGGGCTTGCAGGGCCGCCACGTCGCTGATCATCGGCTTGGACAGGGTCAGGTTGGCATCCAGCAGCGCGACCATTTGCTTGCCCAGTTCAACCGGCGGCAGTTCCATGGACGTTGGCTTGGCCAGGTCGACCACCAGGTTGAATTTGCTTTCGCCGTGGGTGGTTTTCAACGACAGGTTTTCCACCGCCAGTTGCGGCTTGGCGGCCAGCACCTGGTTGACATTGGCTTCGGCCAGGGTCTGCTCGGCTTCGGTCAATTGCAGTTCCGGCACTGGTTGGCCAGCAGCGGCTGCGGCTTGCACCGGTTGCATCTTGTCCTGGTAGAGCTTGGTCAGCACCAGCATCGCCGGGATATCGACGTTCTTCATGCTCACGGCCATGGCGGCCGAACCGACAGGTTTGCCCTGGTAACCGATCTCGTCGATCTTGTAGTCGACGCGGCCGGCCAGGTTGTTGTCCTTGGCTTGGGTGGAGTCTTTCTGCTCGAAGCCCTTGAGGGTCAACACGGCTTTCTGCGGGCCGAAGGTGACCTTGGTGTCGGTCAGCTCCACGGTGTTCTGGCCGGTGTAGAACCCGAAGGTGGATTTCTCCAGGTTGCTGGCCACGGTCAGGCCGGCCAGTTCGGCTTCGAACGGCGCGCCGTTGGCATCCACCGCGGCGACCTTGAGGCTGTTCATGAAACCGTCAGCCTTGACCTTCTGGCCTTCGGCGCTGCTGTCGAAATCCAGGTTGGCGCCGGAGAAGCTCACCGAGGAGGTGTCGTCCTTGAATTCCAGGGGCAGCAATTCGACGTTGCCACTGACCGAGCGGCTATAGCCGATATTCGCCACGCCTTTGAGCGGCGACACGTCTTTGGCGGCAGCGAACCATTTTTCCGTGGTGGGGTTCTTTTCCAGTTCGTAGTGACTGGTGGCCATGACCGGCAGCCATTTGAGGGTCACCAGGCGCGAGAAGGGCAGCGGGCCGTGCTCGATGTGGTCGACGAACAGCAACTCGGGGTTCGGGTTGTCTTCACCGAACACGCTGCCCTGGCCCTTGAGGCGATAGTGCGCAGTGCTGCTGAACACGCCACGGTCCAGGGACACCAGCTCCAGGGCCAGGGTGCCGTCGACGCCGGCCATGGAGGTCTGCAGTTCTTTGTTGGCGTTCTGGATCGCGGTCTGCAGGACCGGCTCCAGTTGCTTGCCGGTGTACCAGGCACCGCCCGCACTGACGGCGCCGATGGCGACAACAAAACCCAAGAAAACAACGGCTGGCTTATTCATGAAGTGACCTGATCAAATCCTGTGAGAAGTGGGCTGTCTTCCTTGAACCCCGACGGGGTTCCTGTAGGAGCGAGCTTGCTCGCGAAGAACGCATAGGCAACGCGTTTATCCAGGATGCACGCGTTATCGTTGACGTCTTTCGCGAGCAAGCTCGCTCCTACAGTAGTGGCCCGTAGGGCCGAAGGCTGGGGAAGATTAGCACTGGCGGGCGCAAACGGCCCAACCTTTCAGAGGCATCAGTTCAGGCATGGTTCAGGAGTACTCCAGCTCAATTTCATCCAACTGGTGATCAAAACTCTTCAAGCGAGCGGTCCAGGTGTACACCAACACCTCAAACTCGCGGTGTATCACGGCATTGCCGGGAGTGTCGGCCTTGGGGTCGCAGAATTCCAGCTGATAGCGCTCACGGGCCATTTGCGTGGCCACATCGGACAATTCCCGCGCGTTATTCAGCCAGTGCCTACCGTCGGCTACCTGTCGATCCAGCAGCACGCATTGTTTTTTCAGGACTTCGAGGCTTTTTTCCAGCGGGGTGCCGGTGAGATCGCCCATGACTTCCTGGAAGGTGCGCCCGGGCTGCCAGTAGCTGCCCCAGAAATAGCGGTCGAACACGGTTTCGACCCGGCGCAGGGCGACCTTGGTGTCCCAGATCGCGACGCGGGTCTTGCCTTGCTCGAGGAGCTTTTTCTTCACCCGTTGATTTTGGTAGGAGGCCCAGGCAACGACGCCGATGGACAAGGTGCCGATCACCAGGCAGGCGCTGTCGAGGAACACCATGGCCTTGTCGAGTTGATGGGCGAGCATGACGCCATAGAAATACGCGGCCGATAACAGGACCAGTGCGAAGAGCACGCACCAGAAAGCGGGAGCATAAGGGTTTTTCATTATTGGAATCCCCATGAGCAAACGCAAACTTTGTCGGGTGAAGCGTCACGGCACCTCCCCTGACAAAGCATAGCAATCACCTCACGGTTTGCCGGGTTTTGTACCTTGCGTTCGTCCGCTTTCCCAACCGCCGCCCAAGGCCAGGAACAGATCGATCTGGCTCATGGCAACCTGGGTGTTGGCCGCCGCCAGTTGCGCGCGCATTTCGGTGTAGGTGCGCGTGGCTTGCAGGTCGGCCAGGAACGATTCGCGGCCGGCCTGGAAGAAGCGGTGGGTCTGGTCCGCTGCCTGCCGCGCGGATTGTTCGGCTTCGGCCAGGGCGTCGCGGCGCTGCAACACGGCGGTGTATTGCGCCAGGCCGGTCTGGGTTTCGCGGATGGCGTTGAGTACCACGCCGTCGAAGTGGGCCAGGGCGCCCTGGGTCGCGGCTTCGGCTTCATGGATACGCGCGCGGGCGCCGTTGGTCGGCACCGTCCAACTGATCATCGGGCCAAAGCCCCAGCGGTTGGTGGCCGGTGTGCCGAGGTTTTCCAGCAGGCCCACGGTGCCTACCGTGGCGCCGATGCTGATATCCGGGTACAGCGCGCCGGTCGCCACGCCGATGCGCGCGGTGGCGGCGGCCAGTTGGCGTTCGGCCTGCCGCACGTCGGGGCGGCGCTTGAGCAACGTGGCGCCATCGCCTACCGGCAGCAGTTGGGCGATGTGCGGCAGCTCGGCGCAGCTATTGGTGCCGGCCGGCAGCTGGTCCACCGGTTTGGCCAGCAGCATCGACAATCGGAACAGCCCGGCCTGGCGCGAGGCCTCGTAGCGCGGCATATCGGCACGCAGGGATTTGTATTGGGTTTGCGAACGGGTCACCTGGGTTTCATCGCCGCGCCCGGCATCGCGCAGGCGCTGGGTCAGCTTGGTGCTCTGGGCTTGCAGGTCGAGAGACTGGTTGGCAATCGCCAGCTCTTCGTTGGCCGCGCACACCTGGGTGTAGGAACGCACCACATCGGCCACCAGGGTGATGCGGGCGATATCGGCAGCGGCCTGGGTTGCATCTGCGCTGGCCTTGGCACTTTCGATGCCGCGCTGCAAGGTGCCGAACAGGTCGAATTGATAGGAAGTGGTGATACCGACGCTGCCGATATTGCCGACCGGGACTTTGTCCGGCAGCAAAAACGCTTCGCCGGATTCTTGCAAGCGCTGGGCCTCAGCCTTGGCGCCGGCACTCCAGCCGCCAGCGGATTCGGCTTGCTGCACCTGGTAACGCGAACGCTGCAGGTTGGCGGCGGCCACGCGCAGGTCGGTGTTGGAGGCCATCGCCTGCTGCACCAGCTGGTCCAGGCGCGGGTCGTTGTACAGCTTCCACCAGTCAGCCGGCACCGGCGCCGAGACCACGTTGCTGCCCTCACCCATGATCGGCCCTTGCAGGTCGCCACGGTTGACTGCGGCCTGTTCCGGCAGTTTGTAATCCGGGCCTACCACTTGGCAGGCCGACAGCAACAACCCCAGGGAAGCGGTTGCCAGAAGCCGCTTCATGGTTTGTCCCCGTCTTTAACTTTGTCGTCGATGATCGACACCGTCGCCGTACGCCCGGCGATCATGCGAAAGTCCGCCGGCACATCATCAAAGGCGATGCGCACCGGGATCCGCTGGGCCAGGCGCACCCAGCTGAACGCCGGGTTGACGTTGGGCAACAGGTTGGAGCCGCTGCTGCGGTCGCGGTCTTCGATACCGGCGACGATGCTTTGTACATGCCCATGCAGGCGAGCGTTGTCGCCGATCACGCGGATGTCCACGCCCATACCGACATGGATGCCGTCGAGTTTGGTCTCTTCGAAGTAGCCGTCGATGTGGAAGGAATTGCTGTCCACCACCGACAGCACCGGGCGCCCGGCGGTGACGAACTCCTGGGTGCGCGGTGCGCGGTCGTTGACGTAGCCGTCCACGGGGCTGCGGATCACCGAGCGGTCGAGGTTGAGTTGGGCAGAGTCCACCGTCACCTGGGCTTCGGCCAGGGCCGATTGGGCGCGGGCCACGCGGGACTGGCTTTCTTCCAATTGCTCGCTGGGCACCAGGTTGCCGAGGCCACGGTTACGCTTGTACTCGCGCTGGGCCTGGGCCAGGGTTTCCTGGCGGTCAGCCACGGCGGCCTGGGCTTGGCGCAGGGCCAGCTTGAAGCGGTCCTGGTCGACGGCAAAGAGCACCTGGCCCTTGGTCACCAATTGGTTGTCGCGCACGTCGACGCGTTGGATCAGCCCGGACACGTCCGGGGCGATCTGCACGATGTCGGCGCGGATGTGGCCGTCACGGGTCCAGGGCGCAAACATGTAGTACATGACCATGCGCCACACAACGACGACCGCGAAAGTCACGATCAACAACGTCAGGACGACACGGCCGATAGTCAAAAAAGGTTTTTTCATGTCATCAAATATCGACTGAGTGAGTCCACCGCGCCCAGCAACAGCGCGTACAGCCCCACATTGAACAATGCCCGGTGCCAGACCAGGCGATAGAAGTGCATGCGCGTCAACAGCCCGTGCACCACCAGAAACAACACATAGGTAATGCCCATCAGCACCAGCAGCGTGGGCAGGAACACCCCGCTGATATCCAGATCACCGATCATAAAGGCGCTCCATCGGGTAGCGGCGCTTCCATTTCCGTGCCGCCAATGAATTCCACGCCAGGCAACAGCGCCAGGCGCAGGCCGGCCAAGGCATGCAGCAGGTGCAGGCGGGTGTCGTCTTCGTCTTGCAGGCCCTGGCCGTTGAGGGCGCGGCGCGTGCGGTCCAGGGTCATGAGCAGACCGCTGGGCGCGGGTAAGCGTTCACCGGCCTTGAGGCAAGCCTTGAAGTAACCACCCACGCCTTCCACCACCTGGTTGAGCAGCACCCGTGGCACGCCGAGGATGCGCGGCGAGTAGGCCAGCAGGTCGAGCAGGTTCAGCGCTACGCGCAGGTCGCGCAGGGCGCTGCCGGTGTCCTGGCCGGTGAGAGCCAGGCGCGGCAGGTGCTGCATCAGGCGGTCGAGCATTTGCGCGGCCATGTGCCGGTGTTCGTTCAGGGTTGCGGGCTCGGTCAGGCCAACGATGTCACGCCAGCTGAAACGGGTCAGGCGCTTGGCCGCCAGTTCTGCGCCGAAGGGCCGGGCGATCAAGGTCCATACAAACGCGAACAGCAGGCCCACCGGCCCGGCCAGGTTGACGTTAGCGAAGTTGAGGAAGTCGGCGTCATAGGCGCCCTGGATGCTGATAAACGACGAGGTGTTCACCAGCGTCAGCAGCATGCCCAGGTAGAACCTTGGCTGCACGGTAAGCGTGCCGATGCAGATAAACGGTACGGCAAAAGCCAGCACCAGCATGGGGAAATCGTGCAGGTTGGGCAGCACCAGGAACAGATACAGGCTGGCGAATAGCACCGACATGGCGGTCCAGAAAAAGAACCGGTAGATCTGCGGCGCCGGGTCGTCCATCGAGGCGAAGAAGCTGCAGGCCACGGCGGCCAGGATCACGGCGCTGCCGCCATCGGTCCAGCCCAGCAGAATCCACAGCACCGAGGCGACTATGATCGCGGTGACGGTGGAAAACGCCGAGTAGAACATCAGGCCACGGTCAAGAAACGGCGTGAGCCGGCCCAGGCGCCAGTGGCGGTAGACGGCGCGCCAGGTGTCCTGGCTTTCGCACTGGATGGCGGCTTGCAGGCTGCGACAGTCTTGCCACAGGTCGACCCATTCGCCCAGGCGGTACAGGGCGTTGGAGAACAGCAGGGTGTGGCGGTCATCCAGCGCTTCGCCCTGGGGTTGCGCGGCGTCGATCTTGTCGCGCAGCACGCGCCAGCGATCCAAGGGCGCTTGTTCGGTGGTGCTTTGGAGCCAGGCATTGGCCTCTTCCAGCAGCGGCGTGAGCTGATCAAGAAACTCAGGCGCACGGTGTTCGATGGCATACACCGCGTCATCCAGCGCGTCGATCACCGGCAGCAGGTGAATCATGCGCCCGCGCAGTTCTTTGGTGTTGCGCACCGTTTGCGGCCGCGCGCCTTCGTGGGGCAACTGGCCGATCATCAACTCAAGGGTGTTGAAGGTGGCGACCATGCCGCCGCGCAGGTTGCTGACTTCTTCCGGGTCGACCTTGCGGCTGAGAAAGCGCTGGCTGTAGACCTGGGCGTCGCTGAACCACTTGGCCACCGAGCCATCGAACACCGGCATCAGGCGCCGTGGCCAGAACATTGCGCCCACCACCGCCGCGACCGCGATGCCAAGGAAGATTTCTTCGGTACGCGCCTCCGCCACATCCCAGACTGCCAAGGGGTTATCCACCACTGGCAGGGCGATCAGCGGCAAGGTATAGCCGGCCAGCATCAGGGCGTAATTATTGGCCGTGCGCAGGTGCATGGAAAGGAACAGCAAGGTGCCCGTCCACAACGCGATCACCACCACCAACAGGTAAGGTGACTGCACGAACATCGGCACGAACAGCACCGCCGCCGCCGCGCCCATGAAAGTGCCGATGGCGCGGTACAGCGCCTTGGAACTGGTGGGGCCAACAAACGGGCTGGAGACGATATACACCGTGGCCATCGCCCAGTACGGACGCGGCATTTGCATCAGCATGGCGATGTACAGCGCGATCATCGACGCAGCGAATGTACGGACCCCATAGAACCAGTCGCGGGCAGGCGGGAAACCGGTAAAAAATCCGCTCAAGATGACACAGCCTCGGCCGCCTCGAAGGCCCGCAGCACGCGCAATGCGGCTTCCAGATCCGGGGTGGCGATATCCGCCAGGACTTCGTTACGCAGGCGCACCAGTTGCGCCTCCACCGCCTGCACCAGCTCACGGCCACGCTCGGTGAGACTCAGGGCCTTGGCGCGGCGGTCGTGGATGTCTTCGGCGCGGCACACATAGCCGTCGCTGCACAGCCGGTCGAGCAGGCGCACCAGCGACGGGCTCTCCATGCCGGAGGCCTGGGCCACCTTGACCTGGTGCACACCGTCTCCCAGGCGGCCGATCATCAACAACGGCACGGCGCAGGCTTCGGAGATGCCATAGCTCACCAGCGTGGTCTGGCAGATTTTGCGCCAGTTACGGGCGCCCACCACCATGCTGCTGCTGAGGTTCATCTGGAGTTGTTCGAGGGATTGAGGCACTGGATAGTTCGCATACAGTTAGTTTGCTAACTATTAATATGGTGGAGGGACGAGTCGTCGTCAAGTTTTGAAACAATTTCTCGATGGATGGAGCGATTCAGCGGCATCACCGCAGGACGAATGTGGGAAGGGGCTTGCTCCCGATTGCATGGGCCAGCCACAGATGCATTTACTGACACGCCCTCATCGGGAGCAAGCCCCCTCCCACATTTGGATCAGCGTCGGATGTGGGGGGCTATTTTTCAGCCTGACCCTCCAGGCGACGCTGGGTTTCGCCCATCATGTCCTGGCCATTGCGCAGCGAGACCCATGCGCACGTGATTAGATGATGGAGTTTTGGTTGCCAAGCCTATTGGCCGGTCAGGATTTTTTGCACCAACGCCATACGCTCCAGACCTTAACGACTTCAGAGATAACCACTAGCACAGCCATCAACACCAGGTTGTAGTTAGGAACAAGCTGAGCGCCTACCAGCAACAGCGAAACAGAAGGCACGATAAAAGCCAATCGCAAGGGTGTTTGAAGGTAAGTAACCCACCTCACCTGTTCATGTCCGAGGAAGAGCAGTACGCAGGAGATCAGGATCGAAACTTGCAGCAGCATGGCAATGCCGAGCATGTATAACTGCCCACGACTGTGATCACGCAGCACCCATAAAGCATTTTCAATATCACTTAAATAGGGAATCCTTCCCTCTATTGCGCTTGCTACTGTATACCGAATTAGATAAAGGGCATCCATGGCTCCCCAAAACCAAAAAACATGCATGCGCGTCAGTTTCATGTTGTGTCCAGAACAGGTAGCCAGCACCTGTTAATAACGATCTCCTCACGCTGGCAACTATCGCCCGTTTCTGTTTAGTCGAAAGGAAATTTCCCGATTTCGCGCAGAGCACGCCCCGCCTCCTCCTCAATAAACCCAAACACCTCCTCCGACACGCGGTACTGAAACTGCTTACGCCGATGCTTCGAAAGCTTCCCACCGTTATCCAGGCACATCATCACCAGCTTCGACAACTCACTGCCGCGCACGTCGTAGCGTTGGTTCACGGCCTTGATCACACGGTCGTAGCGGTCGAGGAATTCGGTTTCTTCGCGCAGTTCCACTTCCAGGGCTCGGCGGGCCATTTGCAGGGTGAATTCGACGCAGCGGGTGGCGTCCCAGTAGCGGTAGATCGAGGTGTGGCCGATGAAGTCGAACGCCATGTGGTCGGCGTCCAGCCAGGTGACGTTCCAGAATTCCCGCATGGGTTGGGAGAAGGTCTTGAGTGCCTCCAGGTAGGCTTGCTCTTCATGCTTCATGGCGACGGAGACTGGCAGCAACAAGCCATTTTCCAGTGCGCCGTAGTGGCAAAGCGTCTGGTGAATCAGGAAGCGAGACAGGCGCCCATTACCGTCCATGAACGGGTGCAGGAAGACAAAGCCGAAAGCGGTGACTGCCGCCGCCACCAAAGGATCGACGTCCCGCACGGGCTGGTTGGCGAAGGCCATAAGCTCTTCCATCAGTTCCTGGCAAAGCGCGGGAACTGGCGGCACGTAGCTCACACCGGCAGCGCCGCGCAGCCCGTTGTGCAGATGGTTCTGTTCGTGGCGAAACGCGACGGCTTTGTCAAAGGGATTGGAGACGGTGCTGTTTTGCAGCTCGACCAAGTACTCCTCGGTGAGCAACCGGCCTTCGTGGGCCTGGCGCAGGAGTTGGACGAAGCGGCGGGATTTTTCTTCGCTGGGTTGTTCTTTTTCGATGGCAAATGAATCGCGGGTTTCGTGCAGGTATGCCCACTGGATGGCGCGGTCCATCATTTCGGGAGGGAGGGTGGCCATGAAGGATTTGGCACGAGCCAATACATCAAGCGCCAACAACGCTTCCAGCTCAGGCGTTCGCTCTACGGTGGCGCAATAATGCAAAGAGCCCAAACCATTGAAATCCACTCGCCAACGACTGTTGCGAATGCTCGGACCGGTTACATAGCGCTGGGGATCGAACAAGGGAACAACGCGACCACGAACAGGAAGGGTGTGATCCAGCATTTTCCCGGTAAAGCCTTCCCAAAGAAAACAGGCTTTTCGGATAAACGCACCGTTGGGCGCGCCAGCCAGTGCCGCCAAAAATGGTTCTGGGCCAAGCTGTTCAAACACCTGGGCAAGTATCGCCAGGTTCACGCCTTCATGCTTAAGCGCAAACAGCACATGTTCAAACAGCGCATGTTGGGCAGGCGCCACAGAATGGGGCACCGCCAGGCAGTCACCGATCAGGGTAATCCTGGTCACCGGCTTGATCATCGCAGCGCGCAACGGTGCGATAACCTTTAGATCCAGCGCCTCACACAGATGAGCGTATCCGACTGTTGGCATGGCGAGCTTTTCCAGAAAAAATTCACTTAAGCGATTAAAGCCCAGTTTTTTTTACCGCTCACCATTTTTTTTTACATGCTCGCCTTTATTGGGATATTTTTTTACACCCGTCGTCCACCCCGCAACATCAGATTCAACTCATCCACCACTACCGCCCAATCCGCATCGTCGCGAATCTCCTCACGCAAAAACGCCCTCTGGCTCTCCGTCCAAAAAAACGCATCCGCGAGTTTCAACTCCGGCTTGAGCGGCGAATGAGAGGCGACAAATTGCTCGATACTGACCGGGTCGTCCGGCAAGCCAAGCTGTTTGAACAAAGCCGGTAGGCTGTGCACTGGCGATTCCATGGAAGGCTCCTCATAAGTAGGTTGAAGTGAGTCTAGCGGCAGCCTTCAGGTTGCGGCGCCGGTGCGTTGCATAGCACGAACAACCGCGCCCTGGCGCCACCGCCATCCTGGCGACTGATTTCGCGCCAGCCGTTGGGCAGTGGCGCGAATTCATCCGGGGCTTCGTTGCTGCTGATCAACCATACCCGGCGCGTTTGAGCGGGCAGTGCTGAGAGGCGGTCCAGATAGATGCGGCCACCGTCCTGGTCCACCAGTGTGCCGAAACCATAGGCGTTCGGGCGAGTGGCAGCGCCGTCGGGTTTGGGCGGCGTGTAGAGCTGCAGTTGGGCGTCGGTCTGGTCGTAATACACGTAGCTGAGGTACCACATCATGTCACTGAGGACGATACGGTCGCCTTCCTGGTAGTTGCGATTGACGAACTCCACGGGCACGTTGAACTGGTCGTGCTCATCCACCTCGAAGTTGTTCTTTAACCCCAACAGTTCTACGCCAACAAACAGTGCGAACAATGCCACGCCCAGCCAGGAAAAACGGGACGGCAAACGGTCGATGGCAAGCGCCAGGACTATCGGCAGGCCCAACGCATACACCGTGAGGTAACGCTCGATAAACACCGGCGAGATGAAAGACACGCCATAGACCAGCAGCAGCGGCAGCAGGCAAAACAATGCCGGCAGGCGCGCCGGGCGATTGCGCCAGGCGGTCAGCACAACCACCACGGCCAGCAGCAGGGGGAACAGCCAGAACAGCGGCGGCCAGATGCCAAGACCGTCATCCTGCAGCAGGAACTGCCAGATCATCGACGGCAGCGACAGCAGATTGACCGGATCTTCCCAACCAATGTCGCCGCCGACTTTAAGCTGATCCAGGTGCTGCACCAGGTCCAGCAGGTTGGGCAGCCAGGGCAGATACACCAGCACAATCGCTACGTTGGCGACCCACCAGGCAGGCCGCGTAATCAAGCGTTGAACTGGCGCCTGCAACCCCAGGTACGCCCAATGCACCAATACGCACAGCGCGGTGAAGTAGTGGGTATAGAACCCGGCGCTCATCAACAACACATACACAGCCAAATAACGCGCGCGTTCAGGCTGCCTCACCCAGTACACCAGCGCCAGCGTGGCGCCCAGTAGCCACACGCCCAGCAGCGAATACATGCGCACTTCCTGGCTGTAGCGCACCGCCGTCGGCAACAGCGCCAGCAGGATGCCCGCCAGCACCGCCGTGCGCCGGGTGGACAGTTGCCGCGTCAGCCAGATGCCCAAGCCAACCACGGCTACGCCCGGCAGCGCGCTCATGCTGCGAATGGACCCGATGCTGTCGCCGAACACTTCGATCCAGCCGCGCAGCAGGAAGAAATACAGCGGCGGATGCACATCATGGGCCGCGTGAAACCACAGGTCGGCCACGGCGTATTCACTGAGCAACAGGCTCGACCCTTCATCGCCCCAGATCGCCGCCGAGGTGAGGTGATAAAACCGCAGGGCCATGGCCAGCGCCAGGATCGGTACCCACCAGAGACGGCTGAGTCGACCAGCACTTTGCCAGGTCAGGCGCTGCAAGGCTGGCAGCGCTCCGGCTTTTTCGTTTTGCTCAACCACAGACCGACGCACTTCAATACCCCTGGCATTAGCTCGCTTGCCTGAGCGCAAACACCGCCACTCTAGGACAAAAGCCCAGGCTTCGCCGCTGGAATCGGACAAATCGGTATTTTGCGTAGGACCTCACCGAAGCACAGCTCAGAACAGGCTATTATTGGGGCCCTCCAAGGACTCAGGATCAAGGACACGTCATGCGCATCGGTTTTTTGTCACCTCTGGCACTGGCTCTGCTGGCCGGTATTTCCCTACAGGCCCAGGCCAGTTCCGACGACTCGTGCTACCCCGACTGGCGGGTCTCGCGTGACAGTCTCGAACCCTGCAGCAACCAGCCCTTTCTCAGCCCGGGCAACGACAGCCGGGTCAACCTGCGCCTGTTGCTGGCCGACAAAAAAGCCGCGCCGCTGACGCCCAATGCCTTGGGCGAAGACGATTTGGCCCAGGGTTTCGGACCGGTGCCGTTTCCGGTGTATCGCCTGGTGCCGGTGCCGGCCGCGAATGATGAGCCCGATAACAAAGCGGACGATTCACGCACGGCCGAACTCGACACCCTGCTCCAACCGCTGGGCATCAAGCGCGAGGAATACAAGACTGCCGGTGAAGCGTTCCTGAATGGCGAAGGCAGCCGCTGCCGCAGCAACAGCGATGACAGCGCCACGGCGTTTATCAGTCAGGTGATCAAAGCCGATATGCCGCCAGCCGAGCGCGACTTGCTGGTGAAAGCGCGGTTGCAGTTGCTGACCACCTGTGACTTCACAGGCCAGGTGGTGGACGCGCAGTTGACGCCCTCGGCCAATGCCCAGCTGTTTCGCACCTACCTGCAGGCCGCCGCCGATTTCTACGGCGGTCGCTTCGTTTACGCCGAGCGCGGTTTCGCCGCCGCCGCGACCAGCGATCTGCCTTGGCTGAAAGAGACCGCGCTGTACATGACCGCACGCACCTCGTTGAACCGGGCCCAGGCCGAAGCCTTCGATGAGTACGGTATGCCGCAACGCGAGCATGTGGATAAGTCTGCCTTGAGCGACGCCGAAGAAGGCTTTCTCGGTTACCTGAAACATTATCCACAAGGCGATTACGTTGCGTCCGCCCGTGGCCTGCTGCGCCGCGTGCATTGGCTGGCGAACGACGACGCCAAGCTTGCCGAAGACTTTACCTGGCAATTTACCGAGGCAACCGACGCCCAGCGCAATGTGAGCGTCGACGAGTTGGTCGAAGAAGCTGACCTCAAGTTGCTGATGGTCGGCAACAAGGCGCAGAACAGCCCAATGCTGCAAGTGGTCAGCGACCTGATGGCGATGCGTGCTCATACGCCGCCGCTCCTGAGCCGAGAAGACCTCGACAAGCAAAAGAGCACCTTCGCCAACGAGCCGGCCTTGTTCGACTACCTGCAAGCGGCGTATGCCCTGTACGTCGAGCATCAGCCTGACAACGCCTTGAAGCATCTGCCCGACAGCGTGCCGTCGAGCCTCGACTATTTCGCCTTCAGTCAGCAGACTCTGCGCGCCCTGGCCCTGGAAGCCAAGCAAGACTGGCAAGGCGCCGAAGCGCTGTGGCTGCAATTGCTGCCCCTGGCAAAGCAGCCGTTGCAACGCGACCAGCTGGAGCTGGCCCTGGCGATGAACTATGAGCGCAGCGGCCAACTGGCCAAGGTGTTCGCAACCGATTCGCCGATCAGCGCCAAGCAAGTGCGCTACATCCTGCTGCGCAACGTCGCCGGGCCCGACCTGCTGCGCCAGCAGATCGCCAAGGCCAGCGACCCGACCGAGCGCCAGAGTGCGCAATTCGTGCTGCTCTATAAAGACCTGCTGCACGGCCAGTACGCCACCTTTGCCGATGACCTCAAGCAAGCCTCGCTCGCTGACGACAAGCTCGGCACCAGCCTGGGCTACACCTACACCAGCGGCCAGTCCTTGAAGCTGTTCCAGTGGAACGGTGACAAAGCCGAATCCGGCTACGCCTGCCCAAGCATCGCGCAAACCGCCGCGACCTTGCAGGATGAGGCCAAAAACCCCCACGCCTTGAACTGCTTCGGTGAGTTCATCCTGCGCAACGGCCTGGACGGCATGCCCCTGGAACACCCCCGCGCCGCCGGCAGCCTGGGCAGCACCGAATCGCAGTTCAAGGGTGAAACCTTCTCGCGCCTGGACGGCTACAAACAGGTGATCGCCAATGCCAAGGCGCCGAAAACCGACAAGGCCTATGCACTGTTCCGCGCCATCAATTGCTACGCGCCGGCCGGCTACAACAGCTGCGGTGGCGAAGACGTCGCGCCCGCGGTACGCAAAGCCTGGTTCCGCCAGCTCAAGACCGGTTTCGCCGACACCCAGTGGGGCAAATCGCTGCAGTACTACTGGTGAAGTCGCTGTGGCTGGGTTTGCTGTTGCTGGCAGGCCCGGCTTTCGGTGCGGTCGACGCCCGCGACTATGACGCTTTCTGGCTGTGGAGTGGTGTCACGCCCCAGCCGGTGATCAAGCAGGCCCGGACACTGTACATCCTCCAGGGCCAGATCAACTCTACTCGCCGCGCGCCCCAACGCGACGTGCAACTGATCGCCCAGGGCATCAGCGTACCGCGCATTACCCAAGGCGAAATCTGGGTGGTCTACCGCGCCCACACCCTGCACTGGCCGGAACAGGTCTACACCCAACTGCTCGGTCAGGTGCAACGCTGGCGTGACGCTGGCAACCCTGTGGTTGGCATCCAGATCGACTTCGACGCCCGCACCCAATACCTGCACGAATACGCGAACTTCCTGCGCGACCTGCGCCGGCGCCTGCCTGCCGACCTGCGGTTAAGCATCACCGGCCTGATGGACTGGAGCAGTAACGCCGACCCGGCCGCCATCGCCCAGCTCAAAGGCGTAGTGGATGAAGTGGTGGTGCAGACGTATCAGGGGCGGCACAGCATCCCGGATTACGCGGCGTACCTGCCACGGATGAACCGAATGGGAGTTCCGTTCAAGATCGGTTTGATTCAGGGTGGGGAGTGGCAAGAGCCGGGGTATCTGCGGGGTAATGAGTGGTTTCGCGGGTATGTGGTGTTTTTGCAGAACCCTTGAGTCTTCCAACCCTGCAAAAAACCGGGCATAGAGCCTAATGCCCTCTGTAGGAGCTAGCTTGCTCGCGAAAAACGTCAACGATAACGCGTGTTTCCTGATTGAACGCGGCGCCTGTGAGTTGTTCGCGAGCAAGCTAGCTCCTACAAAAAGCCTTAGCATCGAGCCGATTTTTTGCAGGTGGCCTTAGAGACTTGGATGATATAAGTTACCTAAACTGCTTTAAAGGGTGATATATCATGCAAGAAACAGTCAAGCCATACCCCCACAAAGGGTATATCTCAGAGAGAAGCGCTGAACTGATGAGAGGTATCGGGAACGGTATCGAAATAGCCCGCATTCGTCGCCGTTTGAAAATCTCGACCATATGCAGTCGGGCGGGCATTACACGACAGACGTATCAGCGGCTGAGACAGGGCGAGGCCGGCGTATCCCTCGGCGTGCTGATGAATGTGCTTAGCGCGATGGACCTGGAAGAAGGTATGGCGAGCATTGCGTCACCAGAACTTGACCAGGTTGGGATTACCATGAGCCTCGCCCGTGAGCCCGACCGAATTCGCACAGAAGGGGAACCTGATGTCTTGGAAGCCGATTGGTAACGCATTCGTTTTTTCAGCTCACTCAGTCGGTGATCCGGTCCCTGTTGGTGAGGTGGCCATGCACGCAAGCGGATTCGTTTTTCGCTACGCCAACAGCTGGCTTGCGCGCCCCAAAGCATTTGCGATTGACCCGCTTAGCCTGCCACTGACCCCTAACCAGTATTCCTCGACACGCATGTTTGGTGTGCTCGACGACGCAACGCCCGACAATTGGGGTCGGCGTGCTCTACTGGCGACCCACAAACAGCATCCACAAAACGAAGTTGAATGGCTCCTTGCTTCGCGGGGTGCGGGAGTGGGCTGCCTGCTGTTCAGTGCGTCAAGAAACCTGTTGCCGACTCTGCACCAACCGCCGCGATTTGAAGACCTTGAGAAAATCATGGTGGGCCTTGATCAGGTCGAAAAAGGTAATGTCGACCTGCCTGCGGAAATCGCACGACTATTCGAGTTCGGCAGTTCCATGGGCGGCGCCAGGCCGAAGGTCACCGTGACTCACGAAGGTAAGGAATGGATTGCTAAATTCGGCCGTAGCGACGATGTTTTCGATCAACCACGTGCTGAATTCGCCAGCCTTCAAATGGCGGATGCGGCAGGTCTACCCGCAGCCGGGCACAAGTTGGTAGAGGTCGCCGGCAAACCGGTTTTGATGGTCGAGCGTTTTGACCGGCATGAGGGGGCTGGGCGCGAGCACTATGTCAGCTGCAATTCGTTGATCAGCACTGAGAAGCCGCGAATGCGCGTTGACGCGGTTGAGAGTGCCGTTTCCTATTCCAGGATCGCCGACGTGTTGAAGAAGGTCTGCGACGATGCCACCTTTGACATGCGTGAGCTTTACAAGCGTATGGCCTTCAATGTGCTGATCGGCAATAGCGACGACCACCTGAAACAAACCGGGGTTCTGCTGACCAGCGCCTCGGGCTATTCCCTTGCGCCAGTATTTGACGTGTTGCCCCACCCCACGCAACTAGGCTTGCAGGCGTTGATCATCGGGAATGAGGGCAGGGTATCGTCTGTCAGCAATTTGCTGAGTACGCCTGAACGTTTTGGGTTGGGGGCGGATGAAGCAAGATCCATCGTCACGGATATGTATGCCGTCGTGCGAGAAGCCTCCGGCTTTTTCGAAGCGGCAGGCTGTAGCGGTGCCGATGTGCGCATGCTTTCCAATGTGTGTACACGATTTGCAGCGGACCTGGTGTAGGGTCAAAGATCTCGGGCGGCAACAGAGCGCACCCTTGACGGGTGCGCACCGCGGCAAATATCACGTAAACGCTTAGTTACCAATCGTACGTCAGGCTCGATACCACCGTGCGCCCTTCCCCGTAGTAGCAATCCAGATTACTGGTGCACTGCGAGACGTAGGTCTTGTTGGTGAGGTTCTGCACGTTCATCGCCAGTTTCACGCCTTTGAGCTTGAGCGGCGAGGCGCCCAGGTCGTAGCGCAGGCTCGCATCGTAGACGCTGTAGGACGGCACGTTGAAGGCGCCTTCGTAGTAGTCGCCCAGGCTTTGACGGGCATAGCGCACGCCGAGGCCCGCACCCAGGCCGGCCAGCGGTGTGTCACCCAACACGGTGTAGTTGACCCACATCGAGGCGGTGAGCGGGGAAATGCCGGCCGGGTGGCGACCTTGGCGGCCGTCGTTGTCCTTGGTGTACTTGATGTCATTGCGCGACGCCGAGGCAACCACTTCCCAGGCGTCACTCAAGACGGCCTTGGCTTCCAGTTCAACACCCCGCGAGCGCATCGCACCGCTTTGGGTACTGAAGGTGGTGTCTACCGGGTTGGTGGTCAGCACATTGTCCTGGTCCAGTTGGTAAACAGAGGCTTGGATAAAACTCTTTTGGCCAGGTGGCTGGTACTTCACGCCGACTTCGTATTGTTTGCCGGTGGACGGCTCAAACGGTTTCCGGTTCGCATCGGTGCCGGCCAGCGGCAAGAAGGACTCTGAATAGCTGACGAAGGGCGATACGCCGTTATCGAACAGATACACCAGGCCAGCACGGCCAGTGAAGGCCTGGTCTTTACTGGCGAAGCGCGTGTCCTGGATCGGTTCTTTGTTCACCACATTGGCCCAGTCATAGCGGCCACCGAGTACCAGCACCCATTTATCCAGCTTGATCTGGTCCTGCAGGTACAGGCCGGTCTGGGTGATCGTGCGGTCCCAGCGGTACGGTTGGCCGAAATTCAGGCGCTGGCCGTACACCGGCTTGAACAGGTCGATAACCGGTGGGTTACGGTCATACAAGCCATGAAACTGCGAGTTGGAATGGTAGTAGTCCAGGCCAGCGATGAAGGTATGGGACAACGCGCCCGTGTCGAATTCAGCCTGGGCGATGCTGTCCACGCCGAACACTTTATTGGTCTGCGACCAGTCCACCCCGAAGCGCTGCAGATAGCGTTGGTCCTGCACCCCAGTATTTGGGTTGGCGACAAAGCGGTAGCCGTGCAACGGCGCGGTGTAGCGGTCGTCGACCTCGGCGTAGCGCGCGTTTTGCTTGAGGGTCCAGACGTCGTTGAGGCGATGGGAAAGCTCGTAGCCCAACACGTATTGCTCGCGGTTGTATTGGTTGACACCCGGCTCGCCGATAAACACATCGCGCTTGATCTTGCCGTTGGGGTTGTCCCACAGCGTGCCAGACGCCGGCAAGCCTTGGGCTTCGGGCACGCCTTTGTCTTTCTGGTACTGGGCGAACAGGGTCAGGCTGGTGTCGTCGTTGGGCCGCCAGGTGAGGCTGGGGGCGATGAACTGGCGCTTGTTTTCGACGTAGTTGATTTCGTCTTGCGCGTCGTTGGCCAGCCCGGTCAGGCGGTAGAGCAACTGCCCCTCCTCGTCCAGCGGGCCGCTCAGGTCGATGGCCGCGCTTTTGTGTTCGTAGGTGCCAGCTTCCAACACCACTTGGTGTATCGGGGTTTCGCTGGGGCGCTTGCTGACCATATTGACGATACCGCCCGGCTGGTTCTGGCCGTAAAGCACGGACGCCGGCCCCTTGAGCACTTCGATGCGCTCCAGGGAATACGGCTCGATCTGCAACGCGCCCCCGGTGCTGCCTCCGCCGTAAGGCAAGTGCAAGCCGTCCAGATATAGCGGTGTGGGCGAGAAACCCCGGGAGGTCGGTTCGTCGAACAACTTGACCCGGTCTGCAAAGCCGCCGGCACTCATGCCGGGTGTGTAAAGCAACGCCTGGGTGACACTCTGGGCGCCACGTGCCTTGATCTCGGCGGCGGTGATCACGTTGATCGTCTGGGGGATTTCCACCAGCGCCGAGTCGGTCTTGCTGCCGGAGGCGCTGCGCTTGGCGACAATGCCGTCCACCGGGCCCCAGGCGCTTTCCTGCTCCTGCCGGCCACTGATCTGGGTCGCGTCCAATTGCAAGGCCCCGCCACCGGAAATGGCCTGCAATGCCCAACTGCCCTGGGACTGCACTGCCACCAGACCGCTGCCCGCCAGCAAGCGCTCCAACCCCGCGCCTATGCCGTAACGTCCTTTCAGGCCCGCGCTGCGCTTGCCTTCGGTGAGTGTCGCGTCAACCGACAACAGAATGCCCGAGGCACTGGCGAAACGGTTCAACGCCTGGTCGAGGCTGCCCGCAGGAATGTCAAAGGTGCGCAGCGCCTCGGTGCTTTCTTCGGCTTGAGCCATGTTCGGCAGCACCGGCGCGGTTGCCAGCAGGCCAGCAAACAAGCCACGACGCAGAGCGCGGGCCAAGGGTTGGATTGGGTGGTGCGACATTGCAGGACTCCCCGTGAGAACGCTTCTTGATTGGCTTTCAAGAGGTATCCCGCACGGCGTGCAGAAACCGACAAGCGCCGGCGATATTTTTTTCAGGCCCGCGCCTTTATCGTCACCCAGTAACGCGTCACAGCCTGGACCTGCACCGGCAATGAACGCTCCAGGGCCGCCAGGATCGCGTCGGTATCGTTGAGGGGGAACACACCCGTCAATAACAGGCCCGACACGGCTTGATCACAGCGCAACAGACCCTGGCGATAGCGACTCAACTGGGCCACGAACTCACCCAGCGGCTGGCGCTCGGCGACCAGGCGGTGCTTGGTCCAACTGCTGGCATTGGCGTTCACCGCCGGCAGCGCAGCGCTTTGGTGTGCGTTGAACCACAGGCTTTCACCGGCATTCATATGCACCGCCATGCCATGCAGCGGCGTAACCCGCAGGCGGCCTTCGTAGAGGTCGACGCGGCTGGCGTCGGGCAGTTCGCGCACGGCAAAGCGTGTGCCCAAGGCCTGCACATCACCGGCAGGCGTTTCAACGATCAACGGGCGGGAGGGATCGTGGCCGCTGGTCAGCAGGACTTCGCCACGGATCAAGCGGATACGCCGTTCGGTGGCGCTGAAACGCAGGTCCACGGCGCTGTCGCTGTTGAGGTCCAGTAACGTGCCGTCGCTCAACGTGACGTGGCGAATTTCGCCCGTGGCCGTGCGGTGCTCGGCGAAGGCGGCCTGCCAGGGTTCGCTGCGCTGGACCAGATAACTGCTGCCCCCGGCCACCAACAGCAAACCGAGCAACTTCAGCGCGGCGCGGCGCTGGGTATCCGGGGTGTCGCGCAATACGGCGCGAGCGCTGTCGGCGGGCACGCCGCCAAGGGTGTGTTGCAACTGCTGCAAGCGCTGCCAGGCGCGGCGGTGTTCCGGATCGGCCGCCTGCCATTGGGCAAATGCCTGGCGTTGTTCCCCTTGCAGTTCGCCGCCCCATTGCAGCATCAGCCACTCGCTGGCTTGCTCGACAATCGCCGGCGCGATGGGCGCATCGTGATTCATTCTTCGTAGACCGCCTGGTAACAGGCGACGATGGCGCGGGTCATGTACTTCTGCACCGAGCTGACGGTGACGCCCAGGCGCTCGGCGATCTGCGCGTAGCTCAAGCCTTCAAACTGCGAGAGCAAAAATGCACGGCGCACCTTATCGGGCATGCGGTCGAGCATGGCATCGATCTGCATCAGGGTTTCGAGGATCAGTGCACGGGTTTCCAGGGACGGCGACTCGGGCTCGGGCAGGTGCGCGATGCTTTCCAGGTAGGCGCGCTCGATACGCAAGCGCCGCCATTGATCGATCACCAGGTTGCGCGCGATTTGTGCCAGGTAGCTGCGACTTTCCTTGTCGCCTGGGAAACGCCCGGACACTAACAGGCGCAGGAAAGTGTCGTGTGCCACGTCGGCAGCATGCTCGCGGTCGCCCAGGCGTTTGCGCAACCAGCCTTGCAGCCAGCCGTGGTGGTCGCGGTACAGGATGTGAAGCTGTTGCTGGCCGTCCGTCGCGATGCTCATGAAAAGCTCAGTCACGTTATTGAGAGCAATTATCATTACATCTTATTTCGCAACTGACAAAACTCTTTGTTGCTCAGCTCCCGGCTGTCTGCAACGGATACACCGACTCCCAACCTCCTCCCAACGCCTTGTACAAGCCGACCATGGCCAAGGACACGCTGGTAGAGCTTTCAACCCACTGCTCCTGGGTCGCCAGCAGCGCACTTTGCACCGTGAGGACGTTGACGAAATCCACCACACCTTCGACGTACTGATGTTGCGCAGTAGCAAGGGCGATCTGGTTCTGGCGCACGGCTTCGGCGAGGCTGTCGCGGCGTAGTTGGCTGGCGTTGTAGCGGGTCAGTTGGTCGTCGATTTCATGCCAGGCGCGCAGCACGGTTTGCTGGTAGGCAAGGGCCGCTTCCTGTTGCTGGGCTTCGCGCAAATCCACCATGCCTTGCAGGCGCCCACCGTTGAACAGTGGCAGGCTTAATTGCGGGCCGAGGGCAAATGCGCGGGAGCCCCAGGAGCCGAAGTCCGACAGTTGCATGGCTTGGGAGCCGAGGCTGCCGGACAGGGTGATGCGCGGGTAAAAGTCGCCCTTGGCCACGCCGATGCTGGCAGTGGCGGCGTGCAAGCGCGCTTCTGCCTGGCGGATGTCGGGACGGCGTTCGGCCAGCTCCGAGGGCAGGCCAATGGCGACCTGACGCTGGGTTTGCGGCACGGCGGCGTCCTTGGACAGCTGTGCGTGCAGGGCCTGGGGCGGCTCGCCCATCAGCAGGCTCAGGGCGTTGATCAGTTGGTCCTGGCGCTGTTGCAAGTCCGGCAGGCGCGCTTCGATGGCCGCGACTTGGGCGGCGGCTTCGGCCACGTCGAGGTCGGTCGCTACGCCATCAGCCAGGCGCAGTTGCGAAAGCTTGAGGCTGTGACGGGCCACGTCGAGGTTTTGCTCGGTAACGGCACGGGTGTTCTGCACGCCGCGCAGTTGGATGTAGTCCTGGGCAGTCTCGGCCAGTACCGACAACAACACGGCGCGGCGGTCGTTTTCGGCGACCTCCAGGGTGGCGTCGGCTGCTTCGGTTTCACGCTTGACCCGGCCCCAGAAGTCCAGTTCCCATGAGGCCGAGAAGCCCATGTCCCATTGGTTGAAAGCCGAGCGACCGTTCTCGCCGGAGGGATCGTTCAAGCCTTTGCCGCTGTTGCGCTTGCGCTGGTAACCGCCACCGGCATCGACGTTGGGGTAGCGTTCGGCGGTGGTCACTTGGCGTACGGCGCGACTTTGTTGCAGGCGGCTGCTGGCCAGTTTCAGGTCGAGGTTATCGCTGAGGGCGCGGCGCGTGAGTGCTGAAAGTTGCTCGTCGTGGAATACGTCCCACCAGCGCTCCTGCAAGGGGTCGCTGACGGCGCGGCTTGCGGCTTGGCGACCCTGGGGCTCGCTCCACTGGCTGACCTGTGGACCTTGGGGCCGTTGGAAATCCGGGCCGACGGTGCAGGCGCTCAGGCTGATGAGGCTCAAGGTGAGCCAGGCGACGTGTTTCATTGCTGGGCCACCTCACGCTGTTGCGCGGCCGGCCGGGTATCGACGCTGGCTTCCACCGACATGCCGACGCGCAAACGCTCGGTCAGTGGCTGGTTTGGCTCAAGCACGATCTTCACCGGAATACGCTGCACTACCTTGGTGAAGTTGCCGGTGGCATTGTCCGGCTTGACCGAGGCAAAGGTCACGCCCGTGGCCGGCGCCAGGCTTTCCAGGTGGCCCTTGAGCAACTCGCCGTCGAGGCTGTCGACGCTGACCTGCACGGCCTGGCCGGCATGCATATGGGACAGTTGGGTCTCCTGGAAATTGGCCACCACATAGGCTTCGGCAAGCGGCACGACCGCGAGGATCTTGCTGCCCGGTGTCACATAGGCGCCGACTCGCACGGCGCGCTCGCCGACCATGCCATCCACCGGCGCGACGATGCGCGTGTAGGACAGCTGATAACTGGCCATTTCCAACGCCGCCTGGGCGCGCTTGAGCCCACCTTCTGCGGCGTCACGCTGGGCGGTGAGGATCTCCACCTGCTTGCGCTCGGCCGCCAGCACCGCAGTGGATTTGGCCAGACGCGCGGTGGCCTGGTCGATGCGGGTCTTGGCTTGCTGGGCGTTCTGCACGGTGCCCGCGCCGACGCCGGCGAGGTGGTTGTAGCGATTCAGTTCATGTTCAGCGAAGGCCACTTCGGCGCGGTCAGCAGCCACCGTGGCCTGGGCCTGGGCGATCACCGAGCTTTGGCGCTCCAGGGTCGCGGTGGCGTTTTTCAGTTGGGCCTGGGCCACTAGCGTATCGGCGTCGGCAGCCTGGGCGGCGGCGCGAAAGTCGCGGTCGTCGATCAACGCCAACAGCTGGCCGGCCTTGACGCGCTGGTTGTCTTCCACCAACACCTCCTTGATAAAGCCGGCCACCCGCGGCGCGACCAGGGTGAAATCAGCGGCGACGAAAGCGTCGTTGGTAGTCTGGCGCTTGCTGCCCAGCACTCCCGGCGCGACCAGGTAAACCAGTACGCCGACGGCAAATACAGCAATAACGGCGACGGCAATTTTGTCTTTGCGTTTCATGGAAAGTCCTTGTGGTCAGGTCGGAGCGCGAGGCGGATAGATCCGCGTGGGCATCCAGAAAGTCAGCAGGATCAACGCCATCGCGACACCGGCCATGACGACGTAAAGATCCGAAGAGGTCAGCACCACGGTCTGCTCGTGCAAGCGGTGGGCGAGGCCCTGCGCCTGCGTGTCGGCCAGGGGCGAGTTGCCGAGGCGGTCCACCAACATGGTTGAATGGAAATGCCCGCGCTGGGTGGTCAATGTATCCAGCACCGCGGTGGCGATCACAGCGGCCAGGCCCTTGACGGTATTGAACCAGGCCGAGGCGAACGGCCCTTCGATGGGTTGAATGCTGCCGGTGGACAGCATCAGCAGCGGCAACACGGCCATCGGCTGGCCGAAAATCTGCAGTAGGTACCAGCCATAAAAATCATCGCGGATCCACGCCGAGGTCAGGTGTGAACTGCCGATGCAGCACACCACCAACATGCCCAGGCCGATCCCCAGCACCCAGCGGCAATCGACCCAGCGCAGGTTGCACAGCGCCGCCACCAGCGGCAACGCAATCAACTGCGGCAGCGCCATCAGCAGCATCACCGGCGCGGTTTGCAGCGGCCGGTAGCCCTGGACCTGGGCGAGAAAACTCGACGGGATGATGATCACCGAAGTCAGCACCATCAACACGCCGGCCAGCACGATCAGGGCAAAGGCCAGGTTGCGCAAGCCGAGCATCTGCAATTTGAAGAAGGGTATTGGCTGCGACCATTCGTTGAGCAGGAACAACATCAGCAACACGGTACCGCCGCACAACAGGAAGGTGATCAGGCCCGACTCGAACCAGTCCAGCCGATTGCCTTGCAACAGGCCGATCACCAGCATGCAGATCGCCGGGAACCCTAGCAGCAGGCCGCGCCAGTTGAACTGCTTGAAGCGCTCCAGGCGCAACGGGTCTTGCGGCAAGCCGTAAGCCACGGCGGCCATGGCCAGCAGGCAGGGCCCGACTATCTGCCAGAATGCCCATTGCCAGCCGACGTATTCGGTCCACAACGCCGCCAGCGGCGTACCCAGGCTCGGGCCGAAGGTGGCGGTCAGGGCGTAGCCGGCCAGGCCATACAGCTTGACGTTGGCCGGCAGGAAACGCAGCGCCACGGTCATCAGCATCGGCGGTAGCGCGCCACCGGCCAAACCTTGCACGGTGCGTAGCAGCAGCAGGCTTTCGTAGTTCGGCGCGAACGGGCAGAGAATACCCAGCACGGTGAACAAACCGATGGCGCACAGCGTGAAACGGCGCAGCGAAAACGTCACCGAACACCAGGGCGCAAAGGCCATGGCCGCCACGGACGTCGCCGTGTAGGCCGCGACCAGCCAGGTACCTTCGTCAAAACCGATATACAGCGCACCGCGGATATCGGCGAGGGCGACCTTGGTGACCATCTCGTTGAGACCGGACACCAGCACCGCCAGCAGCACGCCGACCAGGCCGATGATGATGCGTGGGCCGAACATGGGTGGGCTTGGAGCAACAGGTTGGGCTGCGGCCTGGAAAGCGGGGGCAGCGAGGGATGTCATGAACAGGTAACTCGGAATGATAAATACCTGAGCAGTTTAATCAGGCTATACCCTGCAAAAAAGTTACTTATCGGAAGCTTATAAGTGCGCCAGACGCAATCCATATGTGGGAGGGGGCTTGCTCCCTCCCACATTTGATTGTGCATGGCTTGAGGTTTTTAGTTGGGTTGAGCTTCCAGCCAGGTGGCGTGGCAACTCTCGCGCATCGTCTCGCGCAGCCATTTGTGCGCCGGGTCTTTGTCGAAGCGTGGGTGCCAGGACTGGGCCAATACCAGGGTCGGCAAGGAGATCGGCAACGGGAAGGCGCGCAGTGGCAGATTCAGGCGTTTGGCGCTCAGCAGCGCTTCCTTGGGCACCGGCATGATCAGGTCGGATTCCGGCAACATGAACATCGCTCCGTGGAAACCCGGCGCGATCATCGCCACACGGCGCTCCAGGCCCTGCTCATTCAGCGCGGTGTCGATCGGCCCACGGGCAATGCCACGCCGTGAAATGCTGATGTGGGAATAGCTGGCAAAGCGTGCGGCGGTGATTTCTTCGTCGAACAGCGGGTGGTCTTGCCGCGCCAGGCCGACAAAGGTGGTGGAAAACAGGTTCTGCACCTTCACTTCCGGGCTGGCCGGCATGGTGTTACTCACCCGCAGGTCCAGGCGCCCTTCGCGCAGGGCTTCGTCGTCGGTGTCGCCTTCAGGTACGAAACGCAGCTCACAAAAGGGGGCCACGCGCTCCATGGTGTCGAACAGCCGACCGCCATACACGCCGATGAAGAAGTCATTGGCGCGTACGCTGAAGCGACGGCGTAAGGTGCTCAAGTCCACTTGATCGGCCGAGCGAAACAGCAACGCCGCCTGCTCCACTACGTTGCGCACCTGGCCTTGCAGCTCCAGGGCCTTGGGGGTCGGCACTAGGCCCCGACCAGCACGCACCAGGATCGGGTCACCTACAGCTTCGCGGATACGCGTGAGGGTGCGGCTCATGGCCGCTGGGCTCAGATTCATCCGCCGCGCAGCGCCGACCACGCTGCCCTCATCGAGCAAGGCGTCGAGGGCGACCAGCAGGTTCATGTCGGGTAGTTGCATGCCAAGCACTCGTGAGCAATTGAGAGTGAACTGGGCGCAATCCTAGCAGGCTTTACCGGTTCAGAAAGGCGCATCCCCCTGGATAGTGGTGCGGTACAACTTGCGGCGCAGATGGCTCGGGCAACCGGCGGCCAAATGGATCAGCGAGCGGTTGTCCCAGAACACCAGGTCGTGAGGCTGCCACTGGTGGCGGTAGATGTTTTCCGGCCGCACGCTGTGGGCGTAGAGCTGGGCCAGCAGGTCGCGGCTCTCGTCATCGGGCAGGCCGACGATGCGGGTGGTAAAGCCTTCGCTGACGAACAGCGCCTGGCGGCCGTTTTCCGGGTGGGTGCGCACGATGGGGTGCACCACTTCGGCGACCTGGGCGAGTTGTTCGGGGGTCAGGGTCGGGCGCCAGTTGCCTTCGAATTTGGCTTCGCTGTAGCGCGCCGTGTAGGAATGCGCGGCACTGCGACCTTGCAAGGCGTTGCGCAGGTGCTCGGGCAGTTGCTCCCAGGCTTTGTGCATGTCGGCGAACAGGGTGTCGCCACCTTCGGCGGGCAGTTCCTGGGCGTGGAGCATCGAGCCCAGGCTGGGCAGTTCCTTATAGGACAGGTCCGAGTGCCAGAACTTGCCTGCATCGCCAAGGCCCAGGGGTTGGCCGTTCTCGATGATGTTGGAGACGATCAGGATTTCCGGGTGGTTGGCCAGCAGGAACTGTTTGAGTACGTGGATTTGCAGCACGCCGAAACGGCGGCTGAAGGCGATCTGTTGTGCGGGGGTGATGCGCTGGTTGCGGAATACCACGACGTGGTGGTCGAGGTGCGCGCGGTGGATACGGGCAAAGTCCTGGTCGTTGACCGGGCGGGACAAGTCCAGGCCGATGACCTCGGCGCCGACGCTGCCGGGGAAGGGGCGGATGTTGAAGGTTTGGGCGGTGGTGGGGGCAGCAGCGGTGGCGGACATTGGATTCACTTCCGGCGGTCAGGGGAGTGAATTTATAGGTATAAGAAAGGAAGTTTAAATACTGTTAGGGCATATCGATATGGCGTTTGGTTTGAGGTGCTGGGGGATGCTGAGGGCCTCATCGGGGGCAAGCCCCCTCCCACATTTTGATTTGTGAACACATTCAAATGTGGGAGCTGGCTTGCCTGCGATGAGGTCGGTACAGGCGCTGGAGATTTACCGCTCGTGCAACGCCTCGGCCCGCGCCTTGATGATCGGCTTGAGCAGGTAGCTGAGGATGCTTTTCTTGCCGGTGATGATGTCCACCGAGGCGACCATGCCCGGGATGATCAGCAGCGGCTTCTCATCGGTGCCCAGGTGGCTGCGGTCAGTGCGCAGGGTGATCATGTAATAGGTGGTTTTCTTGTCTTCATCGGTGATGGTGTCGGCACCGATGCGTTCGAGCTTGGCCTTGAGGCCGCCGTAAATGGTGTAGTCATAGGCAGTGAACTTGACCACCGCTTCCTGCCCCGGGTGCAGGAAGGCAATGTCTTGCGGACGGATCTTGGCTTCCACCAGCAAGGTGTCGTTCAAAGGCACGATTTCGACCATGTCGCTGCCTGGCTGGATGACGCCACCGACGGTATTGACCAGCAACTGCTTGACGATCCCACGTACCGGCGAGGTAACCAAGGTGCGGCTGACGCGGTCTTCCAGGGCGCGGCCGGTGGATTCGGCCTTGTTCAGTTCGGTACGGGCTTCGTTGAGCTGGGTCAGGGCTTCACTGCGGAATTTGCCGCGGGTTTCGTCGATCTTGCGCTGCACTTCCTTGATCGCCGACTCGGCGCGAGGAATCGCCAGGGTGGTGGCGTCCAACTGGCCGCGGGTTTCCATTTCGGCGCGCTTGAGGCGCAGCACTTCCACCGGCGACACCGCGCCCTGGGCTACCAGCGGCTCGGACATGTTGATTTCCTGGCGTTGCAGGGACAACTGGCTGCGATACTGGCTCTGCTTGGAGGTGAACTCGCGCAGCTCTTGCTGGCGCTGTACCAGTTGCTCCTGCAAGCCGCCGACTTCGTCTTTCAATTGCTGGCGACGGCTTTCATACAGGGAGCGCTCGTTGGCGGCCTGGCTCGGCGCGGCCTTGAGCACGTCGTCAGGGATGTTCAGCGGGCGATCGTCCACCTGTGCACTGAGGCGCTCCACGCGCAGTTGCATGGCCAGGCGCAAGGCTTCGGTTTCCCCGGCATTGGAGACAAACCGCGTGTCGTCGAGGCGGATCAATGGCGCACCGGCTTCGACGATCTGGCCTTCCTTGACGTACAACTCGGCAACGATACCGCCTTCCAGGTTCTGGATTTTCTGCAACTTGGACGACGGAATCGCCTTGCCGTCGCCACGGGTCACTTCGTCGATCTGGGAAAACCCTGCCCACACCACCAGGAACACGAAGAACCCGATGATTGCCCAGATGGTCAGGCGGATGACCCGCGGCGCATCTTCGATCAGGGCTTTGTTGACCTCGGGCAGGGGCTGGCCCTGCAGCGAGTCGGAACCTTTGAAATAGCGCCCGACCGCACTCTTGATGGAGTTAAGCAACACTGATCTGCCCCTTCTTCAACGCTTCCATGACCACGGCTTTCGGGCCGTCCGCGAGAATCTGCCCACGGTCGACCACCAGCAGGCGGTCCACCAGGGAGAGCAGTGAGGCGCGGTGCGTGACCAGAACCACGGTCTTGTTTTGCACCACGGCTTGCAGGCGTTGCTTCAAGCGTTCTTCACCGGTGTTGTCCATGGCGCTGGTGGGTTCATCCAGCAGCAGCATGGGCGGGTTGAGCAGCAGCGCTCGGGCCAGGGCGACGTTCTGGCGCTGGCCGCCGGACAAGTTCTGCCCACGCTCGCCGACTTGCAGCTCGTAACCTTGGGGGTGCAGACGGGCGAATTCGTGTACGCCGGCCAGTTCGGCAGCTTGCAGGACCATTTCGTCCTCGACGTAGCGCGCCCCGGATACCAGGTTGTCGCGCAAGGTGCCGGCGAGCAATTGGATGTCCTGGGCAACGTAGCCAATGTTGTGGCGCAGTTCGCTGACGTCGATCTGGCGTACGTCCACGCCGTCCACCAGCAGGGCGCCGGAGTCGGGCTGGTAAAGGCCGACGATCAATTTGGCCAGGGAGCTTTTGCCCGAGCCGCTGCGACCAATGATGCCGATTTTTTCCCCGGGCTTGATCACCAGGTTGATGTTTTTCAGCGCAGGGTTCTGTTGGTTCGGGTAGGTGAAATTCAGCCCCCGGCACTCGATGGCGCCTTGCAGGGTGCGGCGGCTCATGGGGCGCTCGTCGAAATTGCGCTCCTGGGGCAGCTCCATCATCTGGTCCACCGAGGTCATGGTGACCTTGGCTTGCTGGTAGCGCGTCAGCAGGCCCGACAGCGAGGCCAGCGGGCTCAGGGCGCGGCCACTGAGCATGTAGCAGGCAATCAGGCCGCCCATGCTGAGGTTGCCGTCGATGATCTGGTACACGCCGAACACGATCATGATCACGCCGGCCAATTGCTGAATCAGCAGGGTCATGTTCATCGACAGACCCGACAGCAACTTCACCCGCAGCTCCAGCCGGCTCAGGGTGCCGATGGTCTGCTCCCAGCCGTATTGGCGCTCGCTCTCAGCGTTGTTGACCTTGACCGCATCGAGCCCGGCGAGGGTCTCGATCAGGCTCGACTGGCGCTCGGCGGCCAGGGCCATGGTGCGTTCCATGGTTGCCACCAAGGGCTTTTGCAGGGCATAGCCGATGCCCAGGGCAAGCGGGAACGCCAGCACCGGCACCCACACCAGATGCCCGCCGAGGATGGCGATCACCAGGAAGATCAGCAAGGTGAACGGCAGGTCGATCAGGCTGGTGAGGGTCAGCGATGCGAGGAAGTCGCGCAGGCTTTGAAACTCATGGATGTTCTGGGCGAAGCTGCCGACCCGTGCCGGGCGGTACTTCATGGACATGCCGACGATGCGTTCGAACAGCGTGGCCGAGATGATCAGGTCGGTTTTCTTGCCGGCCAGGTCCAAGCACAGGCTGCGCAGGCTTTTGAGGACCAGGTCGAACAGGTACGCGCCACAGATGCCCACGGCCAGCACCCACAGGGTGGCGGTGGCCTGGTTCGGTACGACGCGGTCGTATACGTTCATCACGAACAGCGGCGCAGCCATGGCGATGATGTTAATCAGGAAACTGGCGGCGATGGCGTCGGTATAGAGCCAGCGCGAACGCATGAGGGTGTCACGGAACCACGACCGCGCCCGTGGAATCAGGCTGCCGTGGTTGACGTCGAATTTGTGTTGCGGCTGGGCGAAGAAGACCTTGCCGATGTAGTCGTCGGCAAGTGCTTCACGTTTTATCAGCACTTCGCCGCCGTCGCTTTCGCTGAGCAGGATCCGTGCTTCATCCTCGCCTTCCCAGCCGACCAGCACGGTACTGCGACCGTCCTTGAGCAACAGCAGGGCCGGCAGTGCAATGGTCGGGATCTGTTCCAGCTTGCGTTGCAGCACCCGGCCTTGCAGCCCGGCCCGTGCAGCGGCACGCGGCAGCAGCTCGGCGCTCAAGCGTTGCGAGGGCAGCGGCAGGCCGGTGGTGAGCATCGCTGCGCTGGCCGGTTTCTGATGCAGGGCGCAGAGTGCCAACAACCCGTCGAGCAACGGGTCGTCATGCAGGGCGCGTGGATCATGACTGAGATGAACTCGACTGCTTTCAGGTTCCACGCGGTGCACTCTCGACTAACAGATGGGGCTATTGGGGTGGCTCAATTCATCCCAGGCAGTTGGACTTTAGGTTTCACGTCGTTCTGTACGACGGATGCCATTGGTGCGACCACTCCCTGGCTCTTGAGC
This sequence comes from Pseudomonas sp. rhizo25, assembly GCF_031931935.1. Classification (NCBI taxonomy): domain Bacteria; kingdom Pseudomonadati; phylum Pseudomonadota; class Gammaproteobacteria; order Pseudomonadales; family Pseudomonadaceae; genus Pseudomonas; species Pseudomonas sp. rhizo25. Next base: position 70,167 of record NZ_JAUJXA010000020.1, read on the forward strand.
AATTCACCCATGGTCGCCTTGATTCGATACTGAGTAAATAACTGAATGTTCTTGATTTCTTCCAGGCGGCGGGAAGCGGTGAACAATTCATTTTCGCTGTCGAGCAAATCCAGCAGGGTGCGCTGGCCGAGGCTGAACTGTTGCTGGTAGGAGGTGCGTACACGGGAGCTGTGATCCACGTACTGCTGTGCCACCGGCAATTGGGCATTGGCGTTATTCAACGCGTTCCAGGCCAAGCCTAGCTCTTCATTGAGTTGGCGCAAGGCGTTGTTGCGGATATCCAGGGCCTGGTTGGCCTGGTAGGACTTCGATTGCAGGTCGGCCTTGTTGCTACCGCCGGCGAACAGGTTGAAGCGCATGCGCACCATGGCTTCCCAGCCGTTGCTGTGGTTTGGATCACCGGAGACGTTGTTGTCGGCGTTGGTGCCAAGCTCAGCGTCAAAGCGTGGGTAGAAGCTGGATTTAGCGGCTTCGTACTGTTTTTCGGCGGCGGAGATATCCGACTCGGCTGAACGCAACACCGGGCTATTGTCGAGCATCTGGCGACGGGCTTCATTCAGGTCCGCCGGCAGCATGGCCATGAACGGCGCCGGGCGCTCGAGCTGGTCGGGCATCTGGCCGACGGCGCTGAGGTAGTTGGTTTGCGCGTCTGCCAGGTTGGTCTGCTCGGTGATCAGGTTGTTGCGGGCCTGGGCCAGGCGCGCTTCGGCCTGGTCCTGGTCGGCACCGTTGCCGACGCCGCGCTGCGTGCGCAACTTGATCTGATCGTAGATGCGTTCGTGATTGCGAAGGTTGTCTTCGGCCAGGCGCACGAACTCACGGCGGGTCAACACTTCCAGGTAGACCTGGGCAACGGTCAACGCCGTCCGCTCGGAAGTACCCAGCAAGGAGTAGGCACGGGCATTAACGTTGGCTTGTTGACGCCCGACTTCGCTGGAGGTGGCGAAACCGTCAAAAATCATTTGCTGCAGGCGCAGGCTGGATTCGCCACGGTTGAGCGTGTCCCAGTGATTGCCGCTGGGGTTGTTGGCACGGGAGGTGGCGTTGTCGGTCCCTTGGCGGCCATAACCGGCGTTCAGGTCGACTCGCGGCAGGTAGCCACCTTGGGCGGCGCGCAGTTGATAGTCAGCAGCGATGCGGCTATTAACACCTGCCTGGATTTCCGGGTGCACATCCAAGGCCTGTTGCATGGCTTGGGGCAGCGTCTGGGCTTGTACGAAACTGGCGGCGAGAACGAACGGAATTGCCTTGAACAGGTGCAGGCGCATTTAAAAATTTCCCCAGGACTTCTTGTCTCAAATCACAGCGATTAGCACCGCTGCGTCGGATAATGGCTACCGTAATGACCGTACGTCGGAAAGTTCAAAAAACGGAACTGCTTCACACATGTAGGACGGTTCGCCGCTTAAATATCAATGTGACATTACGGGAGCGATTGTTTAGGATGGCGGCCATAAGGTCAATAGTTTGGCACAAACTAGATCACTAAAAAATCTAGCCAAATATTTGACGTCAATCGCTTTATAGACTACGTCCTCCAGTTGGCAGCCCTAATTGCGCGCTGCAAAATGGAATTTCGAACGAATCGCCGGAGAAAATTTTAATGAGCAGTGTTGTTGCCATCGTCAAAAGCATTGTTGGTCAAGTTTTCGTTGTTTCTCCGGAAGGCACTCGTCGCGTCCTTATTGAAGGTGATCGCCTGTTCGCGGGCGACCAGGTCGACACTGGCCTGTCGGGCACAGTGAGCCTGGAACTGGCCGACGGCCGTATTCTGGACCTGGGCCGGTACACTCAGTGGAGCGCCGATCTACCGGACTCCAGCGTCGACCTGGCCGCTGCCACCGAGCAAGCTGCGCCATCGGTGGCCGAGCTGCAACAAGCCATCGCCGCCGGTGCCGACCCGACCACCGAGCTGGAAGCCACGGCCGCGGGTGCAACCGCTGCCGGTAATGGCGCCGCGGGGGGGGGTCACAGCTTCGTGGTGCTGGACGCCACCGCCGGCCGGGTCGACCCGACCATCGGTTTTCCAACCGGCCCTCTCGGCCAGGGCACCTCGACACTCAACGTACTGGCCGGCGCCCCAGGCACCGCTGATTCCGGTTTGGCGCTGCAGCCCGCGACCCTGTCCCTGAGCGCAACCCCAACCATCACCGAAGCCGGCGGTGTGCTGACCTATACCGCTACCGTTACGCGGCCCTCCACCAGCGACCTGACCGTGACCTTGTCCAATGGCGCGGTGATTACCATCCCGTCCGGCCAACTGACCGGCACCGTCAATGTGCCCCTGGCCCCCAACGACAGCCCCTACATCGATCCAAGCCAGATCAGCGTCAGCGTTACCGGTACCACCGGCGGCGGCAACCTGGTGTTGACCCTCGACCCTAACCCGGCCGTGACGCAGATCACCGATACCATCGACACCACCACCGTCACGTTGACGGCGGGCGATACCGTGGCTGAAGGCGGCCAGATCACCTACACCGCCACCTTGACCAACCCGGCGCAGACGCCGGTCACCGTGACCTTGAGCAATGGCTCGGTGATTACCATCAAGGCCGGCGAGTCGGCGGGCAACGTTGTTGTCGATACTGCAGCGAACGACGTCTACAACAATGGTTCGACTGTCAGCACCACCATTACCGGTGCAACCGGCGGCAACTTTGAAAACCTGGTGCCGAGCACGACGCCTGCGGTCACCACCATTACTGATTCGGTCGATACCACCACCGTCACGCTGACCGCTGGCGAAACCGTTACCGAAGGCGGGCAGATCACCTACACCGCGACCTTGACCAACCCGGCACAGACGCCTGTTACTGTCACCTTGAGCAATGGCTCGGTGATCACTATCAAGGCGGGCGAGTCCGTCGGCAGCGTGGTCGTGGACACGCCGCCCAATGACGTCTACGTCAACGGCAGCACCATCAGCACGACCATCACCGGCGCGACCGGCGGCAATTTTGAAAGCCTGGTGCCGAGCACGACACCGGCGGTCACTACGGTTACTGATTCGATCGACACCACCACTGTGACGCTGACGGCGCCGACTGAGACGAATGAGGGTGGTCAGGTTACGTACACCGCTACGCTTTCCAATAAAGCGGGCACTGACGTTACGTTGAAGTTGGATAATGGCTCGTCGATCACCATCAAGGCTGGCGATACCGTCGGCACGGTAACTGTCCCTGCACCGACCGATGATGTGTTTATCGACAAGAGCACTCAGACCGTC
>NZ_JAUJXA010000021.1:0-72162 GCF_031931935.1 Pseudomonas sp. rhizo25
CGCTACCTGGGCTTCGAACAGTTGGTGAACCCGCTGCTCACTGGGGTAATCGAGAGTGGCGCTGCTCCAGTCGTGCACCAGTGACTGGTGCTCCTGGGCGTCCAGCAGGCTGAGTTCCGCCAACGGTAGTTCGGCCGCATCGAGCATATGCTGGAGCAGGTTGCTCAAGTGCGTACCAAGACGCTGCACCGCCGCCGTTGAAAAGTGCCCATGGGCATAGCTGTAATGCAAGGTCAGGGTATCGCCCAGATTGACCGTCAGGGTCAGCGGGTAACTGGTCTGCTCATGGGTGTGCAAGGCCTCGAATTGCAGGCCGTCGGGTGCCCCGCGTTGCAGCACTTCAGAGACCGGGTAGTTTTCGAAGACCAGAATGGTGTCGAACAGTGCCTCGCCACCGCGACCGGCCCAACGCTGGATCTCGTAAAGCGGTGCGTGTTCGTGTTCGCGCAGGCTCAGATTCAGCGCCTGTACGCTTTGCAGCCAACTGCCGAGGCTTTGCTCGGCCTGCGGGGTCGCCACCACCGGCAGGGTGTTGATGAACAGGCCAATCTGTTGCTCGACCCCGGGCAAATGCGCCGGGCGCCCCGCTACCGTGGCACCAAACGCAACTGTGGCTTGTGCGCTGTAGCGTTGCAGCAGCAACAGCCAGGCGGCTTGTACCAGGGTATTGAGCGTGACTTTCTGCTGACGGGCAAATTCATGCAGGCGCAGGGTCTGGGTGGCGTCCACCACGCAATAGTGTTCGCCATAGGCTGGCCCCGCCGGCGCCGGCACCTGCGCCTGGGCCAGGCGGGTCGGCTGTTCCAGGGGCAATAGCTGGGCCTTCCAGAATGCTTCGCTGGCGGCACTGTCCTGCTCTTGCAGCCAGGCAATGTAATCGCGATAGCGGCCCACTGCGGCCGGCGGTTTCTGGCCGCTGTAGCGCTGCAACACTTCGCCGAGCAACTGTGAGTTGCTCCACCCGTCCATCAGGATGTGGTGATGGGTGTAAATCAGGTGCCAGTCGCTGTCCGTCAGTTGCACCAGGACCAGGCGCAACAGCGGTGGCCGGGCCAGGTCGAAAGGTTGCTGCGATTGCGCCTGGGCCAATGCGTCAAGGGCTGCCGGAAGCGCCTCGTGGCTGCGCCAGTCGAGCACGCTGAACGGCAACTGCACCTGGCGATGCACCATTTGCTGCGCCTGCGGCCAGTCGCCAGGCCAGATGAAGCCGGTGCGCAGGATGTCCTGGGCGTCGACGGTGGCCTGCCAGGCGGCACGAAAACGTGCGACGTCCAGCCCCTGCACATTGACGCGCATCTGGTTGATGTAATCGCCGGCGTCCTGCTCGTAAAGGCTGTGAAACAGCATGCCCTGCTGCATCGGCGACAAGGGGTACAGGTCTTCGGCCTCGGCGCCTATCTGCGCCAGCGCATCCAGCTGGGACTGGCTGATGCCGGCCAAGGGGAAATCCGACGGCGTCGCCTGCCCGGCTTCAAGCCCGCAGCAATGGGCAATCACCGCCTTGAGCTCGGCGGCATAGTCGTCAGCCAGTCGCTGGATCGTCGCGCACGAAAACATCTCACGGCTGAAGCCCCATTGCAGGGACAGTTCGCCGCCGTATACCTGCCCCTCGACCGTCAGCCAGTTGGCCAGCGGCGCAAGCGGGTCCTGGGCCAGACCGTTGCCTTCGGCGGAAGGCACGAACAGCGCGCCTTCGTCGAACTGGCGGTCGAACTGTCCAAGGTAGTTGAACGTGATGCGCGGCTGGGGCAGCGCCGCCAGGGCCGCGACCACGGATGGCGGGGCCAGGTAGCGCAACACGCCGTAGCCAACGCCTTTGTCCGGCACCGCACGCAGTTGTTCCTTGAGCGTCTTGATCGAGTCCGACAGCGCGTGTGCCGGAGTGAGGTTGACGGGAAACAGGCTGGTGAACCAGCCGACGGTGCGGGTCAGGTCCACGCCGTCAAACAGGTCTTCACGCCCATGGCCTTCCAACTGAATCAACGCGCTGGACTGCCCGCTCCAGCGGCACACCACACGCGCCAGTGCGGTAAGCAGCAGGTCGTTGACCTGGGTGCGATAGGCGGCCGGCGCGAGGGTCAAGAGTTGGCGAGTGGTCTCGGCATCCAGGGTGCAACTGACCTTTTCCTCCAGGTATTGATGCAAGGCACCCTGGGGGTTATCGCAGGGCAAATCCGCGGTCGACGCCTGCCCAAGCTGCGCTTGCCAGCCTTCCATCTGGGGTAGAAAGCGTGGAACGGCGTCTTGCAGCCGGGCCGTCCAGGTTTGATAGGAGGTGGTCTTGCCCGCCAGTGCTGGCGCTGCCCCCTCGCGCAAGCCGACGTACAACTGCTGCAAATCGTCCAACAAGATGCGCCAGGAAACTCCGTCCACCACCAGGTGATGGATCACCAACAGCAAGCGCTGGCTGTGATCGGGCATCTGCACCAACAGTGCGCGCAACAACGGGCCGTCTTGCAGGTTGAGGCTGCGCTGGGCCTCATCACACAGCTCAGCCAGGGCTTCGTGGCTGTCTACCTGGCGCTGCCACAGCACGGACTCACCCACAGGCTCGCTGTAGTGCTGTTGCCACCCCTCACCGTTCGCCTGGTAACGTAGGCGCAAGCCGTCATGGTGGTTGACCAGTTGCTGCAACGCGCCGTTCAGGAAAGCCGCCACGATTGGCTCGCGCGGCATCAGCAACAACGACTGGTTCCAGTGCTGGCGCTGGGGGATGTCCTGGGCGAAGAACCAGTGCTGCACCGGGCTGAGGATCGCCTGGCCCTGGGCAGCACCCTGGTCGATCGTGGTATGCAGGCGCAGGCTTGCGACTTGCGCCAGGCTACGTAGGGTCTGGTGCTGGAACACGTCCTTGGGGCTGAGGTTGATGTCGGCCTGGCGTGCCCGGCTGACCAACTGCATGGAGACGATGGAGTCGCCGCCCAGTTCGAAAAAGTTGTCATCCTGGCCGACTTGCTCAACGCCGAGCACATCGCTCCAGATCGCCGCCAAGGCCTTCTGCAAGGCATTTTCCGGCGCGACAAATGCCTGTTGCAGCGTCGCGTCCGGTACGGGCAATGCCTTGCGGTCGAGCTTGCCATTGGCGGTCACCGGCAGCTTGGCCAGTGTGATGAAGTGCGTCGGCACCATGTATTCCGGCAAGCTGCTGAGGAGCCAGGCCTTGAGATCGGTCGGTTCTTCGTCTTCCAGCACCAGATACGCGACCAACTGCTTGCCGCCCTGCACCAACACCACCGCTTCACGCACCTGCGGGTGCTGCATCAGGCGCGTTTCGATTTCGCCCAGCTCGATACGCAAGCCGCGCAGCTTGACCTGATGATCGAGGCGGCCCAGGTATTCGATCACGCCATCGGCGCGCTGGCGCACGCGGTCACCGGTGCGATACAGGCGCTCGCCGGTCACGAACGGGCTAGGCACAAAGCGCTCGGCGGTCAACGCCGGGCGCTGGTGGTAACTGCGCGCCAGGCCGGTGCCGCCCAGGTAGAGCTCGCCGGCAACACCGGCCGGTACCGGGTTGAGTTGCGCGTCCAGCACATAGGTGCCGAGGTTGGCGATCGGGCGGCCGATGGGCACGCTGTCTGCGCCTTCGTCGATGCAGGTCCAGTGGGTGACGTCGATGGCCGCTTCGGTCGGACCATAGAGGTTGTACAGCGCCGCACCCGGCAACTTGGCGAACACCTGCAGTTGCGCATCCAGGGGCAAGGCTTCGCCGCTGCACACAATGCGCTTGAGGCGGGTGCACGCCTGCACGCCCGGCTCGTGGATAAACGCCTGCAGCATCGACGGCACAAAGTGCAAGGTGGTGATGGCGTGCCGGCCGATGGTTTCGATCAGGCGCGCCGGTTCACGGTGTTCGCCAGGTGCGGCAACCACCAGGCGCGCACCGGTCATCAGCGGCCAGAAGAATTCCCACACCGAGACGTCGAAGCTGAACGGGGTTTTCTGCAACACCGCGTCACCGGCATCCAGATCATAGGCCTGTTGCATCCAACTCAAACGGTTGACCAACGCACGGTGGCTGTTGCCAGCGCCCTTGGGCTTGCCGGTGGAGCCGGAGGTGTAGATCACATAGGCGAGGTTGAGGGCATGGACCGCCACGGCGGGCGCTTCGCGGCTGTAACCGTCGAGCCACAGCGCCGGCTGATCCAGGGCAATCACCTGGATACCGGCAGCGGGCAGCAAGGCCAACAGGCTTTGCTGGCTGAGCAGCAAGTGAATGCCGCTGTCTTCGATCATGTAGGCCAGGCGTTCCTGGGGATACTCGGGATCGAGGGGCACATAGGCGCCACCGGCCTTGAGGATTGCCAGCAGGCCGATGACCATTTCGACGGAACGCTCGACACAGATTCCCACCAGCACGTCGGGACCTACGCCCTGCTCGCCCAGGGCATGGGCCAACTGGTTGGCGCGGGCGTCGAGCCGGGCGTAGGTCAAGGTGGTCGTACCGAACACCAGTGCCGGCGCATTCGGGGTGCGCTGAACCTGGTCTTCGATCAGGTGATGAATTGCGCGTTCGGTTGGGTATGGCTCGGCAGTCTGGTTCCAGGTGTGAACCAGCCGGTGCTGTTCTTGGGCATCAAGCATCGGCAATTCGCCGATACGCTGTGCGCCATCCAACACCATCGCCTGCAACAGGCTGATCCAGTGTCGGGCCATGCGCTCGATGGTCGGCGCGTCAAACAGGTCATTGGCGTAGGTCAGCGCGGCGTGCAGGGTGCCGGATTTTTCATAGGTGTCAAGGGTCAGGTCGAACTGCGTGGTGCGGCCTTGCCATTCCACCAGGGCCAGCTCCAGGCCGGACGCGGAACTGAACGAAGCGATGTCGGCAACGACCGGCTGGTGGTTGTACATCACCTGGAACAGCGGTGTGTGGCTCAGGCTGCGCTCGAGTTTCAGCGCTTCCACCAGGCGCTCGAAGGGCAACTCTTGATGGGCCTGGGCACCCAGGGCGTGCTCCTTGATGCCTTGCAACAGCTCGGCAACGCGAGTTTGCCCGCTCAGTTCGGTGCGCAGCACCTGGGTGTTGACGAAGAAACCGATCAGCCCTTCGACTTCGGTGCGGTTGCGATTGGCAATCGGCACGCCGACACGGATATCGCCCTGGCCGCTGTAGCGATGCAGCAGCACATTGAAGACACCGAGCAACAGCATGAACAGGGTGACGTTGTGTTTTTGCGCGCAACTGCGCAGTTGCGCAGCCAGCGCCGGATCAATCGCGAAGTTATACCGCGTGCCTTGATAGCTGGGCATCGCCGGGCGCGGATGATCGGTGGGCAGCTCCAATACCGGATGCTCGTCGCCCAGGCGTGCCTGCCAGTATTCCAACTGACGCGCCTGCTCCCCCGCTTCCAGCCAGCGTCGCTGCCAAAGGGCGTAGTCGCTGTACTGGATCGGCAGCTCGGGCAGCTGCGGCGTTTCGTTGCGCTCATGGGCGTCATAGCAACGGATGAACTCGTCGATCAGCACATTCATCGACCAACCGTCGGAGACGATATGGTGCAGCGTCAGCAGCAGCACGTGTTCCTGATCGTCGAGTTTGAGTAATTGCACGCGCAGCAGCGGGCCGTGTTCCAAATCGAATGGCAACAAGGATTGGCGGGTAGCGGCATCGTTGACGGCCTGCTCGCGCTCGGCGGCGGGCAAGGCGCTGACGTCCAGTTGCTCGACCGCAAGCGACGGTTCTATCGCCACCTGCACCAGATGCTCATCAGCCTGGCGTTGGAACACGGTGCGCAAGGTTTCGTGACGCGCCACCAGGCTGGCGAATGCTTGCTCCATCGCTGGCAGGTTCAGCGCGCCGATCAAGCGCACCGCGCCGGGCAGATTGTAGGCGCCGCTGGCCGGGTCCAATTGCCAGAGAAACCACATGCGCTGCTGTGCGTAGGACAGCGCTTGGCGGTCCTGCGCCTCTACCCCTGCCGGAATCGGAAACCGGGAAAACTCCACGCCTTCTTTTTGCAAGGCTTGCAGGAACAGCTGGCGTTTTTCCAGAGGCAACCCGATAAACCGGCGAGCAAGTTTCAAGGAGTCTTCAGCATTCATTTCTTCGAATCCGGGGCAATAGGCGGGAAGCACAAAGGCACGTCGTCCCTATAAAACGAACCGGAAGGGGAAAAATTAGCGCGGGGATGGGTGGCGTCGAGCGAGCTGTCAACAAGGGTTACATCAATTCCAGGCAAGGCACGCGAAGCCAAGCTAGCATTGACGAACACCACTTTTTGCAACTACATTTAGTTACACGCAGGGAACGCCGTGTCCAAAAATGAAAAGCTGCTCGCCAAACCGCTCAATGAGCACATGGCATTTACCTGGCCCGAGCTCGTCACACTGTTACGACGGCTCGGATACACACAGATTGAAGGGGCCGGAAGCCGGGTCAAATTCGACATCGGCGACCCCAGTGCAATGATCACGTTGCACAGGCCTCACCCCGGCAACGAACTGAAGCACTACATTCGTCGCCAGATCATCGAACAATTGAAATCAGGAGAACTGATTCAGTGAACAACCAACTGAAACACAATGGCTATATCGGCTCTATCGAAGCCAGCCTTGAAGACAACTGCCTGTTTGGCAAGGTCCTGTTCATCAAGGCATTAGTGAGCTACGAAGGTAAAACCGTCGCAGAACTGGAAGCCGCCTTCCGTGAAGCGGTGGACGATTACCTCGCGACCTGCCAGGCCCTCGGGCAAACGCCGGAGAAGCCTTGCAAAGGTTCATTCAACGTGCGCGTCGGGCATGACCTGCACTTGGCAGCAGCCCTGGCAGCAACCCGTAAGAAAGTGACGTTGAATGATCTGACGCGCCAAGCGTTGAGCGAGTTTCTACAACATCACTATCCAGAGCCATGCCCGGCGATAGGCTGACTAGCCCAACCGTCGGTAACCCAACACCGCCGAGCCCAACACCACTGCCCCCGCCGCCAACGCCACCCAGAATCCGCTGGCGGCTCCAAAATGATCGATCATCCAACCGGAGCTGGCGGCGCCGATGGCCACACCGATGCTCAGGCCGGTGATCAGCCAGGTCATGCCTTCGGTGAGGCGGCTGGGCGCGACGATCTGCTCGACCATGGCCATGGACACGATCAAGGTGGGCGCGAAGAACAGGCCGGAGATAAAAATCGCCGCGGCCAGGCCCGGAATATTGCTCACCAGTAATAAAGGCAAGGTCGTCACCGCCGTGGCCACGCCGCAGTACAGGAACTGCCGGGGCAACGGTGCCTTGAGCTTGAGGGCACCAAAGGCCAGCCCGGCCAGGCATGAACCGATGGCATACACCGACAGCACGATACTCGCCGCCGCCGGCTGACCCTGATGCTGGGCGAACGCCACGCTGACCACATCCACCACGCCGACGATCACACCCATGGCCAGCAGCAGGATCATCAGGATCAGCACCGAGGGCGAAGCGATCAGCCAGCGACCGTGCGCATCGTGATGCGCGTGGACCGGTGGCTCGGTTTGCCGCTGCAATACAAAGGTGGTCACACCTATGGCCAGCAATACCGCCGCCACCAAGGGGCCGGCTTCAGGAAACAGCACCACGCTCAGGCCCACGGAAATGGGCGGGCCAATGATGAAGCACACCTCATCCAGCACCGACTCCAGGGCAAATGCGGTCTGCAGCCTGGGCTGGCCGCGGTACAGCTCGGTCCAGCGCGCCCGCACCATGGCGGACATGTTCGGCATGCAACCGGCCAGCGCGGCAAACAGGAACAGCGTCCAATTCGGCGCCTGCAAGCGCGTATACAGCAGCACCATCAACAACGCCCCGCCGCCGATCAAAGCGGCAATCGGCAATACCTTGCCCTGGCCGTAGCGGTCCACCCAACGTGAAACTTGCGGCGCACAAAACGCCGTAGCCAGGGCAAACACTGCCGCCACCGAACCGGCCAGGCCATAGCCGCCATGCACCTGGGACAGCATGGTGATCAAGCCGATGCCGGTCATCGATATCGGCATGCGCGCCAGCATGCCGGCGAGCACAAAGGCCCGGGCACCGGGGACCTGGAATAATTCGGCGTAGGGGTTTGCCATCCTGCTTGACCTCTTGCTTGGAGCCCCGGGCTTGCTATCTGAAGCGATCAGGGCAAAATACATACGGTGCGTATGTAACGAATCATGCTTCGCATACGCAGCGTATGTCAATCACTCCACCAAGAGATCATGATGAGCCAAGCCCGTGCCGAAATGATCGAAGCCACCCGCGCCCGCCTGTTGGCCAGCGCGCGCCGAGCCTTCGCCACCCAAGGCTATGCCAATACCTCGATGGATGACTTCACCGCCCAGGCCGGGCTCACACGCGGTGCGTTGTACCATCACTTTGGTGATAAAAAAGGCTTGCTGGCGGCCGTGGTCGCCCAGCTCGACAGCGAGATGGACGAGCGCTTGCAGCGCATCTCGGAGCAGGCCGCAGAACCCTGGAGCGGTTTTTGCGAACGCTGCCGGGCTTATCTGCGCATGGCCCAGGACCCTGAAATCCAACGCATCGTGTTGCAGGATGCGCCGGCGGTGCTGGGTGATACCGGCCCCCAACAACATTGCGTCGAATCATTGCGCCAATTGCTGGAGGCCTTGATGCAGGCCGGGTTGATTCCTCAGGCCCCCAGCCAAGCACTGGCGCAGATGATCAACGGCAGCCTGGTCAATACCGCGTTGTGGATTGCCCGGGATGACCACCCGGGCACACGCCTGGAAGAAGCCTTGCAAAGCCTGGAGCTACTTTTGCGCGGGCTGAGCCTCAAACCAAGCGCTTGATCTGCTTATGCCGCCACACCAGCCGGTAGTACGCGGTCTGCAACACCAGCATCGCCAGGTAGGTCACCGGGAAGGCCATCCACACCCCTTCCAACCCGAAGTGGGCGTTGAACAGGTAAGCCATCGGCAGTTCCACGCAGAGCACGCAAAAAATCGAGATCGCCACCGGCATCAGCACCACACCACTGGCGCGCATGATGCCGCCAATCACCGCCTGGAACCCGAACACCAGGATGCTCCAGAGCATGATGTGCAGCAGGTGTTCGGCCCTGACCCGTGCGCTGTCGTCGGTGATGAACAGCCCCAGCAGCCAGTGCGACAAACCGTAGCCGAGCACGATCAGGGCACCGGTAAGGCACAGGTTGATCACCAGCCCGGTGCGCAGGATCGGCCCGATGCGCTCCAGGCGCCCGGCGCCAATCGCCTGGGCACCGAGGATCGATGCAGTGATGGCGATCGACAGCGCCGGGAATTGCACGTAGTTGACGATCTGCGTCACCGCGCCATAGGCCGCCGTGGCCTGTGAACCGTGGCCGTTGACCAGGGCGAGGATGACCAATTCAGACAACGACAACACCACCATCTGCAAGCCCGTCGGCAAGCCGATGCGCAGGACCTTGCCGAGGATCACCCGGTCCAGGCGCAAGGCCGCGAGCAATTCACGATCCGGCGCCATCACATGGTTTTTATGCCGCAGGCGCAGGACCAGGAACAGCATCGCCAAGGCATTACCCACCAAACCCGCGTACACCGCACTCTGGATGCCCATGGGCGGCAGGCCGATCCAGCCACGGATCAGCGCCGGGGTCAGCAGCAAGCCCACCAGGGTCGAGACCATCAACGCCAGCAGCGGCGAAATCGTGTCGCTGACTCCGCGCAGCAATTGGGTATAGAGGATGAACACCAGCAACAACGGCATGATCAACATCATCATCTGGGCGTAACCCACCGCATCGTCGAGCACATCCAGCGGCGTACCCAATGCCTGCAAGGCCGGACGCGCAAACAGGCTGCCCAGTACCGCGGCGATCAGGCCCACCAGCGCGCCCAACGTGAGGGTGGCGCCGGTAATCACTTTGACCAGCCCCGTCTCCTGGGCGCCCCACGCCTGGCCGATCAACACCGAAGCGCCCGCCCCCAGGCCGATCACCAGGGCGATAAAGAAAAACACGATGGGGAACATGCCCGACACCGCCGCCAGCGCCTGGGTGCCGAGCATTTGCCCAACATAGATGCCGTTGAGGGTGCCGGAAAAGCTCTGCAGAAAATTGGACAGCACCATGGGTGCCAGAAAGATCAGGTAGATCTGCCACAACGGCCGTTGCTGAGTAACTTCCATGATGGTTAGAGTCCCGGAGTGATTAGGCTGGGAAGGCATTGCGCGACAGCCAGCCCAGGTACGTCTGCACGTCCGCAGGCCAGTGCGCGATGCTATGCGAGAAGGCGGCCCTGTCCTGGGCAAACAGCGCGCGCGAGGCGTCTTCAAAACCCGGCAAATTACCGCCAATCGCGCTCATGAAGCGATAGCTGGCTTCCTTGGCCTGGCGCAGTTGATCAACGCTGGCATGGGCCGTGCGCGCTTCATCCACCAACCGGCGCAAGGCAGCCGACGCACCGCCGCGCTGCTGGCCAAGCCACTCCCAATGGCGTGGCAGCAAGGTGACTTCGCGGGCGACCACGCCCAATTTCGGACGCCCCACCGAGGGCGTTGCGGGTGGCTCGTCGTCGCTCTCGACCGGGGCCGCAGGCTGCGGCGCGTAACCCGCTGGCCACGGGTAATCGACCTGTGTGCCGGCGGTGTCATCGAAGACCAGGAAGCTACCGGCGGGCAACGCTTGAGCGGCAAGGGCCTCGGCCACATCGGTATAAGTGCCGGCGGCGATGCGTTGATGGCCTGCGAAAGCGGTGCATAGAGAAATGTTGTGCGTAGGCATGGCTTATTACCCGGATATTATTTGTTTTACCCGGGTTATATTAGGCTGAATTGGCCGACTTGCAAGAATCTTTTGCAAGCGCTACCTCTTGACTGACCGGCTTCAGGGCAAGCCCCTCCTGCAGATCCAGGCTGCGTAGACATCTTTGCCTAAAGGGGCACGATGGGCAGCGCACGCTTGTGCGCGGTCTTGCTGTAGGCGCTCTCTACAATCGTTCTTACGTGCTCACTCACAGGCTCACCCATCAGGTACGCGTCGATGTCGTCATAGGTACAGCCGTAGGCGACTTCGTCCAGCTTGCCCGGCGCCAATTCTTCGAGGTCGGCGGTCGGGGCTTTTTTGACCAGGTTGTCGGGGGCGCCCAGTGCGGTGCCGAGCAGGCGTACCTGGGTTTTGGTCAGGCCGGACAGCGGTGCCAGGTCGCAGGCGCCATCGCCGAATTTGGTGAAGAAGCCCATCAGCGCTTCAGCGCCTTGGTCGGTACCGACCACCAGGCCGTTTTGCAGGTTGGCGACGGCATATTGCGCAATCATCCGCGTGCGCGCCTTGACGTTGCCTTTGATGAAGTCCACGCGTTCGGCATCGACTTCGCCGGCAGGCAGGCTGCTCATCAGGCCATCGACACTGGCAGCGATGTTTAGGGTATCGATCTGGTCCGGGCGTATAAAGTCCAGGGACGCGGTAGCATCGTGCTCGTCAGCCTGGCTCTTGTAGGGCAGGCGCATGGCGATAAACCGCGCGGCGTAATCCTGCGAGCGCAGTTGCTCGACCGCCAGCTGGCACAGACGGCCGGCGACCAGCGAGTCGACGCCGCCACTGATGCCCAGCACCAGGGCTTTGCAGCCCGAACTGCGCAAGGTGCGCTTGATGAAGTCGATGCGACGTTGGATTTCCTTGGCTTCGCCCCCCTTCACCAGCTGCCGATTGATATTCAGTTCCTGTGCGATACGGTCCTGCATGTCACACCTCCACATTGCCGACATTGAATACCTGCGCCGCGTACTGCAAAAACGAGGCGTCTTCGCAAACGTTCTTGATCGGGTCATCGGAGAACTTCACCACCGGTTCGCCGTGTACCCGCACCAGTTTCATCACGATGCTCAGCGGCTCCACACCTTGCACATCACACGCCAGGCTGGTGCCCATGCCAAAGCCGAACCTGGCCTTGCCACGGATGTGGCGCAGGATCGGCAGGCATTTTTCGAAGTTCAAGCCATCGGAGAACATAAGGTCTTTGGTCATGGGGTCGATGCCGAGTTCCTTGTATCTGGCCAGCACCTTGTCGGCCCAGGCGATGGGGTCACCGGAATCCTGGCGCAGGCCGTCGTAGAGCTTGGCGAAGTACAGGTCGAAGTCCTTGAGGAAAAAATCCGTGCTGATGCAGTCGGTCAGGGCAATACCCAGGCGGCCACGGTACTCGCGCACCCAATTTTCCAGCGCGGCATTCTGGCTTTCACGCAGGCGCCCCAACTGCTGGTGCACCATCAGCCATTGGTGGGCCATGGTCCCGATCAGCGGCAGGTCGAACTCGTAGGCCAGGTGCGCGTTACTGGTGCCGACAAACTGGCCGGGAAAGTCGCGACGCATGATGTCCACCACTTCGCGCTGGGCCTTGAACGACAGGCGCCGGCGGGTAGAGAAGTCAGACACGCGCAGGTCGGCCAATTCATCGCGGCTGAGGTTTTTTTCCAGCCAGTCGAATTTCTGGTAGAGCTTGCGGGTGACGTCCTCCAGGGTGACGTCGGGGTATTTGTCACGGTTGCGCAATTCGCTGACCAGGGCCAGGACCGGTTGTTCGAACATGATGCAGTGCAGCATCGGGCCGATTACGCGAATGTTGAGCTGGCCGTCGACCTCACTGACGTGGATATAGCGCAGATTGAAGCGGAACAGGCCGAGGAAGCGCTCGTAGTCCGGGGTGAGGTATTCGCGAAAACGCGGGTTGAACAAAAAGCGCAGCTCACCTTCGCGCATGTGCAGGCCGGCGAGTTTTTCCAGCTCGTCGCGCAGCTGCGGGATCAGGTGTCCGAGTTTTTCCCTGGAGCGCACGATGAAGTTGTATTCCACATCGACATTGGGGTGCTGGTGCAACACCGCCTGCATCATGGTGAAGGTGTAGTAGTCGGTATCGAGCAGGCCCTGGATCACTGGGGATTGCTTGTCGTAGGCACTTTCCATGGTGGGTCTCCTTAACGCGCGGCCATCTCGGCCAGTTCTTCGCGGGTACTGCTGATGACAGCACCGGCCTTGAGCAACTCGTTCACAGCCTGTACACCACCCTCCTCACTGATGCTGCGGCAGGCCGGCAGGTGCAGGACGACTTGCAGGCCAGCCTTGAGCAGTTGCAGTGCGGTGGTCTTGACGCAGTAGTCCAGGGCCAGCCCGCCGACGATCACGCGGGCGACGCCCTGGGCCTTGAGGTACTCGATCACTCCGGTGGACAGCTTGTCGTGCAGGTCGTGGTAGCAGGCGCCGTAGGGGTGCAGGTCGGGTTCGACGCCTTTCCAGATGAAGTAGTCGTAGTCATAGGGGCTGGGCAACTCGTCGAGCAAGGTGAAGCCCTCGGTGCCCGGCACACAGTGGCTGACCCAGGTGACATCGGCGTGGGCCAGGCCGGTGGGTTGCAGCATCTCGCTGTGCTGCGCGACGACCCAGGGCGCGTGGGGCGTGTGGGCGTCCTTGCTGCCGATGCGATGGCCGGCGAGGCTGGCCATGTAGTTGAGCTCGGCGCCGATGCGGTCGCCACCGGCCACCGGCAATTCATTGGGGCACAGCGGCGTGAAGCTTTTCTGGGCGTCGACGTCGAATGAAGCGATGGCGGTTTTAGCAAGGGTCATGGTGATTCTCCGGTGGCCTGGAAACAAAAGTACACGTCATGTACTTTCATAGCAAGAAACATTTGTTTATTTAGGCGGACGTCAGTTCATGACATATCTGTTCGATCCGTTAGACTATGCCGGCCACCGTTGATGAGGACCTGTCATGCCACTTAGCGCCTACCTGCACACCGTCGATCTCTGCGTACTGTGCTACTGCCGCGCCGCTGGCGAATTGAAGCTGCTGCTGAATAAACGCGAAGCCGAGCCGTTCGCCGGGCATTGGGCACTGCCGGGTGTGGTGGTAAACGGCGACGTGCAAGACCTGAGCCTCAAGGATGCAGTGGAACGCCTGCGCGCCAGTGACAAGGTCGGCCTGGACCTGGCCTGGAGCGAACAGGTGGGCACGGTGGGCGATGCGTTTCGCGACCCGCGCTGCTGGTCGTCGTCGACTTACTACCTGGCAATCGTGGCGGATGCAGTGAAGCTTGGTGAGCAGCAGGGCTGGTTTTCACTGGAGGCGGTGGCCGATGGCAGTATCAAGCTGCCATTCGATCACAACAGCATTGTGGCGGCCGTGCACGAGCGGCTGTTGTCCAAGTCGCTGTACAGCAGCTTGCCGCTGATGTTCCTGGGCCATGAATTCAGCGCGCCGGAAGCGACTACGATCTTTTCCCTGGTGCTGGCGCGGCCGGTATTGAAGACCAGTATTCGCCAGCGCCTGTTGAAACTCATGGAGGCGGGGTATCTGCGTGAGACGGGGCGCAAGAAGAACGGCGAAGGTGGCCGCCCCCAGGCGACGGTGGAAAACTTGAAGCCTGGGGCGGTTTACTTCTTTGATCGAAGCTTTGCTGACTGACGTTCTTGCAAGAACGGCGATGGGTAAATCCGCGGGGCTTTAGTTCATCCAGTTACCGCCATCGACGTTGTAGGTCTGGGCCACCACATAGTCGGCCTCCTTCGAAGCCAGGAAGATCGCCATGCCGGTCAGGTCTTCGGCCGTACCCATCCGCCCAAACGGCACCTCGTCCCCTACCCGCTTTTTCTTCTCGCCCGGCGCCAAACCTTCATGCCTGGCGAACAGTGCATCTACCCCATCCCAGTGCTCGCCGTCCACCACACCCGGGGCGATGGCATTGACGTTGATACCCTGCTTGATCAGGTTCAGCCCCGCCGATTGCGTCAGGCTGATCACCGCTGCCTTGGTCGCACAATAGACCGCCACCAACGGCTCGCCACGCCGCCCCGCCTGGCTGGCCATGTTGATGATCTTGCCGCCATGCCCCTGGCGGATCATCTGCCGGGCGGCGGCCTGCAAGGTGAACAGGGTGCCGGCAACGTTGATCGAGAACAGCCGCTCAAAGCTGTCACGGGTGATGTCGACAATGGGCGCCAGGTCGAACAGTGCCGCATTGTTGATCAGGATATCCAGCTTGCCGGCATGGGCCACTACCGTGGCGATTGCGATGTCGATGGAGGCTTGGTCGGTGACGTCCATCACCACCGCGTAGGCCTGGGGCCCCAGTTCGGCGGCAGTGGCCTGGGCTCGTTGCAGGTTGATGTCGGCAATGGCAACAGTGGCGCCTTCGGCGATATAGGCCTGGGCAAACGCGCGGCCAATGCCCCGCGCCGATCCGGTGATCAGCGCGCTTTTACCTTCGAGTCGTTTCATCGGGGTGTCCTGTCAAAGTGATTTCGGGTAGCCGGCGCGTTTCATCTCGCGTTCGGTGCTGGCCTGCGCCTGCTGCAATGCCTGCTCAACCGACATACCGCCGGTGAGCGCCGCCGAGAACAGCTTGCCGACAGAGGTGCCGATGGCCTGGAACTCGGGGATGGTCACGTACTGGATGCCTACGTACGGCACGGGTTTGGCCGAAGGATGTGCGGGGTCGGCGTGCTTCATCATCTCCAGGGTTACCTGGGCAAACGGTGCGGCCTGCAGGTACGCCGCGCTGTAGGTGGACTGGCGGGTGCCCGGCGGTACGTTGGTGACACCTTCTTTCTCGGCGACCAGCTGGATGTAGGCCTTGGATGTCGCCCAACTGATAAACGCCTTGGCGGCATCCTTGTGCTTGGAGGTGGCCGGGATCGCCAGGGACCAGGCATAGAGCCAGGACGAGCCCTTGTCGGTGACTTCGGTGGGGGCGGCGGCGAAACCTACGCGGTCGGCGACTTTGCTCTGGCTGGTGTCGGTGGTGAAGGAGCCGGCGACGCTGGCGTCCACCCAGATCGCACACTTGCCGCTGTTGAACAGCGCCAGGGTTTCATTGAAACCATTGCTGGACGCGCCTGGCGGGCCGTATTGCTTGAGGGTGTTGACGTAGAAGTTGGCGGCCGCAGCCCATTCAGGGCTGGTCAGCTCGGGTTTCCACTGCTCATCGAACCAGCGTGCGCCGAACGCATTGGCCATGGTGCTGAGCAACGCGATGTTTTCGCCCCAACCGGCCTTGCCACGCAGGCACAGGCCGTACTGGTCTTTGTCTTTGGCGGTGAGTTTGGCAGCGAATTCACCCAGTTCTGTCCAGGTCGGGTGTGATGGCATGCTCAGGCCGGCTTGCTTGAACAGGTCGGTGCGGTAGTAGGTGACGGTGCTTTCGCCATAGAACGGCAAGGCATACAGGGTATTGTTGACCGACAGGCCCTGGCGAACCGAGGGGAAGATATCCTCGATGTCATAGTCGGCCGGTAGTTGGGTCAGCGGCTCCAGCCAGTGCTTGGCGCCCCACAACGGGGTTTCGTAGGTGCCGATGGTGAGCACGTCGAACTGCCCGCCCTGGGTGGCGATATCGGTGGTGAGGCGCTGGCGCAGCACATTTTCTTCCAGCACCACCCACTTGAGCTGGATATCCGGGTGCTGCGTTTCGAACACCTTGGATAGACGTTGCATACGGATCATGTCGCTGTTGTTGACCGTGGCGATGGTCACGGTTTCAGCGGCATGGCTGGGTATGGCCAGGGCCAGGCCGGTCAGCAGGAACAGTGCTTGCGGTAGCTTGAGCATGGCGGTTTCCACCTGTTGTTTTTGTTGTCGAGCCCCGATTACAGCAGCTTGGCCTGGCCCTCACAAACGCCTGGCGAATCAGCGCCTGATACTTTTTTAACCTCGGGCCCAGGATCAAAAAAGTATCAGTGCCAGGTTAAACCGGGAGTAGCGCGCTGATTGCCAGTGCGCGTATTTTTAAGGCCATTGCATACCTACAAGAGGCATCAGCATGCCCGTCAGTCGCGCCAAACTGTTTGAGCACCGCCCTGCCGAACTGGAAGTGATCCTGCCCGAACCGCAGCATTGCTTTCGCTGGTTCGAACATGACTATCCCTATGAGCTGGCGCGCTGGAACCATCACCCCGAATTTGAAATCCACCTGATCCGCCAAGGCAGCGGCAAGTTGGTGGCGGGCGACTATATCGGCGCATTCAGCGCCGGGCATGTCGCGCTGATCGGCCCGGACCTGCCCCACGATTGGATCGGCGACCTGGCCCCCGGCGAATACCTGAGTGGCCGCGATGTGGTGCTGCAATTCGACGGCGCCGCCCTCCTCGCCCTGCGCAAGGCCCTGCCGGAACTTGGCGATTTACAGCCGCTGTTTGAACAGGCGGGACGTGGCGTCGAATTCACCGGTGAGGCGGCGGTTAACGCTGCCAGGCTGATGGAAGCCATCGGCGGTGCCCATGGCCTGCAACGCCTGATCCTGTTCCTGCAACTGCTCGATAGTCTCAAACATGCCCCGCCCTCACAGGCCAAGGCCCTGGCCAGCCCATGCTATGCGCCGACCCTGGATGCGCGCAGTGCCGAACGCATCAACCAAGCCTTCGATTATCTGATGCGCGAACTGACGGGGGATGTGCGCCTGTCGGACATTGCCCGGCAATTGGAGATGAGCGAACCGGGCTTCTCGCGCTTTTTCAAGCGCAATACCGGCCACGGCTTTATCGACCTGATGCGCAAGTTCCGTATACAGCGTGCCTGCCGGTTGTTGCTGCAAAGCCAGATGTCGGTGGCGGATATCTGCTTTGAAGTGGGCTACGCCAACCTGTCCAATTTCAACCGCCACTTTCGCATCGAAATGCACCAGACGCCGAGCGAATATCGGCGGCAGACCGCACTGCATCTATTCAACCCCATCACCAAGGTCTGAGCCTGTTGGTTTTCTGACCATATCGTCGGCTAATTCGCGATTTTTTTAAACAGTTCAAGCCATTGAAGAAAGTTGGTACAGCCTGTGCAAACGTTTGCGGAACGAACTTGCGCACCAAGTTCACACCTACCCGCCAAATCGGGCTCCAACCGCGTACGAATAAGGATTTTCAATGCACCCCACCTCAAGGCCCCGCGCTTGCTTTGGTGTTTCCTTGCTACTGGCCGCCGTTACGGGAGTACTCAGTGCACCCATTTTGGCGCAGGAAAAGCCCGTCGATGACTCAGCACAGGGCGAAGCCCTCAGCCCTGAGGCCAACCCGCCGGCGAAAAAAGGCGCTTATCTCTCGGAATGGTTCAATCAGGACCTGACCCTGATCGGCAGCAAAGACATCAGCTTCGGCCCCAAGCCCCAGGACGACGTCTACCTGGAATACGAATACTTCGGGCGCAAAGGGCCCTTTGAGTTGTACGGCTATATCGACGTACCGAAGATCCTTACCATCGGTAACAGCAATGACAAAGGCGTGTGGGACCATGGCTCGCCGGTGTTCATGGAGCATGAGCCGCGGATCTCCATCGACTACCTCGCAGGCCGCAGCCTGGCGATTGGCCCGTTCAAGGAGTGGTATGTGGCCTTTGACTGGATCTACGACCATGGCAGCAATAAGGAAAACCGCGCCAACACCCTGTACAGCGGCCTGGGCACCGATATCGAGACCCACTCGCGGGTCAACCTGTCGGCCAACTTCTACGGGCGCTACCAGTGGGAAAACTACGGCGCCAGCAATGAATATTCCTGGGACGGCTACCGTGCGCAAATGAAGTACATCGTGCCCATCGGCAAGTTCGACAATGGTGCTTCGCTCACTTATATCGGCTTCACCAACTACGATTTCGGTTCCGACCTGCACAAGGACAACCCGGCGCGCACCGCCAATTCCCTGGTGGCCACCAACGTGCTGCTGTACTCATTCACTCACCTGCGTTTTACCTTGGTGGGGCGTTACTTTCATAACGGCGGTAACTGGGAGGACGGCAGCGAGCTGAATTTCGGCGAAGGCAACTTCCGCGCTCGCTCCGACGGCTGGGGTTACTACGCCGGCGTGGGCTACCAATTCTGATCAAGGAGCTATAGATGAAAGCACTTACCCGTGTCTCGCTGGCCGTCGGCCTGGCCCTGCTGCCCCACGTGGTGCTGGCGGACAACCCGGCGCCGATCAAGCCCAAGGTGATGTTGATCGCGATGTTCGCCCCCGAGGCGCAAACCTGGATCGACCGCCTGGAGCTCAAGCAAGAAGTGCGCGTGCCGGGCTTGTCTGCCGACTATCCGGTGATTCGCTGCAATACCCAGGACGTGTGCCTGCTGGTGACCGGCATGGGCCAGACCAATGCTGCCGCGTCGACCCTGGCCCTGGCCCTGTCACCCAAGTTCGACCTGCGCCAGAGTTACTTCCTGATCGCCGGGATCGCCGGCATCAGCCCCAAGCACGGCACCATCGGCACCGCAGCCTGGGCTCATTACCTGGTGGAGTTTGGCACCCAGTGGGAGCTTGATTCCCGGGATGCGCCCAAGGATTGGCCGACCGGTTATATCGGCATCAACACCAAGGGGCCCAACGAAAAACCACCACTGGACTACAAGACCGAAGTGTTCGAGCTCAACCCCAAGCTGCAAGCCAAGGCCTTTGCCTTGTCGCACCGGGTGGAGCTGACGGAAAGCAAGGAGTCGGCCGCCTGGCGCAAACACTACCCTGCCGCCCCGGCCAACCAGCCGCCGCAAGTCACGCGCTGCGACACCCTGGCGGGCAACACCTGGTTTTCCGGCACACGCTTGAGCGAGCGAGCAGAAGTCTGGACCAAGTTGCTCACCGACAATAAAGGCGAGTACTGCACCACCCAGCAGGAAGACAACTCCACCTATGAAGCGCTGCTGCGTGCCAGCCGTGAAGGCTTGGTGGATATCCAGCGCCTGGCCGTGGTACGCGCGGGCTCCGACTTTGACCGGCCTTACCCGGGTTACAGCGAGGTAGACAACCTGCTCAAGTATGCGGACCAGGGCGGCTTTGTACCGGCGCTGGAAAACCTGTATCGCACAGGCAATCCGTTGGTCCAGGCGATTGTTAAGGATTGGTCGACGTGGGAAAAAGGCGTACCTGAGACCAAGTAAAGATCTGAATGTGGGAGGGGCGGTGCGACGATTCGACTTGCCCCCTCCCACATTTGATACGGTTTACGGCAGAAAGATGATTTTATCCGGGCTACCGCTGTTCACTTGCCCATAGCATTCAACGCCATCAGCCAACGCCACCTCACGCAAGCCGGTCGGCGCCGGCAACAAGCCTTCATCGAAGAACCGCCCGAACGCCTCCAGCATCACCGCACATTGCTCACAGCTATAGAGCAACGAATTGACCCCCACCACCGCCCCACCCTTGCGGTACAGCGCCAGGGCCGGCAGTTGCACATGACCGTCGACCGGTGCGGCAATAATCGCGATACGCCCGAAAGGCGCCAACCCCGCCACCGCGGGGGGAAGCCAGAAACCGGTGGTGTCGAAGATCACCTCGGCGCCGCCCTCGAACACCGCATGCACCTGGGCACCGAGTGCTTCCGGCTTGCCCAGGCCAATCGTGTCAACCCCTTGCGCCCGCAATGCCTCGACCTGATCAGCCTTGCGCACCGCCGCCAATACCTGGGCGCCGCGAATCCTGGCCAGCGCCAACGCCGCACTGCCGACGGCACCATTGGCGCCAATCACCAGCAAGCGCGTGCCCTTACCGACACCGCTACGCTCCAGGGCATCCCAGGCGGTGGTATACGGCACACCCAGGCTGGCGGCTTGGGCAAAGCTCAGGTGACTGGGCTTATGCGCCACACCTGTGGCTGACAGCCGAAGGTATTGAGCATGGGAGCCGTCAGCACAAAAACCCAGGTCACGACCGGTGCCCCAGACCTCCTGGCCGAGCAGCGCTTGCGGGCCTTCCACCACCACGCCGGCAAAGTCACGCCCGGGAATGCGTGGCAACGTGGTGTAGGGAAAACGGCCGAGTACATTTTTTACGTCGCTGGGGTTTAAGCCCGCGGCTTTTACCTGGACCAGTACTTCATCGGCGCCCGGCACGGGCATGGCGACATCGACCAGGTGCAGGTTGGCGAGGTCGCCAGTGGCGCTAAATTGCAGTGCTTTCATCAAAGGCATCCGTCGAAAAGAAAAGGCATCAGGACAACCAACCGCTGAACATCTGCCGCCCCATGGGCCAGAGCTTTTCGCCGAGCAATATGCCCGTCAGGCCCACCAGGGCAATGGCTGGCGGCGCGGGCGAGCGAAAGTCCAGCGCGCCGTAGATCACGCCGACAAACAGGCCGATGGCCAGGGAAATCAGATAGTTCATGGAGGCTAGACCCAGTTGATTGATGGGCTCAGCTTAAAGCGCGCCTGAGGTCGGCATCGGCCAAGTGCTTCAGGATTTCGGCCAACCCGCGTACTGCGAAGGCGATACCCCCAGTTCCCTGCGGAACATGTCGCTGAAACTGCTCGGCGAATAACCCAGGCCGCGGGCAATGCCGCTCACCGACTGGCCCTGGACCAGCTCCGCGGCTGCCATCGCCAACTGCACCTGGCGCCGCCACTCGGCAAAGCCCATGCCCAGGTGGTTCTGGAACAGTCGCGCCAGGGTGCGCACGCTGGCGCCCGCAGCCTCGGCGTGCTGCTCGATGGGGATTTCCAGGGAGGGCGCAGCCATGACCGTCTGGCATGCCTTGATCAGCCGCCGATCAGCCGCCACCGGCATGGCGATGCGGATTGGCGAGCGACGTGCGCGTTGCAGCTCCAGCAGAGCCAGGCCGACGACCGCCTCGTAGTAGCCGGCATCGCCGTGATCGCCTTGTTCGACCAACGTCACGATCAATTCACGCAACAACCGGCCTACTTCGATGACCTGCACCTGGCTGTCCAGCGTCGCCGCCAATGCCGGACGCAGGTAGATATTGCGCATTTGCAAATCGGAGACCACACGGATCCCGTGCTCCACCCCCGGCGGCAACCACACGGCGCGCTGGGGCGGCACCACCAGGGCTTCGCGGGGCGTCTCGACCCACATCACACCGCTCATGGCATAGAGCAGTTGGCCCCATTCGTGGCTATGGGGCTCCACGTACAACCCACGCGGATAGGTGCGCGCCAACGGCTGCACAGGGACGGCGTGATTACTGAGGTCGGGAGGCGCAGCCAGGGCCATGGCGGGTACACATTAATCGAAGACAGGTGAGCATGGTAAAGACTCACCGCCGACAAGCGAACTGTTTTAACTCACCCTGCAGGCACCGGGTTGCCCGGGCCTGCAGGTCGAACACCTCAGGTGTGAGCCGACTTGGCGCACTCGCAGCCCGTCGCGGCGGCGCAAGGCTCACCGTGGGCATGGTGCTCGGCACAGCCCTGGCAGCAATAACCTTTACCGTCCTTCTTGATCGCATCGCTGCCCAGTACGCATTTGCAGTGTGGGCAAGCACAGGTTTGATCTGGCATGGTCAGACTCCTTTTTCATGGTCGTCGCGATGCGGCGAACACCGCACCTTAAGCAGTGACTGCGTACACGACGCCAAGGTTCAGCGCCATCAGTCGGCCGCGCGGGTATTACTGCGATACATGAACACCAGTGCCAGGGCCAGGCAGAGCATCGCCACGATGCGGCTCCCTGATAATTCAATGGCTGGGTTGCCCAGCCAGCCGAAGTTGTCGATCAACATGCCCATCCCCAACTGCCCGACAATCACCGCCACCGTGGCGACAGCCGTGCCAACCACCGGCACCGCGCCGACCATCACCAGCATGTACACCACGCCGAACAAAGCGCCGGTCAATTGCCATTTCGGCACGTCCAGCAGGCTGACGGCCTGGGCCGGCTCGAAGAAAAATATCAACAATGCCGTGATGAGCGCGCCAACGGCAAAGGTCAGCAGGCTGCTGCGCAACACCCCAACCGTCTGGCCCAGGCGCCCATTGATCGCAGCCTGCACACTCAACACCGCCCCTGCCGCAATCACCACCACCAATAACAGAATCAGATTCATCGTCTTACCCTCGTGCAATCAGGACCAATGCCGCCACAATCAACGCCAGCGCAATCCAGCGTTCGCCATTGACGCGCTTGCGTGCCGTGCCGAACCAGCCGAAGTGGTCGATCAACACACTCTTGCCCACCTGGCCCGACAGGATCGCAATCATGGTCATGGCGATACCGATGTGCGGCGTGGCGAGTGTGAGCACTACCACATACATCGGCCCCAAAAACCCGCCGATCAATTGCCAGCGCGGCAGCTGGGTAAATGCCGGGCCCTGCTGCGCGCCGCTGAACAGCAGCAGCAGAAGCAGGATCGCCGTGCCGACGCCGAAGATGCTCAAGGTCGCCCACAAATGCCCGACCTGCGCGCCCAACGGCCCAAGCAATCCGGCCTCCACTGACAGCCCCATGCCCGCCAGGATCACCAACGGCAACAACAGCAGCCGTAGGAGGTTTTTATTCGGCCTGGCCTGCGCCATGCCCTCGATAGTGCGTGCCTGCATACATCACCTGCGTATCAAGAAAAGAAACATGGCGCGCATTATCCGGTGGCCGCCCTGTGCGATAAATGGGAGTATACGGACAACACCTTTGCGCAATACGCACAGCCTGGAGGCATGATGCAGGGCTTGAATGAACTGAGCTTCAAGGCGCTGCGCCTGTTCGTGGCCGTGCTGGACCATGGCAGTTTTTCCGAAGTGGCCCGCCGCGAGGGCCTGGCGCCCTCCTCCATTTCACGGCAGATCCAACTAATGGAACAGGCCCTCGGCCAGCAATTACTGTATCGCCATACCCGCGCCGTGAGCCCCACCGAAGCCGGACGCCTGCTCGGGCGGCACGCGCGCCTGGTATTGGAACAGTTGGAAATGGCGAACCAGGCCCTGCAAGAACAGGACAACGAGCCCAGCGGGCTGGTCCGGATCAACGCGCCGATGGTATTCGGCCAGCGCCACCTGTCTCCCTGGCTGGGCGCGTTGTGCCGACGCTACCCAAAGCTGCAACTGGATATCCAGCAAACCGACACCTTCGTCGACCCGCTGCAAGATGGCACCGACCTGTTGTTCCGCATTGGCGTGCTCAATGACTCCGGCATGCAGGCACGCATCTTCGCGCCCCAGCGCTTTCGCATCGCCGCCAGCCCCGCCTACCTGGCGCAACACGGCACGCCGCGCCACCCCGACGAACTGGCCCACCACCAATGCCTGGCCTATAAAGGCATCACCGGCCAGCAGCGCTGGTTCTTCCGCCACGGCCAGGGCGACTGGACACCCTACAGCGTCAAGGGCCCGATTACCGGCAACCACGCCGACACCCTGACCCACGCCGCCGAACAGGGCCTGGGGCTGGTGGTGTTTCCTTCCTGGTTGATTGGCGAAAGCCTGCGCGCCGGCACCTTGCAGGACGTACTGACCGACTATGAAGTCGCAACGACCCTGGAGCCTCAGCAGATTGCTGCGTTGTGGCCAGGCAGCCGGAGGCTGTCGTTGAAGGTGCGTACGGTGATTGATTATTTCGTGGAGTGTTTTGGGACGGTGCCGTATTGGGATCGATGAGGCCTATTGCGCTCCAGAGACGCCACTGGTGAGGGAAATTTCCTCGTAGGAAAAGTAGGTCCGTTCTGATTTTGCGGGCAAGTATTTTTGGGCACGGTGCGTTGGGGCAGACTTTGGCGAATTCTTTTTTGGAGAGATGCCATGGATGTCGTGTATTACAAGCCATCACGTGCCGAACGAGCGGCCTTGACCAGTGGTCGAGCCGTCTTTGATAGCGCCCGTAGTTTTGGCTATATTTGGCCAAAACACGGGGAAGACCACATGATTACCGTTGCGTTGGGTGAGGCAAAAAACAATCTGTCCAAGCTGGTCGATGAAGCCGCCGCCGGCAAAGTCATCACCATTGCCAAGCATGGCCGTGCAATGGCCCAGCTTGTCCCCATCGGTAAACCCAAGGGCCGGCGAATTGGCGCAATGAAGGGTAAGCTGGTCATCCCTGATGACTTCGACGCACCGCTGCCCAGCGATTTGTCAGATGCGTTTGAGGGCAGTCCTTCATGAGACTGCTGCTGGATACCCATATCCTGCTGTGGGCACTCAACGATGACCCCAGACTATCTGGCAAAACCCGTAAGCTGATTGAAAATGCCGCAGACGTCTACGTCAGTGCGGCAACATTCTGGGAAATGGCAATCAAGGTTGGCGTTGGAAAGCTTGCCGTAGACCTGGATGAAATCCGTGAGTATTGCCTGGAAAGCGGTTTCGTCGAACTCCCCATCACCTCGGAGCACGCCATTGCGGTCAAGGATCTCGAACATCATCACAAGGACCCTTTCGATCGGCTGATTATTGCAACCGCGATGAGTGAACCAATGAAGCTACTAACAGCCGATCCGCAGGTTGCCCAATACACATCCTTAGCGATGTTGGTTTAGGTCATGCCCCAGTAGCGCTATGTCCAATCAAAACAACCACTGCCCAATCAACCACGCATTCGCGCCGCTGATCACCGCGAACAGAAACCACGCCAACAGCCGCGTGGGCAGCCTGTTAACGAACGGCCCCATCAATTGTTTGTCGCCGGTCATGCGGATCAGCGGGTACAGCGCAAAGGGCAACTGCAGGCTCAGTACCACCTGGCTGAGGATCAGCAGCTTGCCGATCGCATCGTCACCCATCAACCACACGCCGAGGAACGCCGGGATCAGCGCCAGCCCGCGGGTAATCAGGCGTCGTTGCCAGCAGGGTATGCGCAGGTTCAGGTAGCCCTCCATGATCACTTGCCCGGCAATCGTCCCGGTAAAGGTCGAGCTCTGCCCCGAGGCCAGCAAGGCGATACCGAACAGGATGCTGGCGAAGGCGCCGCCTACAAGCGGGTCGAGCAGGTGGTAGGCGTCCTGGATTTCCACCACATCGGTATGACCGGTCTTGTAGAACGCCGCCGCAGCCAGCACCAGGATCGCCGCGTTGACCAGCAAGGCCAGGGCCAGGGAGCCGATGGTGTCGATACGCGCCAGCTTGACCGCGTCCTGCTTGCTCGCCAGGTCCTTGCCGACCAGGCGGGTTTGCACGATGGAGGTGTGCAGGTAGAGGTTATGGGGCATGACCGTGGCACCGAGGATACCGATGGCCAGGTACAGCGGCGCAGCGTCGCTGATGGCCGACAATGACGGGGTGAAACCGCTGAGCACATCGGGCCAATAGGGTTTGATCAGCACCAGCTCGATAAAGAAACACACGCCGATGGTCGCCACCAGCGCCAGCATGATCGCTTCCAGGCGGCGAAAACCACGGTTTTGCAGGGCCAGGATCAACAGCGTATCAAAGGCGGTGATGACGATGCCGGTGGTCAGCGACACGCCAAGCAACAGGTGAAACGCCAGGGCGCAGCCGAGCACTTCGGCAAGGTCTGTGGCGATGATGGAGATTTCCGCCAACAGCCACTGGGTACGCGAAGAGCGCTTGCTGTAGCGCTCACGGCACAGTTGCGCCAGGTCTTTGCCGGTGGCGATACCCAGCCGCGAGCACAGGCATTGCACCGCCATGCCCGCCAGGCTGGCCAGCAGCACCACAAACAACAGGCTGTAGCCATAGCGCGAGCCGGCTTCGATGGCGGTCGCCCAGTTGCCAGGGTCCATGTAGCCGATGGAAATCAACAGGCCGGGGCCGGCGAACATCAGCATCCGTTTGAAAAACGATGCCTTGGGGTCAACAATGACGGAGCCGGCCACTTCCGGCGGGCAGAACGGGGCGGTAGCGATTTTAGGCAGGCTGAATTTCACACGGTATTCCAGGCAAATACACAAGACTTGGGCAGCAGCTTATCAGTCGGACGCGACCGTGCGCATCACTGTATCCCGCGGCAAGTCGAACGCCTCCACCACTTGCACCACCAGGTCCAGCTCCTGGTTCAGCGCTTCGCGCTCCATGCGCTGGCGAATCACGCCAATCACCAACACCGCCAAGGTGGTGATCGAATACGCCGGGCCGGAAAACGCCCGGACACCGCTGACCAGCAGCATCGCCGCGGCCAGCGCCTGGCCCACCAGCGGAATCGCGGTGGCCGCACCCCGGCGCAGGATAAACCCGGTCAGCCCTGCCAGCGCGGTGCCGCTCAAGGCGGTGGTGGCCGAGCGGCCCACATCGAAGCGGGTGAACAGCCCCTGCTCTTTTTGCGCCGCAGCCTTGAGTTCGGCGTCGAACGCCTGGCGGTCGGCGCGGCTGAGTTTGTCCTTGTACTGCTCGATGAGCTTTTCTGCGACCTGCCCTTCGATATCCGCCAGCGCCACGCTTTCAAGCGCAGCGTCGAACTTGATGCCCAAGCGTTGCGCCACATCTTCGGCAATCTGCCGATAGCCCACGCCATGGCCACGGGCCAGGTTCATAAAGCTGTCGCCACCCATGCGCTGCAACTCGATGGCCAGCTTCAGCGGTTCGCGCACGCTGGCATCAATGGAGGCACTGCGTTTTTGCGCCATCAGCTCGGCAAGAAACTTCAACTCTTCCGGCCGCGCCTGCACCAGCGCCGGGTACAGGTCCCCATCCTCCTCGGCAAAACGCACTTCACTGCTGCGCAGGTCGGCGCGGATCAAACCGCGCCGCTCCTGCAGCAGGTCGGTGTATTGCACCACCGTCTTCAATTGCGGCCAGTAGGCGGCATGATCGAAGCTGGCCAGGTGCACATTGGTGACCTTGGTCTTCAATGCGGGCGTTACGTCAATGGCATAACGGCCGATACAGCGCTCGGTATCCGGCTTCATCGCCAAGGCCCAGTCCTTGCTCGAATGACAATTGATCAGCCGGCCCTTGAGCGGCGCCGACACGTCATCCCAAGGGCTCGACGTACAGATCGCCCCGCCCATCAGCAACAGGTTATTCAACGGCAGTTCACGGGCAATCTCGGGGCTGGCCAGCAGACTCTTGACCAGGATACGTGCACCCAGGGAATGGCCGATCAGATTGATGCGCCGCACCGGCAGAGACTCAGCGTGCAGGTAACCGGCCAGTTCGGGCAACAAGGTCTTGGCCACTTCATCGACCCGCGCCTCGACACTTTTGTAATGGTCAAGAAAATACGCAATCGCCTTGCCCACGCCTACCGTGGCCGCGCCCAGGCCGCCACCGCCGAGCATCGAGGTGATCACATCCTTGAACGGTGCAAACAGGTTTTCCAGGAAATGCCCCGCCGGCCAGAACAACATCAGGTTGGTCGAGCCTTCGATACCTGCCAGTTGTGCCTTGAAATTGCCCAGTTGCTGGCGGTTGAAGAAGGCCGAGTAACCGTGAACATAGAGATTGAGCACATCCCCCTGGGGCTCGCCACACAGGACAAACGTTGGCTTGCGGGTGCGGTGCATTTCATCCCACTGGTGTTGCATGGGCCGGTGACTCCTGGTGGCAAGGGAGGGCGATAGTAACAAACCGAGCCGAAAAAGAAGGTGAATCCTGACCAGCGTTCGGTCCTATCAGAACAAGAGTGCCGCCTTGGACCTGCCCAGGCAGGGCGTTGGGGAGTCTTCCAGATTACGGTGGAACATCGCGGTAAATGCGCTGCAAGAGTGATCGTGCACGACGATAGATAGTCATGTCAGGAATCTGGAACTTTGACTGTCCCACTACAAAGCAGATAGCAAAAAGCCCGGCTTGGCCGGGCATACGGTAGCTGTATCAGTATCAGCAAGCAAAGTTGTCAATCTTGACCTGGCCATCTGGGAAGGTAGCGATGATTTCCAACTCACCGCCCATCGCACGAATATAGTCACGCAACGTACTGATGTACATGTCAGTACGCCGTTCCATCTTCGAAACTGCAGCCTGATTGATGTTCAATGCCTTCGCCAGGCTTGCCTGGCTCAACTGCTGGGCCTTGCGTAGCTCATGCAGCGGCATTTCTTTCAAATGTTGCTGAAGTATCTGCTCGGCATCGGCGCGCGACTCGGGCGTCATGCGAGCTTTCAGTTCCGCGAATTTCTTAGCCATGGTCACGGCCCTCTTTACGCAATGTTTCTAAATGTACGTCGTACAACTTCTCTGCCAAGGGTACGTACCCGTGGTACCAACGGTGCTGTGCAGTTTTATCGCCACCTATGAGCAGCACCGCACAACGCCGGAAGTCAAAGGCGTACAACACTCTGTAAGGTCGTCCTGCATGCTGTACCCGCAGCTCTCGCAGGTTGCCGTGTCGAGCGCCCTTGATATCGCTGCTATGGGGAAAGCGCAGCCCCGGCCCGAACAGCCCCAGCAAATCAACACTGGCAGCCACCGAAGATTGCTCCTTTGCATCCAAGCCATCCCAACAGTCCCCGAATTCATCCGTGTATTCAATGTCCCAGACCATGCAAATATGCCACCCAAGGAATATAAACTCAAGGGCATAACTTTAGGTCGACGTTGGTTAGCCAGCCAACCGCGCTCCGGAATAAATTGTGTGCGCATTCTTCAGCCTGACGGTTGAGCAATAAACTCTGCGCACTCAGGAATCAAAAAAAACCGCCCTTTCGGGCGGTTCAAAAAACTCGGCCTTGATCAAAAACCGAGGGAGAAACTGACCGTTACCGCATGGTCCTTGTCATTGCGCGAGAGCTGACCCGAATAGCCCAGACCCAGCTTGCCGTTCTGGCTGATCTGGTAGTCCAGGCCCGCTTCCACCACCGCGCTGTCCTTGGCAATCGGCACGCCCTGGGTGCTGAACGAGCCACCGCCGTTGATAAAGCTCAGGTCGGCGTCAGGCT
This sequence comes from Pseudomonas sp. rhizo25, assembly GCF_031931935.1. NCBI lineage: Bacteria > Pseudomonadati > Pseudomonadota > Gammaproteobacteria > Pseudomonadales > Pseudomonadaceae > Pseudomonas > Pseudomonas sp. rhizo25. The sequence continues at coordinate 29,432 of NZ_JAUJXA010000021.1, forward strand.
TGGTATCGCCGAACGCATGGCGCCAGCCGATGCTGCCCCGTGGGGTGAGTTTCGAGCCGTTGCCCAAGGTGATGGTCTGGCCGATGCGTACGCCCAAGGTCGAGTAGGTGATGTCCTGGTCAGCATCGCCGCGCAGGGCTGCCGAACCGCCTTTTTCCTTGATGGTGTCGCTGTCGTAGTTGACATACGCCAGGCCAGCGAACGGTTCCAGGGCCACGCTGGCGGTTTGGATGGTGTAGCCGACTTCACCGAACACCTGCGCACTGCGTGCCTTGTAGTCGGCTTTCAGGCGTTGGCCCTCACCGCCGACCGCCACGTTGCGTTTGCTTTCGATGTCATGCCAGCTATATGCCACGCCCATGCGTGCGGCGAAGGCTTCCTGCTGGTAGACGGTGTACGCCATCAGGTGGTAGCTGTCGACGTCGGCGCTGGAGTTGCGGCGCTTGGCATCCAGGTCGCTGCGGGTGTAGCCGGCAGCCACGCCTACGCGCCAGGCGTCATCCACTTGCTTGTCGGTGCCGAGCAGGAAGCCACTGAGGTTGCGATCCAGCTTGGCGGTGTTGCTGTCGCCGCCCAAGTGACCCCAGGTGCCGAGTACGCGCATCCAACCGACCATCTCGCCATGGCAACCGGCGCTGGTCAGGCGGTTTTCGCTTGGCGCCAGGGCATTGCGTGGGTCGTCCTCGCGGTAGCAACCGGGTTGACGCAGGCGCTCATTGACCGCGTCACGTACGTAACGCGAATCTTCGAGCATCGCACTGGCGGTGCTGGCGTGGATCTCGCCGGACAAGCTGTCGAAGGCTGCACGTGCGCCTGCCACGTCAGCGTTAAGCAGTGCGTTCTGCACTGCCGCACCACCGACTGCCGCCCCGCTGCCCAACGCCGCCGCCACGCCGCGCTGGTTATCGGTGGCCGCCACGCTGGCGTAGCTGACGTTGTTACGGCTGACCGCCAGGGCCACCTGGGTCGGGCTGTAGTTCAAGGCGGTATTGAGAAACGCCAGGTTCTCCAGGTTAGTGGTGGCGAAGGTGCCGTTGACCGCACCTGCTGTCAGCAGTGTGTAGGTGGTCGCGCCAGCATAGGGTTCCAGGTTGATCACATTCAAGGTGCCGCCCAGGTTGGCAGTGCCGCCCACGGCCAGGGAGCCGGTGGTGGATGGGGTGATCACCAGGTTCAGCGCCCCGGTGCTGGCGTTGGTGAAGTTGCCAGCCACGCTCAACTTGCCGCCGTCAGGCGTCACCGAGCCGTTGTTGACCAGCGAACCGACACTGCCATTACCGGTGAGGCCCGCACCGCTGGCCACGCTGACTTGGCCGCCAAGCACTGCGCCAGGATTGGCCGCGTTACCCACCTGCAACACGCCTTCGTCCACCGCCACGGTGCCGCTGAAGGGCTGGTTGCCGGTCAACAACAGCGCGCCTGCGCCTTGTTTGACCAGTGCACCGGTACCGCTCAAGGTGCCGCTGAACTGTCCGTTGGTGCGCTGGACAAACAGCAGCCGCGCATTGTTGAGGATCCTGCCACGCAGGCTGGTGGTGGTACCCGCCAGGGTACCGCCGCTGACCGTGGTACCACCGGTGTAAGTATTGGCGCCGGTCAGCAGCAAGGTGCCGGCGTCGAGCTTGTTGATCCCGCCTGTGCCCACCAGCGGTGCATCGATCTGGGTGGTCACGCCGGAGTTGACCCGCACCGCAGCCAGGCTGCCATCCGCCGCATTGGTGGGGCTCAAGCTGCCGCCTTCCCCCGCCGCCAATGTGTAGCCGGCGTCGAGGAACTGCAGGCCGGTGAAGCCTTGGTTGCCGACCACTGTCACGGTGCCGCCCTGCCCGCCAAATACGGCGAACTGATTAGTGGTGACCTGGCCCTGGGTGCCGGTCGGATCGGTCCAGTTGGTGCCTGGGCCCCAGGTGCCGCTGCCGCCGTCAATGCTGCCATCCGGGTTGGTGGTGCCGCCGTTCCAGAACTGGATCTGCCCGGGGGCGGTCTGCACCACCAGGTTGAGTTGGTTGGCCAGAGCGGTCTGCAGGCTCACATTGCTCAAGGCGACGGGCAAGGTACCTAAGGTGAGGCCGTTATCGGTCAGGCTGCCGCCGTAGCGGAACAGTTGGTATACCCCAAGGCCAAAGCTGCCCGCATCGCTGACGTTGAGCGTACCGTCCAGGGTCAGGTTGCCGCCGACATTCACCGCCGTGCTCGATGCACCCGGCGCGCCGAGGGCAAAGTCCAGGGTGGTGCCCGACGACAAGGCCAGCGCGCCCAGCGACAGTGGCGTCGCTGCACCGGCCTTGAGTACCGAACCGTCCGCCATGTTCACCGTACCGCCCAGCGTGCCGCTGCCACCGAGGGTCGCACCGCTGGCAACTTGCACCGCAGCACTGCTCAAGGTGCCGTTGACCAACAGACTACCGGTGTTGACGTTGGTCGTGCCGGTAAACGTGTTGTTGCCGGTCAGCAGCAATGCGCCGGTGCCGGTTTTGTTCAACACGCCAGTGCCGGTGAGGTTACCGGTGTAGGTGCCGTCAGTGGCTTGCTCGAAGGTCAATGCTGCATTGTTGACGATGGCGCCTTGCAGGCTGTTGGTGCTGCCGGTGGTGCTGCCGCCATTGAGGGTAGTGCCGCCGCTGTAAGTGTTGGCAGCGGTGAGCAACAAGGCGCCACTACCGTTTTTCACCAGGCTGCCGCTGCCGCTGACCACGCCGTTGAGGGCCAGGTCGTGGCTGCCGGCCAGGCTCAGCGGGCCGCCCAGATTGATGGCATTGGCCAGTTGCAGGTCAGTGCCGCCATCCAGTTGCGCGGCGCCGCCTACCGTCAGTGCACCACTGCCCAGGGCGGCGTTATTGCCGAGCACCAATTGACCGGCGTTCAGGCCGGTGCCGCCGCTGTAACTGTTGGTGCCGTTGAGGGTCAGCGTCGCAGCGCCGTTTTTAACCAGGCTGCCGCTGCCGCTGATGCCACCATTGAGGGTCAGCGCATTGCTGCCGCCCACCGCCAGGGCACCGTTGAGTACCGCCGCGTTGGCCAGGGTGACCGCCGCGTTGCTGTCCAGCGTGGTGCCAGCGGCCGCCGACAATGCGCCGGTGCCCAGGGCGTTGTTGTTACCAACCACCAGCGTACCGCCATTCAGCGCGGTACCACCGGTGTAGCCGTTGGCGCCGTTGAGCACCAGAGAGCCGCTGTCGAGCTTGGCCAGGGTGCCGGCGCCGTTGAGGGTCACGCCCAGGGTCGCGGTGACGTTCGGGTCGACGCGTACCGCGGTGTTGCCGGTGCCGCCATTGACCAGGTTGAGCACACCCGCCGCGCCGGAGGCCAGGTTATAGCCATCGGTGACGAACTGCATGCCGGTGAGGTTTTGCGTGCCGTCTACCGTCACAGTGCCCGCCGCCCCTTGGAACACCGCGAAGCTGTTGTTCCAGTTTTGGTTGAGCGTGCCGTCGACATTGGTCCAGTTAGTGGTGCCTGCGGTCCAGGCACCGTTACCCCCGTCGATGGCACCATTGCCGATCAGGCTATTACCGTCCCAGAACTGCACGGTGGTGTTAGGCGCAGTCACCAGCAGGTTGACCTTGTTGCTGATGGCGGTCTGCACTTGCAGGTCGCCCGGGATCACGCTGCCCGGCAGCGTGCCGAGCGTCAGGCCGTTATCGGTGAGTGCCCCGCCATAGTTGATGAGGTTGTAGACACCGCTGCCAAAGCCGCCGATATCGGTGACGTTGAGGTGGCCGTCCAGGGTCAGGTCGCCGCCGACATTCAGCAGCCCGCTGCCGCCACCCACGACTGGAGCGCCGAGACCGACATCGAGGTTGGCATTGCCACCCAGCACCAGCGAGCCCACCGACAGTGTGCTGCCGGCGTTCAGGCCGATATGGCCACCGTCGGCCACGGTAACGGCACCGGCAAGGGCACCGCTGCCGGCCAGGGTCGCACCGTTGTTCACTGCCACCGTGCCGCTGGCCAGGGAACCTGTGACATTCAAGGTGCCGCCGTTGACGTTGGCCGCGCCGGTGATGCCGTTGGTGCCGGTCAGGTTGAGCACGCCGCTGCCGTTTTTATCCAGGCTGCCGGCACCGCCCAGCGAGCCGCCGAAGGTGTTGTCCAGGTTGCTGCCACCCACTGCCAGCGTACTGCCGCCAGCCACTTGCACCGCACCGTTGCCGGCCAGGCTGTTGAGGCTGGCATTGCCGCCCAGGTTGAGGCTCGCGCCTGTGCCAACGGTGACGCCGGAAGTATTGCCCAGTGCGCCATTGCCCAGCGTGGTCACGCTGCCGGCCGCCACGGTGAGTGGGCCGCCGAAGCTGTTGTTGCCAGTCAGCAATAAGTCTGCCGCGCCATTCTTGATCAGCGCCGCATTGCCGGCGAGTACACCGGCCAGGGTCAGGTTGTTGTTGCCAGCGACGGTGAGGTCGCCATTGAGGCTGACCGCATTGGCCAGCACCAGCGGCGCGCTGTTGGTCAGGCTCGCCGCACCGCCAACGGTCAAGGCGCCAGAGCCCAGGGCCGTGGCGTTGCCGAGGGTCAGCGTACCGGCATTGAGAGCCGTACCGCCGAGGTAGGCATTGGCGCCATTGAGGGTCAGGTTGCCCACACCGGTTTTGGTCAGGCTGCCGGCGCCACTGACCAAGCCGTTCAGGCTCAGGTCGGCGCTGCCCAGAATGCCCAGGTTACCGGCCAGGTTCACCGTGTTGGCCAAGGCCACTGCGGTGCTGCTGTCCAGGGTAGTGCCGGCGGCTGCGTTCAAGGCGCCGCTGCCGAGTGCGGTGCTGGATGCGAGGATCAGCCCGCCCACGTTCAGTGTGGTGGAGCCTGTGTAGGTGTTGTTGCCGCTGAGGGTCAAGCTGGCGATGCCGTTCTTGATCAGGCTACCGGTGCCCGCCACGCTACCGGCCAAGGTCAAGGCATTGCTGCCACCGACAGTCAAGGTGCCGTTGACGTCCACAGCGTTGGCCAGGCTGACCGCGGCATTGCTGTCCAGGGTGGTGCCGTTGGCGGTGGTCAGCAAGCCGCTGCCCAGGGCACTGTCATTGCCCACTATCAAGGTGCCGCCATTGAGTGCGGTGCCGCCGGTGTAGCTGTTGGCACCGTTGAGCACCAGGGTGCCGGTATCCAGCTTGGCCAGGGTGCCGCCGCCGTTAAGCGTGACGCCCAGGGTGGCGGTGACGCCAGGATCGACTCGCACGGCGGTGTTGCCACCGACGCCATTGAACAGGGTCAAGGCACCCGCCGCGCCGCCGGCCAGGTTGTAGCCATCGGTGACGAATTGCAGGCCAGTAACGCCTTGCGCACCGTCAACGGTAACCGTGCCTGCAGTGCCTTGGAACACTGCAAAGCTGTTCGGCGCCCAGCCTGTATCGAACGCGCCATTGACGCCGGTCCAGTTGCTGCCGCCTGCGCTCCAAGTGCCGCTGCCGCCTTCGATGGCGCCGTTGCCGCTGGTTTGGCTGCCGTCCCAGAACTGCACGTTGGTACTGCCGTCGACCAGCAGGTTGATCTGGTTGCCGATGGCGGTTTGCAGGTCCAGGTCAGCGGCCGGGATATTCACCGGCAGGCTGCCCAGCAGCAGGCCGTTGTTGGTCAGGCCGCCGGTGTAGTCGATCAGGCGGTAGATACCTGCACCGAAGCCACCGATATCACTGACATTCAGCGTGCCATCCAGGGTCAGGTTACCGTTGACCTGTACCAGTGCCGTACCGCCAGTGGATGGCGCGCCGAGGCCCGCGTCCAGGTTGGAGTTGGCGTTGAGCAACAACGAACCGGTGGTCAAAGTAGTGCCCGAGTTGACGGCCAGGTGGCCGCCATCGGCGATGCTCACATTACCCAGCAAGGTGCCGGTACCGCCCAGGGTCGCGCCGCTACCCACGCCTACATTGGCGCTGGCCAATGAGCCGTTGACGAGCAGGCTGCCGGCGTTGACCAGCGTATCCCCGGTCAACGCGCTGAGGCCGCCGAGGGTCAAGGCGCCGGTGCCTTCTTTGGCAAAGTTGCCGAGGCCTGCCAATACGCCATCGAACGAACTGTCGAGGTTATTGGCCCCGACGCTCAACGTGTTGCCCGCACCTACTGTCGCCAGACCTGTGCCGGTGAGTGCGCCCAGGCTGGCGGTGCCGCCCAGGTTCAGGGATGTGCCGCTCGCCAGGTTGACGCCGGCGCCGACACCCAATGCCCCGCTGCCCAAGGTAGTAAGGCTGCCCGATTGCACATCAAACAAGCCGTTGAAGGTGTTGTTGCCGGTCACGCTCAAATCAGCCGTGCCGGTTTTGACCAGGTTCCCACTGCCTGCCAGCACACCCGCGAGGGTCAGGTTGTTATTGCCCCCACCCACGTTCAGGTTGGCATTGAGGTTGACCGCGTTAGCCAGCACCAGCGGTGTAGTGTTGGCCAATGTCGCTGCGCCGCCGACCGTCAAGGCGCCGGTGCCCAAGGCTGCGGCCGTGCCCAGGGTCAAGGTGCCGGCATTCAGGCTGGTGCCGCCTTGATAGGTGTTGATGCCATTGAGCGTCAGGTTGGCTGCACCGTCCTTGACCAGCGCGCCGGTGCCGGTGAGCAGGCCCCCCAGGGTCAGGTCATTGCTGCCGGCCACCGTCAGCGCCGCGTTCAACACGGCATTATTGCCGACGGTCAGCGCGGTGTTGTTATCCAGGGTCGCTGCACCGCCAACGGTGAGGTCGCCCAATCCCAAAGCCGTCGCATTGCCCAGGGTCAGCGTACCGGCATTCAGGGAGGTGCCACCGAGAAAGGCATTAGCGCCAGCGAGGGTGAGATTGGCCGCGCCTTCTTTGGTCAGTCTGCCGGCGCCATTGATCGCGCCCGCCAAGGCCAGGTCGGCCGTGCCGCCGATGCCCAGGTTGCCGGCCAGGTTGATTGCATTGTTGACGGTCAGTGCAGTGCTTGCATCCAGGGTGGTACCGCCTGCCGCATTCAGGGTGCCGCTGCCCAACGCTGTATTCGCCGCCAGGACCAGCCCACCTGCGTTCAGGGCCACCGGGCCAAGGAAGGTATTGCTGCCGCCGAGGGTCACGCTGGCCGCGCCATTTTTGATCAAGCCACCCGCGCCGCCAATCACGCCGTTGAGCGTCAGGGCGTTGCTACCCGCCAGGTTCAGGTTGCCGTTAAGGGTGATGGCATTGCCAAGCGTTGCCGCGGTATTGCTGTCGAGTGTGGTGCCCGCCGCAGCAGTCAGGGTGCCTGTGCCCAACGCACTATTGCCACCGACTACCAGTGTGCCGCCATTGAGCAAGGTGCCGCCGGTGTAGCCGTTGGTGCCATTGAGCACCAGGGTGCCGGTATCGAGTTTATCCAGGGCGCCCGCGCCGGTGATATCAACGCCCAGGGTCGCAGTAGCCAACGGGTCGACGCGCACCGCGAAGTTGCCACTGCCGGTGTTCAATTGGCCGCCAGTGCCATTGGCCAGGGCGTAGCCATCAGTGACGAATTGCAGGCCGGTGAGGGTTTGCACGCCATCAACGCTGACAGTCCCCGCCGTCCCCTGGAACACCGCGAATCCGCCGCCCCAGGTCTGGTTGAGGATGCCGTCGGCCGAGGTCCAGTTAGTACCGCCCGCCGTCCAGGTGCCGCTGCCACCGTCAACACTGCCGTTGGCCACGTTGTTGCTTCCGTCCCAGAACCGAATGTTCGGCGCCGACACCACCAGGTTGACCTGATTGCTGACCGCGGTTTGTACCAACAAGTCGCCCAGGCCATAGCCCAATGGCACGCTGTTGACGTTCAACGCGCCGGTCAGGCCACCGGTGTAGTTGATCAACCGATACACACCGGCACCGAAGCCACCGGCATCGCTAACATTGAGGTTGCCGCCCAGGTTCACATTGCCGCCGACATTCAGCAGCGAGGTCAGCGAAGGCGCGCCGAGGGCCACATTCATATTGGCGCCGGCATTCATATTCAAGCTGCCGGCCGACAAGGTCGTGCCACTGCTCAGCGCCAGTTGCCCACCACTGTTGATATTCACCGCCCCCAACAGCGAACCGCTGCCGGTGAGGGTGCCACCGCTATTGACGTCGACCACAGCGCTGCCCAGGGAACCGCTGAGGTTCAGGGTGCCCGCGTTGATCGTCGTGTTACCGGTAATGCCGTTGATACCGGTGAGGTCCAGGGTGCCGGTGCCGACCTTGATCAAGCCACCTGTGCCGCTAAGGCCACCGTCAAAGGTACTGCTGGTGCTCAGGCCACCCACGCTGAGGTTAAAACCGCCACCTACCGCCACGTCGCCCGTACCAGTGAGGCCGGCCAGGCTGGAATCGACATTCAGGTTCAGCGCGGCACCGGCTGCCACGTTGGCACCCGTACTGCCGGCCAGGGCATCGGCACTCAACAGCGTGACGCTGCCGGACAGAATATCCACGGCCCCGGTGAAGGTGTTGCTGCCGGACAGTGCCAGATCAGCCAGGCCATTTTTGATCAGCGCACCCGCGCCGCTGATCACACCGTTCAGGGCCAGGTCGTTGTTGCCGGCGATGCTCAAGTCGGCGTTCAACGCAATGGCGTTGCCGATGCCGAAGGCCGCGCTGTTATCCAGGGTGGCTGCTCCGCCGACCGTCAACGCACCACTGCCCAGGCCATTGGCATCGCCCAGGGTCAGGGTGCCGGCATTCAGTGTGGTACCGCCGCTGAAGCTGTTATTGCCATTGAGGGTCAGGTTGGCCCCGCCCTCCTTGACCAGTGCACCGGTGCCGCTGACGACGCCGCCCAACGTCAGCCCATTGCTGCCGCCCACACTCAGCCCCGCATTGAGGGCTATGTTGTTGCCCAGGCTGACGCTTGCATTGCTGTCCAGGGTCGCCGCACCGCCGACGATCAGGTTGCCAAGGCCGAGGGCCGAGTTGCTGCCGACGGTCAGGGTGCCGGCATTCAGGGTGGTGCCGCCGAGGAAGCCATTGGTGCCGTTGAGGATCAGGTTGGCCGCGCCATCCTTGGTCAGGCTGCCGGCGCCATTGACCGTACCGCCCAGAGCAAGGTCGGCCGTGCCGCCGATGCCCAGGTTGCCCGCCAGATTGACGGCGTTGGCCAGAGTGACCGCGGTGCTGGCATCCAGCGTCGTCCCCGCCGCCGCATTCAATGCACCCGTGCCAAGCGCAGTAGCGGAACCCACCACCAGCCCACCGGCATTCAGCGCGGTAGTCCCGGTACGGGTGTTGTTACCGGTCAGGGTCAACAGGCTTGCACCGGTTTTGATCAAGGTGCCGGCGCCGGACATCACGCCGCCCAGGGTCAGCGGGTTGGTACCGGTCAGCGTCAGGTTGGCGCCCAGGTCCACATTATTGGTGAGTAACGACGCGCCGCCAGCGTCAAGGTTGGCAGCGCCGGTCACACTCAATCCACCGCTGCCCAGCGCAGTGTTACTGCCCAGCACCAAGGTGCCGGCGCCCAGGCTGGTGGTGCCGCTGTAGCCGCTGTTGTCGCCATTGAGGGTCAGGCTGCCCGTGCTGCTGTGGATGATGCCACTGGCGCCGGACACCGCACCGCCCAAGGTCAGTGCGCCAGCCACGTCAGTGGTCAGGTTGCCGTTCAAGGCCAGCGTGTTGCCCAGGTTGATGGTACCCGGGGCCTGCAAGGTGGTGGCCGCGCTGACGGTCACCGCGCCAGTGCTCAACGCCAGGTCATTGCCCAGTTGCACCGAGCCGCCGCCCAGGGTCGTCGCGCCGGTGTAGGTATTGGCACCGCTGAGGATCAGTTGGCCGCTGCCGGCCTTGGTCAAGCCGCCGATTCCCGAGAGCACACCGCTCAAGGTCAGCCCGGTCGAGGCACCCTGCACTGTCAACCCGCCAGTGCCCAGGGTCAGCAAGTTGCTCAGGGTCAGGCCATTGCCAGTGGCCTCGATGGTCCCGCCGTTGACGGTCAGCACACCACTGCCGAACGTGGCGTTGTTATTGAATTGCGAGAGGCCGCCATTGAGCGTGGTGCTGCCGCTGACCAGTGGCCCTTGCAAAGTCCAGGTGCCGCTGTTGATGGTCAGGTTGTTGAAGTTGACATAATTGGCGCTCGACGCGGTGCCGGTGCCGGTAATACCACCGCCGGCGCCGAGGGTGTTCTGCAGGATCAAGGTGTTGCTGCCCAGGGCGCCGCCATCCACCTGGCCGGTGGGTGCGAATGTGAGATTCACGCCAATCAACCCGCCCAGACTCAAGCCGATACCACCGCCGGCCGTCACGCTCGAACCGGTGACGGCGGTGAAGGTGTTGGTACTGGCGGCCCCCATCAACACACCGCCGGAGAGGGTGCCGGTGTTGAGGAAGGTGTTGCCGGTAGCAGAGCTTTCAAAGGCTACGCGCCCGGTCAGGGTGCCGTTGTTGGTCATGTTGACTTGCCCGCCGCCTTGCACCGCCACCACCGGCGTGTCGGAGGTGAACAGGCTCAAGCCGAGCAAGGACGAAGAGCCGATGGTGCCGTTGTTGACGATCGTGGTAACGCCGCCTGCGCCGTTGGTGGCGTTCAGGGCCATGCCATCGAGCGAAGCCAGGTTAAGCCCGAGCAGCGCACCGGTGCCGCGCATGATTCCGCTGGCGGTGTTGGTGATGTTCAACGCACTGGCGGCCGTGTTGCCGATCACCACGCCACCGCTCAGCACTGAAACCAACCCGAGGAGTGCCGGGTCAATGGTGCCGGCGTTGTTCAACGTCGTGTCGTTGCCAGTCAGGGTCAACGCTTTACCGCCCAGAGTCGCGTTGAGCTGCGCGCCGGCGTTGACGTTGAGCGTGAGGTTGTTAACTGCACTGCTGAAGGTATTGAGGAACAGTGGCAACGACGGCACACCGGTACAGGTAACCGTCGCGCCGGGCGCCGGGCTTGCTGGGGTACAGGCGGCCAGCACATCAGGACTGGCCAGGCCTATGACCAGCCCCGCCATCCCCAGGCGAACGGCAAGAGAGAGCGCAGAGATACGAGGTGTAACGGCAGCCGCAAGTCTTCTATCCACGTTGTACTCCTTGTGGTCCAAGCGTTTCGTCCATGAATGCGTGAAAACCCTGGGTTGACGCTCCACACGCATCGAATTCGAAAAACCTGACCGTGGTGACTACTGATCCAGTTTTCGAAACGTTAGTAGAGCTACCCGAAAGCCATTGAATTAAATGGTATTAATACTTTCGTAAACCCGGCGTAAGAACGGGATGACACCCAACATCCATTGACTGTCGCGACAGAAATACAAGTTTCAAAATGTGAAAAAGAGTTTTAATAGCACCCTGTTTCCGTCCCCCCGTAGGAGCGGTCAGCTGTTGATCCAAGTAAACAATGGAGTTCGCAATGCCCCATGAAGGCAACCTGTTACAAGCGGCCGTGGTGTTCCTGTTCGCCGCCGTATTGACCGTGCCGCTGGCCAAGCGCCTGCAATTGGGCGCGGTGCTCGGCTATCTGTTCGCCGGTGTGATCATCGGGCCCTCGGTGCTGGGGCTGATCGGCAACCCACAAAGCGTGGCGCAGTTTTCGGAACTGGGCGTGGTGTTACTGCTGTTCATCATCGGCCTGGAGCTGTCGCCCAAGCGCCTGTGGGTAATGCGCAAGGCGGTGTTCGGCGTCGGCCTGGCCCAGGTGCTGCTCACCGGGATGGTCATGGGCGCAGTGGCGTTGTGGCTGTTTGGCCAGTCACTGAACAGCGCCATCGTGCTGGGCCTCGGCCTTGCGCTGTCGTCCACCGCCTTTGGCCTGCAAAGCCTGGCCGAGCGCAAGGAACTCAACCAACCCCACGGGCGTTTGGCCTTTGCCATTTTGCTGTTCCAGGACATTGCCGCCATCCCGCTGATCGCCCTGGTGCCGTTGCTGGCCGGCAGCGATCACCCGACTACCGAGGCCCAGGGCCTGCAACATGTGTTGCAAGTGCTGGGCAGCATTGCCGTGGTGATCATCGGCGGACGCTACCTGCTGCGCCCGGTGTTTCGCATCGTCGCCAAGACCGGCCTGCGCGAAGTCTCCACCGCCACCGCGCTGCTGGTGGTGATCGGTACCGCGTGGCTGATGGAGTTGGTCGGCGTATCCATGGCCCTGGGTGCCTTCCTCGCCGGCCTGCTGCTGGCCGACTCGGAATACCGCCACGAACTGGAATCCCAGATTGAGCCATTCAAGGGCCTGCTGCTGGGACTGTTTTTTATCAGCGTGGGCATGGGTGCCAACCTCAGCCTGCTGTTCAGCACGCCGCTGGTAGTGATCGGCCTGACCTTGCTGTTGATCGGTCTGAAACTGCCCCTGTTGTATGCCGTGGGGCGAATGGTGGGCGACCTCAACCGCGAAAGCGCCTTGCGCCTCGGTGTGGTGCTGGCGGCGGGCGGTGAGTTTGCCTTCGTGGTGTTCAAGATCGGCCGCGACCAGGGCTTGTTCGAACCGCACCTCTACGACGTGCTGGTGCTGACCATCACCTTGTCCATGGCCGTGACCCCGCTGTTGCTGCTGGTGTGCCCGAAGCTGTTCAAGCCCAAGGTCAAGCCGGTGGAAGTGCCGGAGGAATACCGCGCCATCGAGAGCGACGCCCCCCGCGTGGTCATCGCCGGCATGGGCCGGATGGGCCAGATCGTGGCGCGGATCCTGCGTGCGCAGAACATTTCGTTCATCGCCCTCGACACCTCGGTGGAAACCATCGAGCTGACCCGCAGCTTTGGTGGCATGCCGGTGTTCTACGGCGACCCCCAGCGCCCGGAAATCCTGCATGCGGCCAAGGTCGACCAGGCGGAATTTTTTGTCATCGCCATGGACGACCCGGAGATCAACATCAAGACTGCCGAACTGGTGCGCAACCTCTATCCGCATATGAAGATCATCGCCCGCGCCCGTAACCGCCAGCACGTACACCGGCTGGTAGACCTGGACGCCTCACCGGTGCGCGAAACCTTCTATTCAAGCCTGGAAATGAGCCGCCGCACCCTGGTCGGCCTGGGCTTGACCCAGGCTCAGGCTGACGCACGCATCAACCGCTTCAAGAATCACGACCAGCAAGTGCTCGCCGCCCAACACGCGGTGTACGACGACGCGGCCAAAGTCATGCAAACCGCCCAGGAGGCCCGGGCGGAGCTGGCGCGACTGTTCGAGATGGACAGGCTTGAGGAAGAGTCTGGCAAGGTCTGAGGCTGGAGATGAACGAAGTTACGAATTTTCTGACAGAATAGATCGCAATTTCGTTCATCCCTGGAGTGCTTCATGGCCACTTTCACCAAGTCCGCACTACTGCTGAGCCTGGCGCTGAGCGCCGGCAGCGTATTCGCGGCCCCCAAGCCAGACACGCAGACGATCTCCACCCTGGGTGGCAAGTTCACTTTCGACCTGCCCAAGGCCTACAGTGCCGATGCCCTGCCCTCTGGCAAGGCCGATGACGGCACCGCCGATACCCGAGGCACCCTGTACGCCAACCCGACCACGAAAAGCGTGGTGATCGTCGCCGAAACCGTGCGCAAAGACGGCGCGGCCATCAAGGATAACGATCCACAGTTCCTCGATGGCGCGGTGGCCGATTTCGTCAAGGACCAGAGCGCCGCCCTGCCTGACTTCAAGAAACAGGGCGAGAAGAAACTCACCTACAAGGGCCTCGGTCTGCGCCAGGTGGACAGCACTGCTACCCAGGGCGGCGGCAAGACCTTGAACTCCACTATCCTCGGCGGTTCCGGCAACCAATTGTTGGTGATCCAGGCGATTTCCCGGGCTGATGATGTGAAGGGGCATGCGCAGTTGGTGAAGCAGATTACTGGCGGTAAGTAACCCAATTTTCCCAGACAACACAAATCAAATGTGGGAGGCAGCTTGCTCCCGATGAGGGAGTGTCAGTTGATACATCTATAACTGACGCACCGCCATCGGGGGCAAGCCCCCCTCTTATCAAACTTCAAGTAAGCTACTGATTTTAAATAGTTAAAATTCAGTCTTAACGCCGGATATTTTGGAGGCGGCCCAGGTTGCTGCGCGACAGCGTCACATCGAAGATGTGGTGGGGATTCCCACATTTTTAACCGCATTTCACTTCAAGTTTTTCTCTAGCCAGGCTTTCAGATCCTGCACTTCCGCCTCGCTGATCGTGTGATTCATCCCCGGATAACCATGAAACTCCGGCTTCAAGCCCAGCCCCGCCAGCACCTCATAGGCCCGAGTGGCTGACGTATATGGCAGCGCCTGGTCCAACGTGCCGTGGCCGATAAAGATCGCCAGTTTGCCCATGGATTCATCCGGTTTGAGCGCAGACTTGAGCATGGGCAGCACACTGCCGCTGAGCGCCGCCATACCGCGTACCAACTCCGGATCACGCAACGCCACTTCGTAAGACATGATCGCGCCCTGGCTGAACCCCACCAGAAACACCCGGTCGCTTTGTGTGTGGTATTTAGCCGTGGCCTTCGTAACAAATTCCCTGATCAGCCTGGCGCTGCTCTGCAAGTCTGCGGGCACGCCGTCGTACTCACCGTCACCGGGCGTCTTGGTAAACCAGCGATAACCCTGCGGCTCCACCGGCATCGGCGCGCGTACCGACAGGTAGGTCCAGGTGGACGGCAACGCGTCCTTGATGCCAAACAAATCTTCCTCGTTACTGCCAAAGCCGTGCAGGAAAATCACCAGCGGCTGGTTGCGCGCATCGCCCTGGGTCTGTTCCAGGTACGCCAGCGGCAAGTCGGTGTGCAAGGTGGAGTCGGCGTGGGCGGCACTTGCGACCAGGGTCAGCGCCAGGGCAAACAGTTTGAGCATGGGGAAGCGTCCTCAGGGTTTGCGCAACAGATAAGTGTCCATGATCCAGCCATTGGCCAGGCGCGCAGCCTTGCGTACCCGTTCGATCTCTTGCGCTACTTCACCGACTTTGCCGCTGATCAGGATCTCGTCCGGCGTGCCCAGGTAGGCGCCCCAGTAGATCTCCAGGTCCTGGTCGGCGACGCTGCGGTAGGAGTCTTCGGCGTCGAGCATCACCACCAGGGTATCGGCATCACTCGCCTGCCCCGCTGCCAGGCGACGCCCGGTGGTGATCTCGATGGACTTGCCGATGCGATTCAGCGGCACCTTATGCTGGGCTGCCAGGGCCTGCACGCTGGTGATGCCCGGGATCACTTCGAATTCGAACACGCAACGGCCACTGGCAAGGATCGCCTGCAGAATGCGGATGGTGCTGTCGTAGAGTGCAGGATCGCCCCAGGCCAGGAATGCGCCCACTTCACCGTCGGCCATTTCCTCGTTGATCATGCGTTCGAAAGTCTGCTGCTTATCGCGGTTCAGGTCCTGCACGGCAGTGGTGTAGTCGATCTCACCGCGCACGCGCTCAGGGCAGTCGGCCTCGACAAAACGGTAGCCGGGCTCGGTGATGTAGGTCTCGCAGATTTCACGGCGCAGGTCGATCAGCTTGTCCTTGCTCTGGCCCTTATCCATCAGGAAGAACACGTCGGTACGGTTCAGCGCCTTCACGGCCTGCATCGTGATGTAGTCAGGGTTGCCGGCGCCAATGCCGATGATCAGGATGCGTTTCATGGGGTGCTCTCAGTGCCGGGCGTGAAAATGCTGCCATGTTACTGGGTTGCCCTGCTGGGTCAAATCACCTTGAACTGCCGGGCGATGTCAAGTTTGAGTTTACCTGCGATCACGTTTTTATAACTGTCGTCCGCTTCATTAAAGCCCAGGGGGTGTTTGTCAGAGAAATTCAATTTTGTCAGTATCTTGGTCAACATCCTGTATCTGCCCCCTAGCCTGGAGAGTTTCGCAACATATAGCGCATCGGGTACGCAGACCTGATAACGAGGGACTAAGCGAAAGGTCGCGATTGAATTGTCCACCTTCTGGCAGGTGCCATGGGTTGCCATCACCTCAATTTCATAGGACGTACTGTCGGCCTGAAGTCTTAATTTATTCAAGTCCAACTTCCCGCCCTTATGTGTAAGCCTGAAAGATATGTTCTCCGGATCCACCAAGGGGTGCAGGTGAGGCGTCAAGTCAAACCGGGTAGTGCCTTTCATTTGCGGCCCGTTACACTTTTCGCAGCAGGGGATAAAATTCCCCATGGTTAATGCCAGCAAAGGAAATTCGGCGTGCGGGTAATAGTGATCAATATTTGGCCTGTACGCTTTCAACCCATCAGGACTGACATAAGTATCAATGGGTGATATATGACAGTAAGGACAAATTCTCGATCGATTGGATATAAGCAACGCGTAGGCATCCCATCTTTTTAACAAGACAACCTTCTCTTTGGCTGAAAACTCCTTGTAGCACAGATATTTTTTGAAAAACCCATTTACATAGTCAATATCAGCCCTACGAGTAAAAGTCTGGTTGAAGGCAACAATCACACCCGGCAGCGGCACGGGGTCACACCCACATATGGCGCCCCGGTGTTTATCCAAAAACTCGACAAGACGATGCTGAATCATGCCCGGCCCGACGAATTCCCTTAAGACATCAGTCAGCCGTTGCAGCTTCCATTGCATGAATAACCTGTGCCTGACCGCGATATCCTCCCACACCCGCGCAATATTAATAATCATAAATATCGCCTCTCCGGAGCACGATATAGCGCGTCCTTGATGCCAATATCGCCAATGCTCTCAAGCAATAGTTTATCCAATGCCGAAGAAACGCCCTGTTCAAGACGCTCATTGAGTGCATTTATCTTTTCCGCCGCAAACTCACCAATGGCAGCAGTTCCAAAAGAGTTCAGGATAATGTCTTCCAATGGAGCCGCGAACGTATTCTGAGGCGTGACCTTCTGATCCAGGTTAGTGACCATACACGCTGGAAAATCACCTGTTATCACCGGGGAGTGCGTGGCAACCACTACCTGCACGATCTCCATGTGGAACTCGGATTTCACCCCTGCCAGGAATTTATTCAGCAAATAAATATAACGGCGCTGCCATTCCAGATGAAGATAGGCATCGCCCTCATCGATAAGCACCATGACGTGGTTTAATTTTTTCGCGGCCATGGTTACAAAACCTTGGCGAAGCAAAAAAAACTGGTCAACCAAGGCTCTTACACCCGAGCTTTGATCTGTCCAACGCACTTCGACTGCAGCGGTCGACATTTTTATTTTTTTGATTTCTGCTGCCGAACTTATAGCAAATGAATAGGATCGGGGGTGTTTGCGAATATCACCCTTCGCTCCATCCTTTATAGACTTAAGCGTGGCGCCCTGAGTCGTCATCAGTAAATCGAATACTTCCTCATCCCGTTCGTAACGAACATCGCTGGCGAGCTCGAAAAAATTAAAGAAAAATCGCCCAATACGATCATGATCAGGAATTTTCTTTGCGACTGACGTTAAGGCAGCGAGCATGACTATTTTTTCGCTTCTGGCGCGGGGAAGCTTCGACAGAACAAAACGCTCCAACCTAAGCACACAGGTATCGAGCGAACGCTCAATCTGGATATTCGAGCGCTCATTTTCATAGTAATCCGAGCTGAAAAACTGGCGCTTTTTTAGAATTTTCGCGTATTCAGATAAAAAGGTAATCACCGGCTTGTGCGCTGTTTGAAAACCGGCAAGCTTGCTCATGACGACAAGCGCGGGAGCCAACACGGTCTTGAACAGCTCAAACTCATAACATACTTCTGCCCTCAAGCTTGTGTTCAGTTCCAGATCGCTGGCCACTTGGTAGAACTGCTCGACTCGCGCAGAGTCTTCTACCTTTCCAAACCGAGGCGAAGCATCGAAGAATCGGTTACGAAACGGTAGCCTGCGGCGGTAGGGAACAGGAGAAAAGTAAATCACACCAATACGTTCAAGCTCTTCGTCAGACAGTTTCTCCGACGATGTTTCCCGATCATCATAAACGGCTCTTCGAGGGGTAGAGACAGGCGATGAAATATACGCTGCCATGTCACACAACAAGGCGGTTTTTCCAGAGCCGTTATTACCCAGAATCAACCGAATCGTATCCACATCGAAAAAGCCATTCCATTTCAGGCTCTCTTCATTTTCGAATTCAAATTTATTCGTACCTGTCTTGACCGCAATCAACTTGTTCATCTGCATAGAATCCCTTACGCAACCCGTCAATCATTAGGCCAATCCAAAAAGTCGTGTGTCGTGGACCGGGCACTGGCACCGACAAGTAATGCCATTTTGCCACATGCCTGTACCGAGCGGTAAGGCATGCGTGTTTCACGCCATTAACCGCAACCGCCAACACCCATTGAACCGTAACTCCACCGACGATAATGGCTCAACATCTATCCGGTAGAACATCGAAACCGGAAACTGCAACAAGTACAGCATCGCAGCGCGGATGATGAACGGGTGGGTCACGGCGACTACGTGGCCGGGATGGGTTTCGAGGGATTTGAGCCATTGGCCCACCCGGGCGCAAACCTGTTCCACCGACTCGCCGCCGTGGGGTGCGCTGGTGCTGTCGGTGGTCCAGGCCGTCAACTCTTGGCTATCGAGTTGGCTGATGTCCTGGCCTTTCCATAAGCCGAAATCAGCATCGCGCAGCGCCATTTCAACCTCGGCATTATCGCCGAACAAGCTGGCTGTCTGGCGTGCTCTGGCCTCGGGGGCGCACAGCAGGCGGGGTTGTTTTTTATAGCGTCCTGCCAGGGATAACGCCGCACTCTGCCAGTCCATGGCCACGGATTCGTCGTCGGGAAAACGCCCCTGTTTTTGCAGGGGGGTGACGGCGTGGCAGATCAGGGTCAGACGGGTAGCCAGCATCGCAACTCACTCGGTTTTCGGTAGGTTACAGCATGCCCACTATTAACCATTAAGCAGACGTATGCAGCTCAAAATGTGCGAGGGGGCTTGCTCCCGATGAGGACGTGTCAGTAAGTGCATCCGTGACTGACTCACCGCCATCGGGAGCAAGCCCCCTCCCACATTTTGGCATCAGGCCAATGCCGCATCCGCCGGCACTGCAACCGGCAGACCGCTGGCGACGAAGTCCTCCTTGCGCAACACCACCAGCGCCACCAACGACACCACCCCGGTTGCCACGTAGAAATACCACGGCGAGGTAATATCCCCCGTTACCTTGATCAACCAGGTGGAAATCAACGGCGCACTGCCGCCAAATACCGCCACCGGTACGTTATACGCCACCGCAATTCCGGTGGAGCGAATCCGCGTCGGCAGCAGCTCGCTCATCAACGCATAGGTCGACGATGCATACAGCCCGAACAAAATCGCCACCGCCATCAGCGGCGCAAAGAACGACGCAGGCGTGGCGGTGGGGGCCGACTTGAACAGCCAGAACATCGCCAGGGTCGCCAACGTACCGATCACCATCAGAAACGGCTTGCGCCCGTACTTATCGGTGAATGCCCCGCCAAACGGCATCACGAAGGCCGCCGAAAAGCTGGCGACGAACACGTAGAGCAAGGTCGTACCGCTGTCGAACTTGAGGATCTTGGCCATGTAGGTCGAGGCGAAGGTCAGCACCAGGTAAAAGATCGAGCTGTGCAGGGTGATGATAAAGAACACCAGGGCAATCGCACGCTTGTACTGCCACACGTCCCGCAGTGGCGCTCGCGAGGTTTGCCCGGCGCGTTGCAGGGCTAAAAACTCGGGGCTGTCTTCGAGCTTGAGGCGGATGTACATGGAAATAAAGCCCAGGGGGGCGGCGATCAGGAACGGGATGCGCCAAGCCCATTCCTGCATGACGTCTGCGCCCAGCACCCAGGTCATGCCGTTGGCCACGGCGCCGCCCAGCAACAGGCCAAGCACGGCGGTGACCATCAACCAGCAGGTGGCGAAGCCGCGGCGGCCAGGTCCGGCGTATTCGGAGATAAAGCTGGTGACGGTGCCGATCTCACCCCCGGCCGAGAAGCCTTGTACGCAGCGCACGAGGATCAGCAGGATCGGCGCGGCAATGCCCAGGCTGGCGTAGGTCGGCAACAGGCCGAGCATCACCGTGGAGCCGGTCATCATCACCAGCGCCATGATCAGGGTTTTGCGCCGGCCGATCTTGTCCGCCAGCGGGCCGAAGAACAGCCCGCCCAAGGGGCGGATAAAAAAGCTCAGGGCAAACGCAGCGAAGCTGGCCAACAGGCTGGTGGTGGGGTCATCGGAGACGAAGAACGCCTGACCGATATAGACGGCGAGAAAACCGTAGACGCCGTAGTCGTACCACTCGATCAAGTGGCCGGAGGTAGCACCCAGAAACGCACGGCGGCGCTTGCGGACAGTGTCTTGTGCGGGATTGCCCATCGAGGGGACTCCTTGTCTGATTGTCGATCCATGTCAAAGCGCGGCGATACTCGCTGCTTTCAACCACTGCCGCAAGTCGGTCTTGAGAATCTTGCCGTAGCTGTTCTTCGGCAGCTCGCTACGCCACACGTACTTTTTCGGTTTTTTGAACGAGGCCATGCGCGCCAGGAACCAGGCGGTGAGTTCGCTTTCGTCGAGGGGCTGGCCGCTACGGGTGACTATGAAGGCCACTACCGACTCGCCCCATTGCGCGTCCTGTTCTCCCACTACGCACACTTCAAATACGTCGGGATGCTGGGCCAGCACTTCCTCAACTTCACGGGGGTATACATTGCTGCCGCCGCTGATGATCACGTCCTTGGAACGATCCGTCAGGGTCAGGTAGCCGGCCGCGTCGAGGTAGCCGATATCGCCGGTCAGCAGCCAGCCGTCCACCAGTGTCTGGCGCGTGGCCTGCGGGTTGCGCCAGTAGCCTTGCATGACCGTGGCGCCACGTACGGCGATTTCGCCGCGTTCACCCGTGGGCAGTGGCTGGTGCTCGGTATCGAGGATGCGGATTTCCACACAGGCTTGCGCATGGCCCACCGAGGCGGCGAGGCTGTCCCAGTCAGGGCGCTGGCGTTCGGCGATCACTGCACGGGGCAATACGCTGATGGTCATCGGGCTCTCGCCCTGGCCATAGATCTGCACCAGGCGCGAGCCGAAGGTGTCGACGGCTTCACGCAGGTCCGCCAGGTACATCGGCCCACCGCCATAGACGATGGTCTTGATGCCGGCGCCGTGATAATCCTGGCGTCGGGCCTGCTCGACCATGCGCTTGACCATGGTCGGCGCGGTAAACAGCGACACCTGGCCCACCTGCTCTGCCAACCCGAACAGCTCGGCGGCGTCGAAGCCGTGGGAGGCCGGCACCACATGCCGTGCGCCGCAGCGCACATGGATAAAGTTGTACAGCCCTGCACCGTGGGACATCGGTGCGGCATACACCGCCGCATCGTCAGCGTTGACCGCATCGACATCCGTGGCGTAGCACAGCGACATCGCGACCAGGTTGCCATGGGACAGCATCACCCCTTTAGAGCGCCCGGTGGTGCCGGACGTATAGAACAGCCAGGCGAGATCCTGATCCTGGCGCGGCACCGGGTGCTCCAGGGTCGGCCAGCCACGGTCTGGCGGCCGCAGGTGGCCGTCCAGTTCTTTGCAGCGCGGGGCCAAATCCCGCGATGAAAACACCCCGCCGCCATCGGTAAAGATCAACCGCGCCTCGGCGTTGTCCGCGATCCACGCCGCTTCGCTGGGGTGCAGCTTGGCGTTGATCGGCACCGCCACGGCGCCCATCCACCAGATGGCGTAGAGCAATTCCAGGTAGTCACAGCTGTTTTTCATCAGCAGCGCCACCGCATCTCCCGGCACCAGGCCGTGCTGGTCCACCAAGTGCGCAGCGCGTTGACGCACATGGGCGGCGAAGGTGGCGTAGTCGGCCACCTGCACGGGGCCGTCGAACAGCGCCGGGCGTTGGGGGGTACGACGCTGGGTATCGTGCAGCCAGTTGGCAATGTTCATGGCTCAGCTCCGGCGTGCCTGCAGGACCGAGGCATAGTTGGCCACCGCCATGCCGCCCATGTTGAACACTAGGCCAAATTCCGGGTTGGGCGCCGCCAGGCCAATCGGCTCGCCGGTCAATTGCCGGAACGCCAAGGCATGCATGGAGACCCCCGTGGCACCGACGGGATGCCCCTTGGCCTTGAGCCCACCGGAAAGATTCACCGGCAAGCGCCCGCCGGCGCGCACCACGCCGCTGTCGAGCACGCGATGCCCCTCGCCCTTGGGCGCCAGGCCCATGGCTTCGTAGATCAGCAACTCGGCGATGGTGAAGCAGTCATGAACCTCGGCGAAGCTCAGGTCGGCCAAGGTCACATTCGCCCCGCGCAGGGCTGAATGGATCGCCCGCTGCGGGCCCTCAAACGCCAGGATATCGCGCTGGGCGATGGGCAAGGTGTCGTTGACCTGGGTCATCGCCCGGATCTGCACATCGCGGCGAAACGCCCGCGCACGCTTGGGCGACGCCAGGATGATCGCGGCGGCGCCGTCGCTGATCAGCGAGCAGTCGGTCAGGCGCAGGGAATCGGCCACGAACGGGTTGCTCTGGGACACGTTGTTGCAGTGCTCGAAATTCATTTCCCGATGCATCTGTGCCAGCGGGTTGGCCATGGCGTTGGAGTGATTCTTGGTGGCGATGGCCGCCATCGAGCCCAGCGGGCAGTGGTAGCGCTCGGCGTATTGCTGCGCAGCGCGGCCAAACAGCTGCGGGAAACTCAGGCCGGCTTCGGCCGGGTCATTCTGGTAGCCGGCACCGGCGAGGGCCTGGGTGACGGCGGCGGTGCTGGTGTGGGTCATCTTTTCGGCGCCCACCACCAGCACCAGTTCGGCGCTGCCGGAGAGAATCGCATTGACCCCCGCCTGGATCGCCGCCGAGCCGGACGCGCAGGCGTTTTCGCAGCGGGTGGCGGGTTTGAAGCGCAGCCCGGGGTCGGCCTGCAACAGCAACGAGGCAGCAAACCCATCGGGCACCAGCCCCGAATTGAAATGGCCGAGGAACAGCGCGTCGATTTGCGACGCGTCAATCGCGGCGTCGCTCAGGGCTTCACGGGTGACCTGGACGATCAAGTCTTCCAGCGTGGTGCCTTCCAGGCGACCGAAACGGGAGTGACCAGCGGCAACAATGGAGACGCAATCAGCAGGCATAATCAATTTCTTCTGTTCTTGATCCGGACTTTACCTACAATGACCCACCCCCGGTCGCGCGCCAATTCGTGTAACTACTTACATAGGTAAGTAGCGCGCCAGGGTATTGAACAACGAGGCAGGACGCCCATGAACGCGCTAGCACAACAATTCCAAGACCTCGAACGCCTGGCGTTCAAGCTGTCTCCTGCCCCGCAGATCGTCACGAGCAATCGTGTGATACTCGACTGCAACGACGCCTTCCTGAAACTGTTCGGCTATACACGCGACGCGCTGGTCAATCAGTTGACACTGCTGATCTACCCGTCCCAGGCCGACTACCACGCCATCGGCAAGCGCAGCCATGACTGGCTGCTCGACAGCGACAACGGCTTTTACTCCGATGAGCGCTTCATGCAGCATCATAACGGCGAAGTCTTCTGGGCCAAGTCCCACGGCTACACCCTCACCCCCAAAGACCCGTTCAAACTGATGATCTGGCACTTCGAACGCCTGGACCGCCTGCACCAGGGCACCGGCGACCTCACACCGCGGGAGCGCGAGATCGCCATGCACATCGTCAATGGCTTCAAGTCCAAGGAAATCGCCCTGCGCCTGGCGATCTCCCATCGAACGGTGGAGGTGCATCGGGCGCGGTTGATGAAGAAGCTGCAGGCCAAGACCGTGGTGGAGTTGGTGTCGAAGATCATTATGGTGGCGTGATACCCAACTGCGAGCTGTTTAGCCTACTCGGTCAAAATGTGGGAGGGGGCTTGCTCCCGATGACGCTGGGACAGCCTCAGATATGTTCATCTGACACTCCCTCATCGGCTCATGAATATCTACACAACTCACGCAGCCACCATCAGTAACCATGATGCGAAGCGAGCCGCTCTTGATCTTGATCTGCTTTTGATCTCAGGCGCCCCGTCAAACCACGCTGGCCGGAATTCGACAGGGATTTGGGGGGTAAACCGGCAGGTATGCCGGTTTAGCCGCCCCGCGCCATGGATGGCGCGTGGCGGCCGCCCCCCAAATCCAAGTCGGATTACGGGCACACCGAGCCTGGGCGAGGTGCCGAGTGGTGGGGCGAGGACCTTATGCTTACTTTTGGCTGGGCCGGCATTCCGGTCCTTCCAAAAGTGAGCCGCTGTAAGAGCGGAACCGATGGCGGCCGTTACCTACATAATGGATATGTACAGGGTCCAACATCCTCGTCGGCTGTGAGGCCGCTATCGGGAGCAAGCCCCCTCCCACAGGTCCAGCGGCGTAACCAAAGTTGTGTAAATACCCATGGTCATTGGGGCACCGCCCCTCCTACACTGGATCCGCGGCGTTTCAGGCTGCGTGGTTTTCTCGCTTCAAGCTGTCCATATCGATTACAAAACGATATTTCACATCGCCCTTGAGCATGCGCTCATAGGCTTCGTTGATGCCCTGGATATCGATCATTTCCACATCCGAGACAATCCCGTGCTTGGCACAGAAATCCAGCATCTCCTGGGTTTCCTGGATGCCACCGATCAGCGAGCCGGCCAGGCTGCGGCGCTTGAAGATCAGGTTGAACACCGTAGGCGACGGGTGCGGGCTGTCGGGGGCGCCGACCAGGGTCATGGTGCCGTCGCGCTTGAGCAGGTTGAGGAAGGCATCCAGGTCATGGGGTGCAGCGACGGTGTTGAGGATGAAATCCAGGCTATTGGCGACCTTGGCCATTTCATCCGCGTTTTTGGACACCACCACCTGGTCGGCACCCAGGCGCAGGCCGTCTTCGCGTTTGTTCGGGGAGGTGGTGAACAGCGTCACGTGGGCGCCCATGGCGTGGGCAATCTTGACCGCCATGTGGCCCAGCCCGCCAAGGCCGACCACACCGACTTTCTGGCCGGGGCCGACCTTCCAGTGGTGCAGCGGCGAGTAAGTGGTGATGCCCGCGCATAACAACGGCGCCACGGCTGCCAGGTTCGAGGCGTCGTGGGAGATGCGCAGTACGAACTGCTCCTTGACCACGATATTGTCCGAGTAGCCGCCGAAAGTGTTTTCACCGCCGAACACCGGGCCGTTATAGGTACCGGTAAAGCCGTTCTCGCAGTACTGCTCCTCGCCCTCCGCGCAGGATGCGCACTGCTGACAGCTGTCGACCATGCAGCCGACACCGGCCAGGTCGCCGACCTTGAATTTTTTCACATTGGCGCCCACCGCCGTCACCCGGCCAACAATTTCATGCCCGGGCACCGAAGGGTAAAGGGTGTTGTGCCATTCGTTGCGCACGGTGTGCAGGTCGGAGTGGCATACCCCGCAATAGAGAATGTCGATCTGTACATCGTCAGCCCCCGGCGCACGGCGCTCGAAGGTGTAGGGCTTGAGGGTGTCCTTGGCGTTCTGGGCGGCGTAGCTGTAAGTCTTGGCCATTTCGTTCACCTGTGTGATCTGACGTTGAGAAGCAGTTGACCCGCTTAGACGCTGAACCGTTCAACCAAGCACGCCCATACAATCGGCGTCACTGCCTGAGCCCCTAAGCTTTTGACTTTCTTGACAGCGCTGGAGACTAGGCATGAGTAGGCAAGTGAGGGCGGTATCCCTGGCAGTGACGTTGCTGGCTGGGGCCATGATGGGCAGCGCCTGGGCGGCTACGCCGATGGTCGCCGTAGCGCCGCAATATGACACCAGCCATGTGTATGTGGCACCGGCGGATGTGGAGCGTTTTGCCCAGAGCTTCCTGGCCACGTTCGGCGGCAAGAGTACGCCCCAGGTAGTGGTCAATGTACTGCCAGTGCCAAGCAGCACCACCTCGCAATTGCTGCAGACCCCGGCCGGTACGGTGTCGCTGTTCGGTTTCACCACGCCCATCCCCCATCCGTTTGGTCAGGAACGCAATGGCTACCTGGTCAAGGACATGGACGTAGCGCTCAAGGCCGCCCGGGAAAACGGTGCCGCGGTGATCGTCAGCGACTTTCCCGACCCCATCGGTCGCGATGCCGTGGTGCAGTGGCCAGGCGGCGTGAACATGCAACTCTACTGGCACACCAAGACTCCGGATTACGCCGCCTTCCAGACGGTGCCGGAAAACCGCGTGTACCTCAGCGCAGACCGTGCCGACCGCTTTATCAAGGCCTTCGTCGGTTTCTCCCATGGCAAAGTCATTGCCGATGACAAGCAGGCGCCCGGGGTCGACGTCGGCCAGGCCAGCGGTATGTACCGACGCGTCGACATCGAGTCGCCATTTGGGCGCATGGCGGTGTTGGTCACCAACGGCCAACTGCCCTACCCCTTTGGCCATGAAACCACCGGTTACCAGGTGGCCGACCTGACCGCCACGCTGGCCAAGGCCACCGGCTCAGGGGCCAAAGTGCTGGTGCCGAGCTTCGACAGCAAACGCCGTCGCAGCGCGTTGGTGGAATTCCCCGGCGGCTACGTCGCGGAAATCCACCAGCTCACCGCGGCAAAATGATTCGCCGTACAGGCTGGGGCCTGGCCGTGCTGTGGCCGCTGCTTGCCGGCAGCGCCCACGCCGACGCGCAACCGACCCGTCCGGCGATCAAGGCCAATCGTTGGCAGGAGGACTGGTCCGTGCTCAAGGATCCGGCACTGCGCACGCAACCATTGGACAACCTCAAGTACATCCCGCTGTCCGCCGCCAACCCGTTCACCTATCTGTCTTTGGGTGCGACGTTGCGCGAACGCTTCGAGATGAACGACGCCAGCGGGTTCGGCGTGCGCGATTTGCAGCGTGACCGCTACCTGATCCAGCGTTTCCAGGTGCATGCCGACTTGCACCTGGACGAGCATTGGCGGCTGTTCACCCAGCTGGAGGATGTGCGGGCTTATGACAAGACCACGATCGGCGGTGCCGACCAGAACCGTGTCGACCTGCGCCTGGCCTTTGCCGAGTACGTAAAGACCTTCAGCGCCGGCACGTTCAAGGCACGGGCTGGCCGCCAGGATTTTGCCTTCGACTTGCAGCGCTTCATCTCGTCACGGGACGGCCCGAATGTGCGGCAGTCCTTCGATGCTTTGTGGGCCGATTGGGAAACGCCACAATGGCGTTTTATCGGGATTGCCAGCCAACCGGTGCAGTACCAGGATGGCCGGCATTTCGATGACAAATCCAACCGTGATGCGCGCTTTCACATGCTGCGGGTCGAGCGTCTGGTGGGCGGCAGCAATGAGCTGTCAGCCTATTACGGCGTCTACGAACGCAGGGCCGCGCACTATCAGGACGCCGACGGCGACGAGACCCGCCAGCTGCTCGACGCACGCCTGGGTGGCGCGGCCCAAGGGTTCGACTGGGATATCGAAGCCATGCTGCAAAGGGGCTCGGTGGGCAGCAAGACCATCCGCGCCTGGGCGGGCGGCAGCCGCACTGGCTACACCTTCGACACACTGGCATGGAAACCACGTATCGGCCTGCAACTGGATGTCGCCTCCGGTGACCGCAAGAGCGGTGACGGTCGCGTCGGCACCTTCAACCCGCTGTTCCCCAATGGCTACTATTTTTCCCTGGCCGGTTATACGGGCTACAGCAACCTGATCCACGTCAAGCCGTCGATCACCGTCAAGCCCATCGCCAAGCTCAGCGTGCAAACCGCCATCGGCCTGCTCTGGCGGCAGACCACCGCGGACGCGGTCTACACCCAGCCGAACCTGGCCGTCGCCGGCACCGCTGGCCAGGGTGAACGCTGGACTGGCGCCTACGGTCAACTGCGCACCGACTACGCTTTTACGTCCAACCTCAGTGGCGCAGTCGAAGCTGTGCACTATGCCGTCGGCCAAACCCTGCGCGATGCCGGCGGACACGACAGCAGCTACCTGGGCATGGAGCTCAAGTTCAGTTGGTAAGCCCATGCAAGCACACCCGTACAAGCCTGTGGTTGGGTTTACGGCAATAGTAACGCGGATTTTTCACTGCTCTTATCACTCAAGCAAGGAGATTCAGATGAGCACATTCGTTGCCAAAGACGGTACCCAGATCTACTTCAAGGACTGGGGCAGCGGCAAGCCCGTGCTGTTCAGCCACGGCTGGCCGCTGGATGCCGACATGTGGGAATACCAGATGGAATACCTGAGCAGCCGCGGCTTTCGCACCATCGCGTTCGACCGCCGTGGTTTCGGCCGCTCGGACCAGCCCTGGACCGGTAATGACTATGACACCTTCGCCGATGATATCGCCCAGTTGATCGAACACCTGGACCTGCAGGACGTGACCATGGTGGGCTTTTCCATGGGTGGCGGTGATGTGGCGCGCTATATCGCCCGCCATGGCAGTGCCCGTGTCGCCGGCCTGGTGCTGTTGGGGGCGGTGACGCCGATCTTTGGTCAGAAGCCTGATTACCCCCAGGGCGTCCCCGCTGACGTATTCGATGGCATCAAGGCGGGCCTGTTGAAAGATCGCGCGCAATTCATCAGCGATTTCAACACCCCGTTCTTCGGCCTCAACAAAGGCCAGGAAGTCTCGGAGGGCGTGCTCACCCAAACCCTGCAGATCGCCCTGCAAGCCTCGCTGAAATCCACCGTGGACTGCGTCACCGCATTCTCACAAACCGATTTCCGTCCCGACATGGCCAAGATCAACGTGCCGACCCTGGTGATCCACGGCGATGGCGACCAGATCGTACCGTTCGAGACCACCGGCAAGGTCGCGGCCGAGATGATCAAAGACGCGCAATTGAAAGTCTACAAGGATGCACCCCACGGGTTTGCTGCAACCCACACCCAGCGGCTCAATGAAGACCTGCTGGCGTTCCTGAACCGCTGAACCGCTTGAAACATCCTCTCCTTGTTTGGCCGGGCTCGCCCGGCCTTTTTTTGCTCAGGCGAAACGCTGAGCCACTACCAGCCGGCCCGGTCCGGCAATGAGGATGCTGGTAAAGATGATCAACAGCAGCCAGCCGAACTGTCCCTCGAACAGCGTCCACTCCGGGTGCACCACCAGCAAGGCAATCACCAGCACCGCCAGGATCGGCAGGCAGGCCAGGCGCACCAGCACACCCGCGATGATCAGCAGCGGGCACAGCACCTCGGCGAAAATCGCCAGCAACAAGGTGACCTGGGCCCCAAGATGAAACGGGTCTTCGATCAGCTTCAACTGTTCGCTGAAGTTGAGCAACTTGGGCAACCCATGTACCCACAACAGGAACAACGCCCCGCTGGCCCGCAGGAACAACAGCCCGATATTCTGATTTCTTGCTTCGTTCATAGACCACCTGTGTCCGTCGACAATGACTGACCGCAGTGTCCCCACAGTCGCACCCATGCGCTTGCAGGCTTGTGCTGACCTCAGGCCATCGCGGCCGCGAATCCCGCGACGATTTCATCGATCACCACTCGCACCCGCGCGGTATGGCGCAGGTCGGCGTGGGTGACCAGCCACACGTCATAGGGCAACGGCCGCGTGCGTTGCGGCCACAGGCGTACCAGGCCGTCGCGCTCGCCGGTGAGAATCGGCAGCTCACCGATGCCGATCCCGGCGGCGATGGAGCGGCGTACCAACAGGCTGGAACTCAAGGCGGCGACGATGCGCCCGCGACCCAAAGGTTCGCACGCCAGGGTCAGGTCCTTCTGGCTTTGCAGGTGCGGCTGGTAAACCACCAGGTCATGCCCATCGAACAAGCTGCCCGGCTCCGGCGCGCCGTGGCGGTCGATATAAGCCTTGGACGCAAACAACCCCACCGGCCAACGCCCGATAAGACGGGCAAGCAGGTCGGGGCTGTCCGGGCGCGCGTTGCGTACGGCGATATCAGTCTCGCGCTTGGCCAGGCTGAGGAATTGAGTGGAGGCGTCCAACTGCACGCGCACATCGGGATGCTGGTCGTGCAGCCGGGCAATGGCCGGGATCAGGAAATCAATGGCAAGGGAGTCGGTGGTGCTGACGCGCACAGTTCCGGTGAGGCGATCATCCATGCCCTGGATCTGGCGCTCGAGGTCCAGGGCTGAGCGCTCCATTTTCTCCACCGAACGCAAAGCCGCCTCCCCCACAGCCGTCAGTGCAAAGCCGTCGCTGGTGCGCAGGAACAAGGTGGCACCCAAGGATTTCTCCAAAGCATTGATCCGTCGCCCTACCGTGGCCTGATCCACCCCCAGCACCCGGGCGGCACCGCGCGATGTCGTCGCACGGCACACCGCCAGGAACACCCGCGCATCATCCCAATTCATAGCGACCCCCAACGATGCGTAGTTGCAGCATTGTGCTGCTTATTCGCTGCATTATTGCATCACCAGAGCACGCTATGCTAAGCAGCGAAGAAAGACCACCCGTGTGCGCCCCCTAGGGTTGCATTGCCACCGTAACCCGGCATGATCTGGCTGAACTGCCGACTATGCGCCACGGTCCCAACTCATACGCTCACCGCTACAGGAACTCATCCATGACGCTCCCCCAAGAAATGACCCTGATCGAAATCACCGCCCCTGGCGGCCCCGACGTCCTGCAACCACGTCGAGCAGACGTGCCGGTGGCCGGGCCAGGCGAGATTCTGATTCGCGTGCACGCCGCCGGGGTCAACCGCCCCGATGCCTTGCAACGCGCCGGCAAATACCCGATGAAACCGGGCATGAATCCGATTCCAGGGCTGGAAGTGGCCGGTGAGGTGGTGGCACTGGGTACGGGTGTGACCGAATACCGCCTGGGCGACAAAGTCTGCGCCCTGACCAATGGTGGCGGCTATGCCCAGTTTTGCGCGGTGCCGGCCAGCCAGGCGCTGCCAGTCCCTGCAGGCATGGACTGGATCCAGGCCGCTGCCGTGCCGGAAACCTTTTTCACGGTCTGGGCCAACCTGTTTGGCCTGGGCGGTGCGCACAAAGGCCAGCGCGCCTTGATCCACGGCGGCACCAGCGGCATCGGCACCACCGCGCTGATGCTCTGCCATGAATTCGGCATCCAGGCATTCGCTACCGCCGGCAGCGCTGAAAAATGCGCAGCGATTGCCAAGCTGGGCGCCGAGCCGATCAACTACCGCGAACAGGCGTTTGCCGAGGTCATCGCCCAACAGACCGACGGCAAAGGCGTGAACGTGATCCTCGACATCATGGGTGCCTCATACCTGAACGACAACCTCAAGTCCCTGGGCATGGACGGCCACCTGGTGATGCTCGGCTTCCTCGGCGGCGGCAAGGCCCATGACGTCGACCTGCTGACCATCATGGCCAAACGCGCAGTGATTACCGGCTCGCTGCTGCGTGCCCGCACCCGCGACGAAAAGGCCGCGATTGCCGAGCAACTGCGCGAATACGTATGGCCGGTATTGAGCGCTGGACGCTGCCTGCCGATCATCGACAAGGTCTACGAATACACTGACGCCGCCCAAGCCCATGCACGGATGGAGGGTGGGGATCATATTGGCAAGATTGTGTTGCGGGTCGAGTGAGGTGCTTTCTCAATCCCTGGCGACCGGCTTAAGCGTACATCGCCCTCTGTAGGAGCGAGCTTGCTTGCGAAAAACGTCAACGATCACGCGTGCTTGCTGAATGAATGCGGCGCCTGTGAGTTTTTCGCGAGCAAGCTCGCTCCTACAAAAAAGGGCTTGCCCGCGAAGATGTTGGCTGACCCACCGTCATCGGGGGCAAGCCCCCTCCCACTTAGTGCGTGTGTCACTCTGGTTCGGCATACACCGGATAATCCACATACCCCGCCTGCGTCCCGCCATACAAACCCTCTGCCTTCAACGCATTCAACGGCCAGCCATTGAAGATCCGCTGGGGCAAGTCTGGGTTGGCAATGAACGGCCGCCCGAACGCGATCAGGTCCGCCAGCCCGGCCTCGACCAATCGAGCACCGCGCTCGGCGGTGTAGCGGCCGGCGTAGATGATCCTGCCGCTGAAGGTACTGCGCACCGCCTGGCGAAAGGTTTCGGGCAGGTCGGGGGCGTTTTCCCAATCGGCTTCGGCGATGGACACATAGGCGATGCCTGACGCTTCCAGCACCTTGATCGCTTCGATATAGGTGTGGTGCGGGTCTTCCTCTACCAGGCCGATGTAGACACGGTCCTGGTCGGTGCCGCTGAACAACGGTGAAAAGCGCACGCCCAGGCGCTCAGGCCCGACCACCTTGCACACGGCCTCAACAATCTCGCGCAACAAACGCAGGCGATTGTCCAGCGAACCGCCGTATTCATCTTCACGAATGTTGGAATGGGCCGAGATGAACTGGTTGACCAGGTAGCCGTTGGCCGCGTGGATTTCCACGCCATCGAACCCGGCATCCAGGGCATTGCGTGCGGCCTGGGCGTAGTGCCCAACCAACTCTTCGATCTCCAGCGTCGTGAGCGCCCGGGGCACAGGCGGTTGCACCAGCTCTCCGACACCCGGGCCGGTTTCGATAAAGGCCTTGGCTTGCAACGCCGACAACGCAGAGGGCGCTACCGGGGCCGCACCATCGGGCTGCAAGGCGTTATGGGACACCCGCCCTACATGCCACAACTGCGCAAAGATCACCCCGCCCTCGGCGTGCACCGCCGTCGTGACCTTGCGCCAGCCATCGATCTGCGCCGGGCTGTAGATGCCCGGCGTCCAGGCGTAACCCTGGCCACGGGGCTCGATCTGCGTGCCCTCGCTGACCATGAAGCCGGCACTGGCGCGCTGGCGGTAATACTCGGCCATCAGGTCGGTGGCGATATCCCCCGGTTGGGCGCTGCGCTGGCGTGTCAGGGGCGGCAGCACGATGCGATTGTTCAAGCGGTGATGCCCCAGTTTTATCGGGGTGTTCAAGATGCAGTCAGGCATGGGGTAGTCCAAATTCAGGGCGAACGAAAACAGTGGCGACTCCGGGGAGTCGCCAAATGCGCATAGCGGTTAATTGAGTTAAGCGATGAGGGTCAGCAGGGCCTTGGCCACCTCGCTGGAGCTACCAGGGTTCTGCCCGGTCACCAGCAAGCCATCGACGATCACGAAGGATTGCCAGTCGGTACCCTTCTCATACTTGCCGCCCAACTTCTTGAATTCATCTTCAATCAGGAACGGCACCACATCGGTCAATTCCACCGCCGCTTCTTCCGAGTTGGAGAACCCGGTCACACGGCGGCCCTTGATCAACGGCTCACCATTGACCGCCTTGACGTGACGCAAGGCACCTGGGGCATGGCAGACAAAGCCGATGGGCTTGCCGGCCCGTTCGAACGACTCGATCAGTGCGATGGACACCGGCGACTCCGCCAAATCCCACAACGGGCCGTGGCCACCTGGGTAGAACACCGTATCGAAGTCGTTGGCGTTGACGGTGTTCAACTTGACGGTGTTGGCCAGGGCCTGTTGCGCCGCAGGGTCAGCGGCGAAGCGACGGGTTTGCTCGGTCTGGAAGTCCGGCAGGTCGCTGACCGGGTCCAGAGGCGGCTGGCCGCCGGCTGGAGAAGCCAGCACCACCTCGGCGCCAGCGTCCTTGAAGGCATAGTAGGGTGCGGCAAATTCTTCGAGCCAGAAGCCGGTCTTGCGCCCGGTATCGCCAAGCTGGTCGTGAGAGGTCAGTACCATTAATACGTTCATTTTCCAGTGCCTCGATCAAAGTGGATAACAAGGTTTTCAGAGCCACCCAACAACTGTCGGGTCAGCAACAGCGCCTCGGCGAACGGCGCAGTGGTACGGGTAATCTTGGCCATGACGCTGGTCCCCAACCACAGCGCATACAGGCGTTGGGCAAGGCTTTCGGGGGCTTGCTCGAAGGTGAGCGAGCCGTCTTCCACGCCGCGTTGCAGGGCTACGGCGAGCAATTCAATGGTGCGTGCAGTACCGCGTAGCAGGGCCAACCGCATCGGCTCTGACAGGTCCGAGACCTCGGCGCCCAGTTTGACGGCCAGGCATTTGCCGGTGTCGGTGCAGCCCGTGTGATTGTCGATCCAGCATTGCCAATAGCGCATCAGCTTGGCGTGGTGGGATAACCCCGGCTGATCGAACAGAGCCTGCATGCCTTGGACGTAATGGTCGAAATAGGTATCGAGCAACACCACACCGAACGCATCCTTGGAATCGAAGTAGTGATAAAACGAGCCCTTGGGCACTTCGGCAGCCTGCAGGATTTCGTTCAAGCCCACTGCGGAAAATCCCTTGGCACCGACAATCGATTGCCCACGTTCAAGGATCGCCTGCCGTGCACTTTTACTTGGGTGGTTCATGCTTGACCTCATCCGATTAGACCAGTCGTCTAGTTCGTTGAGGCCATGTTAGGCAGCGAGGCAACGGCTCACAATGTCATATCCGCAAGGATTCCGGACATGAGCCAAAGTCGGTTGCCGTTTTCCTGGCGCACGCCGACAATCGCCTCTCCCCCGCCCCTTGGAGAGATGCAATGCACAGCGTTGCGCTGATGGTTTACCCGAATTTCCAATCCTTGAGCCTCAGCCTGGGCTCGGTGTTCGAGTGCGCCAACCTGCTGCGCGGTGAGCCGGCCTACGAGTTTCACCTGGTGTCGGAAAGCGGCGGCGCGGTGATGACCTCCCAGGGCTTTTCGGTGAACACCACAGCGATCCGGCCAGAGGGCTACGACACCCTGATCGTCAGCGGTTACCTGGAGTTTCGCCTGCCGGAGGCCAACCTGCTGGAGCTGGTCAAGGCGGCGTCGGCTCAATCGCGGCGCGTGGCCTCGTTGTGCATGGGCATTTTTGTGCTGGCCGAGGCTGGTTTGCTGGCAGGCAAGCGCACTACCACCCACTGGATCCACGCGCCGGCGTTCCGCAAGCGCTACCCGGATATCCGCCTGGAAGAAGACAAGCTGTTCGTGGTGGACGGCCAGGTGTGGACCGGCGCCGGCATGAGCGCCGGGGTCGACCTGGCGTTGGCCATGGTCGAGAACGACCTGGGCAGCGACCTCGCCCGGCGCATCGCACGCAAGCTGGTGATCGCCCAGCGCCGCGGCAGCGAGCAATCGCAACTGTCGGCCTTGCTGGAACTGGACCCCAAGTCCGATCGCGTGCAACTGGCCCTGGCCTATGCCCGTGAAAACCTCACCCACGATTTATCGGTAGAAGCCCTGGCCGACGTCGCCCGGCTCAGCCCGCGCCAGTTCAGCCGGGTGTTTCGCGAAGAAACCGGGCAGACCCCGGCCAAGGCCGTCGAAGCCCTGCGGGTGGAAGCGGCGCGGGCGATGATGGAAACCAGCCGTCACCCCGTGGAAGTGGTGGCCCGCGAAACCGGCTTTGGTGATCGCGAGCGCATGCGCCAGGCGTTTCTCAGGGCCTTCGGGCAACCGCCCCAGGCGATGCAGCAGGTGTTGTTCAATCCAGGCTAGGCCCGTAGCCGAGTTGTTGGCGTTCGAACTGTGGGAGGGGGCTTGCTCCCGATGGCGGTGAGCCAGTCGCCTGATACTGGGCCTGACCCACCGGCATCGGGGGCAAACCCCCTCCCACATTTTGATCTCGGGGCATCAGTTACGGTGTGCAGCCTTTAACCTCAGCAAAACCCGCCCGTCAATGCAGCAAAACCCGAGTAATCAGGTAGCTCACCAACTGCGGCTCATCCTCCAGTTCAATCATCTGTACCGGGCGCGGCAGGTTATCCAGCACGGTGCGCCAGAACGCCTGGGACACTTCGTCCTGATCATAGAATCGCACCAGCCAATTGGCCTCTGCGCTGCACAGCACCTGGCTGGCAATGGCGCGGCCGATGCCTTTGCGGCGGTAGCGCTTGAGGATAAACAGGTCGGCCAGTTCCAAGGCGTCGATGCCCGGCAGTTCGCTGCCTTCGATCAACAGGAAACCGGCGATATAGCCATCGACCAGCAACAGGTTGGCGCTCCACTGTGGGTCGTGCCAGTAGCGGGCCAGGTGCTCGTCATGGATATAGAAACGGCCATCGGCCTCGACATCTTCCTGTTCCCAGTCCGAAGACTCGTAGGCGTAGTACTGGTAGAGATTGCGGATCAGCTCGGCGTCTTCGGGGCCGGTCTGGATCAATTCGACGGTGGTTTCAGGCATGGGGCTCTCGGTGAAAAAACGCAGGGCGCCATTGTTCACAAAAGTGCCGGTCACGCCAATGGATTGTCGAATCCTTTCTATTGGCTGAACCGATTGCAGATAGCGCTTGCCCGGGCAAATTTCCTGAAACATTTAGAATAAACTTCGCCGGCTTCCACCTTTCACTCAAGGATTTGTATTTTGACCAACGTCTGTACCGCCGGCCTGGATGTAGGCTTTGCCTCCCTGGATTACCTGCAGATTTTCATCCTCGGTGTAATCCAGGGCATTACCGAATTGCTGCCGGTGTCTTCCACAGCGCATATGCGCGTGGTGCCCGCCCTGCTCGGCTGGCAAGACCCGGGCTCGGCGTTTTCCGCAGCCATGCAGTTGGCGGCGCTGGCGGCGGTGGTCAGTTACTTCTGGCGGGATGTGCGCCAGGTCACCACCGGCAGCATCAGT
The DNA here is from genome assembly GCF_031931935.1 of Pseudomonas sp. rhizo25. Classification (NCBI taxonomy): domain Bacteria; kingdom Pseudomonadati; phylum Pseudomonadota; class Gammaproteobacteria; order Pseudomonadales; family Pseudomonadaceae; genus Pseudomonas; species Pseudomonas sp. rhizo25. The sequence goes on from NZ_JAUJXA010000021.1 coordinate 65,591, forward strand.
GCGGTACGCCGGGGCGACTACAACGACCCGTGGTTCAAGCTGGCGGTGGCGATCGTGCTGGCGACCCTGCCGATCGGCATTGCCGGCCTGGCGTTGTCTTCAACCTTGAATACCTGCAACTCGCCATTGCGCGGGCTGATGGTAATCGGCATTGCCTGCGTGGTGATGGCGATATTGCTGGCGCTGGCCGAAGTACGCGCCCGTCACACCCGCAACGTCAGCCAGATGCGCCTGCGCGATGCGCTGATCGTGGGGGTTGCGCAGATCGGCGCGCTGATTCCCGGGGTATCGCGTTCGGGCTCCACCCTGACCGCAGCGCTGTTCCTGAATTTCAAACGCGAAGAAGCGGCGCGGTTTTCCTTTCTGCTGGGCCTGCCGGCCATCGCCCTGGCCGGCTTGAAAGAACTGTGGGTGCTGCTGCACGCCGACATGCCCGCCCACGCCTGGCCGCACTTGATCTTCGGCCTGGTGGTGGCAAGCATCTCGGCGTTCTTCGCGATCTGGGGCCTGATGAAGTTCCTGGAGCGCTTCTCCACCTGGCCGTTCGTGATCTACCGTGCGCTGCTGGGAGTCTTCCTGATTGTGGCGGTCAGCACCGGGTTGCTTACCTGACGCGATCATTTTTTGTAGGAGCGAGCTTGCTCGCGAAAAATCCAAAGGTACCGCGTACATTCAGGATGCCCGCGTTATCGTTGACGCTTTTCGCGAGCAAGCTCGCTCCTACAGGTTACTGGCGGTCGGCCAGTTCTTCGAGCAGGTCGGCCGAGGGCACGAAAAACAGGCCGCCAGTCACGGCGGTACTGAAGTCGAGCAAGCGGTCATAGTTGCCGACCGGGCGGCCGACGAACATGTTTTCCAGCATCTGTTCCAGAGGTTTTGGCGAGCGCGCATAGCCGATGAAGTAGGTGCCGAACTCACCGGCGCCCGGGCGGCCGAAGGGCATGTTGTCGCGCAGGATCTTCACTTCCTCGCCGTTCTCGTCCGTGATGACGGTCAAGGCGCTGTGGGAGTTGCTCGGCTTGGCTTCTTCGTCAAGTTCGATATCCGCCAGCTTGGTGCGCCCGATCACCTTCTCCTGGGCTTCTACCGTCAAGCTATTCCAGGCGTTCATGTTGTGCAGGTATTTCTGCACCAGCACGTAGCTGCCACCCTCGAACTGGGGGTCTTCGTCACCGACCAGGGTAAATCTTTCGGCCTTGCGCCCTACCGGGTTTTCGGTGCCGTCGACAAATCCGATGATGCTGCGCATATCGAAATAACGGAAACCCTGGACCTCATCCACCACCTTGACGCTATCGCCCAAGGCCGCCATCAGTTGGGTCGCCAGTTCGAAGCACAGGTCCATCTGCTCGGCGCGGATATGCAGCAGGATATCGCCCGGGGTCGACACCGCCCTGCGCCCTTCTACACCGAATTCGCGAAACGGATGCAGTGATGCCGGGCGCGGGGCACCGAACAGCCGGTCCCACGCATCCGAGCCAAAGCCGCAGACGCAGGTCAGGTTGCCCGACGGCACGCGCTTACCCACCGAACGCACAAGACCTGCGATGTCGGCACACCAGCCACGCACGTTTTCAACCGCGTCGGGGGCCAAGGTGGCGACCATGAAAATCGCGCTGCTGGTGATCGGGTGGCACACGGACTGCGGTTCGAGAGGTGGCTGGACAGGGCAGGTTTTCATCGGGCGGATCCATAGGCTAAGGTCGGTTTGAACCCGCGCAGGTTAGCAGATCAGCCGTGACAACTGGCCCACACCTGGCGAATCAGCGCCTTCATCTTGAGCGCTTCGGCCCAGCGATCAGTGAGTTCCCGACCCTTTGCATCGGTGATCGCATAGGGTGGCGGGCCCAGTTCGCAGGTGAAGGCCAGGCTCTGGGGCGTCTCGGCGCGGGTCAGCCAGTCGTCGATCCCATAGCGCCACCAGCTGGTAAAGCGCTCGACCCAGGGCAGATGCTGGGGAAAGTCCAGGCCGACCTGCACCTGTTCGCTGCTGGCGATGCGGCCATGAAAGCCCCAGCTATGGCGCAGGATCGTGCGTATCTGCTCGTCGTCTTCCAAGGCTCCGGGCTCGGGCAACTCGCGGCCGACGACGTAGTGGGACAGGTCCGCGAGCAGTTTCAGGTCAGGCATCTGCGTCAGCAGGTCGAGGGTGAACAACAGGTCGTTGGTCAGTCGATAACGGTGGGTTTCCAGCAGGATCGGGAAGTCCACCTGTTCGGCCAGGCGTTGCCAGCCTTCGATCAGCCTGGCCGCCTCGGCCTGGGTACGCGGGCGCACATCGGCCTGCAGGGTGAGGTGGTGACAACCATAGCGGCTGATCACCTCCAATGCGGCGGCCAGGTCATCCACCGATTGCGGGAACAGCTGGCCTTCGATCTGCAAGCCCCTGGCCGTGGCGGCAGCGTGCAGGCGCGGGACAGCGGCAGGCGTCCAGTAATGATCGGTGATGCCGTCGAAACCGGCGGCGGCGATGCGGTCCAGCTGCGTGTCGAGGCTGCCAGGCTCGGTTTGCATGGCCCACATCGATTGGAATACCAGGAGTTGACGCATATCAGCCTCGCAACAGTAGCTTGAGGGACACATCGGCATCTGCCAGGCTGCCCGGGTTGAGCACAGTGCCCGCGGCAATCAGGCGTTCGCACAACTTGATGTCCCTGGCCGCACCGTTGCCCGGTGCCCAGCCGCACGCGCCTTGCAACCGGGCATCGTCGTCGAGGTAAAACAGCAGCAGGCCAGCGCCAGGCAACGCACGGCTGACCGTGCGTGCAGTCATCACCCCGACAGTCTGCAAACCCCAGTGGTATTGGTCGGACCAGAAACCGGGGAGCGTCTCGAACGGCAGCGCGCGCCCCAGCAGGTTCAACGCGGCGTGCCGCCCCTGGGCCTCGGCGTTGCGCCAGGTTTCCTGGCGCTGATAGACGCCAGCGAGGCGAAACTCGCAGACATCCCCTGCCGCATAGATATCCGATGCACTGGTGCGCAATTGCGCGTCGACACGAATGCCCTGCCCGACTTCCAGCCCTGCCGCCGCCGCCAGCTCGATATTGGGTTGCATGCCGATGCCCGCCACCACCAGGTCACAGGGCAGCCGCTGCCCATCGACCAGTTGTACGGCGTCGGCGTGGATGCATTCGAGGGCGACGTTCAAACGTACGTCCACACCTTGCTCACGATGCAGCGCCAGCAGCGCCGCACTGATCGGCGCCGGCAACACCCGGCTCGCCAAGCGTGGCCCGGCTTCAAGCAGCGTGACCTCACACCCCAGCCCCCGTGCGGTCGCGGCCACCTCCAGGCCAATAAAACCACCGCCGACCACGACCACCCGGGTGCCGGGGCGCAACCTATCACGCAGGGCCAAGGCTTCATCGTGGGTACGCAGGTAAAGCACAGGGGGCTGCGCCTCGGGCAAGCGTCGGGCCCGGCCACCGGTAGCCAGCAACAAACCGGTATAGGTCAACCATTGGCCGTCGGCCAGTTGCAGCCGGTGTTGCTGCGGGTCCAGGCGGCTCACCGGGTTGCCGGCGATATGCTCGATGCCCAGCGCTGCCAGCCGTGTGCTGTCGCACAGGCTGCATCCGGCCAGGTCCGTCGAGCCTTGCAGCACAGCCTTGGACAGCGGTGGCCGTTCATAGGGCAAGTGCGCTTCATCACCGATCAGGATCAGGCTCCCGGTGTAGCCTTCTTCGCGCAAGGTCAGTGCCGCACGGCCACCGGCGTGACCGGCGCCAACGATGATCAGGGCTTGGCTCATATTTCGGCCGTGACGGCGAGCAGTACCCGCCCCGCTTCGACCCGCACCGGGTAGGTCTTGAGGTTGACGCACACCGGCGCGCCCAGGGCTTTGCCGGAACGGTAATCGAAGCGTCCGTTGTGCTTGGGGCATTCAATCACGTGGTCCATCACCAGGCCGTCCGCCAGGTGGATTTTCTCGTGGGTGCACAGGCCGGCGGTGGCGAAGAATTCATCCTCGGCAGAGCGGAACACCGCATAGGTGTGCGCGCCGTGGTCGAAGCGCAATACGTCTTCGGGGTCTATTTCGCCCACGGCGCAGACGTCGATCCATTGATCGTTCATGGCATTGTTCTCTTGTTCGGGGGATGAAGATCAGCCGGCAGAGGCTTCTGCGTGCAGAGCGGCAGGGGCGGATTGCGCCTGCGGGCGAATCGGGCGCTGGACGAAATAGCTCGGGTCGCTGCGCTGTTTGCGGATCGTCGCGATGATTTCCCTGTATGCCTCGAACAGATTGGCGTACGGCGGCGGGCAGTCGCTGCGGATTTCTTCGTGCAGTTGTTCGAGTGCGTGGTAAGGCACCATCGGGTACATGTGGTGTTCGAGGTGGTAGTTCATGTTCATGTAGATAAAGCGCAGCACGCGGTTCATGTAGATGGTGCGGCAGTTGCTGCGGTGGTCGAGCACATCTTCGGCCAGGCCCACATGCTGGCTGAGGCCGAACACGTAGCCGAGCCAGGCACCATAGAGACTGGGCAGGCCCACCAGCATCAGCGGTAGCCAGCTGTGCAGGTACAGCGCGGTGCCGATGATCAGCGCATAAATCCCAATCCATATACGGGCGGCGCGAAACACCTTGGGCCACTCGGACTCGGGGATGAAATCCTGCTCCTGGGCACTCATACGGCCCGCCGCATGGCGGGCCACGCCGCTGAAGGTCTTCCAGGCCAGGGGCAGGTTGAACAGGCTGAGGGCCATCATCCACAGGCTCGGCGGGCGCGGCTCGACGATCTCCGGGTCGCGGCCGACGACAATGGTGTCGGTGTGATGACGGGCATGGCTCCAGCGCCAGACGTGGGGTTCGAACAGGCACATGAAGCTCGCCACCTGGTACAGCCCGTCGTTCATCCAGCGGGTCTTGAACGCAGTACCGTGGCCGGTTTCATGCCAGCGTGGGTTGGACGCCGTGCCGTAGAGCACGCCATAGGCGAGAAAAAACGGTACGCAGGCCCAGGAGCCCCAGAACCAATAACCACCAAAGCCTGTGACCAACAGCGTCGAGACCCAGATGGCGGTGTCGAGCAAGGCAGGGCCGTCGCGGCGCTGCATCAGTTCTTTCATGCGTTTGCGCGAGATAGGCGACTGGTACCAGTTGGCCGAGACCAGACCCTTTTCGGCGGCGCGGGCCGCTTCGGGGCCAGTGAGGCTGTAGTCGCGCCGAGCGCGGTAAGCGGTGTGTTCAGGCATTGTTATTGTTCTCCGCAAGCGTGGGGTTTCAGGTGCTTTGCGGAACCAACCATAGAGCGCAGCCAAATCACCCTCAAGGCCTTGAATCCATTCCCTATCAAGCTATCATCCAGGCCCAGCGGGGCTTGATAGTTTTCTATCAAGACGCTCAAGGGGCCTGCCAATGCACAACCATAAACGCCCAACCATCGCCACCGTCGCCGCCCACGCGGGGCTTAGCGTGGCCACCGTCGACCGGGTATTGAACGCCCGCGCGCCGGTCAACCCGAGCACGGCCGAACAGGTGTTCCAGGCCGCCGAAGCCGTGGGCTACTTCGCCGCGCGACTGATCGGCCAGCGCATCCGCGAACGGCGGCCCACCTACCGTTTCGGCGTGCTGTTGCTGGGCACCGCCCAGGCCTTCTATGCCAACCTCGCCCAGTCAATAAGCGATGCCGCGCAGCATCACGCCACCGCCAACCTGAGCTGCCAGTTCGACTACATCAACGACCGTTCACCGAATGCCATCGTCGCGCAGATCGAGCAACTGGCGGTGCAGTGCGACGCCCTGGCGGTGGTCAGCTTCGCCCATCCGCTGATCAACGCCTGCCTGGCGCAGATTCGTGAAGCCGGCGTACCAGTGGTTGCGCTGCTGTCGGATATCCATGAGCAGGCCCTCGAACCCTATGTGGGCCAGGACAACCACGTGGTCGGGCGCACCATGGGCTGGCTGCTGGCACACACCTGCGGCGCACGCAAAGGCAGCGTTGGCATTTTACTTGGCGGCCATCGTTTTCTCGGGCACCAGGCACGGGTCAAAGGCTTGCACAGCTACCTGGCCGAACACGCGCCAGGGCTCAAGCCGTTGGAACCGCTGATCAACCTGGATAACTGCGACATCACCGAGGAAGCCACCCTCGACCTGCTCGCCCGCCACACCGACCTGCGCGGCCTGTGCGTGGTGGGCGGCGGCGGTGACGGCGTGATCAACGCCCTGGCGCAACTGCCCAAGCGCCCGGCGCTGTGTTGCATTCTGCAGGAGTCGACGGAACTGTCGCGCCAGGCGTTGAGCCGCGGCTTGATCGATGTGGTAATGGACTCGCAGCCGCGGCAGACGGCGGCGGCGCTGGTGCAGCTGCTGGTGCAGTTGCTGAATGACGAAGGCTTCGATCCTGTGCGGCATCGGGTGCATATACCACCGCAGATAGTGACCTCGGAAAATATGGGCACCTGATACACAAAGAACACAATGTGGGAGGGGCGGTGCGACGATTCGATTTGCCCCGACGGTGATGAACCCGTCAAAAATTCAGAGGCTGACACACCGCTATCGCGGCATGGGTATCTACGCAACTTTGTAGCTGCCGACCGTAACCACGATGCGAAGCGAGCCACTT
>NZ_JAUJXA010000022.1:0-68490 GCF_031931935.1 Pseudomonas sp. rhizo25
GCGGTTGAGCTGGTCGTAGCTCAGCTGTTGCTCATCGAACACCAGCGCCGGTGCCTCGGGCTTGGCTGCCACCTGGGCCTCGATCAACTGCTGTACGCTGTGATCGAGCGGGTACTGGATACCGGTGTTGTTCCACTCGTTGACGATCTGTCGTTGCTCGCCGCTATCCAGCATGGCCAGTTCGGCCAAACGCTGTTGTGGCGCCTCAATCAGACTTTGCAGCAAGCGCAGCCAATGCCGGCCCAGGCGCTCAATCGTAGCCGGGCTGAACAGTGCCGTGCTGTACTCGATGTCCGTCGTGATCTGTTGCGGCGCGTAGTCCACGTGCATCGACAGCTCGAATTTGGCTTCATGCTGCGCCACTGGCAGGAACGCCAAGGTCAATTCGCCCAGCGTCAGAGTGTCCGTTTGATCCTGGCTGACACGCCAGTTGAACAGGGTCTGGAACAGCGGGTTGGCCTGGGTGCTGCGTTGCAGTTGCAAGCGCTCGATGAGCAGTTCGATCGGGTAGTCGGCATGTTCCATGGCCGCCCGGGATTGCTGACGCAGCGCCTGGAGAAAAGCTTCGACGGTCAGGTCGTCGGTGAGTTGTGCGCGGTAGATCTGACTGCTGACAAAGTACCCCACCAGGTCCTGGGTCTCGCTCTGGTTGCGACCGGCATTCGGTACACCGACCGTGAAGTCCCGCTGGCCGCTGTAGCGACTGAGCAGCAGTTGCCAGGCGCCAAGCAGCACGATAAACGGCGTCAAGTCGTGTTGGTGGCAGAAGCCCTGCAACTGTTGGCTCAGGGTTGCAGGTAATGACAGGCGCAGATTGCCGGCGCGGTGCTGTTGTTCGGTGCTGCGGGGGTAATCGGCCGGCAGGTCCAGGGTGGGAATCCCCTGTCCCAGGTAGTCGGCCCAATACTCGGCGGCACGCAGTTGTTCGGGCGTGCCGGGGTATTCCTCGCGCTGCCAGCGGGCGTAGTCGGCGTACTGAATGGAAGGTCGCGCCAACGGCGTGGTATGGCCCTGGCAGGCGCGCCGGTAAGCCTGGGTGAGGTCTTGCATCAGGATCGGATTGGACCAGGCGTCCGAGACGATGTGGTGCATGTTCAGCAGCAGGATGTGGTCATCGTGTTCGAGCGTGATCAATGTGGCGCGAATCAGCGGGGCCAGGCTCAAGTCAAACGGCGTGCCGGCCTCGGCCGCAATACGCTGGGCGACGGCAGCGGCCCGGGCGTCGGGCGCGAGACCCGACAGGTTCTCTTCGTGCAGATGGATTCGGGCTTTCGGGTCAAATACTTGCCGAGGTTGGTCGTCCAGGGTCTGGAACGCAGTTTTCAGCACATCGTGTCGGTCGATAACCTGCTGCAGGGCCGCGCCCAGCGCTGCGATGTTCAAGGCGCCACGCAGGCGCAGTGCGTTGGGCAGGTTGTAGGCGCTGCTGCCGGGCGACAGCTGTTGCAGGAACCACAGGCGTTGCTGGGCGAAAGACAGAGGCGTGGGGCTGCGATGGGGTTGAGCCTTGATGGAATGCTCTGAGCCGGCGTCGTCGGCCATCAACAGGGCCAGCAAGTCGTCGTCGGGGAGTTGATTCAGTGGGTTCATGTTGGGTCTCGTCGCCATCGGCTGCGTAAATATGCGTTGTCAGAAAGACGAAGCGTGGCCGACGAGATTTAGGTATGACACGGGACTTCAATGGCCGGCGGCGAACGGCAGGGCGCTCGCCACAGGGTAGGTTCAGGCGACGGCTTTTTCGCTGATGACGCGCCCGGCCTGCATGCGCACCAACTGGTCGGCGACGTCGAAGTAACGGTCATCGTGGGAGATGACGATGATGGTCTTGCCCAGGCGCTTGAGGTCCGGTAGCAGCTCTGTATAGAACACGCGGCGGAAGGTCGGGTCTTGGTCGGCGGCCCACTCGTCGAATACCAGCACCGGCCGTTCGTCGAGCCAGGCGTTGATCAAAGCCAGGCGCTTGCGCTGCCCGGTGGAGAGGTCGGTGGTGGTGAACGCGCCGTCACGAATGCTGACCTTGTGGGCGATCTCCATGCGCTCCAGGTACTGGTTGGCATCCTCGGGTAGGGCTTTATCGCTCTGCACCAGTTCGTCGAACAGGTAATAGTCGGCAAAAATGGTGGTGAACATCTGTCGGTAATCATCCAGGCCACGCGCGTCCACGGCCATGCCGTTAAGACGGATTTCGCCACTCTGTGGGGTGTACAGCCCCAGCAGCAGCTTGATCAGGGTGGTCTTGCCGCAGCCGTTTTCACCGACGATGAACAGGATCTCCCCGGGCTCGATGCTCAAGTTGACCGGGCCCAGGGTGAAAGGCTCGCTGCCTGCCACGGGCGGGAAGGCGTATTGCACGTCGCGCAATTCCAGGTGCTTCATGGGTGGGATGCTGCGCTCGTCGGCATCCAGCAGCAGGTGAGGCTCGGGCGATGAAAAACGCTCGGACAGGTCGGCGATGCGGCGGAAAGCTATCTGCGCACGGCTGATGATCGGCAGGTTGGCGATCAAGTTTTCCAGTGGGCCTTTCATATAGAGCAGCACCAGCACAAAGCCGCTCATCATCGCCGGGTTGCTGCTGGGCCAGAACGATTGCAGGGTCAGCGCCAGGCCGATGACTACAAAGAACAGCATCGAACCCAGGCTTTTGGCGATCACGAAAATGTTGATCGAGCGTACGTGCGTGTCGCAGATGTGGTCGGCGGTGGCCTGGATATTGCGGGTCAACATGGCGTGGCGGCGCTTGCGGTGAATCCTCAACTCCTTGGCGCCTTCTGCGATGGCCGAGTAGTGCTTTTGCAGGCTGTCTTCCGCGTCGCGTGCCTCATAGAAGCCTTTGATGCCCTTGCCTTGTGCGATGAACTGGATGGCCGAGCCGATGCCGATGGCCAGCAATGTCATGAGGAAAATAGGCAGCGACAGGCTCGCCAGATAGCCCAGGCAGCCAAGGATCACCGTGATCGAAATGGCCAGCGGGGCGAAGGCGAAGGCGAAATCGCTGATGGTGTCGACATCGTGGGTCAGCACCGGAATAAGCCGGTGGCTGCGATAGCGTTCGATCTGCTCGATCGGTGCCGACAATACCTTCGCACCCAGATCCTTGCGCAGTCGGGCAATGACTTTTTGCCCGACAAAGTTGCTGCCGATGTCGGCGGCAATGCTGCTGAGCAGCGCGAGTACGCACAGGCCGGCAAAGGCCAGCACCACCGCAGTGGTGAGGCCGGACTCGCTGTGCAGGCCCTGGTTAACCGTGGCCAGCAGCGCGGTGACGCTCAGGCCTCCAAGGATGCCGAACAGAATCGAGAGGATGACGGTGTAGCGATAGGGCTTGAGCAGGCTCAAGAGTTCGCGAAGGGCGCTACGCGGTTTTGCAGTCATGAAACTACCTCGGTCGCGACGTGGCTACGTGCTATGGGCGAGTGGGGGCTGCGTCGATCGAGCTGATCGCCGGCGGGCTTTTGTAGGAGACGTTTCGACTCTGGCGCGATTTAGCTTTATCGCGCCGGACCTGGAGGTGGTGGGCCCTTGTAGGCGCTGATCAGCAAGGGCGGGCGCTGCATTGGGACAAGATTTTGGTGGCGCGCCTAAATTTTTTCTGCCGACAAGCGTTTTAGTCCTGATAAGGCCGGATTCCATTTCCGGTGGGGCGGTTAAAAAAAAGAGGTAAATGAGTCTGGTTTTCATTAGGCCATCCGTCTCATTCACCAGAGGCGCTCAAAGACGCCGCTATTTCTGCCAATCACACGCCTCATTGCTCAAGGATTGCTGTCGATGTCTTATCCCCTTTGGTTGTCTACGCCCAAGCGTTACGCGTTGAAGAAATTGCCGCAGGCCGTGCGCCTGATGATGCTGGGGGCTGTACTGGTCGTGCCGGCGGCTGCTACGTTGATGCCGGGCGCTGCGTTCGCCCAGGGCGAGGCGGGCAAGGTCGCCTTCGCGATTCCGGCCGGTCAATTATCGCAAGCGCTGATGGCGTTCGGCTCGGCGGCCGGCGTCTCGATCTCCTACGACCCGGCGCTGGCCAGCCAGCAAACCACCCGCGGGCTGAGGGGGCAATTCAGCGTGGATGAAGGGCTGTCCCGGTTGTTGTCGGGCAGTGGCTTGCAGGCCAGTCGCGAAGCCAGCGGCAGCTATGTGGTGATGCCGCCTGCCAGTGGTTCGGCGGTGATGATGCTGGGGGCGACCAATATCAGTGCCGAGGGGCTCGGGGCAACGACCGAAAACAGCGGTTCCTACACCACGGGCGCGACCAGTACTGCAACCAAGTTGCCATTGTCTCTGCGTGAAACCCCACAGTCAGTCAGTGTGGTCACCCGGCAACTGATGGATGACCAGCACCTGTCTACGCTCAACGAAGTGATGGCCTTCACCCCTGGTATCAGCATCAACCATCGCGACAGCGAACGGTTCGATTTCAACTCCCGTGGCTTTACCATCCAGAACTTCCAGTACGACGGCATTCCGTCGCAAGTGGCCAACGAGTCCCAGCAATACGTCGGCGCCATTTCGGACATGGCTATCTATGACCGCGTCGAAGTGATTCGCGGCGCTACCGGCCTGATGAGTGGCGCGGGGACGCCGTCCGCCACCATCAACCTGGTGCGCAAGCGTCCGACCAAGGACTTCCAGGGCTACGTGTCCGGGGAGGCGGGGGCATGGGATCGCTACCGCTCCGAAGTCGATGTCTCCGGGCCGCTGACTGAGACGGGCAATGTTCGTGGGCGCTTTGTCGCGGCCTACCAGAAACAGAATTCGTTTATCGACTGGTACGGCCAGGAAAAGCGCGTGATGTATGGCGCTTTGGATATCGACCTGAACGACAGCACGACGCTGCGCACCAGCCTCGACTATCAGAACAATGATGCCAATGGCAGCAGTTATGGGCATATCCCGCTGTTCTTCAGTAACGGCAAGCAAACCAATTTCTCCCGTTCATTCAACCCGGCCTCGCGCTCCAGTTACATGGACAACACCAGCTACAACTTCACCACCATGTTGGATCACAAGCTGGACAATGACTGGAGCCTGAAAACGGCTTACAGTCATCAGTATTCTTACCGTAAAGGCCAGGGCGCATCGGCCAGCGGTGGCTACCCTGACCCGGCGACAGGGCAGGGCACAGGCGTATTCATTTATCGCCTGGACAGCTACCAGACCCAGGACACCCTCGATACCTACGCCTCCGGCCCGTTCAACCTGGGAGGGCGCGAGCATGAGCTGGTGGTCGGTGCCAGTGCCTCGCGTACGCACCTTAACTTCCCCAACTACGCCAGCCACAACGATGACGGCGATTATGGGTCGGCGAATATCTTCAACTGGAATGGCAATGAGTACGGGCGTCGTCAGTACTTCAAGGATGGCGGCACCGTCACCACCTTGCAGCAGACCGGCCTGTATGGCGCCTTGCGCTTGAAACCGTTCGATCCGCTGACCATCATTCTGGGCACCCGGCTCAGTTGGTGGAACCAGGAAGACGAGGTCAGTAATTACCTCAATGGCACCAAGGCCACCGACAAGACCAAGAAAACCGGGGTTGTCACACCCTATGTCGGCGTTGTCTACGAGCTGAACGACACCTATTCGGCGTACGCCAGTTACACCAGCATCTTCCTGCCGCAGACCTTCTACAAAACTGGATCGGGCGGCTCACTGGCTCCGCTTGAGGGCGACAACTATGAGATCGGTCTCAAGGGTGAGTTCTTCAACGGCGCGCTGAATGCCAGCATCGCTGTGTTCGACATTGAGCAGAAAAACACACCTGAGCAAGCGGGCGTGGATTCTGCCGGCCGCGCGGTGTACAAGGCCATCAGTGGCACAAACACCCGTGGCGTCGAGACCGAGATCTCCGGTGAAGTGGCCAGCGGCTGGAATGTGTTTGGTGGCTATACCTACCGTGAGTCCCATGACAAGGATGGCGGTCGGGTCCAGACCAACCAGCCGATCAACCTGTTCAAGTTCGGCACGACTTATCGTTTGCCGGGTGAATGGAGCAAGTTGACCGTCGGCGGTAACGTGACCTGGCAAAGCGAGATGTACGCGTCTTCGCAAATCAACTATACAGGCCCTTATTACAAGGCGACCCAGGATCCGTTTGCGGTGGTCGGCTTGTTGGCCAAGTACAAGGTCGATGAGCACCTGACCGTAGGTTTGAACGTCAACAACCTGTTTGACCAGAAGTACTACGATGGCATGGGTACATTCAACTCGGGCTCCTATGGCGAACCGCGCAATGCCATGGTCAACGCCAAGTGGACCTTCTGATTCGCTGAGGCGCTGGGGTCGAAGAGGCGGGAGGGAGTTGACTCCCTCCCGCTTTCGTTCTGTATTGATGGGTAGGGCGGCCTGGATCAGAGGTCGCGAACGACTCTGAAACCGAGCCAGTCCCCGCGGGTATCAGGGTAGATGGTGTTGCGGTTGCCCGAGCGCGAAAACACCGGTGCCTCACCCCAGTCATTGCCACGAATCTGATAGCCCTCACAGTTGGGCTCCACCCACGCACTGCCATCAGTCGGTGCGCCGATGTAGTTTGGATGTTCGCAGTCAGCCACCCGTTCATACACATTGCCGTGCATGTCATACATGCCAAACGCATTCGGCGGGTAGCTGCCGACCGGCGACGAATAGCTATAGCCATCTGCCGGGCCGTAGGTGTTGGCGTGCTTGGCGATGCTGTAGCCCTTGCCCTCGTCGAACGGGAAGGGGAACGGGCCGGTTGTGCCGGCACGAGCGGCGTATTCGCGCTGGGCTTCGCTGACCATGTGGTACTGCTGCCCGGTCTTCTTCGACAGCCAGCTCACGTACTGCTTGATGTCGTCCATATCCATGCACACCGCCGGCTGGCGCGGGCCTTGAGGGTAGCGCGGCTTGCTGGCGATGCATTCGCGGCCAGGGCGATCGTCGCCGTTGGCGATCTTCACGCCGGTCTGGCGCACGTAGCTGTCCCATTCAGCGGCGGTGATATGGAAACGGCTCATGGCGAAGGGCTTGGCGAAGGTCACGGCATGCATCGGGCCTTCGTCCGGTTCGCGGCCGACCTCACCTTCCGGCGTGCCCATGGTGAAGGTGCCGGCAGGCAGTACCACCATTTCCGGGCAGTCCTTGCAGTCTTTGAATACCTTGCCGGGTTGTGGTGTGGCGGCCTGAGCCAGGTTGGGCAGCAGCGCGCCGCACAGGGCGGTGAGCGCCAGTGCGGTCAGGGGTTTGAGTCGGAATGGAGTCATGTGGGCATCTCGTCCAAAGGGAAAAAGGTCATAGCCGTTGGCTCAGCAAGGTCACGAAGCGCTGGAGCTCATCCGAGCTGTTGAGCAGGCCGGGCGCGGTACGAATCACCGGGCCGACGTCACGATCGACTGCGTCCACCACCACGCGGTTTTTCATCAGGTAGGCCGCCACCTCGTCGCTGTCCTGGCCCTTGACTCGAAAGAAGGTGAAACCCGCCGACAGCTCAGGGCTGCGCGGCGTGACCAGCTCGATCTGCGGGTGGGCCAGCAACTGGTCCTTGAGTTCGGTGTTGAGGGCATGGATACGTGCCTGCACCGGTGCTTTGCCCAGCTGGAGGTGCAGCTTGAAGGCTTCGTCGGCGGCCCAGCGATGTTCGAAGGCGTGGTAACCACCTGGCGTCATGGTGGTGGCGAAGTCCTTGTCCTCGGAAAAAGTCGGCACCATCGGCGTGACGTATTTGTTCTCGGCGTCACGGGCGCACACCAGGCCGGTGCCGCGCGGGCCGAACATCCACTTGTGGGTGCCGGCGATAAAGAAGTCGCAATGCATGCCCGGGAAATCGAGGTTCTCGACGCCGAAGCCGTGTACGCCGTCGACCACATAGAGGATGCGGTCGTTGTCGTCACGGTTGCGGTTATGTTCGTTCACCAGTTGGCCGATCTCGCCGATGGGCAGTTTCACACCGCTGCCGGATTGCACCCAGGTCATACCCAGCACGCGGGTATTGGGGCGGATGTTGCGCTTGATATTGCCCATCACTTCGTCGACGGATACCTGGGCGGCGTTCTTGAACAGGTGGATACGACGCACCCGGGTGCCCTGCTTGAGCGCACGAAAATCCAGGCTGCTCTGCGTGGCGTAGTGCTCATGCACCGTGGTAAGGATTTCCTGGTCCGGTCGTACCTTGATCCCGCCATAAATCATCGCCAGCCCTTCGGACGTGCTGCCGGTAAGGGCGATCTGTGCCGGTGTTGCATTCAGGTAGCGACCGGCCCATTCGCGCACCTGGCCTTCACGCTTCCAGGTTTGCTGCAGGTCCCAGTCCATTGCCAGCCCTGGGTTGCGGTCGATTTGCATGCGGTAGCGTTCAATGGCCTCGCGCACCGGCTTGGGGTGCGAGGCCACCAGGAAGTTGGAAAGGTGCAGGTAATCCGGGTCCTGGTTGAACAGCTGTTTCAATCCCGTCCATGGGTCATTCGTAGTGGCTGCCATTGCGGGGGGTAGCAGGGCGGCGCCCAGTGGCAGGCTCGCGGCAAAGACGCCGGCCTGCTTGAGAAATGTACGGCGGTCGGTCATGGACTTACTTCGTGGTGATTAGCGGTTGGCCAAGGGTTTGGCGGCTTTTTGTACCTGGTCCCACACGCGCAGGAAGTTGCCTCCCCACAGCTTGGCGATATCGGCTTCGGAGTAGCCGCGCTGGATCAGTTCGGCGGTGACGTTGCGCACCTCGCCGACGTTCTCCCAGCCCTTGAGGCCACCGCCATCGTTGAAGTCCGAGGCGATGCCGACGTGATCGATGCCGATCTTGCGCACGGTGTAGTCGATGGCGTCCCCCAGGTCCTTGAGGGTGGCCTTGGGTTCTTCCTCGAGGATGGCGTACAGCGCACTGGCGTATTGGCCGAAGCGTTGCTCAGGCCAGGCCGCAATGATTGCGTCGCCGGGCATCAAGGCCATGGCCAGGTTGGGCAACGGCGGCAGGTCGAAGCGCGCACGCAGGGCGTTGAGCTTGTTCTGGGTCGGTTGGCTCAAGGGGCGCAGGTATGCGGGGAAGCCCACCACCTGCACCACGCCGCCGCTGTTCTTGATCAGTTGCAGTTCCTTGTCACTGAGGTTGCGCGGGATATCCACCGACGCCCGTGGCGCCGAGTGGGATGCCACCATCGGCGTGCGGCTCAATTGCGCGACTTGCTCCAGGGCCTTGGTCGACATCTGCGACACGTCGATGATCACTCCCAGGTCATTCAGGCGGTGCACCGCTTGTTGGCCGATGGGCGACAGGCCCTCGAGGGCGTCGGTCGAATCATTGAAAAACGGCAACGGGCGCGACGAGTCGGACCAGGCGTTATTGCCGATGTAGCTGAAACCGAACATGCGCATGCCGCGTGCGGCCCACAGGTCGAGCTGGTTCAGATCATTGCCCAGGGGGTAGGCGTTGAGCATGCTGATAAAGATCGCAAACTTGCCTTCGCCGTGCAGGCGCCGCATATCGTCCGGGGTGTAGGCGATGCCCACCTGGTTGGGAAAGTCGCGGACCATGCCGGAAATGATTTTGTAGCGCACCTCCTGCTCATGGCGGGCCTCTTCGACAAAACCGTCGGTGGGCTTGTGGGGGGCGTTGGGGCCGCTCCAGATTTCCGGCCAGCCAAAAATCGTCAGCGCGGCGCCGGACAATCGGCCACGCGCTGCCTTGACCAGGTCGAACTGGCCGCTGCCATCCTTGTCGGCCTCATTACCCGCCGTGCCGAAATCCAGGGGCACGGTGATATGGCTGTCAAACGACAACAGGCGATCCTGCATTTCATTGGCTTGCTTGATCACCTCCAGCGAGTAGCCGGCGTTGCCCTTGAACCACTGGTCCCAGATCAGAAAACCGGACCCGGCGCCGATAGCCAGGGCCAACGGCAGGCCGATATACAGCGCCTTTTTCGAACGTGATTTTGTCATTGCCATCTCAGTCAGTTGAGGCCTTTGCTATCAGGAAAGAACGAGCGATGACGGGGGAAATTTAGGTGCGGGGGGCGCGGCGGTAAATTTCAGCGGGCTGCAAACGTTCTAGCTCTGATTAAGCCGTTTCCTAAGGTAGACAATGACAATCTCTCGACGTGGGTTCATCGCAGGCCTGGCGCTGACCGGCGCGGCCGTGCCGGCGGCCTTTTACGCCCATCGCGAGCTGACGCGGGAAGAATTCCCCATCACCCCCGGCGAAGCCACGGTCGACCTGGCCGATACCCAGGGCCAACACCTGGCGGACACCCTGCGCGGTGTGTGGAGCCTGCGCCTGGAAGGGCGCGATGCCGGGCTCAAGGGCTTGCCGCGGGACGGCTTGGAACTGCTGCTCGACATCGCCCCCCGTGGCCGCGGCCTGCGTGGTTACCTGGACACCGCCGAGAACCTGCGCGCCGACGGCGAACCGCGCTACCGCGTATTGGGCGATCTGCTCACCGGCGATGGCGCCGTGCTCTATTGGCGCTTGATCGACCGCGATGCGCAGGCCGATGTGCCCGCCTATGAGTTCAAGATGACCCTCGATGAAGTCTGGGCCGACTTCGGCAATGCCGGCAGCGGCACCCTGAGCGGGCAGATTCTCGACCTTGAGCGCCCCCTGGCCTTGACCGAGCGCGACAACCGTTTCATCGCCCACAAACAGCTGTTTCCCGAAGCCCGCCAGCGCATTGGCCTGAATCCGACCTTGCTGGCCTGGCTGGTGTCTCCCGAACACCGCCTGTTTCACCAACTCTGGCACGCCAGCCGTGATCGGTGGCACAAGCTCTCCGAAGAACAACGCGAAGCCCTGCGCGGCATCGGCTGGCAACCCGGGCCCCGGGGCCAGGAGCGCGACGCCCGAGGCAAACGCAAGGATCGCAACGGCTCGGGTATCGACTTTTTCTTCATGCACCGCCATATGCTCGGCACCGCACGCTCCATGCAGGATTTGCCCTCATGGCCGCAATTCCCCGAACCGCAACCGGCGCTGGAGCGTGATCGCCTGGGTTTTGTGCGGTACTTCGACAACCACGACGGTTTTGCGCTACCCCCTTGTTGGTCGGCACCGGATGACGCTGACTACACCCAGTGGGTCAGCGACATCAAGGCGGCCGAGACCTACCACAGCAACTTCCAGGTGTGGGAATCCCAAT
This sequence comes from Pseudomonas sp. rhizo25, assembly GCF_031931935.1. NCBI lineage: Bacteria > Pseudomonadati > Pseudomonadota > Gammaproteobacteria > Pseudomonadales > Pseudomonadaceae > Pseudomonas > Pseudomonas sp. rhizo25. The sequence goes on from NZ_JAUJXA010000022.1 coordinate 11,073, forward strand.
ACCGCGATCCGCGTTACCTGGCCAAGTTGACCCTGGGCCAACTGGGCTCGGAGATGGAGCTGGGCCTGCACGACTGGCTGCACATGCGCTGGGCCTCAGTGCCCCGCGACCCTTCCAACGGTGCGCCGGTGCCGTTCGCCCGCGACCCTGCGGACTTCGCCCCACGTTGGTACGCGCCGGAAAATGACTTTCTCGGCGATCCGTTTTCATCCCATGTAAACCCGGTGTTCTGGCATTTTCATGGCTGGATCGACGACCGTATCGAAGACTGGTTCCGTGCCCACGAACGGTTCAACCCTGGCGAGGTGACGCGGATGAAGGTCAACGACGTGGCCTGGTTTGCTCCGGGTCGCTGGGTGGAGGTGGGCGATCCATGGCTGGGCCCGGACACCCACGGCTGCAGCACCACACCAGGGCTGCAACAGGGGCGCTCGATGGAAATGGACCCGGAAATCATGAAGCTGGCCCTGCGCATCACCTTTGGCGCCGATGAGGAGCTGCTCGAGGGGTTGTTCAAGCGCGTACCAAAACGGCCGTGGTATGCACGGCACTTGAAGCTCAAGCGCCAGACATAAAGTGTGGCCCAATAGATGTTTTCAAACCTGCTCTTCATCCCGCAGTTGCACACTCATCTCATCGCAACTGCGCGCCCAGTCGCTTAGCCATTGCGGCATCGGCGGCGAGGTTTCGTTCAAACCCAGTTCGCGCACGAATTCCGCCGGAGGCAGGGTGCCCTTTGCGGAGCGAAACACCCCGCGTATCACCACCACGCCAATCACCCGGCCGTTACTGACGAAACGGTGCTCCATCAGGCTCCACTTATGGTCCCAGCCGAGCATGCGGGTGTGCACTTCGAAGACCTCGAACAGCTTCAACTCTCGACGAAACTTGCCCCAGGTGTCGCCCACGATCGGCACGGCCTTGTGACGCAGCGCCACGCGGAAGGCGCCCGTGCGCAAGACAAAATCCATGCGCGCCACATCCGCCAGGGTGAAATACCGGCCATTGGTGACGTGCCGGTTGAGGTCCAGGTCCAGCGGCCAGACGCGCATGCGCACCACCGTGGTGTCCAGGCCATGTACCGGTTTGCGCCAGGGACGGCGCAGGAGCATGTGCAGTAATCGAAACCAGAGATTCATGAAACTACTCGACAGTTGATCAATGGCGGCACTGTAACGGTGCGGGATCGGCTAAGGTAGGTGCGCAAATGACTTATTACATGCGAAAAGCGCAAATCGGGTTCTTATATGCACATTACTCTGCTCCTGGCTGACCAATGTTCGGGTGCGGGTGCCACCCTGGTCATGGAGATGCTAAGCGCAGCCAACCTGTTCGCCGACCGCCCGCCTTTCGAGGTGGTGCTCGCCTCCCTGGACGGCCAGCCGGTGACGGCCTGGGGCGGGCAGCGCCTGCACGTGGATTGCTCACTGGAGCAGATTGCACACACCGATCTCGTACTGATACCCGGTTTTCTCTTCACCCTCAAACAAGCCTTGCCGGCGTTTGCAGCCTATGGCCCCTGGCTGCGTGAGCAGCACGGGCGAGGTGCCGTACTGGCCTCGATGTGCACGGCCACCTTCATGCTCGCCGAGACCGGGCTGTTGCACGGCTTGCGCGCCACGACCCATTGGGCGTTTGCTGAGTTCTTCCGGCGTCGGTATGCCCAGGTCAGCCTGGATGAGGCGCAGATCCTCTGCGAAGAAAACCGCCTGATCACTAGCGGCGGCGCCACGGCGGCGATGGACTTGATACTGCACCTGATCCGTCGTTTCGGCTCACCGGAACTGGCCCATACCTGCAGCAAATACTTGCTGATCGATGCCGGGCGCACCGAGCAGTCGGGGTACGCCATGTGGTCGTTGCCCAAGCACCACGGGGATGTTGAGATCCTGCGCGTGCAGCATTGGTTGGAGCAGCACTTCGCTGAATCACTGGTGATCGATGAGGTGGCCCAGCGCTTTGGCTTTGGCGTGCGCAATTTCAAGCGGCGGTTCAAGGACGCCACTGGTTGTACACCGATTGCCTACCTGCAGACCCTGCGTCTGGAGCGGGCCAAGCAGATGCTTGAAACCACCCGCATGACCCTCGACAGCATCACCTATGCGGTGGGTTATGAGGACAGCAACTCGTTTCGCCGATTGTTCCAGCAACGGGTGGGGATGTTGCCGACGGCGTATCGCAAGAAATTCCTGGTTGCCCAGGGATGAAGATGGCAGCAGACCTGCCTGATGGCCTCGGTCCAAATATAGAAGGGGACTTGCCCCCGATGACGGCCTGACAGCCAACCAGAATGTTGGATCAGACCGAGTGCATGCCCCACCACTCGGCACCTCGCTCAGGCTCGGTGTGCCCGTAATCCGCCATGGATTTGGGGGGGCGCCTCAGATCAAAAGCCAGATCAAGAGCGGCTCGCTGCGCATCGTGGTTAGCGTTGAGCGGTGCAGGATTTTGCGATTTTCATGCAAATCGCAGACGAAAAAAAACCGGCTGATCAGGCCGGTTTGGGGTGTCCCGCCAACAGAGCGGGGTTATACGTGGGTGCTCAGCAAACGTTCGGCACCACCTTCGGCGAGGCCACGTTCCTGCAGGCGATCCGCGCCACCTTCAGCCAGGCCACGTTCCTGCAGGCGATCCGCACCGCCTTCGGCCAGGCCACGTTCCTGCAGGCGGTCAGCACCACCTTCGGCCAGGCCACGTTCCTGCAGGCGATCCGCACCGCCTTCGGCCAGGCCACGTTCCTGCAGGCGGTCAGCACCACCTTCAGCCAGGCCACGTTCCTGCAAACGATCCGCGCCACCTTCGGCAACGCGGGTTTCTATCAGGCGGTCCGAGCCGCCTTCGGCGACTACCGGGTGGGCAAAAGCGTTTGCAGCGAGTACCGAGAAAGCGAGGCTAAGCAAGAGTTGGCGTTTCATGATGGTGTGCTCCGAGTGTCTTGGTTGGGTGCCGTTTGGCATGGGTTTGATGTTACGCGTTGGTTTTTTTAAGAGAACTTCATTGCGCTGATGGTGACTATCGATGCCAGCGATGGTCCTTGCCGAACCATCACTGCAAGCGTCACGGCATCTGCGGCAGTTCATTGGGGCGCAGGTCGAACACCAGCACCTCGGCGTCCTCGCCATGGCTCAGGCGAAGCTGGCGCTCATCACGCACCCGCACACCGTCGCCTTCCTGCAAGCGTTGGCCATTGAGTTCAACGCTGCCGCGCGCTACATGAACGTAGGCGTAGCGATCCGGCGCCAGCTCCAGGCGTGTGCTTTCGTCGCCGTTGAACAGCCCGGCATACACCCGTGCATCCTGGCGAACTTTCAGCGAGCCATTGGCGCCGTCCGGGGAGATGATCAGCTGCAAGCGCCCGCGTTTCTGCGCTTGACTGAAGTGCTCCTGCTGATAGCGCGGCTTGGCGCCAGCCTCGTTGGGCACGATCCAGATTTGCAGGAAGTGCACCCCCAGGCGTTGGCTGTGGTTGAACTCACTGTGGGCCACGCCGCTGCCGGCGCTCATCAACTGCACATCGCCAGGGCGGATCACCGAGCCGGTGCCCAGGGTGTCCTTGTGTTCCAGGGCGCCTTCGAGCACGTAGGAGAAAATCTCCATGTCGCGGTGCGGGTGCTGGCCAAAGCCTTTGCCGGCGGCGACGCGGTCATCATTGATGACCAGCAGGTCGGAAAAACCCTGTTCGTTGGGGTTCCAGTAGTTGGCGAAAGAGAAGGTGTGGAACGACTTCAACCAACCGTGATTAGCGGCGCCGCGTTCGGAAGCTTTGCGAAGGGTCAGCATGGTCCAGTCCTCAAGTGAGCGCGGGCTGCGAGATGCAGGGCGCTTGGGTGAGGAGAAGATTAATGGTTATCGAATTATTCATTAACGAGCTGAAAATAGAATAACTGTCTCTCTCTGGTTGACACTCAAAGTCGTGCCATAATGCCCGCCGCATTTCTGTTCAATGGACTTTCCCCGCTTATGAAAACCGTGGCCATGGCGCTGTTCCCGGACTTCCTGCTGCTCGACATGGCCGGGCCGCTGGAAGTGTTTTCGATTGCCAACCGCTACCTGCCGGCAGCCGACCACTATCAGATCCTGACCATTGGCACAGAGCCCGGTCCGTTGCGGGCCTCCAACGGGGTGATGGTGCAGACCGATTTGCTCTTGGAGCAGGACCATGCCGCCTATGACCTGCTGCTGGTGCCGGGCGGTCCGGGCGCCTATAACGAATGCCATCCCGCACTGCTGCCCTGGCTGAAAGCAGCGGCACCACGGTCCCGGCGTTTCGGCTCGATCTGCACCGGCGCCTTCGTGCTCGGGCATGCGGGCTTGCTCGACGGGCACCGCGTGACTACTCACTGGCATTACACCGAGCGGTTGATCAAGGCGTTCCCCAACGCCATTGTCGAGACCGATCGCATCTACTTGCAGGACGGGCGCCTGATCACCTCGGGTGGCGTCACCGCCGGTATCGACCTGGCCCTTTCGGTGGTCGCCCAGGACCACGGCAAGCAAGTGGCGGTGGATGTGGCCAAGGTGCTGCTGGTGGTGATGAAGCGCCAGGGCGGTCAGGCCCAGTTCAGCCCGATGACCGCTGCCGTAGCGCCCCAGGAAACTGCGATCACCCGCGTACAGAACCACGTTCTGGCGCATCTGGAGCAAGCCTTTACCATCGAGTCCATGGCCGAACTGGCCGGCATGAGTGCACGGCATTTTGCGCGACTGTTCGCCAAGGACGTGCAGATGACGCCCATGGCGTTCCTGCAGGGCGCACGCATCGACCGGGCTCGGCACTTGTTGGAAACCACCGACCTGCCGCTTAAGACCGTGGCGTTCCACGCAGGCTTCGGCAGCGTGCGGCATATGCGCTTTCTGTTCAGTGAAAAGCTTGGCCTGAACCCTACCCAATACCGACAACAGTTCAGTTAACGACACAATGTCCGTCCAGGGCACTCGATTGTCCGTATCGCTCCCCGTGCCAGCATTGCCCCGTCATCGCCAGCTGGCAAGATAGCGCCGAGCCCACGGAAAAGGACGCGCAGGCACTCAAGCACGGGTGTTCCAGCGCTTTTAGCGGACATGCACAACTCTGCGGCGATCAGCTTCGGCCCTTACACTTTTCATCGGCAACAGCGCCTGGTCAGCAAGGCGGGCCTGCCGGTGGCGCTGGGCGGACGCGCCCTGGATATTCTCGCGGTGCTGCTCGAGGCGCCTGGGCAATTCATCAGCAAGGCGACCTTGATCCAGCGGGTCTGGCCCAGCAGCGTCGTCGAGGACAATAACCTGCGCGTGCACATTGCCGCATTGCGCCGGGCGCTCGACGGGCCACGCCTGATCCTCAATCACCCCCAGCGCGGCTACTGTTTCGTCGCCCCCGTGCAAGGCTCGGCGCCGACGTTACTGCCACAGCACAACCTGGCTGCGCGGCTCAGCCCGGTATGTGGCCGCGATGAGCTTGTGCGGGTGCTGGCGCGACGCTTGCCCGGGCAGCGGCTGTTGACGCTCACCGGGATGGCCGGCATTGGCAAAAGTACATTGGCCCTGGCCTTGGCCGAGCGGGTATTGCCCCGCTATCGCGACGGGGCGTGGTGGGTCGACCTGACCCGCATGCATGCACCCCACGAACTGCTCGGCAGTCTGGCCACGGTATTGCAACTACAGCAGTGCGAGCGCGTTGATGAGCTGTGCCGCCAATTGGCCTCGCGCCAGTTGCTGCTGGTACTCGATGGTGCTGACCTGTTGTTGGGTGCGTGTCGCAAGCTGGTACGTGCATTGCGCGAACAGGCGCCCGGCGTCAGCGTGCTGGTCAGCAGCCGCGAAGCCTTGCTGGCCCCCGGCGAGTGGGTGCTGCGCGTGCCTCGGCTGGCCGTGCAGTCGCCCTCGGCATTGAGCAGTGTCGAGCAGGCCATGGCTTGTCCCGCGGTGCAGCTGTTTATCGCTCGGGTGTGTGCCAGCCAGCAGGGGTTTGTATTACGGCATCAGGATCTGGCAGCGCTGCGCGATATTTGCCGGCGCCTGGACGGTATCCCGTTGGCCCTCGAACTGGCGGCGGCCCAAGTTGACGCATTGGGCATCAGCGGTGTGCAGAGACAATTGCGCACGGGGCTGCAGACGTTGACCCGCGGGCGCCGCACGGCGGTGGAACACCATCGATCACTGACTGCTGCCTTGGACTGGAGCTACGAACGCCTGAGCCTGCCGGAATGCTGGCTGTTCCTGCAGTTGGGGTTGTTCAAGATGGCAGTGACCTTGCCTGCCTTGAGCAAGCTGGTGAGCGGGACCGAGCTTGAGCACGCCGACCTGGCCTATCTGCTGGCGCGCCTGGTGAATGTCTCGCTGCTGAGCGTCGAACCTGGGCTAGGCCCGCAGCGCCGCTACCGCCTGCTCAACTGTGTGCGCAGCTATGCCCTGGCGCAACTGCGTGACCCGCGTCAGGTCGAGCGTTTGCAGCAGGGCTACGAGCCATGTGTGGGGGCTTTTTCAGGCCGGCCGTTTGTCCTGCAACTCGTCGAGCAGGCTGCTTGCGCGGACTAAGTCGCGAGTGGTGAAGCCTTCGGTAAATCGCCCGTAGACTGAACCCAGCAGGTCCCGCGCGGCCTGCAAACGCCCCTGCCGTTGCCACAGTTGTGCCAGGGAAGTCGCACAGCGCAGTTCCCAGGCCAAGGCACCTTGCTGGCGCGCCAGGCCCAGGGTTTCGAGCAACAGGGCTTCAGCGGCGCGGCTGTCGCCCCGTTGCACCCACTGTTGGGCACAGACCCGCAGGATTTCAGGCGCGCACCAGCCCGCAGAGCCTGCGCGTGCGCGCTCGAAGGCTGCTTCATTGACTTCGTCGGCGCCGAATGTAATCAGGGTGTCCTCGATCAGTCCCAGTCCCTGCAAATCCTGGTCGACCAGAATACCGGCGTAATGCCCGGCCCAGGTCTGGAACAACTGCGCCGAATGCTTGTGCGCCTGTTCCAGCAGTAGCCTTTGCAGGGCTTGCGCATCGTCTTCGGCGCCGTTGTAGCGGGCGATTACCACCCCGGCCAGGGCCAGGGTGTAGCAGATCGAGGTGCCATGATTGATCTGCAGGGCCAGCTCCAGCGCCTGGCTGGCGCTACGCCAGGCACTGTCGGGAAAACCCTGTAACCACAGGATCCGCGCCAGCAGGGTCAAGGATGCCACGCTTTGATCGTATTGCACGCCGACGCCATGGGCGAACCGGTTTACATGGCCGCTGTGGCTCATGCGCTGCAGCACTTGCTCGGCATTGTGCCGGGCGAGCGCCTGGTCCCCGGTGTAATGCTGGGCCAGTGCGCGCAATCGTTGGGCGCTCAGCTCCAGCAACGGTTCGGTACGCGGGTCGAGGCGATCAAACTGCAGGCTTTGTTGCAGTGCTTGGGCATAGCGCCCGGCACACAGGTTTACAGCCATTTGCCCGGAGACCGCACGCAGTTGCCCTGCAACGTCGCGACGTGCCAGGGCCAGGCGTTCGGCACTGACAAAGGCGGCAATGGTGCGGGGCGCAGCGCCCATGGCGTGGTAGGAGAGGCTGCCCAGGGCCAATTGCAATTGAAGGATCAGTTGCGTGCAGGGCGTATCGACCTGGCCTATCAGTGCCAGTGCCTTGTCCACATAGCCGCCGTGCTCACGCAGCAATGACAATTCCTGCCACAGGGGCATTGCGCTGACCGTCAGGCGGATGGCCAGCAAGTGCCCGACGTCCTCGGCAAAGCCCCAATCGAGTGCGGCGCGCACGTCTTCGCGCAGCGGCGCATAGCGGTCAAGCCAGGGCTGCGTGGCCAGCAGTTCCCAGTCGGTCCGGGCCTGTTCCATCAGTGCCAGGCAGCGTGCCGCATGGCGCTCTCGAGTGGCTGGCAGTTCGCCGGCGAGGCTAAGCTTTTCCAGGGCGTAGGTGCGGGTGATATCCAGCAGGCGATACACCATCTCGTCATCGCCGGCTTCCACATTCAACAAGGACTTGGCCACCAATTGCGTGATGGAGCCCAGCACTTCGCCGGGGGCGATCGTTTCCCCGGCGATCACCGCTGCGGCGCTGGCCAGGCTGAAGCCTGCGCGAAAAACCGCGAGGCGACGCAGGCAGGTTTTTTCGCACTCGCCGAGCAGGTCAAAGCTCCAGTCGAGGGTGGCCCGCAGGGTTTGCTGGCGGGGCAGGGCGCTGCGCCGCCCGCGGGTCAGCAGGCGGAAATTGTCTTCCATCTGTACCAGCAGCCCCTGCAAGCCAAAACGCTCGATTTGCGCGGCCACCAGTTCAATTGCCAGGGGAATGCCGTCCAGGCGCTGGCAGATATCAATCGCCAGGGGCAGGTCAGCTTCGCTGAGGGCAAAGCTGTCCTGATGGGCCATGGCCCGCTCGATCAGCAATTGCATGGCCGGGTAACCCAGGGCCTGGGCACGGTTGCCGGTGGCGGGTGGGCAAGCCAGCGGCTCGAGGCGTTGCACATACTCACCGTCGGCGCGCAGGGCTTCGCGGCTGGTGGTGAGGATGTGCAGGTGCGGCGCATGGCGCAACAGGGTTTCGCTGATCAGGGCGATGTCGTCGAGCAAGTGTTCGCAGTTGTCGATCACCAGCAGCATCTGGCGTGCCTGCAGGCTACGGGCGAAGCTGACCAGCGGTGCATTCGCAGCGGGTGTCAGGTCGAGGAGCGCGGCGAGGTTGGGCAGGATCATCGAGGCTGCGCTGAGTGGGGCCAGGTCCAGCAGATGAATGCCGTCACGGTAATGCCCGATCAACAACTCGGCGACGCGCAGGGCCACGGTGGTCTTGCCGATGCCACCGGCGCCGGTCAAGGTGATGAAGCGCTGCTGCGGCAGTTGCTGCACCAGGGCGTCGATCAGGGCTTGGCGGCCGATCATTCGCGTACGCCGCAACGGCAGGTTATGGCTCGGGCGCTGGGGCATGCCGCCTGTGGGTAGCGTCATCGGTTCAATGCTCAGTGGCGCAACAAAACTGTAGCCGCGCTGAGCGACCGTGACGATATAGCGCTGCCCGGCCTGGCCATCGCCCAGCGCCTTGCGCAACGCGGCCATGTGTACCCGCAGGTTGCCGTCTTCCACCACGGTCTTGGGCCAGACCCGCGAGATCAGCTCCTGCTTGCTCACCACATTGCCGGCCTGCTCCAGCAGGACCAGCAGAATATCCACGGCCCGCCGCCCCAGGCGCAGCGGGCGGCCGGCTTCCAGCACCAGGCGCTGGCGCGGGTGGACACGGTAGGGGCCGAAGTGCACGGCCTGGTCGCTCAAGTCAGTCATGGCTGCCCAGGTTCCGGAGTCGAAGATGGGCCAGCATATTCCAGGTGCGTGAAGACCACTAGGCGGCGATCACCAAAGGCTTGTGGCGCGACTGATGGTTTCGCCAGGTCATCGGGTTCACGCCTTCGCTGCGCGTGAACATGTGGCAGAAGTGCGCCTGGTCGCAGAAACCACATTCCAGGCTGATTTGCGTGAGGCTCAAGGACGAACCGGTGATCAACTCCTTGGCGCGCTGGATGCGTTGCTGGCGGATCCATTCCTGGGGCGATAGCCCGGTGGTGCATTTGAATGCGCGGGAAAAGTGGCTGCGCGACAAGGCGCAGGCCTGGGCCAGGTCGGCGATAGCCAGGCTTTCGCCGAGGTTGGCGAGGATCAGTTGCTTGGCGATTCGTTCGCGCCGGGGGCACAGGCCGCCGGTGGCGGACAAACGTGGGGCGTATTGCTCGAGTCGGGCCATGACAGATATCCGTAGTCGATGGGAGCGTTCCCGGTGGATGGATGCAGTGTAGACGCCTGCATTCTTGGTGCAGGAGCTCCGGCCTGACGAGTTAAACGTTGTTAATTTCGCCAGCTGCAGGCGTGGAAAAGACAGCACAGGCATGCAATCGCGGGGAGTGCGGATATGCTTCCCTGGCCGTCTGGAAAACGTTTGGATACCGCCATGAACCGCAACGACCTGCGCCGCGTCGACATGAACCTGCTGGTAATTTTCGAAGCCTTGATGTTTGAAAAAAACCTGACCCGGGTCGCCGAAAAACTCTTTATGGGCCAACCGGCGGTGAGCGCCGCATTGGGCCGTTTGCGCGACTTGTTCGACGACCCACTGCTGCTGCGCAACGGCCGCGGCATGGAGCCCACGCCCCGTGCGGTGGCGATACTCAAGGAGCTGCAACCGGCCATGGACATCATCTCGGGCGCCGTCAGCCGCGCCAAGGACTTCGACCCTTCCAGCAGCAGCGCGGTGTTTCGCATCGGCCTGTCCGATGACGCCGAGTTCGGGCTGTTTCCGGCGTTGCTCAGCCAACTGCGCGAAGAGGCACCGGGTATCATCGTGGTGGTGCGCCGGGCCAATTACCTGTTGATGTCGGCACTGCTGGCCAGCGGTGAGATCTCGGTGGGCGTCAGCTACACCACCGAACTGCCGGCCAATGCCAAGCGCAAGAAACTGCGGGACATCCCCTGCAAGGTACTGCGCGGCGATGACGGCGTGGCGCCTCTGACCTTGGATGACTATTGCGCCAGGCCCCATGCGATGGTGTCGTTTTCAGGCGACTTGAGCGGCAATATCGACCTCGACCTGGCACGCATCGGCCGCTCGCGCCGTGTGGTGCTGGCTGTACCGCAGTTCAGCGGGTTGCGTGCATTGCTGGCGGGCACGCAGATTATCGCCACCGTGCCGGATTATGCGGCGTGCGCACTGACCGAGGGCACCCGCTTGCGCGCTGAAGACCCGCCGTTCGCCATTGACGCAGCGGAGCTGTCGATGGTCTGGAGTGGGGTGCATGACAATGACCCGTCGGAGCGCTGGTTACGGGGGCGGATTGCGGAGCATATGGCCGCCAAGTGACTCTGTCAGTGACCCCCTGTAGGAGCGAGCTTGCTCGCGAAAAACGTCAACGATAACGCGTGTATCCTGAATAAACGCGGCGCCTAGGGGTTTTTCGCGAGCCAGCTCGCTCCTACAGGCATAGGGCTTGCCCCCTCCAACATCCTCAGGCGCCAAACAGCACATACATCCAATTCCCAATATCCACGGCCCGGCAAACTCCTCCCATCGCTCAATACTGCGGGGGAGTCACCCAACCATGGACCCAACACCCAAGACCAGCCCTGACGAAGTCGTCACGCTGGTGGTCAAGCACCGGGTCAAGCCCGGACGCGAAACCGAGTACGAAGCCTGGCTGCGCCGTATCGTGCGTATTGCCGGTGAGCGCCCCGGCCATCTGGGCGTCGATGTGGTACGCAGCCGGCAGAACGGCATGGCGCTGTTCACCTGTGTGCTGCGCTATCGCTCCACCGATGCCCTGGAGTTGTGGCTTGACTCTCCCCAACGCCAGGCCCTGATCGACGAAGCCGCGCCGATGCTGGCGGACGGCGACCAGACTGAAATCGGCGCCGTCAATGAGTTCTGGTTCGCGCCCCAGGCCGACGGCGCTGCCCAGCCGCCGCGCTGGAAACAGGCAGTGGTCAGCCTGTGCGTGATTTTGCCGCAAACCTTGCTCCTGCCGTTTATCTGGGGGCCGATCCTGCGCCTGCACCCGTTGCTGTCCAACTATGTGGTCTCCACCTTCCTGGTCACCCTGACCATTGTGCTGTTGGTGGTCTACCTGCTGATGCCAGCGGCTACCCGCTTGTTTGCCCCCTGGCTTCAACCTTCTGTAAAGGAAACCCTATGAACGCCGATCTGATTCTGTTCAATGGCCAGTTCCACACCGTGGACCGGGAAAACCCACGTGCCACAGCCGTCGCCATCCGCGACGGGCGCTTCGTCGCGGTCGGCACTGACGGCGAGGCCATGGCCCTGCGCGGCAGCGGCACCCAGGTCATCGACCTCAAGGGCCGCACGGTAATCCCAGGGCTCAATGACTCGCACCTGCACCTGATCCGTGGCGGGCTGAACTACAACCTCGAGCTGCGCTGGGAAGGCGTGCCGTCCCTGGCCGATGCCTTGCGCATGCTCAAGGACCAGGCCGACCGTACCCCTACGCCGCAATGGGTACGCGTGGTCGGCGGCTGGAACGAATTCCAGTTCGCCGAAAAACGCATGCCCACCCTCGAAGAACTCAACCAGGCTGCGCCGGACACTCCGGTGTTTGTGCTGCACCTGTACGACCGCGCCTTGCTCAACCGTGCGGCGTTGCGGGTGGCCGGCTACACCAAGGACACGCCCAACCCGCCAGGCGGCGAGATCGTGCGCGACAGCCACGGCAACCCCACCGGCATGCTGGTGGCACGACCTAACGCGATGATCCTGTATTCGACCTTGGCCAAGGGTCCGAAACTGCCCTTGGAATACCAGGTCAACTCCACTCGCCAGTTCATGCGCGAACTCAATCGCCTGGGCCTGACCAGCGCCATCGATGCTGGCGGCGGCTTCCAGAACTATCCCGATGACTATGCGGTGATCGAACAGTTGGCCAAGGACCAACAGTTGACGGTGCGCATCGCCTACAACCTGTTCACTCAGAAGCCCAAGGAAGAACTCAGCGACTTCAAGAACTGGACCGGCAGCGTCACCCTGCATCAGGGCGATGATTATCTGCGTCATAACGGCGCGGGCGAAATGCTGGTGTTTTCGGCGGCGGATTTCGAAGACTTCCTCGAACCGCGCCCGGACCTGCCGCTGACCATGGAACAGGAGCTGGAGCCAGTGGTGCGCCACCTGGTGGAACAGCGCTGGCCGTTCCGCCTGCACGCCACCTACGACGAATCCATCTCACGCATGCTCGATGTGTTCGAGAAGGTTAACCGCGACATTCCCTTCAATGGCCTGCCGTGGTTCTTCGACCACGCCGAAACCATTACCCCGAAAAACATCGAGCGCGTGCGCGCCCTCGGTGGCGGCATTGCGATCCAGGACCGCATGGCGTTCCAGGGTGAATACTTTGTCGAGCGCTACGGTGCCAAGGCCGCCGAAGCCACGCCGCCGATCAAGCGCATGCTCGCCGAAGGCGTGCCGGTAGGGGCGGGCACCGATGCCACGCGGGTCTCCAGTTATAACCCGTGGACCTCGCTGTACTGGATGGTCAGCGGCCGTACCGTTGGCGGCCTGGAGCTGCACGCCGAAGGCCTGCCACGCCTCACCGCGTTGGAGTTGTTTACCCACGGCAGCGCCTGGTTCTCGTCCGAGCAGGGCAAGAAAGGCCAGATCAAGGTCGGCCAGTTGGCGGACGTGGCCGCGTTGTCGGCGGACTTCTTCAGTGTCGACGAGGAAGCCATCAAGTGGATCGAATCGGTGCTGACCGTGGTCGGCGGCAAGGTGGTGTACGGCGCGGGTGACTTCGAAGATTTCGCCCCACCACGCGTGCCGGTGCTGCCGGACTGGTCGCCGGTGGTCAATGTACCAGGGCACTGGCGTCCGACCTCGCCCTTGCAGGCCCAGGTCCACCAGTGCAGCGGCCCGTGCGGCGTGCATGCCCACAGCCATGAAAAAGCCCGTCTTTCCAGCGTGCCAGTCAGCGACTTCCAGGGCTTCTGGGGTGCGTTTGGCTGTTCATGCTTTGCCTTTTAATCCAGAAACCAAAGGAGTTACCCCATGACTTATAAGCGCTTGAACAAAGATGACGCGGTTGTCCTGCTGGTCGATCACCAGACTGGCCTGATCTCGCTGGTGCAGGATTTCTCCCCCAACGAATTCAAGAACAACGTGCTGGCCCTGGCCGACGTGGCGAAGTTCTTCAACCTGCCGACCATCCTGACCACCAGTTTTGAAGGCGGTCCTAACGGCCCACTGGTGCCAGAGCTCAAGGCACTGTTCCCGGACGCGCCATATATCGCCCGCCCAGGCCAGATCAACGCCTGGGACAACGAAGATTTCGTCAAGGCCGTCAAGGCGACCGGTCGTAAGCAGATCATCATTGCCGGCGTGGTCACGGATGTGTGCGTAGCCTTCCCGACCCTGTGCGCTCTCGACGAAGGCTTCGAGGTTTTCGTGGTCACCGACGCCTCCGGCACCTTCAATGAAACCGTGCAACAGGCCGCCTGGGCACGCATGACTGCCGCCGGCGCACAGCTGGTGAACTGGTTCTCGGTGGCCTGCGAGCTGCAGGTTGACTGGCGCAACGACATGGAAGGCCTGGCCAACCTGTTGTCGCCACGCATCCCCAACTACCGCAACCTGATGAACAGCTATTCGGCGTTCACCGCCAAGTAACCGGTTCTCAAACCTGTAGGTAATCCCATGTGGGAGGGGGCTTGCTCCCGATGGCGGTGTGTCAGTCACAGCATTTTTGACTGACACACCGCCATCGGGAGCAAGCCCCCTCCCACATTTTGATTGTGTTCCCATATTAGGTTTGTGGTGTGGCCACCGACAGGCTATAAATCAGCCCATCGTCCACCGAGAAGCGACAATGAACCCCTTCGAAGACATGCGCCTGTTCTGCCAGGTCATGGAGTCCGGCAGTTTCACCGCCGCCGCCGAGCAACTGGGCCTGTCCAAGCAATTCGTCAGCCGCCGCCTGATCCAGCTGGAAGAGCGCCTTGGTGTGCGCCTGCTCAATCGTTCTACGCGGCGCCTGGATGTCACGCCACTGGGCCAGAGCTACTACGAATCCGCCCTGCGCCTGCTCGGTGAAGTCGAGCAAGTGGAGCAGGGCATCGCTGGCCAGAACAGCGAGCCGCGCGGTACCATCCGCCTCAGCGCGCCGTTGTCATTCGCCATGGCTCACCTGGGCTGCCTGCTGCCGTTGTTCCTGCAACGTCATCCGCAGGTGTCGGTGGAAGTCGACCTGAGCGACCGCCCTGTGGACTTGATCGGCGAGGGCTACGACCTGGTGCTGCGCATCGGCACCCTGGAAGATTCCACCCTGATCGCCCGACGGATCGCCAGCGTGCAGCGGGTGTACTGCGCCAGCCCCGATTACCTGGCGCTGCGCGGGACGCCATTGAAACCCGAGGACCTGACCGCGCACGACTGTCTGCCCTACGGCCATGGTCGCCAGGTGCAATGGCGCTTCAAAGGCAAGTTGCAGGGGTTGAATGTCAGTGGGCGTATGCGCGTGAATAACGGCGAGTTGTTGCGTGATACCGCCATTGCCGGTCTGGGGGTGACCTACCTGCCGACCTTTATCGTCGCGGATGCGTTGAAAGACGGGCGCCTGGTGACACTGCTGGACGACTTCGCCCCCGAAGCCCTGACCCTGTCGGCGGTGTATCCCCAGCACCGGCAAAGCTCACGGCCGGTGCAGGCGCTGGTGGAGTTTTTACGTGAGCGCCTGGCTAGCGGCTGTTGAACAGCTGGCGGATCAGGTTCGGGGTGCTGCCGGTCCAGCGCTTGAATGAGCGCCGGAAGTTCGCCGCATCGTTGAAGTTCAGGTACGCCGCCACCTCATCATTGCTGTAGCCCTTGAGCTGATACAGGTGCAACGCCACCTGCTTGCGTACCCGGTCCACCTGCTGTTGAAAACCGGTGTCGTGCTTGTTCAACTTGCGCTTGAGGGTCGCCGGGCTCATGGCGAAGGCCTGGGCCGCCTGTTCCAGGCTGGGCGGCTGGCGTACTTGATCGCGCAGGTAGTCGTAGAGACAGTCGAGAAAACTGCCGGCAAAACCCAGCTGTTCGATCTGCTCGCGGGCCTGCCTACGCGCAACCTGACCGGCCGTAACCGAGGCGCCAGGCCAGGGGCGGGTGAGGTATTCACGCGGGATACTCATCATGTCCAGCGGGCGTTCGAAGCGCGTGTCTTCGCCCAGGTGCACCCAGTACTGCTCGATATAACGCGGCTCGGCATGGCTGAAACTGCATGCCCATGGCAGGCGCTCGCCGCTTAGCCATTGGCTCATGGCGATCAGCGAGGTCATGCAGGCTTCCAGCAGGAAACGCCAGTGCTCGCCGGCGCCGCAACTGTCCAGCCAGTACAGGTAGGCGCGATGCTCATCCAGCTCCAATTGCAGGGTGGCCAACGGGCTGAGCAGCACCTGTTGCTGGACCAGGATCTCCAGGGCCTGGTGCAGGTTCTGCGCATGGCCAAGGGCGTGGCTGGCGGCGCCGTAATAGCCCGGCAGCAAACGCTGGCCAAACAGGAAGCTGCTGTCGTCGGCGTCCAATAACTTGCGGCTGTTGCCGATCAGGCCGAAGAACTGTTGCGGGCTCAGGTGCGCGGTGCCGGCCAGGATGTCCTCGTGAAACAGGCCGGTGCCGCGCAGCAGGCGATGGCTGTCGATGTCGCGGGACAAGGCCAGGTCGATCAGCGCGGCGGGTTGGTAATGTCCTGGGATGAAGCGGCTGTCGACTTCATACCAGCTGGTTTTCACGGCCATCTCAGGCACTTTTCGCAAGCGGTTGCTTGGCCCTGGCCAACGCCAGGTTCAGGCGCTTGAGCAAGTTCTGGGGCGGTTCTTCAAGGGCCATGACCACGGCGGTAGTCGCGGCCAGTTGCAGGCGTTCGCCTTGGTGCCGGGTCTTGTGGGCCAGGCCGAGCACTGCCTGCTGCAACTCCAGCGCCAGCTCCCTGGCCTGGCGTTCACCGGTATTGGGCAGCAGCACCACAAAGCGGTCGCCGGCCAGGCGGCACAGCAGGTCCTGGCGGCGCAGGTTGAGCAGCAGCAAATGGCTGAGGGCTTGTAGTACCGCGTCGCCCTCGGCATGCCCGTAGGCCTGGTTGATGGCGGCGAAGTTGTCCAGGTCCAGGGCCAGCAGCGACAGCGGCTGTTGCTGGTCGCGGCTGTCTTGCAGGCTGTCAGCCAACTGGCGCTTGAGGTAATCGGCGCCGGCCAGCGGCGTGAGTTTGTCGAACAGCCGATGCTCACGGAACAGCCGCTCGCGTTTTTCCATCTGCGCGCTGATCGCCAGTTGTTCGCGGTGCCAGTGGTAGATGCCGATGGTCAGCAGGACCATGCCCACCGGCATCGGTCCGGACTCCAGCCAATGGTCCCAGGTGATGCTGTCGGGCAGGCGGATAAACTCGTCGAGGCTGTCGATCCACCAGGAGAAAAAGATGCACGACAGGCCCAGCGCCAGGTAGTTGGTGACGCGCCCTGCGGGGCGGCTTTTGAGCACCAGCCCCAGCCATACCAGGGCGAGCAGGGCGGAACCGCCTTCGCCCACAATATCCAGCCACACCCACTCACTGACGCTTTTCAATTCGCCACAGGCCAGGTGCAGGATCAGCCCGAGATTGGCGGCGACCAGCAGCAATGAGAGTTTCCAGCGGTGGGGCTTGAGCACGCCAGGCATGGCTGCGATTCCTTGGGCGAATGAGCGATGGGCGCCAGCACAGCAGATGGATGTGACCGTTGGATGACGGTGGGCGAGGGTCGAATCAGCTCATCTCACAGGCAACAAAGATTAAACATGTGGGAGGGGGCTTGCTCCCGATGACGGTGTATCAGTCAGCTTATTTGTAGCTGTCACACCGCTATCGGGGGCAAGCCCCCTTCCACATGAGAACTGCTGAGGTCATATCAGCTCATTCCAAGCCAAAAATCCGTGCAAACCTGCGGTTTACGGACATGGCCACTCAATGCTGTCACAGAACCGTCATCCCCCACCCCTAGCGTGCCCTCCCAGTTGCCGGGCCCTCTTGCCTGGCGCCAACGGATTCTTGGGGAGGATTGCATGTACAAGCGCACCGGGCTCGTCAGCTTCACGCTTACCGCCTTGGCCCTGGCGATGGCCAGCGAGCGGCTCACGGCGGCCGAGGCGGCCACCACCGAGCATGTCGAAGTGGTCGGCCAGGCCGCTGCCATGGACAGCGCCCTCAAGGAACAACGTTCTTCCGACAGCATCAGGAGCGTGGTACATGCCGACGGTGTAGCCCAGTTACCGGATGAAAACGTCGCCGAAGCGGTGCAGCGCCTACCGGGCATCAGCGTGGAGCGCGACCAGGGAGAAGGGCGTTTTGTCAGCGTGCGCGGCCTGGGCCCGGACCTCAACAGCGTCACCATCAACGGCACCCTGGTGCCCGCGCCAGAGAGCGAGCGCCGCGCCGTGGCCCTCGATGTGCTGCCCTCGGAGTTGGTGCAGTCGCTGTCGGTGATCAAGACCCTGACACCGGACATGGACGCCAACTCTCTCGGTGGCACCGTGGATGTGAAGAGCTTGTCGGCGTTCGATCACAAGGGGCTGTTCTATACCGGTAGCACCGAAGCCAGCTACGACAAGAACACTCGCCAGACCAGCCCGAAATTCTCCGGTGCCGCCAGTAATCGCTTCAGCCTCGGCGACGGCATCGACAACTTCGGCGTGGCCGCAGCGCTGAGCTGGCAAAAGCGCGACTTTGGCTCAGACAACGTCGAAACCGGTGGCGCCTGGGATTTCACCGACGGCGCCAGGCTCAACGAGTTCGAACAGCGCGACTACGACATCAGCCGCGAACGCGCAGGTGGCGGCCTGAACTTCGACTACAAGCCCGACGACCTGAGCAGCTATTACCTGCGTACCCTCTACAGCCGCTACAAGGACACCGAAACCCGCAACGCCGCCAGCCTTGAATTTGCCGACCCGCAAGCGCCTGGCGAGCTGGGCGATGCCGAGGGCAAGCGCAAGCTGAAAAACCGTGAGGAAACCCAGCAGATCCAGTCCTACGTGTTCGGCGGCGAGCGCATGCTGGGCCTGTGGACCCTCAGCGGCCAGGCCGGCTACAGCCAATCCAGCGAAGACAGCCCGGCGCACATTGCGGGCGCTACCTTCGACGGCGGCGACTTTGCCAACAGCGGTTTCTACGACAAGGACAAACCCCGTCCGATCATCGCCAGCGGCTTCTACGACGCCAGCAACTTCAGCCTCGACAAGGTCGACTGGGAGAAACAGTACACGAAGGACACCGAGAAAAACCTGCGCCTGGACCTGGCCCGTGACTATGACCTGAGTGGCTATGCCTCCCAGTTCAAGTTCGGTGGCAAGGTCAGCCGCCGCAACAAGGACAACGACTTGGAGGCCTGGGTCTACAAGGACTTGGATCAGCAAGGCTTCAGCGATGAACAGCTCAACCTCGCGCAGTTCCAGAAGGGCAGCGTTGACTACCGTCTCGGCCGATATGGCCCAGGCATCAGCGCGGGTAATATCCGCCAACTGATTGGTGGCCTCAATCGGGATGATTTCTACGACCCCACCGAATCCAGGGTCAACGACTTCACCATCCGCGAAGATATCAACGCCGGCTACCTGATGAACACCGTCGATATCGACGACTGGCGGTTCATCGCCGGGATGCGTTACGAGGGCACCGAGTTCGAAGCCAAGGGCACCGGCGCCACCGACGGCCAGTTCAGCGCCACAGAGACCAAGCGGCGTTATCACCATTGGTTGCCGGGCCTGCACGCCCGCTATCAGATCGATAAGAACACCCAGGTGCGCGCTGCCTGGACCAAATCCGTGGTGCGCCCAACATTCGGCCAGCTGGCGCCGGGTTTCGTGATCGATGATGACGAAGCCACCTTCGGTAACCCGGACCTCAAGCCCCTGGAATCGAGCAACCTGGACTTGGGCATCGAACACTTCATGGGCCGCGCCGGCACCGTATCGGCGTTCGTGTTCTACAAGGATATCCAGAACTTCGTCTACAACACCGACGTGGCCGGCACGGGTGCCTGGGCCAACTTCTCCGAGGCCCACACCTACGCCAATGGCGACAGCGCCAAACTCTACGGCCTGGAGCTGGCCTACTCACAGAAGTTCGACTGGTTGCCCGCGCCGTGGAACGGCTTGCTGGTCGGTGCCAACAGCACCTTCAGCCGCTCCAGCGCGGATATCGAGGGTTTCGACAGCGCCAGCGGGCGCAACCGCAAGCGCAGCATCAGCCTGCCCAATCAGTCGGACACGGTCGGCAACCTGATGCTTGGCTGGGAAGACGACAAGCTCAGCCTGCGCCTGTCGGCCAACTATAAATCGGCCTACCTGTATGAACTGGCCTCGATCAACGACAAGGCCCATGACCTGCACGTCGACGCGCAGACCTTCGTCGACTTCAGTGCGCGCTACTCGGTGACCAAGAACCTGCAAGTCAGCTTCGAGGCCCAGAACCTCACTGATGAATCGTACTTCGTCTACACCGGCCACCGCAGCTACAACGGCCAGTACGAAGAGTACGGCCCGACCTACAAAGTGGGCCTGACCTTCACCCATTTCTAAACCACACCTGGATTCCAATGTGGGAGGGGGCTTGCTCCCGATAGCGGTGTGTCAGCCTCCATTGTATTCACTGAACCACTGCCATCGGGAGCAAGCCCCCTCCCACATTGGATCTTTATCGTATTCGAAGGATTTTGCCTGTTCATGAGAATTTCCAAGCTGTACCTGTTGATCGCGCTGGTCACCAGCGCCAATGCCTTTGCCACCGACCTGGCCCTGTCGCCTTGGGCGCCGAGCTTGAATGCCGAAGCCGTGGCCTTCTTGCCCAACGCCACCGAGCGCCTGGCCGCCGGTACCCGCGACGGGCTACAACTGCTCGACAGCCAGGGCGTCGAACTGGCGCGCTTCAAAGGCAACTTCACCAGCCTCGACACCCGGCCTGCCGGTGCACAAGTACTGGTCGCCAGCCTCGACAATGACCGCCAACAGGCGTTGCTGATCAGCCTGGATACCGCCAGCAAAAACTGGGGCAAGCCCCTGTACCTGCCAACCCGTGACTACTCGGTGAATGGCCTGTGCCTTTATCGCGATTCGGCGGCCAACCTGTTCGTATTCCTGGTAGGTGAAGAGGGCAAGGGCGAGCAATGGCTGGTAGGCAACGGCTCGACGCTGCTCACTGAACCCCAGCGGGTACGCGGTTTGCCGCTGCCGCCGTCGGCGCAGTTCTGCCAGGTGGACGACGCCACCCAGCAGTTGGTTGTCAATGAAGAGAATGTCGGCTGGTGGGCCTACCCTGCGCATCCCGAAGCTGATGTGAAACGCACGCCTGTGGCGCTGTTCGACAACCCCAAGCGCGAAGCCGGGGCCATGGCGCTGGTGCCGGGTGGCATGGTTGCGCTGGACCCGAAGACCGCCCAGTTGCACCTGTTCCAGCAAGCCGGCGAGCGCTGGGCGGAGCAATCGAGCTTGAGCCTGGCGGGTCTGAAAGAGCCACAGCAATTGGCGATCAATGGTCGCCAATTGTTGGTGCGCGATGACGACAGCGGCAAGCTTTATCAGGCCAGGCTCGACTGGCAGGCCAAGCCCGTTGTAGTCGCCCCGGTGTTGCCGGAGGTCGCGGCCTTGCGCCAGAGCGACCCGGTCGGCCGTCAAGGCGATGCGGCGGATGACCCGGCGATTTGGATTCACCCTCAGACACCGGCCAGCAGCCGTGTGCTCGGCACCAACAAAAAACAGGGCCTGCTCGCCTATGACCTCGACGGCAAGCTGTTGCAGGAGCTGGCGGTGGGCCGTCTGAATAACGTCGATGTACGTTCCAACTTCAAGCTCGGCGCACAAACGGTCGACCTGGCCGTGGCGAGCAACCGCGACCGCAACAGCCTGAGCCTGTTCAGCATCGACCGTCAGAGCGGCGAGCTGCGTGAAGCCGGGGAAGTGACCACGCCGCTCAAGGACATCTATGGCATCTGCCTGTTCCAGCCTGCCAGCGGCGAGATCTACGCGATTGCCAACGGCAAGGACGGCACCTTCCTGCAATACCGTCTCAGCGCGCCGGATGGGCGTGTGCAAGGCGAGCTGGTGCGCCAGTTCAAGGTCGACAGCCAACCCGAAGGCTGCGTGGCCGATGATCAACGCCAGCGCCTGTTTATCGGTGAGGAAGACGTCGGTGTATGGGCAGTGGATGCACGCGCCGATCAGCCGGCAACGTTGACCAGCGTGATCAAGGTCGGCCCGCAGCTGCATGCGGATGTCGAGGGCCTGGCGCTGTACCAGAGCGATCAACGTGACTATCTGGTGATCTCCAGCCAGGGCAATGACAGCTACCTGGTGGTGGACGCCGAACCGCCGTTTGCCGTGCACGGTGCCCTGCGCGTTGGCTTGAATGCCGCCGCCGGTATCGATGGTGCCTCCGAAACCGACGGCCTCGAGGTCACGGCCGTGAACCTGGGCGGGCCATGGAGCCAGGGCATGCTGGTGGTGCAGGACGGACGCAAGCGCATGCCCGAGCAAACCCAGAACTTCAAGTTCGTGCCCTGGGCCGAGGTGGCCCGCGCCTTGAAGTTGCCTTGAGTCTGTCATCAGGCAGTCATTCATTTTCAATCGAATAGGAGTTTGACCATGCACGCGACGATGGAACATATGACGATCTGGGGGTTGATCAGCGACGCCAGCCTGTTGGTCAAGGCGGTCATGCTGACCTTGCTGTTGGCGTCCTTGCTCAGTTGGTACCTGATAATCCAGCGCGGCAGTGTGCTGCGCCGCCTGGAACGGCAGTTGAACGGTTTCGTGCAGCGTTTTCGTGCCGCACCAGATTTGCAGGCGCTGTACCGCGACACGCTGCAGGCGGGCGAGGGCGGCATCGCGCCGATCTTTATCGCCGGGGTCCAGGAATACCAGCACCTGCACAATCATGACCCGGCTGTGCTCGAAGGCGTGGAGCGCGCCTTGCAAGTAGCGATCACCGAGCAGGAAATCGAGCTGGAAAAGGGCCTGCAATTTCTCGCCACTGTGGGGTCGGTCAGCCCTTACATCGGCCTGTTCGGCACAGTGTGGGGCATCATGAATTCCTTTATCGGCCTGTCCCAGGTGCAACAGGCCACGTTGTCCACCGTAGCGCCGGGCATCGCCGAAGCCTTGATCGCCACGGCCATCGGCCTGTTTGCGGCCATCCCCGCGGTAATCGCCTATAACCGCTTCGCGGCCCGCGGCCAGACACTGCTCACCCGCTACTACGCGTTTGGCAATGAGCTGCAAGTGCGCCTGCACCGCTCCCTGAGCGGCACGTCGAGCAACCTGGCCGTGGCCGCCTGAAAGGAGCAATTCCCATGTTAGTCAGGCCGCAACGCAAGCACGGGCCCAAGGTCGAAATGAACGTGGTGCCGTATATCGACGTGATGTTGGTGCTGCTGGTGATCTTCATGGTCACCGCGCCGATGCTGACCCAGGGCGTGAAGATCGAACTGCCCAAGGTCGCCGCCGAGGCGCTGGCCACCGACACCCGCCAGCAGATCCTCACGCTGTCGGTAAAGGCCGACGGTGGCTACTACTGGAACCTCGGCGGCGAACTCGATACCCAGCATCAGACCGACAGCGCCGTAAGCCTGGAAGCAATGGGCGCCAAGGTCATGCAGGTGGTGGCGGCGCGCAGTGACACCCAGGTGTATATCCGCGCTGACGACAACGCCGGTTATGGCCGGGTGGTCGCGGCCATGGCGGTGTTGCAAAAGAGCGGTGTCAGCAACCTGGGACTGGTGACCGAGGCCCCGCAATGACGGCGATGATCATGCATAGTCCCACTCCGGCGATGACGCCCAGGGATGCTTCGGGGGTTTGGAGAAACAGCCTCGCTGCCGGCCTGGCGGTGGCGCTGCATGTGGGCGTGCTGGCCGCGTTGATGATGGGCTGGTCGACGCAAAAGCCGGTGGTGGATGCGCCTCGGGTGATGCACACGCAGTTGGTCATGTTGCCAGCTGCGCCCGCGCCTGAACCGTTGGTGGCTACCTCCGCACCCCCTGAGCCTGAGCCTGTACCGGTGCCGGCAAAGCCCAGGGTCGACCCGCAGGTGCAGGTGCAAAAACTCGAGAAAGCCGCCTTGGCGCGTAAACGTGTCGAGGAGAAGAAAGCCGAACAACAGCAGGAGCGGCTCGCCACCGAACAACGCAACCGCGAGCTGGAACAACAACGCCTTGATCAGCAACGCCTGGCCGCTGAAAAAGCCCGGGCTGCCATACCTGCGCCAGCCTTCGACAGCCGCCAATATCAACCCCTGAGCAAGGCAGCACCGGACTATCCCGAGCGCGCCCTGGACAAGAATATTGAAGGCGATTGCACCTTGGAGTACAGCGTCAACATTCAGGGTCGCGTGGAGAATCCCAAGGTACTGGACGGCTGCCACCCGCTGTTTATCCGGCCATCATTGGCGGCGGCGAATACCTTTCGTTACCAGCCCAGAGTCGTCGACGGCAAGCCCGTGGCCGTGCCGGCAGTGCGCAACACCTTCCACTACCGCATCAAATGATCTCTCCCAGCCAACACAGAAATAATGTGGGAGGGGGCTTGCTCCCGATAGCGGTGGGTCAGTCATAGATATAGAGACTGACCCACCGCTATCGGGAGCAAGCCCCCTCCCACATTTTGAACTGCGTCAGGCGTTAGCTAGATTCGCTAGTTCGATACCTGAAATATACCGCTGCAGATTCGCCAAAAACGCATCGGCAATCTCATCCTTGCTGTTGGTCGAAATCGCCGACGTATGCGGTGACAACCGCACCCGTGGATGGCTGTACAACGGGTGCCCATCCGGCAAGGGTTCCGGCTCGGTCACGTCAAGCGAGGCCAGGCCGACCTGGCCGTTATCCAGCGCCTCCAGCAATGCCTCCTGATCGAGCAACCCTCCACGCGCAATGTTGATCAGGTGCAGCCCAGGCTTGGCGCTGGCCAGCACGTCACGGTTGATGATATGGCGTGTGGCTTCGGTCAGCGGTGCCGCCACCACCAGGTGGTCGGCGCGGGCGAACAGGTCGTGGATGTCCGTGGCCGCTTCAACACCGGCACTGAAGGGTGCCTGGCTCTGACGCAGCGCGACCACCTTGACGCCCAGGGCCAGGGCCTTTTGCGCCAGGCTTTCACCAATCGCACCAAAGCCAAGAATGCCCAGGGTGGTGCCCTTGAGCGGGCGCAGAGCAGTGAAATGCCACTGCGCGTCCTTCACCCAGATATCCGGCAAGTGCTTGGACGCGGCAAAGATCGCGGCCAGGGCGAACTCGGCGAGGTTGTCGGCGGCGCTGCCCCGGGACGTGGTCACGGGTGGGCCGTTGAACAGCCACTGTGGGTAAAAGTCGATACCCGACGACACCAGGTGCACCCATTGCGCGCCATAGGGCCAGCCCGGCGGCGGTGTGTCGGGCGCGGTGTAGCCGCGTACGTTGATCGGACGCAGCAACAGGATATTGGCCTGGGGCGGCAGGTCGCTGGGCACGCCGACCGGCAATCCGAACACCTGGGCCTCGGGGTGCAGCGGTGCCAGGCGCTCGCGGATCACCTGGTTGAAGTCTTCGTCCAACTGACTGGCAATAATCACCTGGCTCATGTGCGTTCCTTCTGGCGTTGGGTGAACACGGCTTTACCGACGCCTTGCAACACCGCGTCGTTCTGCGGGGTGTGTACGCGGCTGCACAGCACGTCGCGATAATGCCGTTGCAGCGGGCTGTGGCGTGACAGGCCGGGGTTGCCGGAGGCCTCAATGGCCAGTTCCACGGCGCGAATGGCGTTATGGGTGATCAGGTACTTCAATTGTGCAGCGTTAGCGGCCGGGGTATGCCCCTCGGCGGCGGCGTCGAGCAGGCTGCGGTTGGCGAACAGCAGGGTGTCGATATGGCCGACGGTCTCCTGGAAACGCGGCAAGCTGGACAGCGCCGCGCCGAGGTTGGATGGCTTGCGTTCCTCCAGCCAGCTCACCAGCCAGTCCCGCGCCGCCTGGGCCACGGCGTCGTAAACCGACGACAGCAGCACCGACATCCACAGCAAGCCGTCACCGTCGAGCTCCGACTGCGGTGCGCTCCAGGGGCTGGTGCTGACGGCGTGGTCCAGCGGCACCAGCACGTTGTCGAGTACCACCTCATGGCTGCAGGTGGCGCGCATGCCCAGGTGATTCCAGGTGTCGATGATGCTCACGCCGGGGCTGTCCTTGGGCACCAGCCAGGCGCCCACCAGCGGGTCGGCATCATCGCTGCGCGCCCACACGCTGAACCAGCTCAAGCCATGACTGCCGGTGGAGTAGAGCTTGCGCCCGCTGATACGCCAGCCGTCGGCACCGCGCACCGCGGTGGTGGCCGGTAGACCACCACGGGCCGGGGTGCCCAGGTCTGGTTCGACACGCAGGGCGTTGATCAGCGCGCCGTTGCGCACTGCATCCTCAGCGACTTTGACGCGCAGGTGTGCGGGCCAGGCCTGGCTGTCTTGCAGGCGACTGTGTTGCAGGTACTGCATCACCAGGATCAGCGCCGTGGACGGTTCGCCCTTGGCTATCGCGCTGATGGCCTTGCGCGCCTGGGCCAGGCTGGCACCGCCGCCGCCGAGAGCCTTGGGCACGGTCAGGGCGAGCAGGCCGTGCTGGTGCAAGAGCTTGAAGTTGGCGTGGGGGAAGGCGCCGCTTTCGTCATAGACGTGGGCGGTGCTGGCCAGTTCGGCGCTGAGGCGTTCGAGCGTGGTGTCGAAATCGACGACGTCCACAGCCCGTAGAGACGAGTGAGTCATCAGCAGGTACTCGGTCAAAGTGGGAAGGGAGAGTGTCCAGGCCAGCGCCTTGAGCGGGGCTGGCACTACAGCTGGGGCCCGCGCTTGGCGTTGAAGCTTGGGTCGAAGCCCTGGGAGACGTCGATGTGCTTGGGTAGCAGGCCTTCTTTGACATAGGTGTCGGCGGTGGCTTGCAGGCCGCGGACCACGCTGTCGTCAATTTTGACGGGTGACAGGTGGGTGTCCTTGGCCACTTCGATGTGCACGGCCAATGGCAAGCCAGTGATCCTGGCCTGGGCGGCGGCATATTCATCGGGGTGGGTGTTGGCCCAGGCGTAGGCGCGGTCAACCCGTGCGACAAAGTCGTCCAGTTGCACGCGTTTGTCGGCGATCGCCTGGCCGGTGGCGGCGAAATAGAGGTGATTGCTCAACAGGTTTTTGCCGCTGACCAGCACGCGGGCGTTGCTCTGTGAGGTGACCACGGTGGTGTAGGGGTCCCATGTTGCCCAGGCATCCGCAGTGCCGTTGTCCAGCACCAGCCGTGACTCGGCGGGCAGCAGAAAAATGAAGTGCACATCCTGGGTGCTCAGGCCGGCATCGTTCAGGGCTCTGATGGCCAGGTAGTGCCCGATGGAGCCGCGGCCGGTGACGATTTTCTTGCCCTTGAGATCCGCCGCGGTCTTGATCGGCGAGTCCTTGGGCACCAGCAGTGCAGTGGTGTTACGCCCTTCGGCATGGATGATGCTGATCACTTTGATCGATGCGCCCGCGCCCAAGGCGAATACATAGGGAGCATCGCCCAGGGCGCCTACATCCACGGCGCCGGCATTCAGCGCTTCGCCCAGGGGCGAGGCCGAGGGGAATTCCGACCACTTGATTTCATAGGGAACGTTTTGGCTTTCGCCAGAAGCGTCCAGCAGTGCCTTGATCGTGGACTTCTGGTTGGCTACGCGCAGCGGTTGCAGGTCGGCGGCCTGGGCGGTGGACAGGCCGAGGGCCAATGCAGCGCCCAGCAGCAGGCGTTTGAATGGGGTGGCGTACAGCATGGGGCAAACTCCAGGCGTTGGATAAAAGGAGATACCTCCGCCTGGAGAAGGGGTCGGATGTCCGTGGGAACGGTGCAGCGGTGACTCAGATCACATAGAAACCATGGGTGCCGTCGCGGGCCAGTTGCGCGACCAGGCCGAACTCCCAGTCCAGGTAAGCCTGCATGGCTTCCCGAGGGTTATCGGTGCCTTCATAGGGGCGGCGGTAGCGGTCGATACGCGGCGAGGCCAGGTGGGTTTCGCCTTCTTCCAGAGGCAGTTGCGCGGCGATCCAGCCGGCGGTGCCGTCCTGTAGCAGGAACACCTGCTTGCCAGTCAGGGCCTCGACTTCGGCCACCGCCAGGCGCGCCAACTGGCTGCTGCCGCAGGTCAATACGTAGCGTTGCGCAGGCGGCACATTGGCCAGGGCCTGGGGCAGTTGCCCGCGAAGGATCCACCAGGCCCCGGGAATATGGCGTTTGACATAGTTGGCGCTGGCAGTGAAGTCCAGCACCAGGGTGTCGCCATGGCCCAGCCAGTCGGCGAGGGTAGGCGCGCTGATCAGTTCGGCCTGGGGCGGCGCAGGGACCGGTGCGACCCACGCGCCACGTTCGCTGAAATGCGTCGCTTGCAGGTCATCCAGCACATGCACCTGCCAGCCCAACTGGGCCAGCCAGGAAGCGGACATATTGGCGCGCACGCCGTCGTCGTCCACCAGCACCAGGCGCGCCCCGCGTACGCTGGCAACGTGATCGGTTTCCTGCACCAATTGGCCGCCGGGCGTGGAGCGTGCGCCGGGCAAATGGCCGATTTCGAATTCTTCCGGGGTGCGCACATCGAACAGGTAGGTGGTGCGAGTCGCATCCTGCTGCCAGCGGTGAAGATCGTTAAGACTGGCGCGACCGACCCGTGCCTTGTCGGCGACGCGGCGCGCAGCCTCGGCGGCGCGCTGGCGGTGTTCCTCTGGCGTTGGCGCGAAGCGGCGGGCTTGGCCATGGGCCAGTGTTTGCCCGGCCAATGTCCAGCCGATCGTGCCGTTGCGCAGGGCTGACACGGGGTTGGGAACGCCGGCATTGATCAGCGACTGGGTGCCGATAATGCTGCGGGTGCGCCCGGCGCAGTTGACGATAATGCGCGTGGCCGGGTCGGGTGCCAGTTCGCGGGCGCGCAGTACCAATTCGGCGCCCGGCACGCTGATGCCGGTGGGGATGCTCATGGTCTGGTATTCGTCGAAACGGCGGGCGTCGAGCACCACCACATCGGCCTGGCTGTCGAGCAGGGCCTGCACGTCTTCGGCGGCCAGGGACGGCGTATGGCGCTGGCTATCGACCAGTTCGCCAAAGGCCTTGCTGGGTACGTTGACGTCGATAAACAGCTCGCCACCGGCCCGGCGCCAACCCTCCAGCCCGCCTTCAAGCAGGCTGACCTGGGTGTAGCCCAGCGCAACCAGGCGTTCGGCCGCGCGGCTGGCCAGCCCTTCACCGTTGTCATACAGGGTGACCTGGGTGTCGCGGCGTGGAATGCGCGAATACACCTCCAGTTCCAGCTTGGACAGCGGGATATTCGCGGCGAACAGCGGGTGGGCCTCGGCAAACGGCGCTTCCTCGCGCACGTCGATTAGCGCGACTTCTTCACGGTCCAACAGGGCCTGGCGAATCTGCGCATAGCGGCGGGTCGATACGGTGGTCATAGGGCAGGGCTCTTTTCTTTGGACAAGTCCCAGATATTCGGGAGATAGGCGTTGGAATAACCAGAGATAAACAGTTTTTCGCTACCGTCCGGTTGATACACCGCACGGCGTACCGCACCGATATTGGCACCGTACACATGGATGCTGATGGACACCTGGTCGGCGTGGGCATTGCTGACCTGATGAATATCGCCAATCCTGGGCGATACCGCTTCGACTTGACCCGGCAATAGCTGGGTCGGTTTGCCTTCAGCCATCAGGCTGCCATCGGGGGCACGGGCAAACCCCTGGGAAAATTCCGAGCCGCGCAACATGCCGATCAGCCCCCATACCCGATGGTCATGAATCGGTGTGCGTTGCCCCGGCCCCCACACGAAGCTGACAAGGCTGAAACGCTGGCGCGAATCGGCATGCAGCAAGAATTGCTGGTAGCGCTCGGGGTCAGGCTGGGCGAATTCGTCAGGGAGCCAGTCATCATGGCTGACCAGTTGCGCCAGCAGCTTGCCGCCACGGTGCAGCAGGTCGCCTTCACGCGGATTGGCGTCGATCAGTTCCGCCAGGGCGCCTATGAAGGCTCTGAGTCTCTCGGGGTGTCGGGCCTGGGTCATGACCATTCCATCGGCTGGGTTGATGGCTTTATATAAGCATAATGTTTATGGTTAATATGCTATTTTTTAATGATTAGCTTATAGCCGAAGGTAATTTAGATCCGGTTTGAATAGGGTTAGACGTTATCGATCACAGCGTGGGCTATCCAGACCGGTTGGCGGCAACTATGCTTCACGCACATCTTAATGACTGATCTCTATGTGCGGCCCAAATGAAAATTGACGATATCGATGCCTTTGTCGAAGTGATTCGTTGCCAGTCCATCAGCCATGCCGCCGAGTCGTTGCAACTGACCCAGCCGGCCATTACCCGCCGTGTGCAGAACTTCGAGCAGGCCCTGGGCGTGGAGCTGTTCGACCGCAACACCAAGCCCCTCAAGCCGACGCTGATCGGCACCCGCGTCTATGAACAATGCCGGCTGATCCTGCGCGAGATGGACGCCCTGCGCGAACTGGTAGCTACCGATGCGCCGCCCACCGGCGTGTTGCGCCTGGGTGTACCGCAGACCATCGGCGACGTGGTGTTGCTGGACGCGCTCAAGCACCTGCGCACTGAATACACCGACCTGCGCGCCCAGGTCGCCACCGGCTGGGGCAGCCAATTGGTCGGCAAGATCGAACGCGGCGAGCTGGATGCGGCGGTGGCGTTGTTCCCGGCGGGCAAGATCTTCCCGGACAACATCGTCGGTGAGTCCATCGGCAAGATGGAGCTGGTGGTGGTCTGCGCCAAGGCGCAGTTGCCGAAAAAGCCGTGCAAGCTGGCGGATGTGTACCAGAACGGCTGGATCCTCAACCCGGACGGCTGCGGCTTCCGAGCCGGCTTGCAACGCACCTTGTCTGACCAGGGCCTGGCGCTGCGAGTGAACCTGGAAACCTTCGGCACCGAACTGCAATTAGGTTTGGTGGCCGACGGCCTCGGCCTTGGCCTGGTACCGCGCCCGTTATTGGAGCGCAGTGCCCATCGCGAGCAGCTGGCAGTGATGCCGCTCAAGGACTTCAAGCCGGTGATGGACCTGTGGCTGATCTACCCGCACTTCCTTGGCAACCTGCAGGGGCCGGTGGATGCGTTTGGCCAGTGGGTGGCAGACTCCCTGCACAAGATCCGCAACGTCGCGTGATATGAAAAAAAATAATAATTAGCTTAGATTAAAATGTGCTTTTTATTATTTTTTTGCTTCCCCTAGGCTGGCCTTGAGTCCTTAAGGCCATCCAGGAAGTTTTGCCATGAGCAGCGTCACCTCGCTTTCCAGTGTTTCCAATACCGTCCGCCAGCGCGTCACGCCAGAGGAATGGGAGGTGCGCGTCAAACTGGCCGCCGCCTACCGCCTGGCGGCCTTGTACAAGTGGACTGACCATATCTATACGCACTTCTCGGCCCGTGTACCGGGGCCCGACGAGCATTTCCTGATCAACGCCTTCGGGTTGTTGTTCGATGAAATCAGCGCCTCCAACCTGGTCAAGGTCGACCTCGATGGCACCATCGTCGACGACCCCACTGGCCTGGGGATCAACTACGCCGGCTACGTGATCCACAGCGCCATCCACGGCGCGCGCCATGACCTGCAAGCGGTGCTGCACACCCATACCCGCGATGGTATTGCGGTGTCGGCGCAGAAGGACGGCTTGCTGCCGATTTCCCAGCACTCCATTGCGTTCTCCGGGCGCGTGGCCTACCACGGTTATGAGGGTGTGGCCCTGGACCTGGATGAGCGTGAGCGGCTGGTGGCAGACCTGGGCGACAAGAGCGTGATGATTCTGCGCAACCATGGCTTGTTGACGGCAGGCGTCAGCGTCGAGCACGCCTTCCAGCAACTGCAAAGCCTGGAGCGCGCCTGCAACATACAGATCGCCGCGCAGGCGGCGGGGAATGCCGAGTTGATCTTCCCGCCGGCAGAGGTGGTGGCCAAGGTCGAGGAGCAGGCCAAGGTGTTCAGCAATGGGCAAGGGCCCGGAGTGGCGCGGCATTGGAATGCGCTGGTGCGGCAGTTGGAGCGGACTGATACCGACTACAAAAACTGATCCTGAGTGCGCAGCAAATCAAATGTGGGAGGGGGCTTGCTCCCTCCCACATTGTTCTTAAGCCACTTGCTGGGCCTGCTCCCGCTCGGCAACCAACTGGCGGGTGAGGGGAATCAACTTCTTGCCATAGTCAATCGCATCATTGAGCGGGTCAAACCCACGAATCAGGAAGGTGGTAATTCCCAGGTCGTAGTAATCCAACAGCGCCTCTGCGACTTGCTCAGCAGTGCCCACCAACGACGTGGAATTGCCCTGCGCCCCGAGCAACCCGGCAATCCCGGTCCACAAACGCTTATCCAACCGCGACCCCTGAGCCGCCGCCGCCAGCAACCGTCGCGAGCCTTCATTCGGCGGCTCGCGGCGCACAAATCCATTCTTCTCGGCCAGCGCCGTGGCCTGCTGCAGAATCTGCTCGGCACGTTGCCACGCCAGTTCCTCGGTGTCGGCGAGGATCGGCCGCAACGACAGGCTGAAGCGAATCGTACGCCCATGCTTGGCCGCTTCGGCGCGCACCTGGGTCACCACCTCGCGCACCTGCTCATAGGTTTCGCCCCACAGCGCATACACATCCGCATGCTTGCCGGCCACGGCAATCGCCGCCGCTGAAGAGCCGCCAAAATACAGCGGGATATGCGGCTGTTGTGGCGACTTCACCGTGGAGTGCGCGCCTTGCACTTGGTAGTAAGTGCCGGTGAAGTCGAAGGGCTGCTCGCTGGTCCACTCCTGGCGCACCACGCTCAGGTACTCGTCGGTGCGCGCATACCGTTCGTCCTTACCGATATGGCTGCCATCGGCACGCAGTTCGTTGTCATCGCCGCCGGTGATGATGTGCACGGCAGTACGCCCACCGTTGAACACATCCAGCGTGGCGAACTGGCGTGCAGCCAATGTGGGCTGGGCAAAACCCGGGCGGTGGGCGATTAAAAACTGCAGCCTGGTGGTGACGCTGGCCGCATGGGCGGCGATCAGCGTGCTGTCCGGGCTGTTGGAGTGGAAGGCTATCAGGGCGCGGTCGAAGCCCGCCGTTTCATGGGCGCGGGCGACGCTTTCGACGTAGTCCGGTTGCAGGGTCGGGCCGCTGCGCGGGTGGATTTCCGAGGCGTGGTGGCCGCCGATATAGCCGATGAATTCAATGCTCATGGTCAGGTCCTTGTCGAGGTCGGTAAACAAGCCTCCACCGGGCAGGGGGTCGGTCCGTAGACGTGAAAGTAGGGCCAGCGGCCGAGCCTGTAAAATGCCGTTTGGTTCTAACCTAATTATTAAAATATAAAATGTTGATATTTATTCAATATCAGAAATTTGCATTTAGTCCGCGACCTCGCGCATCGCGATACCGGGTTGGGCGTCCTGACTCGTCGCACCCATGCGGTCCGCCAGGTAGCGCGCCGGCGGCTGGCCCATCGCCTTGCGAAACATGGTGATAAACCCGCTGGCATTTTCGTAACCCAGGTCCAGGGCCACGCTCTGCACACTTTCGCCGTTGGCCAGGCGTTGCAGCGAGAGGATCACGTGCAGTTGGCGGCGCCAGCGGCCGAAACTCAAACCGATCTGCTCCAGCAACAGGCGCGTCATGCTGCGCTCGCTCATGCCTATGCGCATGGCCCACTCGCCCAAGGTGGATTTGTCGCCGGGGTTGGCCAGTAAGCTATTGGCCAATCGCATCAAGCGTGGGTCTTGGGGCATCGGCAAATGCAAGGCCTCGATGGGGGCCTCGGCCAGCTCATCCAGCAAGGTCGCCACCAGCCGGCCCTGGGCACCGTCTTCGTCGTAGAGCGGGGGGAAACTGACCGCCTTGCCGATCAACGCGTGCAGTAATGGCGACACCGACAGGGTGCAACATTGGCGGGGCAGGGCGCTGGCAGCGCCGGGATCGATCAGCAGACAATACACATCGGCTTCCCCGGCCCCCCGCGCCGCGTGGATCACACCGCCGGGTATCCACAGTGCGCACTGTGGCGGCACGATCCAGATACCGGCCTCGATCACACAATGCACCACGCCGCGCAAGGTGTAGATCAGTTGCCCGTGCTGATGGTGGTGGGGGGTATGTTCCCAGCGCTCGGAAGTACTGGATGCGCCCACGGCAACTATCTGGCGCGGGATGGCAGCGGCATCGCGTACCCGGCTGGGGTCGTAGTGGTCGAGGCGGTGATGAACCATGGTGCTGGCTATCTTGGCTGGTTTGCGAAACATTCTGGCTATTATGTGCAATGCCGTCCAGCACCTTGGCGCTTATGATGAGAACCAATCTCATCCAAGGAGCTTTGCCATGCGACTCGACAGTTCAACTTTTCCTGTGGTGAAAATCGTTTTCGACGCGCCAAATCAGGGCGGCCCAGAGGATGCCTTTCTGCTTTTCGAACGCCTGCTGGCCCGCAAGCAGCCCTTCGTGCTGCTGCACGAGAAAGCCGTGGATGAAGACACTCACGCGCACTCCCATGAAGAACGCAAGCAGGCCTCGATCTGGATGAAGACGCACAAGGCGGCGTTACGCGCTTACGTCAGAGGCATGATCCAGGTCGAACCCAGCGCCGCCAAGCGCCTGGCCCTCAAGCCCTTTGCCGTGACATTCGGCAAGGCCTGGGGCTACCCGTTGCTGGTGGTGGAGTCCAAGGACCGCGCCTGGGCGCTGGCCCGGGATGTGCTGGATGAGCAGGTCTCGGATGTGGCGCATTTCTAAGCCTGGCCAACGCTCGACAGCGCCCACAATTGAACTACCTTGATTGACGAGCCTTCCCACTCGGTACTCAAGCATGCGCACGTTATGGACACGGTATCTGGCGTTGCTGGACAACGACCTGAGCACACAGATCTTCGACAACGTAAAGAATCTGCTGGTGTGCGCGCTGTTGTTCGCGGCGGGGACCAATACGCTGGTGGGGCAGCGTGAGTTGTTTATCGGGGTGTTCGCCTCCAACGTCGCCGGGTGGGGGCTGATTATCCTGTCGACGCTATTGATGTTGCTGAACGTCAGTGATGGCATTCGAAGGCTGGCCAAGTTGCGCTATCACTTGGCGCTGCAACTGTTGTTGATCCTGATGTACGTTGTGGTTGCCGAGCGGGTGGTAGAGATTGTGTGGGGCTTCCGCGCCCATTAACGTATCCTGCGCGCCTGGTTTTTTTACTGATTCAAACAAAGATGACAGGACAAGATATGCAGGCGCTGCTCGAGTCGATCCTCGACGAAGTGCGCCCCCTGATCGGCCTCGGCAAAGTGGCCGACTACATTCCCGCACTGGCCGATGTGCCTGCCGACCAACTCGGTATCGCGGTATACGGTAATGACGGCGCAGCTTATTGCGCCGGTGACGCCGACACCCTGTTCTCGGTGCAGAGCATCTCCAAGGTGTTCAGCCTGGTGCAGGCCATCGATCACGGCGGCGAGAGCATCTGGGAACGCCTGGGCCATGAACCGTCGGGGCAGCCGTTCAACTCCATGGTGCAACTGGAATTCGAACGCGGCCGCCCGCGCAACCCGTTTATCAATGCCGGCGCCCTGGTGATCTGCGACATCAACCAATCGCGCTTCGCCGTGCCGATCCTGTCGATGCGTGACTTTGTGCGGCGCCTGTCGGGCAACCCGCAGATCCTGGTCAACAGCCTGGTTGCCGAGTCCGAAGCCCAGCATGGCGCACGTAATGCGGCCATGGCCTACCTGATGAAATCCTTCGGCAACTTTCACAACGATGTGGACGCGGTGCTGCACAGCTACTTCAACTACTGCGCCTTGCAGATGAGCTGCCTGGACCTGGCCCGGGCGTTCAGTTTCCTGGCCAACGAAGGCGTGAGTGCCCACAGTGGCGAGCAGATTTTGACAGCGCGCCAGACCAAGCAGGTCAACTCGATCATGGCCACCAGCGGGCTGTATGACGAGGCGGGCAATTTTGCCTACCGCGTCGGGCTGCCGGGCAAGAGTGGGGTAGGTGGCGGGATCGTCGCGGTGGTGCCGGGGCAGTTCACGGTGTGCGTGTGGTCGCCGGAGTTGAATGCGGCGGGCAACTCGCTGGCGGGGATGAAGGCGTTGGAGTTGTTGAGTGAGCGGATTGGGTGGTCGGTGTTCTGAAGATATCAAGGAATCAAGCATTCCATTCAATGGATGATGGCATTATGATATCTAGGGTTGCTCAATTTGAGCGGTTTGGCATTCAAATTTCCGGCACAGATGTGCTGTTTCAAGGACGATAGCTTATGAATTCTAAATTTTTATATTTAATTAGTTTTATTTGTATTAATGCTTATGCGGAACGCGATGTAAAATCCCATGAAAACATAGGAGTGATTTCTCCTGCAAGAGGAGGGGGATATACCGTTTCTGTAAGCGATAATGAAGGTAAGGCGCACACAGGTGCAACGATGACAGCGTTTTCCCGAGGTGAGATTAATTTATACTTTTTTAGAATTCCGACAAGTGTGGGTGACGTCTATACCTTTAACGTTGATGGGTGTGGGTCGATGACGTTTGTACGGGCGAGAGGCGCAAAGTATGCGTTCCTCCAAAGTGATGATAAATTTCTTGCTTATCAAGAAACTTCGTGCCCGCCTCTAATCAGCTCTACCGATACCTGGCTAATAAAATAGTTTTGGGGTCAGGTAAGGAGCCGCTCCTGCTTAGAATGCAGGGGCGACTTTAAAGCTAGGCACGTCAAGAGGGTCAGAGAGCCTGCGTGGCTGCTGAAATATAGTCAATAAGTTGTTCTATAGTTCTTAACTGTTCTACCTCTACGTCCGGAATGTCTAATGAAAATTCATCTTCTATTGCCATGATTATTCCAATAGTACTCAGAGAGTCCAAGTCGAGACTAGAAGTCGATGACTGGAGCGAGACTTTATCTGTGACTTCTTTATGGTCTTCTATGACACTAATTACTCGTCTAGTGATGTCCTCTCTTGAGAGGTCATTGGCAGTGCTCATGGTTAGGTTCTCTATTGATAGGTTACGTTGAACATTAGTTATCATGTAATTAGGTGTCAAGTTTTTCGGTGGGTTCTTATAGACGAAATAAGAATATTTTTTCGTTTTTTATTGAGATAAGTTTCAATAAACTGTCATGTTTGGCAGTTGTAATTTTAGAAAAAGTTCCGAACACTAAAAAGTTGAGCTGGCGGCTTGTTGGGGTGGGCGCGACGGCACCAGGGTAGGCAGCTTCATTCAAGGCGACGACCTGAAAAAACCGTTGGAGAAGTCTGAGTGGTTACTAGGTTCCACGACCTCACTGTAGGAGCGAGCTTGCTCGCGAAAAACTCACTGGCCCCGCGTTCATCCAGACTACCTGCGTCATCGTTGACGATCTTCGCGAGCAAGCTCGCTCCTACAAGGAGGCTAACGGCGCCGCTTTCTGAGTTGCGGCACAATCATGCTCACTTCACGCTGTTACCGTCGATATTGCCCACCAAACCGGGCAAGAGCAGGTAGGCGGCGGGGGAACTCGCTGGCGGGGATGAAGGCGTTGGAATTGTCGAGTGAGCGGATTGGGTGGTCGGTGTTTTAACTGACATCGATCCCACGCAGCGCGTGAGATCGATCGCCAAGTGTCGAGTCAAGGTTCAAGTTGCACTTCGTCTGCCGTGGGGCGGGGTTTCGGTGTGTCGGACTCCTTAATAAACTCGGTTGGCTCTTTGACGGTACTTGTGGCGGGCGTAAAGTGAGCTACCCATTTCTTAAAGGAAGGCGCTTTGTCAACGAAGTCCGCCTCCCAGCGCCAAGAGCCTGCCTTGGTTCGGAATTCAAGTACGGTTTCTTGGCGATCATCGCTGAAAAAATTATAACTCCCTTTCACGGTCTCCCATACGTTAGTACGCGTGTCATGAAAGTCAGCGTTGAAGCTCCCCCCTGATTCGTTGAAGTTTTTAATAACCAGACGGTATACGTTTCCGACACCGCCATCATAATTGCCTTGAAGTGGGTAGGTCATGATAAGTTTCCTTTCGCTGTTTTTGCCCAAAGCATCACTTTGACGCGGCTATGATGACGGTTTTTTGTTCACTAATAGCCTGTGAGAGTTGACAGTTTTTTAGGCGATTTAGCGATAGCGCTTCAACTCATGGAGTGTTTACTGCGTCTGCATACACTGCCCTACGCAGTTTGATCGTTCCCATGCAGTGAACGCAGGAACGATCACTTTCTAGGCGACTGGATGGGCGGTATCCAAGACTTTGTCCACAAGCAACTGCACGCCTTCGAGCATTCGGCAGATGCCCAGCGCTACATTGCGTTGGGGGCCGTCGATTTCGAAAGCGAGTTGGGTGGCGATGTCGGTAATCGAGGCTAGGTCTTGGAGGCGTTGATCAGCAGAGTTTCCGTGCCGAGGTTGGGGCGCACGGTAAAGAGTTTTTCTGGGGGATTGGGAGTGTCTTTGATCATGTTGAAGGTCCTAAGATTAGTGGAACTGCCAACATTCGCGGTCAAGCAAAGAGGGTGGCAGCTGTACGCAGGTTGACCGACCGGCAATCAAAGGAAATCCGGCATACCCGAAGGTATCCCGCGTACAGCCGCCGCGACACGATACCTCAGACACAAAAAAACGCCTGAAATAGGTATCGGGGTGACAGTACTTCAATTAATCGGACGGTCAAATCCGGTCGCTGAATTGGCAGCGACGGCCAGAGGTTAGTCAGCGAAGTTCCGAGCGACAACCTGAAACAGCTGTGGGAAACGTCCGAGCCATACCCCCCCGTAGGAGCGAGCTTGCTCGCGAAAAACTTACTGGCCCTACGGTCATCCAGGTTACCCCCGTTATCGTTGACGATCTTCGCGAGCAAGCTCGCTCCTACAGTGGGTAGGCGGCAGTGGGTTAGCGACGGGGCCTGTTGAGGCGCGGCACAACCATGCCCACTTCACTCTGATAACGCCGATAGCGCTCGCCAAACAGCACCACCAAATCCCTTTCTTCGAAGCGGGCGCCTATGAACAGATAAACCGACATCCCCAGCGCAAA
Organism: Pseudomonas sp. rhizo25; assembly: GCF_031931935.1. Lineage (NCBI taxonomy): Bacteria > Pseudomonadati > Pseudomonadota > Gammaproteobacteria > Pseudomonadales > Pseudomonadaceae > Pseudomonas > Pseudomonas sp. rhizo25. The sequence goes on from NZ_JAUJXA010000022.1 coordinate 49,547, forward strand.
CACCAGATGACCCACCGTCATATGTGGTGTTGCCCAGAACGCGATCAAAAACCCCAGGTACAGCGGGTGACGCACGATTTTGTAGAGCAACGGGGTCCTGAATATCGGTGCCTGCTGCGGCGTGTTGCGCCAACGATCAATCGCCTGCTTCAACCCGAACAGTTCGAAGTGGCTGATCAAGAAGGTTGCCAGCAAAACGATACCCCAGCCCATCCAGAACAGGCCGGTCAGGAGTGTCTTGGCCCACACGGCTTCAACCTCCCAGACGCTGTCGGGAATGGGTTGCCACAGCCAGAACATCACCCCGAGCACCAGGCTGCTGAGCAGTACATAGGTGGAGCGTTCAGCCGGCGCGGGAATGAATGTAGCCAGCCAGCGCTTGAAACCTTTGCGGGCCATTACCGTGTGCTGCACGCCGAATAAAATGATCAGTGCGCCGTTGATCAAGACGGCTGTGGGCCACGCAACCAATGGCCCATCGTTGATGTTTTTAGGCACCACCACACTGCCAACGAAACCGATCAAATATAAACAGGTAAACAAAAACGCCAAATAACAGCAGGTGCTGTACGCCAGCCCGATGACTCGGGCGGCGCGACTGTCTGGATTGTTCATAAACATGTCCCTTTCCATCGGCTCATCGCCCTGCAACTCAGCCAGCTCATCCTGAACTCCGATGCGTGAGCCTAGCGGGTATTGCTCGTGCGGTAACCTGTGAAAATTGACAGTGCTTGAAATGTGATCAACCGATATTGAGCCGATCCAACAAGCTGTACCAAGCCACCCCAGCGCCAATATAAAACCGCTGCAACCCATGCAACGGCAACCGCTGCAACGGCGTCACCGGGTAGGCAAACTCTGTATGGCTGTCGCACAGCCGCCCGGCCAGTTGCTGGCCCAGGCTGGTACACAGCGCGATCCCACGCCCATTGCAGCCCAGTGCCAAGGTCAGCCCCGGCGCCGGTTCGTGGACATGGGGCATGAAGTCCCGCGTGATCGCGATACGCCCGGCCCAGCGGTAGTCGAATTCCAGCGGTCCCAATTGCGGAAACAGCAGCGCCAATGAGCGCTCCAAGTGGGCAAAGTCGGCTGGTCCGGTGGGGTCATTGAACAGCCCGCGGCCACCCATCAGCAGACGCCCATAGGCGTCTTTACGAAGATACAGCAGCAACCTCTGTGCGGTAGACACGGTTTCCTGGCCCGGCAAGATGCTCTGGGCTGCGTGACCCTTCAATGGCTTGGTGGCGACGATAAAACTGTTGGCCGCCAGCACACTCTGAGCCATGCCGGGCCACAGGTTACTGCTGTAGCCATTGGTCGCCAGCACCACTTGATCGGCCGTGACCTGCGCGCCACCCGCTGTTTGCAACTGCCAAGCCGAACCCTGGCGCTGCAACCCTGTCACCGCGCTGTGGCCATGCACCCGCGCACCGGCCGCCAATGCCGCTGCGACCAAGCCACGGGCGTATGCCAAGGGTTGGATCGCGCCGGCACGCCCATCCAGCCAGCCGCCGGCAAACGCCGAGCTGCCCATGCGCGCCGCCACTGCACGGGCATCCAGATGTTGCACCGGCACACCGCGCCGAGCCCATTGGTCCGCCCGCGCATGCAGCCTGGTCACGCCTCTTTCGTTGTAAGACACCTGCATCCAACCCTTACGCACCGGGGCGCAATCGATGCCATGTCGCTCGATCAGCTTGAATACCAGGTCTGCCGAGCCCGACACCGTGGAGATCAGCGTCTCGGCGCGCTCCGGCCCGTACATCCTTACCAGTTGCTCCGGGTCATATTTGAGCGTGGGGTTGACCTGCCCACCGTTACGCCCCGATGCGCCCCAGCCTGGCTCATGGGCTTCCAGCACGCACACGTGCACGCCACGCTCGGCCAGGTGCAGCGCTGTCGACAAGCCGGTATAGCCAGCGCCGACAATCGCCACATCGACCTTCACTGACTCGTTCAACGCGGGCGTGGGCACTACTGACGGTGCAGTCGCCGACCACAACGACTTCATGACAGGCTCCGCGTGTTGCCGGTGGGGTGCAGCACGCGCCGCAGGAAGTCCTGGGTGCGCGCATGCTGTGGGTTGCCCAGCACCTGCTCGGCGGGGCCGCTTTCGACGATATAGCCGCCATGCAGGAAGCACACACGGTCGGCTACTTCACGGGCGAAGCCCATTTCGTGGGTGACCACGATCATGGTCATGCCTTCATCGGCGAGCGTGCGCATCACCGCCAGCACATCGCCGACCAGCTCCGGGTCGAGGGCCGAGGTGGGTTCGTCGAACAACATGGCCTCGGGTTTCATCGCCAGGGCGCGGGCGATGGCCACGCGTTGCTGTTGGCCGCCGGAGAGTTGTTCCGGGTAGGCGTCGGCCTTGGCGCTCAGGCCGACTTTCTCCAGCAGCACCAGGGCTTCCTCGCGCACTTGCCGCGGCGGCTCACCTTTGACGTACACCGGGCCTTCCATCACGTTTTCCAGCACGGTGCGGTGGGGGAACAGATTGAAACGCTGGAACACCATGCCCATGCGGCTGCGCAGGGTGTGCACGGTCTTGCTGGCGCGCTGCACAGTTTCACCGAACACCTTGATATGGCCACCGTCGTAGGCTTCCAGTGCATTGATGCAGCGCAGCAGGGTGGATTTGCCCGAGCCCGAGGGGCCGACCAGGCACACCACTTCGCCCTTGGCCACGTCGAGGTCGACGCCGTGCAGCACGCGGTGGTCGCCGTAGTGTTTTTGCAGCTGACGAATCTCGATCATGCTTTTTTCCTCCGGCCCAGGTACTGCTCCATGCGGCGCAGGCCATATACCAGCGGCAAGCTCATCAGCAGGTAGAGCAGGGCGACCAGGGTGTAGACGGTCATGTTCTGAAAGGTCGACGAGGCGATCAGCTGGCCCTGGCGGGTCATCTCCGCCACGGTGATGGTGGACACCAGGGACGAGTCCTTGAGCATCATCACCAAAGTGTTGCCGTAGGGCGGCAGGGCGATGCGAAATGCCTGGGGCAGGATCACCCGGCGCATCATCAGCATCGGGCGCATGCCCAGGGCCTCGGCGGCTTCACGCTGGCCCTGTTCGACGGCAATGATGCCGGTGCGGAAGTTCTCGGCCTGGTACGCCGAATAGGCGATGCCCATGCCAATTACTCCGGCGTAGAACGCGGTGAGGTGGATGCCCATGTCCGGCAGCACGAAGTAGATGTAGAACAGCTGCACGATGATCGGCAGGCCACGGATCACATTGATGATGGTACTGGCCGTCCACGACAACGCACGGATCGGCGACAGCTTGAGCAACGCCAGCACCAGGCCGATGGCGCTGCTGAGCAGGAACGACAACACCGTGATCTGGATTGTCACCCAGGCGCCTTGCAGCAGGATCGGCAGGAAGTCCTGGGCGTTTTGCAGGAACTCAGCCAGGTTCATGGGCGCGCCTGGGTATCCAGCCCCCATTTCTTGAGAATACTGTCCAGGATGCCATCGGCCTTGATGCTGGCGATGGCTTTGTTCAGGCGCTCCAGGGTTGCGACATCGCCCTTGCGCACCACCAGACAAACTTCGCCGACATTGGTGGGCTGGTAGTCAGACGCCAGTTTCACGCCTTTGAACAGCTTCTGGCGGATCTGGTAAGCCACCACCGGCTGGTCGCCGACGGCGGCCTTGATGCGGCCCAGGGACAGGTCGCGGATCATCTCGCCGATGGAGTCGTAGGTGCGGACTTCCTTGAAAATGCCCAGCTTGTTCAATTGGTCGTAGAAGATCGTCCCGGCTTGCACGCCGACCACCTGGTCTTTCAGCGGGGTGAGGTCGGGATATGCGCCATTGTCGTCGGCGCTGACGATCAGGCCTTCACCGTAGGCATACACCGGTGCGCTGAAGTCGACCACCTTGGTGCGTTCTTCGGTCTTGAGCATGCCGGCGGAAATAAAGTCCAGTTTGCCGGAAGTCAGCGAAGGGATCAGCGCGGCAAAGTTGGTCTGCTCGATCTGGCTGCTGAACCCACCGGCCTTGCCCACGGCTTCGGCCACGTCGACCATCACACCCTGAATGCTATTGCTCTTGATATCGAGGAAGGTAAACGGCGAACCACTGGCCGTTGCCCCGACTTTGTACGAGGACGCACTCTCTGCGTGCGCAACGCTGATACAAAGCGTGGCACACACACCGAAGGCAAGGCGGCGAAACAAGGGCGAAAGACTGTTCATCGGGTTGCTCCATAAGAAAAACAGAAGTCAGTTGCGCAAGCGACTGCTGATAAAACCGCAAGCTCTATGCCATTTTGAATCAGAAAAATCGTAAACGACCTAATAAAGTTTTATAAATGAACTTATCGTATCGATATGCGATATTTTGTGGTCATTTTACAGCTTTTAAGGTAGAAATATCGCCACGCCTGATTGACCAGCCCGCGAGTTCGCCATGCCCGAAGACCGCAATAGTTTGCACAACCAATCCCTGGAAAAAGGCCTGTCGGTGCTCAAGGCATTCAGCGCCCAACGCCGCAGCATGAGCCTTGCAGAGGCGGCCGAGGCTGCTGGCATGACCAAAAGCTCGGCCCAGCGCATGGTGTTTACCCTCGAAAGCCTGGGTTACCTTCGGAAACACTCGCGCACACGGCATTACCAACTCACACCTCGAGTGCTGGAGCTGGGGTTCAGTTACCTGGATGCGCATTCGCTGATTGAAGTGGCCAACCCGTTCTTGTCCGAGTTGACGCGGTTGACCGGTGAGACGTCGTGCCTGACCGAGCCGGCGGGCCATGACATGACTTACATTGCGCGGTTTGTCAGCGCCGGGTTTGTGCCGGTGCACATGCCGATCGGCTCGCGGGTGCCGATGTACTGCACCGCGTCGGGGCGGGCGTATTTGAGCGCCTTGCCGCAGGATGAAGCGCTGGCACTTATCCAGAACAGTCAGCGAGTGGCGCATACCAGCCATACCGTGACAGACGTCGACCAAATTCTGGAGTCGCTGCAGCAAGTACGTGAGCAGGGGTATGCGGTAAATGGCCAGGAACTGTTCCTGGGCGACATGACCATCGGCGCGCCTGTGCTGGGCGCCAACGGTCGACCGGTAGCGGCGGTGCATGTGGTGGCGCCCACTAGTCGCTGGAGCCAGGCGGCGGCTGAAAAGCAGCTTGCACCGGCGTTGTTGCAATGCTCAAGAGCGCTGAGCAACTCGGCGCGTAACCTGGAATAACAGGCAAAGCAGATCAAAATGTGGGAGGGGGCTTGCTCCCGATAGCGGTGGGTCAGTAAAGAACAGGCTGGCTGACACACAGCCATCGGGGGCGAGCTCCCTCCCACATTTGGCTCTCCAGCGTTCTGGGAATATCTAGAATACCCAAACAAAAAATGCGCCCGGTTGGGCGCATTTTTTTGTGTAGTCAGCTATCGCCTATCAGGCAATCGCATCCCAAGCGCGATCACCGTTCTCGTCCTTGATCCGGGTCGGCAGGCCCATCACATCCAGCGCTTTCAGGAACGGCTCAGCCGGCAGTTCCTCGACGTTGGCCATGTGCTTCACATCCCACTCGCCACGCGCAACCAGCAGCGCAGCAGCGACCGGTGGAACGCCTGCGGTGTAGGAGATGCCCTGGCTGTCGGTCTCGGCATACGCCTCTTCGTGATCAGCCACGTTGTAGATGAACATTTCCCGCGACTGGCCATCCTTGGTGCCTTTGACCAGGTCGCCGATGCAGGTCTTGCCGGTGTAGCCCGGGGCAAGCGAAGACGGGTCAGGCAGCACGGCCTTGACCACTTTCAACGGCACCACTTCCAGGCCTTCGGCGGTCTTGACTGGCTTCTCGGAGAGCAGGCCGAGGTTTTTCAGTACGGTGAACACGTTGATGTAGTGTTCGCCGAAGCTCATCCAGAAACGCACGTTGGGCACGTCGAGGTTTTTCGACAGCGAGTGCACTTCATCGTGGCCGGTGAGGTAGAGGTTCTGCGAGCCAACTACCGGCAGGTCGTCGGTGCGTTTGACTTCGAACATGGTGTTGCTGGTCCACTGGCTGTTCTGCCAGCTCCACACCTGCCCGGTGAATTCGCGGAAGTTGATTTCCGGATCGAAATTGGTGGCGAAGTATTTGCCATGGGAGCCGGCATTGACGTCGAGAATGTCGATCGAATCAATGCGGTCGAAATGCTGTTGCTGCGCCAGCGCGGCGTACGCGTTGACGACACCTGGGTCGAAGCCCACGCCAAGGATGGCGGTGATGTTCTTCTGTTTGCATTCTTCCAGGTGATTCCATTCGTAGTTGCCGTACCACGGCGGGGTCTCGCAGACCTTGCCCGGCTCTTCGTGGATGGCGGTGTCGAGGTAGGCCACGCCGGTATCGATGCAGGCGCGCAGTACCGACATGTTAAGGAACGCGGAACCGACGTTGATAACGATCTGTGACTCAGTTTCGCGGATCAAGGCTTTGGTCGCTTCCACGTCCAGGGCGTTCAGCGCAAAGGCTTGGATATCGGCGGGTACCTTGAGGCTACCCTTGGCCTTGACGCTGTCGATGATGGCCTGGCATTTGGAGATGTTGCGCGACGCGATAGCAATACGACCGAGTTCGTCGTTGTGCTGCGCGCACTTGTGGGCCACCACCTTGGCGACACCTCCTGCACCAATGATAAGAACGTTCTTTTTCAATTGCTTTATTTCTCCTATATCCGCCAGCTTAGGAAAGGCTGGACAGGTAGTCGTCGTAACCAAATTCACGAACCACCTCGACTGTACCGTCGAGTTGTTTCACTACGATGGACGGCATTTTCAGGCCGTTGAACCAATTTTTCTTGACCATGGTGTAGCCCGCGGTGTCGATGAATGACAGCCGATCGCCGATGGCCAGCGGACGATCGAATTGATACTCGCCGAAGATGTCCCCGGCCAGGCAGGATTTGCCGCACACCATGTAGGTGTGTTCACCCTCGCTTGGCGCCAGCTTGGCATTGAGGCGATAGATCAGCAGATCCAGCAGGTGGGCTTCGATGGAGCTGTCGACCACGGCAAGGTGCTTGCCGTTGTAGAGAGTGTCGAGCACGGTGACTTCCAGGGAGGCGCTGTTGGTGATCGCAGCTTCCCCCGGTTCCAGGTACACCTGCACGCCATACTTCTCGGAGAACGCCTTCAAGCGCGCGCAGAACGCGTCCAGCGCGTAGCCTTCACCGGTAAAGTGGATGCCGCCGCCGAGGCTGACCCACTTGACCTTGTGCAGCAGCTCACCGAAACGTTCCTCGATGGTGCCAAGCATTTTGTCGAACAGGCTGAAGTCGCCGTTCTCGCAGTTGTTGTGGAACATGAAGCCAGAGATCTGCTCGATCACGCCGTCGATCTTCACCGGGTCCCATTCGCCCAGGCGGCTGAACGGGCGCGCCGGGTCGGCCAGCAGGTAGTCGGAGCTGCTCACCTGCGGGTTCACGCGCAGGCCTCGGGTCTTGCCCTCGGAACGCTCGGCAAACCGCTGCAGTTGGCTGATGGAGTTGAAGATGATCTTGTCGCAGTTCTCAAGCATCTCTTCGATTTCATCATCGGCCCAGGCCACACTGTAGGCGTGCGCTTCACCTTCGAACTTCTGGCGGCCGAGCTTCAACTCGTACAGCGACGACGAGGTGGTGCCGTCCATGTATTGCTGCATCAGGTCGAACACCGACCAGGTGGCAAAGCACTTGAGTGCCAGCAGAGCCTTGGCGCCGGACTGCTCGCGCACGTAGGCAATCTTCTGCATGTTGACCAGAAGCTTCTGTTTATCGATGAGGTAATACGGCGTTTTGATCATTTTTGAGAGCCTGCGGCGGTGCCTGCCAAAAAAGGACACGCATTGTGCCCGCACTTGGAACAGATCGAAAGGTTAGCGGGCGGATTTTGCGCGCCGTGTTCAAGCATAGGGCCTGAGTGTGACCGTTCGTTGGGAGGAGGGCGGTACTACCCATCAAGTTAACGTTCGCGTATCGAAGCATGAACATGAGCAGATCTTGTGATGATCTATAGAATAATGAGTTTGTCTCATTATCACCCTCTGCCGACAATGGCTGCCATCAATAACGACATTGGAGCTTTAGGTCATGGCAGTCGCTCATTCCCTCGGATTTCCGCGCATTGGACGCGACCGTGAACTGAAAAAAGCGCAGGAAGCGTTCTGGAAAGGCGAGCTCGACGAGGCCGGCCTGCGTGCCGTGGGCCGTGACTTGCGCAAGACCCATTGGGAGCTGCAAAAACAGGCAGGCATCGAATTGCTGCCCGCCGGTGATTTCGCCTGGTACGACCAGGTGCTGACCCACTCGCTGATGTTCGGCGTGATCCCCGAGCGCTTCCGCCCGGCCGATGGCCAGGCCACCTTGCATACCCTGTTCGCCATGGCCCGTGGGGTCAGTGACAGCTGCTGCGGCGGTGCCCACGCCCAGGAGATGACCAAGTGGTTCGACACCAACTATCACTACCTGGTGCCAGAGTTCAGCGCCGACCAGCAGTTCCACCTGGGTTGGGACCAGTTGTTCGAAGAGGTCAAGCAAGCCCGTGACCTCGGCCACACCGTCAAGCCAGTCGTACTCGGCCCGCTGACCTACCTGTGGCTGGGCAAAGCCAAGGGTGGCGATTTCGACAAACTCGATCTGCTCGAGCGCCTGCTGCCGCTGTACGGCCAGATCTTCCAGCGCCTGGCGGACCTGGGCGTGGAGTGGGTGCAGATCGACGAGCCGATCCTGGTGCTCGATTTACCCCAGGAATGGAAGAACGCGTTTGAGCGTGCCTACAACCTGATCCAGCGTGACCCGCTGAAAAAACTGGTGGCGACCTACTTCGGTGGCCTGGAAGAGAACCTCGGATTGGCCGCCAACCTGCCAGTGGACGGCCTGCACATCGACCTGGTGCGAGCGCCGGACCAGTACCCGACTATCCTCGACCGCCTGCCGGCTTATAAAGTGTTGTCCCTGGGCGTAGTCAATGGCCGCAACGTTTGGCGCTGCGACCTGGAAAAAGCCTTGGCCACCTTGCAGCATGCCCACGAGAAATTGGGTGATCGCCTGTGGGTTGCGCCGTCCTGTTCGCTGCTGCACAGCCCTGTAGACCTTGGCCGTGAGGACCAGCTGGATGCCGAGCTGAAAAGCTGGCTGGCCTTTGCTGTTCAGAAGTGCGAAGAGGTGGCGGTGCTGGCCCAGGCTGTTGACCAGCCCGAAGCCCCCAACGTACTTGTCGCCCTGGCCGAAAGCCGAGCCGTACAGGTTGCCCGCGCTGCTTCGCCACGGATCCATAAGCCTGCCGTTCAAGCCCGTGTGGCCGCCATCACCGCCCAAGACAGCCAGCGTCAGTCGCCGTTTGCCCAACGCATTGCGAAACAGCGGGCCGGCCTGGACCTGCCGCTGTTCCCAACCACCACCATCGGTTCATTCCCGCAAACTGCGTCGATCCGCCTGGCACGCCAGTCTTACAAGGCCGGCAAGTTGAGCGAAGCCGAATACATCGAGGCCATGCACAGTGAGATCAAGCACGCCGTCGAGGTTCAGGAAAACCTCGGGCTGGACGTGCTGGTGCACGGTGAAGCCGAGCGTAACGACATGGTCGAGTACTTCGCCGAACAACTGGATGGCTACGCGTTCACCCGTTTCGGCTGGGTGCAGAGCTATGGTTCGCGCTGTGTGAAACCGGCGGTAATTGTGGGTGATCTGAGCCGCCCGAAGGCCATGACGGTGGAGTGGATCCGCTACGCCCAGGGCCTGACCGGCAAAGTGATGAAGGGCATGCTGACTGGCCCGGTGACGATGCTGATGTGGTCGTTCCCAAGGGAAGACGTGAGCCGCGAAGTGCAGGCCCGGCAACTGGCCCTGGCGATTCGTGACGAAGTGCTGGACCTGGAAGCGGCCGGGATCAAGATCGTGCAGATCGATGAGGCCGCGTTCCGTGAAGGCTTGCCGTTGCGCCAGGCGCAGTGGCAGCACTACCTTGACTGGGCCACCGAGGTGTTCCGCCTGTGCGCCTGTGGTGTGCGAGACGAAACCCAAATCCACACCCACATGTGCTACAGCGAGTTCAATGATGTAATCGAGTCCATCGCGGCAATGGACGCCGACGTGATTACCATCGAAACCTCGCGTTCGGACATGGAGCTGCTTGACGCATTCGAAGCCTTCGCTTACCCGAATGAAATCGGCCCGGGGGTGTATGACATTCACTCGCCACGGGTGCCGGATGCGTCGGAGATGGCCAACTTATTGCGCAAGGCCGCCAAGCGGATTCCGGCAGAGCGCTTGTGGGTCAACCCCGATTGCGGGTTGAAGACCCGGGGTTGGCCTGAGACCGAAGCGGCGCTTGTTCACATGGTCACTGCAGCCCGCCAACTGCGTGCCGAATTGGCCTGACACAGTCTATAAAATGTGGGAGGGGGCTTGCCCCCGATGACGGAGTTTCAGTACCAAATCCATTGGCTGATCCAACGCTATCGGGAGCAAGCCCCCTCCCACATTTTGAGCCGCGTCAGGTCAGAGATATTTGAGCCAGGCGATGTCGCGCCGACGCGCTTTGAGCCCGGCAAACCAGCGCACGGGCGGGTACAACGCCAGCGGCAGCAACAGCGCGGCCAGCCACACCGTGCCGATGCTGTCGAAGCCGAAATAATTGCCGTGGTTGAGCCCAAGCAACGCGGCACAGGCCACATACAGTATTTTCAGCACATACAGGTGCAACAGGTAGAAGAACATCGGCGCGGCGCCAAACACGGCCAGTACACCGATCCAGCGTTTATGTCCGGCACGTTCGAACGCCAGCAACACCAACAAACCGATGCCCAGCGTCAGTGCCAGGAACAACAGCGAAGGCGGGTACTTGGTGATGTTGAAGAAACTCATCAGTGTCTGCACGCCGCTGTCATACGCCTGCCAAGGCTTGTCGCCGTACCCGTTGAGCATTCGCAACAGCACAAACCCCACCAGCGCGCCGATTCCCGCCGTCAGCAAATAACGCTGGCGCCTGGCCGGCGGTGTGACATTGGCAAACCAGGGGCCGACGCCGTAGCCTAGGGCAATCACGCCGATCCACGGCAACACCGGGTAGGTCACGCGCAGCCGCAGGTTTTCAGACACCTGGATCCAACTGCGTTCATGCAGGATCGACCACAGCGCCTGCGACGTCGATCCCGGGGCCAAGTGCACTGCATCGAGCAAGTTATGCCCGGCAATGATCACCAGGGCCAAGCTGATCAGCAACGCACGCGGCAACCACACCAGGGCGGCGAGTGCGATCATGCTCACGCCGATTGCCCAGATCACCTGCATATAGATCACCGTGGGCGGCAACTGGAAGGTCCAGGCGAAGTTGACCAGGGTGAACTCCAGCACCACCAAAAACAGCCCGCGCTTGAACAGAAACGCCGACACGTCGCGCCGGCCCTGGTATTTCTGGCCATACAGCCAAGCCGACAAGCCGGTGAGCAGCACAAACACCGGCGCGCATAGATGGGCCAGGGTGCGGCTGACAAACAGCGCAGGCTCGGTGCTGTCGATGCTCATCGGGTCGCTGACCTGGCGATGCAACAGGAAGGTTTCGCGCACATGGTCCAGTAGCATGAACAGGATCACCAGGCCGCGCAGGGCGTCGATGGACTGCAGGCGTTGGCGTAAGGTAGTAGCGTCAGTCATAAGTGGGAATCACAAGCGGGCAAATAATTGACGTTATCCTATAACATTTGAGGCGCATGATGATCAGCATAAAGACGCAATCAGCCGAGGCCGTGATCGAATTCTGGAAACAGGCGGGGCCCAAGCGTTGGTTCGCCAAGGACGATGGCTTCGACACAACCTTTCGCGACACCTTCTATACCACCCATATGCAGGCCGCACGGCGCGAACTGGAAGATTGGCTGACCTGCGCCGACGGTGCGCTCGCGTTATTGATCCTGCTGGACCAGTACCCGCGTAACGCCTTTCGCGGCACCGCGCATATGTTCGCCACCGACCCGCTGGCACGCCTGTATGCACATCAGATGGTGGACGCCGGGCTGGATCAACAGATCGAACCCCAGTTGCGTGCGTTCTGTTATTTGCCGTTTGAACACTCGGAAGATCCGCAGGACCAGCAACGCTCGCTGACGCTCAACCAGCAGTTGGATGCCAATACCTACCACTGGGCCAAGGAACACGCCGTTATCATTGAGCGGTTCGGGCGCTTTCCTCATCGTAATGCGGTGTTGGGCAGGGCTACGACACCAGCGGAACAGGTTTTTTTGGGTGAGGGTGGGTTTGCGGGGTAAGGCGTAGGAGGGGGCGTGCTGAGCGCCTTCAGCTGATCCAACAGTGCGGTGCGTCGGTTAGCTTGGAGGAGACCTTAATCACTTGAAGAATTCGCCTACAAAGTTTTAGGTTAAATCCCATACTTCGCGTGCTTGTAAAGGTTTCTTGCGTGCTCAAACATCATTATCAGGACAACTGACCTGGGACGCATGACTTGCAGCCAAATGTGCGGATACTGATTTTAGCTTGCAGTACCACCGTAATGGCCCAGCTAGGCGTGACACTTTATCTGCCTGCCACGCCTTACATCGTTAATGCGCTCGGTATGAGTGCGGCTGAAGGCTACAACGCTTTGCTGATGTATTTAAGCGGTGCCGCAGTCCCATTGACTTTCACCGCTTACCTTATTCGGTTATTTGGTCGTTCGGCAGTTCTGTGGGTGTTCTGCTGCATGTTCTTTTGTGGAAGTTTTTTATCCGTGTGGGCTTATGACGATAAAAGCTTTTATTTTTCCAGGCTGCTGCAAGGCTTGGGCGGCGGCGGGGCGGCGTTGCTGGGACGCGCGTTGTTATCGCAGGTTTTCTCGGGAGCTCACTTGGCGAGGAATTTATCCCTTTTATCCTATTCATTTGTTTTTGCGTTGGTGGCGGGACAAGTCGCAAGCGGTTTTTTAGTTTCTTTTTATCGCTGGGAAGTGGTGGCAGTGGTCATGGCTTGCGGCTCAATCATCTCCGCTATCCTGGTACTGCCTGTAAGAGAGATTCTGTCTGCTCTGGATATCGATAGTCAGCAGCGAGTCAGACGTCCAAGGTATGCAGCTATGGTCAGTCATCCCAGCTTTTATTTGCCGGTCATACTAGGCGGGTGTGGTTATGGGGTGTTTGTTGTGTACCAAGGTGTAGGTGTCTACGTCTTTGACGCGCTATTGGAGTGGGATAGCGCGCAATACGGGATGTTTGGGGTATGGCTGGGGCTTGCCTATTTCGCCGGGGCGCTGTCTGTAAGGTATGCATTGAGGTCGGTTAGCATATCTGCACTTTCAATTATGGCCGGCGGTGTGCTGCTTTTTGCGGTGTCGATATTTTTGTTAACAACCTTAAAGCACTTGGATCGCAACTTTGTGTTCTTGGCATATCTAGCAGTCTGGTATGCCCAGGCAATGATCTACCCCTGTGTCGCGTCCATGGCGGTAAAAAAATACCCAGGTATTGAGGCAATGATGCTGTTTAGTTTCTTGCAACAGCTAGTTGCTCTGTTATTCGGAGCATTAGCCTCACTGCTCATCGCCGTTGGAATGCATGGCGTGGCATTACTAACCCTTGGTTTAGGCGCCTTGGGAGCGCTGGTGACAGTTTTACTGTCAAATAACAGTAGCAGCTAGGCATCGGGGCGGCTTTTGTATTCCCACCAGGAATGCCCCCATAAAAACCCGGCATTGTCCTTATCGACCCGAATCTCGTAGCTTAGAGGCTCATCCACCGGAGATAGCCCATGAGCCAACTGCGCCTCTACGTTGATTCGCTGTTCACCAGCCCCTACGCCATGTCGGTGTTCGTCGCGCTGCGGGAAAAAGGTTTGGCGTTCGAGACGGTTCCTCTGGATCTGGATGCTGGACAAAACCAGTCGGCAGATTACGCCCAACGCTCCCTGACCCAACGGGTACCCACTCTGGAACACGGTAATTTCACGCTGTCGGAATCTTCGGCAATCACTGAGTACCTGGACCAGGCGTACCCTCAGATCTGCGTTTACCCAACTGATCTGCAGCAGCGAGCGAGGGCGCGGCAGGTTCAGGCGTGGCTGCGCAGCGATTTGCTGCCGATTCGCCAGGAACGTTCGACGCTGGTGGTGTTCTACGGGCAGAAGATGCCGCCTTTATCGCCGGTGGCTCAGGCCGCTGCGGGCAAGTTGATCACTGCTGCTCAGGCACTTCTGGCAGGCAACCCTAAGTATTTGTTTGGCGAATGGTCGATTGCCGATGTGGACCTGGCGGTGATGCTTAATCGCCTGGTCCTCAACGGCGACGCTGTACCGACCGAGCTGGTGGTGTACGCGCAGCGCCAGTGGCAACGGCCGTCAGTGCAGGAGTGGGTCAACCTGCAACGGCCGGTGCTCTAGCTGCCACTCTTCCTCGACACGTCGGTCGAGCTCCTCCCAGTGGGCCATGCCCAGCACCCGTGTGGTGTTCAAGCCCCGCAGGTAGCCGCGTAGTTGTTGGGCGCTAGCCGAGCGTTGTTCAGCATCGGCGCTTGGGTCCAGCAGCACGTTTTCATAATCGACCAGGTAATCGGCGACCCGCTCGCGAAACTCCGGCAGTACGGCTTCGCGGATGCGGTCGAAGGTTTTCTGGTAGGGCTTCATGGCGGGGTCCTTATAGATTTTATCGGCTGCCTGACACTATCGGTTCAAATGATAGTCACCATCAAGGATCACAAGTTCTGTTTTTTCGCCAATCGCGCAGAATCTGCACATCGAAACGCGGCTCAAGGAAATGCGCGATGAGGACAATTATCCAGTTTGCACTAATGGCCCTGATGCTGGGCACGGCGGCCATGACCACCCCGGCGATTGCCGATGAACTGCGTACAGGCCATTTGCTGCCACTTGCCGCTAGCGTAGACTCCCTGCAGCGCGCCCAGTCAGTGGGAGTGTTGTTCAGCGAAAACACTCGCGAGAACCTCAATTACCTTGAGCGCTACCACGCCATGGCGCTGAACGGCGCCAAGGACGCGTTGGATGGGCGGATTCGCGAGGCGTTCGTCAACAGCTCCGATCCGGAACTGGCCATCGACTGGTTGATGAATTCGCTACAGGGCACTTTTGTCTCGGTGACGGTCTACAGCAGCCTGGATGCTCTGGTGCGGGCACATCCGGACGTGGTGGTGGTGCTCGATGCCCATAACCAATTGCTGACCCAGCGTAACGACCGGGTCGAGGCGCGCTTTGCCGCACGCTTCTATGACGCGAACCTGCAGTACATCGCCAAGGCTGAGGGCTCGGTGGGCAAGCAAGTACCGTCGGTGTGGGTGCACGACAAGGCGGCGCCTGAAATTGCCGCGCTGATCGAGCAACAACGCGATGTCCAGCAAGACGCCCTGAAGCAGTTCGATGTGTCGCTCAAGGCCCTGGTTCGCGCAGGTTGACCCGCGAATGGATGTAAATTCTATTGGTTATTTTCAGGAATCTGTATGCGCTCTTTTTTTGCCCCGGCCCTGGCCTTCGCTGCTTTGTCGCTGACCGGATGTATCACTGCCCCGAATGCTCCCTCACTGACCCTGCAAACCGCCAAGACCCCTGAAGGCTATGTGCAGTGCGTATTGCCCAAGCTGGAAAAACACGGCATCACCTCGACCGTGACGCAGAACTCGCGCCACGCCAAGGTGTTGTTGACCAGCAAGATTGCTGCCGATGATGTGCTGGAGGCCTACAAGTCCCAGGACGGCACCAAGGTGTTCCTATATGAGCGCAAACCGCTGGCCTCGGCGATCAAGCCGTCGCGGCTTGAGCAGGCGGCCCAGGACTGCAAGTAAGCCCCCACATTTGGACCAGCATTCGGCTCAGGGTTTGGCTTCGTTACTGAAACTATCGACCGTTTTGATCAACCCCTGCGCCGCCAACGCTACCAGCTCGCCGCCTTTCTCCACCGTTGCCAGCGCCGGGTCCGAGCCCATGCGCCCATCGGGGAAGCGCGCGCGGAAGTCCAGGGCTTCGCGGATCGGGCCGGTGTTGGCAATTTGCGGCGAGTACTCGGCCGACTTGATCGACTGCGGGTACGCCCACTGTGTCACCGCAATCTCCGACGGCGTGGCGTGGCTGCCGTGGCCGACCGGGAATTGGCGGTGGGCCAGGTCCGTTACGCCTTCCAGGTCCCACCAATTAACCAGCTTCAGTGCGAACCCAGCCGGGCGGCGGGCGAAGCTGGCTTCGGCGTACAGCTCGGAAAACGCTGCTTCGATTGTGGCGATATTGCCGCCGTGGCCGTTCAAAAACAGGATCTTCTCGAAACCATGCCCGGCCAGCGAGCGTACCCAGTCGCCAATCGCGGCGATAAAGGTGGAAGGGCGTAGGGAGATGGTGCCGGGGAAGCCCAGGTGATGTTGGGCCATGCCGATATTGAAGGTCGGGCCGATGAGGATGTCGGCATTTTTTTGCGCCTCGTGGGCGATGATCTCCGGGCACATCCAGTCAGTGCCCAGCAGGCCGGTGGGGCCGTGTTGTTCGTTGGAGCCGATGGGAATCACCACCGTGCGACTGCGTTCCAGAAACTGCCCGATTTCGATCCAGGTGGAGGTGTGTAGAAGCATGCGACGCTCTCTTTTATCTGTGGGGACAGGCTATCCGCCACGGATTGTACGACTACTCGCCACCTGTTGGGGTTTGCAATTGAGGTAGGTCGAGGACTTCAACCAGCGCTGGTCCGGGTACCAGGAGAACATGAACTGCCCACCCTTGAGCTTGTCCACTACCTGGCGCGCCACCTGTGGGCGCACCGCCGGGCAACCCTGGCTGCGGCCGATGCGGCCCTCGCGCTTGCTCCACAAGGGGCTGACGTAGTCGGCGGCATGGATCACGATGGCACGGTCGCGCGCCAGGTCATTGAAGCCGGGTTCCAGGCCATCCATGCGCAGCGAGTAGCCGTGGGTGCCGAGGTAGCTTTCCTGGGTGCGGAACAAGCCGAGGCTGGACTGGTGGCTGCCCTCGAGGTTGGAGAACTGGGTGGCGAAGTTTTCCCCGGACTTGGCTCCATGGGCCACCAGGTCACGCAGCACCAGGGTCTGTTTGCGCAAATCGAAGATCCAAAGCCGACGAGCGGTCGAGGGCTGGGAGTAGTCAATAACCGCTAGGCGATCGGAACGTTCCTCGCCGTTATTGACCGCGCACTGCACCGCGCTCAAGGCGCTTTTCAGCACGGCGGGATTGAGTTCTGGAGCCGAGCGCGCCAGGCTGCTATACAAGGAAGGAGGGGGGCCATTGGCGGCGAGCGCAACATTGCTCAGTAAAGCCAGGCTCCCGGTCATCAAGCCCACGGTGGTTATTCCGAGGCGGCGCATAAAAGTCAGCATCTACAGTCGATCCCCAGGCTGTGGAGTGGAGCTCAGTCAATTGTTCAAAAAACACGCATGTTACTTGAGCATTTGCCTGCTCGTTGCACCATTGGTCGCCATGGCCGATGCACCGCCGCTGGAGCCGTTGCCGGTGACCACGCCGGCGCCGGTCGACCTGGCGCCCGTGCAACAGGCTTTGGCGCAATTGCCCAGCGTCTGCCCCCAGTTAGCCCCGCGGATCGACGCCACCGCGTTGGTGCGCCTGCAAGCCTTTTACCAACAGCAGGGCAATGCGTCGCTGTGGTCGGCCGACGAGCCCCGCAAAGCCTTGCAAACCCAGCTGCTGATGCTCGCTGACGACGGCCTGGATCCCACCCACTATAGCTTGCCCACGGTGGATGCCACGGCTAACGTGCTGTGCAGCGATATCGCGACTAGCCAGCAGTACCTGCAGGCCCTGCACGATTTGCATTACGGGCGCCTGCTGCAATCGCGCTATGAACCGCTGTGGCATTCTCAACCGCCCACAACAGACCCGAACACTCCAGTATTGGCATTTGCCGCTACCGGCTTGCAGGACATGGTCAAGGCGTTCGACCAGGCGCGCCCCAGTGCGGATTTGTATCGCAGCCTGCGCAACGCCTATTCCAACGTGCGCCAACAGCCTTTACCGCACTGGGACGCGGTGGGCAGTGGCCCGTTATTACGCCCCGGCATGGAAGATCCGCGCGTGCCGGAACTGGCGCGGCGCCTGCACAGTGGCGGTTACCTGGCCAAGTTGCCCGGCGGCAATGGCAAGCAATACCAGGGCGAATTGGTCAAGGCGGTGAAGGCGTTCCAGCTCAGCCACTCCTTGCAAGCCGACGGAGTGATCGGTGCGGGCACCGTGGCCGAGCTCAATATCAGCCCGGCGGTGCGCCGCGAACAACTGCGCATCAACCTGGAGCGTTTCCGCTGGCTGGCCCAGGACCTTGAGCCCGAAGGCGTCGTGGTCAATGTGGCCGCCGCGCAACTGAGCGTGTACCAGAGCGGCATCCCGGTGTGGCAAACCCGCCTGCAGGTCGGGCGCGCCGAACGCCAGACGCCGTTGCTCAAGTCGCGCATCACACGGTTGACCCTCAACCCCACCTGGACCATCCCGCCGACCATCATGCGCGAGGACAAGCTCCCGGCCATCCGTCTCAACCCTGAATACCTGCGCCAGCAAAACCTGCAGGTGCTCGACGCCGAAGGCCACCCGCTGGCGCCCGAGCAGGTTGACTGGGCGCGCCCAGGCAACATCTTGCTGCGCCAGCAGGCCGGCCCGCGTAACCCGTTGGGCAAGATCGTGATGCGTTTCCCCAACCCGTATTCTGTGTACCTGCACGACACCCCCAGCCAGCCGCTGTTTACCAAGGGGCCGCGGGCGTTCAGTTCCGGCTGTGTGCGGGTCGAGCAGCCGCTGCTGTTGCGCGACCTGCTGGTGACCCCGGCAGAACGCACCCGCACTGATGAATTGCTGGCCACTGGCGTCACCCATGAATTCAGGCTGGCAACGCCAGTGCCGGTGTTGTTGGGGTATTGGACCGTGGAGGTGGATCGCCAGGGGAGCCTGGTCTACGCGCCGGATATCTATGCATTTGATCCGGTGTTGATCAAGGCCATGGGGAGTCTGCTGTAGCGCTCAATGCCTCGGTCCCCCTGTGGGA
>NZ_JAUJXA010000023.1:0-68406 GCF_031931935.1 Pseudomonas sp. rhizo25
CGATTCCAGCAGGCACAAGGCGGCAGGGATTGTCTAGGAAACGTCCTGCAATTTAAAGGGACACGCCTTGCTGGCCCTTTAAAAACCATGACCAAATGCCACCAACCCCTCATTTGAAATGCAGACAAATGTGGGAGGGGGCTTGCTCCCGATGGCGGTGTGTCAGTCACAGATGTGTTCACTGACACTCCCTCATCGGGAGCAAGCCCCCTCCCACAGGGTTCTCCAGTGTTGGTAAGTATGGGCTTACCGCCGACCCGCCCGCGTACTCACATCCACCCACACTGCCAGCACCAGAATGCTGCCTTTCACAATCATCTGCCAATAGCTGTCCACGTCCAGCATCGACATGCCGTTGTCCAGGCTGGTAATCACCAAGGCCCCGAGCAACGCGCCGTATACCGTGCCCGAGCCGCCGCGCATCGAGGTGCCGCCAATAAAGCAGGCGGCGATGGCGTCGAGTTCGCCCATGTTGCCCGCCGACGGTGACCCGGCAGCGAGGCGGGCGGTGTTGACCAGGCCGGCGAGGGCGCACATCACGCCCATGATGCCGAAGATCCACAGTTTTACCGCCTGTACATTGATGCCTGACAGCCGCGTGGCTTCCATATTGCTGCCCACCGCGTACACCCGTCGACCAAAAACGGTCTGGCTGGTGACGTAGCTGAACACGCCGAGCAGCACCAGCAACAGCAGCACCGGCACCGGGATGCCGTCGTAGCTGTTGAGGGTGGTGACAAACCCGGCGAGCACCGCGCCGATCAGCACCACACGCAGCCCGTCACGCGCCAGCGA
This sequence comes from Pseudomonas sp. rhizo25, assembly GCF_031931935.1. Classification (NCBI taxonomy): domain Bacteria; kingdom Pseudomonadati; phylum Pseudomonadota; class Gammaproteobacteria; order Pseudomonadales; family Pseudomonadaceae; genus Pseudomonas; species Pseudomonas sp. rhizo25. The sequence continues at coordinate 796 of NZ_JAUJXA010000023.1, forward strand.
GTGCGCGGCCAGGCCATGCAGTGCGCGGTTGCGCCGTTGTTTCCAGGTCAGAAAAAGCGTCAGCGCGAACAGCAATACACCCAACCCTGCGCCCACCGTGTGAGGCAAGTAGCCCTGGCCCACATACACCAGCGATGGCGACACCGGCGCGATGGTGGTGCCGCCGGTAATCCCCAGCAGAATCCCGCGAAATGCCAGCATGCCGCCCAGGCCGACGATAAACGAGGGGATGCGCAGGTAAGCGGTCATATAGCCGTTGGCCAGGCCGATCATCAGGCCGCACAGCGCCACCAGGCTGAGGTTGGCCAGCAGCGGCACGTGATAGACCACGTCGAGGATCGCCGCCAGCCCGCCCAGCAGCCCGAGCAACGAGCCCACCGACAAATCGATCTCGCCGCTGATGATCACCAGCACCATGCCGCACGCCAATATTCCGGTGATCGACATCTGCCGCAGCAGGTTGGACAGGTTGCGCGGGGTGAGGAAGCCGCCCTCGGTCTGCCAGCTGAAAAACAGCCAGATAAACGCCACGGCGATCACCAGCGCGAGCATTTTGTAGCGGGTGAAAAGGTGTTTGACCTGATTCATCTACAGGGTCTTCCGATGGTTATTAGGTTGGCTGAGCGCCGCGGCGAGCACCTGTTCCTGGGTCAGGCCGGCATTGACGAAATCGCCCCGCAGCTGGCCGTCGCCCATCACCAGCACGCGGTTGGATACCCCTAGTACCTCGGCCAGTTCCGAGGAGACCATGATGATCGACACGCCTTCGGCCGCCAGCGCGCCCATCAGCTTGTAGATCTCGTACTTGGCGCCCACATCCACACCCCGCGTGGGTTCATCGAGGATCAGCACCTTGGGCTTGGCCATCAGCATTTTCGCCAGCACGGCCTTCTGTTGGTTGCCGCCGGAGAGGCTGGTGATAGGCAGGAACGGGCTGGCGGTCTTGAGGTGCATACGCGCGATTTGCTGGTCGATGCTGCCCAGTTCGGCCTCGGCGTCGATGCGGGTCAGGTGCGCATAGGTATCAAGTACCGCCAGGGTGATGTTATGGCCCACACCCAGGTCGGGGATGATGCCCTGGCGCTTGCGGTCCTCGGGCACCATGCACAGCCCGGCGCGGATCGACTTGAGCGGCGTGCGCGTGTCGATCAGCTGCCCGTCCAGCCACACCTCGGTGCTGTAGCGGCCGGGGTAGGCGCCGAAGAGTGCCGACACCAGTTCGGTGCGCCCGGCGCCTACGAGCCCTGCAATGCCGAGGATTTCGCCGCGCTTGAGCACAAAGGAAATATCGTCGACACGCTTGCGCTTGGGGTTGTCGACGTCGTAGCAGGTGACGTTGCGCGCTTCAAAGATCACTTCGCCCACTGCATGGGGCTCGGTGGGGTAAAGGTTGCTCATCTCGCGGCCGACCATCTGCGTGATGATCCGGGGGATGTCCATGTCAGCCATGGCGGTGGTCGCGATATGCTTGCCGTCGCGAATCACCGCGATGGTGTCGCACACCGCTGCCACTTCATCGAGCTTGTGGGAGATGTACACGCAGGCCACGCCCTTGGCCTTGAGGTCTCGGATAATGTCCAGCAGCACCTCGATTTCCGAACGGGTCAATGCCGAAGAAGGCTCATCAAGAATCAACAGGCGCGCCTGCTTGTTGAGGGCCTTGGCGATTTCCACCAGTTGCTGATAGCCGCCGCCGTACTGCGACACCGGCAGCGCCACATTCATGTCCGGCACCTTCAGCTCGCGCATCAAGGCTTCGGCACGGTGCAGCATCGCCGGGTAGTTCATGCGCCCGCCGGGCAGGGTCAGCTCGTGGCCCATGAAGATGTTTTCGGCCACCGACAGGTCCGGCACCAGGGTCAGTTCCTGGTGGATGATAACGATGCCGGCCGCCTCGGTTTCGCTGATGGACTGGGCTTTGAGCGGCTGCCCATCCCAAAGGATTTCACCCTCCCAGGTGCCATGGGGGTAGACCGCCGACAGCACCTTCATCAAGGTGGATTTACCGGCACCGTTCTCGCCGCACAGGCCGACGCATTCCCCCGGTCGTACCTTGATGTCGATGCCATTCAACGCCTTGACACCGCCAAAGCTTTTGACGATGCCGTTCATTTGCAGCAGGTAGTGCGACATGGCGATGGCTCACACAAAAGGCCGATAAAACACGCTCACTGTAGGAGCGAGCTTGCTCGCGAAAATCGCGCAGGCGACGCGGGCCTGCCTGGCAGCGCTGCGTTATCGTTGGCGCTTTTCGCAGGCAAGCCAGCTCCTACAGGCCGATCTGCTCTTTGGTATAGAACCCGTCCTTTTCCAACAGGTCGATGTTGGCCTTGGTCAATGGCGTCGGGGTGAGCAAGATGGTGTCGACCTTCTTGCTGCCATTGTCGTATTGCGAGCTGTAGGTGGGTTTTTCGTTGCGCGCCAGCTGCACCGAGAGCTTGGCTGCTTCGGTGGCGATCAGTTTGAGCGGCTTGTAGACGGTCATGGTCTGGGTGCCGTCGATCACGCGCTTGACGGCGGCGAGGTCGGCGTCCTGGCCGGAGATCGGCACCTTGCCCGCCAGCTTCTGCGCAGCCAGGGCCTGGATTGCGCCGCCGGCGGTGGCGTCGTTGGACGCGACGATGGCGTCGATCTTGTTGTCATTACGGGTCAGGGCGTTTTCGACAATGCTCAAGGCTTCGGTAGGGTTCCACTCCTTGACCCACTGCTGGCCGACAACCTTGATATCGCCCTTGTCGATGGCCGGTTGCAGCACCTTCATCTGGCCTTCGCGCAGCACCTTGGCGTTGTTGTCCGTCGGTGCGCCGCCGAGCAGGAAGTAATTGCCCTTGGGCGCCGCCTGCAGCACACCGTTGGCCTGCATCTCGCCGACTTTTTCGTTATCGAAGGAGATGTAGGCGTCGATATCCGCGTTGAGGATCAGGCGGTCATAAGACACCACCTTGATCCCGGCCTTCTTGGCTTCGGCCACGGCATTGGTCAACACGGTGGCATTGAAGGGCACAATGACGATCACATCGACGCCCCGGGAGATCAGGTTTTCGATCTGGGAAATCTGCTTCTGCTCGTTGGCATCGGCGGACTGCACGAACACCTTGGCGTCGAGTTTTTCCGCTGCCGCAACAAAGTAATCGCGGTCGCGGGACCAGCGCTCCAGGCGCAGGTCATCGATGGAGAAACCGATCTTCGGATGAGCAGAATCGGCCATCACCGGCAAGGCAAGCAGGGCCAGGGCGCTGGCGAGCAGGGTGCGTTTGAATGATTTCATGGTGGTGCGTCCCTTTATTGTTGTTGGAAAGACACAAGGTGATGCGGGTAGAACTGTAGAGCGTCCCTTGACGCTCTGTGCATAGATTTGTCGTGCAAATGTCACCGATAGATAAACCGATTCACAACCCCCTCCAGCATCTCCTGCCGACCACTCACCGCCTGCGGGTTCAGCTCCTGGGCAAACGCGTGCTCAGCCAGGGACTGCAGGCTGAACTCACCCGCCAGCACCGCCTGGCCCAACGGCTGCTGCCAACCGGCATAACGCTGGTCCTTGAACTGCTGCAAGCGGTCGTCCTGCACCATCGCTGCCGCACGCTCCAGGGCCAGGGCCAGCACATCCATGGCCGCCACATGCCCGTGGAACAGGTCCACCTCGTCCAGGCTCTGGCGCCGGACCTTGGAGTCGAAGTTGTAGCCGCCGTTCTTGAAGCCCCCGGCCTTGAGGATTTCATAGGTGGCCAGGGTCATTTCCTCGACGCTGTTGGGAAACTGGTCGGTGTCCCAGCCGTTCTGCGGGTCACCGCGGTTGGCGTCGATGCTGCCGAAGATCCCCAGTGACACGGCGGTGGCGATCTCATGATGAAAACTGTGCCCGGCCAATGTCGCGTGGTTGGCCTCGATGTTCACTTTGATTTCTTTCTCCAGGCCGTACTCATGCAGGAAGCCGAACACCGTGGCGCTGTCGTAATCGTACTGGTGCTTGGTCGGCTCCTGGGGTTTAGGCTCGATCAACAGGTCACCCGTAAAGCCGATCTTGTGCTTGTGCTCCACCACCATGCGCATAAAACGCCCAAGCTGTTCACGCTCGCGCTTGAGGTCGGTGTTGAGCAGGGTTTCATACCCTTCACGGCCACCCCACAGCACATAGTTGGCACCCTTGAGCCGCAGCGTGGCGTTCATCGCACTGAACACCTGGGCGGCAGCGAAGGCGAACACTTCCGGGTCCGGATTACTCGCGGCCCCGGCGGCAAAACGCGGGTTGCTGAAGCAGTTGGCGGTGCCCCATAGCAGCTTGATGCCGGTCTGTTCCTGATGACGCTCCAGGTGATCGACCATCTGCGCAAAGTGGTTGCGGTACTCCTTCAGCGAGCTGCCCTCCGGCGCCACGTCGGTGTCGTGGAAACTGTAGTAGTCGATACCCAGCTTGGAAAAAAACTCAAAGGCCGCCTCCGCCTTGCCGATCGCCAGCTCCATCGGATCGCCACTGCGCTGCCATGGGCGCTTGAACGTGCCCATGCCAAACATATCCGCCCCTGGCCACACAAAGGTGTGCCAGTAACAGGCGGCCATGCGCAGGTGCTCCCGCATGGGTTTGCCGAGGATGAGTTTGTTGGCGTCGTAATGGCGAAAGGCGAGGGGGGATTCGCTGGCAGGGCCTTCGAAGCGAACCTTGTCGACACCGGGAAAGTACGGCATGGCGGTTTCCTTATTGTTCTTGGCGGTGCCTGGATACTAGCAACGGCACCTGGGGTGCTGATTATGAAAATCACCAAGGTGTAGTGCGATTTTGAGTGGGGCGTTCAGAACGGCTCAGGGAGTACGTGATTTAGGGAAACGTCTGACTTTACGGTGGGGATATGCCTCTTCAAAGTTTAGGGGTGTCAGCTAAGACCACCAATAAGGAAAACATCATGAACGCATCGCACTTTTCGCTATATACCAATGAAGTGACGCCTGACTTACTCAATCAATTAAATAAATCACCCTTTACGGAGCAGCAGTTATCCAACTTCAATGAGCGCGCTTTGCAGCTCGTTAAGGATCAGCAGGCTTATTGCAACGCTCACCCGCCTATTGCTATTTACCGAATTGCCGCCGAAGGCAGTCAGACCCGTAACGGTGGTGTCATCAAGAAAACCGCTTCGGGGCTTGAGTTTAGATTGGCCGACGGCTCGCAAGTACGTGCGGCACACAAGGGTGATTACGTGGAATATGCCGACGGCACTCAAGCGCCTATCGTGACAGGATCGGGCGAAGATAATGGCCATCTCGCGCTGGTAGGCAGTTATCTCAGCAATGGCGACCAGATTATTAATACGCCTCAAGACTCGTCAATTTTGATTGAACGTCAGGGCGTTCCATTGGCAAAAGATTTTCTACCGTCTATGAAATAGCAGGGGCGCAATGTCCTGTTGGAAATATGCCGGTACGTCCGGAACAGATTAAGGAAAAAACAATGAGCGTAGGTTATTTCATTGGCCTGGGTGATAAAACCACCTGCGGCGGGGAAGTGCTGGACGGAGATAACAGAATCAACATACATGGCCTTCTTCATGCGTGCGAAGGTGACCGAGTTACCTGTGGCAAGGATGGGCAAACCTATAGGATCGTCGGTGGCATTTCATTCATGAACAGCCATGGCCGGCTTATGGCCGGTACGTTGGATAGCTACAGTGACTGTCCCTGTAAAGCCGAGCTGGTGCCTTCGGTGTTTTCAGCCAAGTATCACAGCAGAGGTGGCTCGGTGGTGAGTGCCAACAGGCAAGCCGCGGAGCCGGTCCGGCCAACGACTCACTGGGCAGCGCCGTCTCAAAACGCTTACACCCCGACAAGCCATTCGGCGCCGCCCGCATTTAACAACCTCTCGAGCCAGGAACCAGGTTTTTATATCGTGCCCAAAAGCATGACTCGCGAAGCGTTGGAGGCCACGCTGTTTCCAATTCGTGATCCGGCGGCGATGCGCAAGTTTCAATCACTGAACCCCAATACAAGTCACGTCAAAGCCGGCTCGATGATCGTGCTCAGCGATCCGAACAACACCTCCTGCACCTATCAGGAAGCACAACTGATGCAGGCCGCTCGGCAGGTCGATGCCTCCCTGGATGCCTTGACGCCAGACGAGGCCGACTTCCTGTTTCGCCACGGCGCCGAAATCGCAGGTTTCATCGGCCATACCTCAACCTGGCTCGGCGTGAGTGCGGTGGTGATGGAGAAGCATCTGAGTAATCTGCGCGACACACTCCAGGCGATGGAGCGCCTGCATCAGGAAAGCTATCGGCAGCACGGCCACCTTAAATCGCCGCAGTTCTTTGCTGATCGTCAGCGGCTGATGAACCAGCTGGACGCCCATTTGCTCAACTCCACGCGCCTGCGCGGCCAGACAACTTTGGGCGATCACCCGAAGTTGAAAACGGCCCTGGGTATTTCCAGCCGCAGCCTGGTGCATCACTGGGACAAGGCGGGCGGGCCGGGGCAGATTCCGGGGTATGCCGCTCATGTGGAGGCTGTTAGTCGTGCCACGAAGTATATGAAGGCAGGTGGTTATATCGGTATTGGTCTTGGGGGCGTGTCTTCGCTGTTGGCTATACAGCAGGTGTGTAATGCGAATTCTGGAGCTGCATGTGAGAGGGTCAAGTTCACTGAAGGGGGGAAGTTCGCAGGCGCTACATTTTTTGGTGTAGGAGCAGGAGCGTTAGCCGGTGCGACAGGCGGCTCAGTCTGCTTGGCACTGGGTGTTACGACGGGAATAGGGGGAGTGGTCTGCGTCGCGGCTTTAGTAGGAGCCGGCGCATGGGCAGGTACCACCTATGGTGGTCAAGGTGGTGAATACGTGGGTGAAAAGATCTACGAGGCTATACAACCATGACTAACATGGATACTTGGCCTCCTTGGGTTGCGATTATCTTTGCCGGAGGCCCTATTCTGCTTGCAGCTGCTGGCCTTGCTTTTAGCCTTTACCTTACTCATTGTCATCTGGAAGCCATGAAGGAGGCTCTAAAAAATAGTCGTTATATGTACATATGGGGGACAAGTTTGGGGAGGCGCGGTTTGATTTGGTCTCTCTTGGAAATGTCGAAAATCGCCGGAATGGTGGTTTGGCCAAGGGCCTCTATCATTATAGGAGAGGTTGATCCAGTCGACATCGAGAAGTTTCCTCCCTACCTGAAGCGACTTTTAGTTATCGATTTGGCAATGATGATAGTTGCCTGTATTTGGATGGGTGTCGTGGTTGTACTGCTTAGATTTAGGTGACCTCAAAGCGGGCCTCATATGAGGCCCGCTGTCCTGATCAGGCAAACCTGCGCGTACTCGTTACTGGCAATCCAGCAGGTGTGTAAAGGAGCCTCTGGGGAGGATTGCAGGAGGATCAAGTTTACGGAAGCGGGAAGTTCGCTGGGGCCACGTTCTTCGGTGGTTTGGGTGGATGGGCGGCGCTGTTATCTGTATCGCAGCCATTGTAGAAGCTGGCGCATGGGCAGGTACCACCTACGGTGGTCAAGGTGGTGATTACGTGGTTGAAAAGATCTACGAGGCTATACCATGACTAACATCGATACTTGGCCACCTTGGGTTGCAATTATCTTTGCCGGGGGGCCTTTTGTGCTCGAACTCGTGAGTATTGCGTACAGCTTGTTCCTGAGTCATCGACATTTGGATGCGATAAAAGAGGCGTTGAAGAACAGTCGCTATATTTATCTTTGGGGGCCGAGCCTGGGGAGGCGCGGCTATATTTGGTCGTTGTTGGAGATGGCAAAAATCACCGGGATGATAGCGATGCCAAGGACATATATCCGCATTGGCGACTTGAGCCCTATCGATTATGAAAACTTTCCCCCTTACCTAAAACGCCTACTGAACCTACATTTAGCAATGATAGTTGGCACGGGTGTTTGGCTGATAACTGTATTCATAGTTTTAAAGTTTAGGTAGATAGGACGGGCCTCCCTGAGGCCCGATGTGCCCAGACAGCTTCCGGGATACGACATCGATTTGAATGTAGCTAGGCGTCCGTAGTACATAGACATAATCTGCACCCACCGGCCCCAGGACAAAAACAATGAAAACCCTACCGCCCGTGCACCGCATCGCCTTGCTCTTCAACGGCAGCAAAATCTACGACCGCGGCATCATCACCGGTATCGGCAATTACCTGAGCAGTACCCGCGCGTCCTGGGACCTGTTCCTGGAGGAGGATTTTCTTTGCCGTCTGCGCGGTATCGAGCGTTGGCAGGGCGACGGGATCATTGCCGACTTCGATGACCCGCTGATCGGCGAGGCGCTGGCTGGGAGTCGGATACCGGTGGTGGCGGTGGGGGGATCTTACGAGGACGTCAGCGCGTACCCCAAGGGCATTCCCTATGTCGCCACCGATAACCATGCCTTGATGAAGCTGGCCTACGAGCATTTGATCGAGGCCGGGCTGACGCGGTTTGCCTGTTTCAGCCTGCCCGAAGCCCAGGCCAATCGTTGGGCCCAGGAGCGTGAGAAAGCCTTTCGCCGCTTGATGCACCGCGATGGCTTGCAGGTGGAGATCTATCGCGGCCTGGGCACCAGCGCGCCGTTGTGGGACAGCGCGGTGGAGCAGCAGATTGCCTGGCTGCACAGCCTGCCCAAGCCTATCGGCATTATCGCCGTGACCGACGCCCGCGCCCGGCAATTGCTGCAAGCCTGCCTGACCGCCGGGATTGCCGTGCCGGAGCAAGTGGCGTTGATCGGCATCGACAACGACCCACTGACCCGCACCCTTACGCGGGTGCCGCTGAGTTCGGTGATCCAGGGCACCGAGACCATGGGCCGTACCGCCGCGGCCTTGCTGCATCAGATGTTGCATGGCAAGCCCTGCACCGGCACGCAGGTGCTGGTGCCGCCGGATGCGATCAACGTGCAGGCCTCCAGCCTGCATCAGCCCCTGGGTAACCCTTATGTGATGCAGGCGTTGCTGTTTATCCGGCAGTACGCTTGCCAGGGGATCAAGACCGACCAGGTTGCCGCTTATGTCGGCGTCTCACGCTCTTCCCTGGAAGCGCACTTTCGCAAGGTGCGCGGCTGCAGCGTGCATGATGAAATCCTCGGTTTCAAACTCGCCGCTGCCGCCAAGGGCCTGGAGAACCAGGACCTGGCCATCGCCGACATCGCCGCCAGTTGCGGCTTCACCTCTGCGCAGTACTTGCATACGGTGTTTCGTCGTGAGTTTGGCTGTACGCCACGTCAGTATCAGCAGGGCAGGCCAGTTGCAGCGCCTGTTGCATGCTTGCCAGCTTGATCTGGGTTTCTTCGTACTCGTTGGCCGGCAACGAGCCTTCGACAATGCCGCAGCCGGCAAAAGCATAGCAGTGTCTGGGCGTGATCAAGGCCGAGCGCAGTGCCACCAGGAAGTCACCGTTGCCATTGGCGTCCAGCCAGCCCACCGGCGCGGCGTACCAGCCACGGTCGAAGCCTTCGTGTTCACGGATAAAGCCCAGCGCCGTTGCCCTGGGCAAGCCGCCGACGGCGGGGGTGGGGTGCAGCGCCTGGACGCCGTCGAGCAGGCGCTTGCCGACATTCAGTTGCGCGGTGATGGGCGTGCTCAGATGCTGCACGGTGGCCAGTTTCAACAGGCCAGGGCACGGCGCGGCGTGCAGGTCGGTGACCTTGTCGTGCAGGGCCTGGGTGATGGTCTGCACCACCAGCTGATGTTCATGCTGTTCCTTGGGGTCGGCCAATAGGCGCTCACCCAGGGCTTGATCTTCATCCGGCCAGAGCCCGCGACGGGTGCTGCCCGCCAGGGCGTGGGTGGTGAGGCGGCCCGCGTCGCAACTGAGCAATCGCTCTGGCGTGGCGCCCATGAAACAGTGCTCGGCACGGTGGATGGCGAACAGGTGCGAGGCGTTGCGGCGCTCGTGCAGGCGGCCCATCACCGCGCCGGTATCGAGGGTGGCGTCCAGATGGTGGTCGATATGCCGCGCCAGCACCACCTTGTTCAACTCACCCCCGGCGATGGCGTGCAGCGCGGTGTCGACCTTGGCCTGCCATTGATGCCGGGGCAGTGCGCGGCGCTCCAGCACATCGGGTGTAGAGGTTACATGGGGGGCGGGCTTGAGCAACTGTTCGTAGACGGCCAGGCTTTCGTGCACCAATGCAGCAGGATCGCTGCCCGGCTCGACCACACGCTGGCAACGCAGCCAGCGGCCTGTGGTGTCCTCGCTGAGCAACCAGTGGGCGAGGTGGAAACTGGCGTCGGCATACGGTGCCCAGTGGGGCGCACAGGGTTGCTGTTCATCGAAGCGCATGCCACCCAGTAGCAACGGCGGGTAGGGTCCCTGCACCAATGCATCGGCGCACAATGCAAACCATTGGCGATCCACTTCGGCCATGCGCCGGGGCCCGGTGGCTTCGATCTGCCAGGCGCAGCCCAGGCCGAACAGGCTCAGGTCTGGCGAGTGTGCGCACCAGAAGAAGCCCTGTCGATGGGCTGCATACAGCGCCAAAGGCGCCAGCGTCGGCGCGGGGTAGGCGCTGACGGCAATCACTGGGCGCTGGTACGCCACCGCCCGTTGGTGCGCGGCCTGGAACACCTTGAGCAAGTCGGTAGCGTTCATACCGCCTTGCTCTTTTTGTGCAGCCAGAACGCGGTTTGCTCGGCGATGTACCAGTGGATGATCTGGTTGAACAGGCTTTCGATAAATTCGCCATCCAGCCCGGCGTCCTGCGCCCATTGCCGGCGTTGGGGCAACATCGCTGCGACGCGCTCCGGGGCGGCGATACTGGCCTGGTCCGGCTTGAATGCCGAGGCGGCCTTGACGTACTGCATGCGCAGGCCGAGGGCGTCGATGATCTGCTGGTCGAGGCTGTCGATGGCGTGGCGGATGTCGTGAAGGCCAGTGCAGTGTTCCGGGGTTTTCATTGTGAGTCTTCCTGAAGGTAGGCGCTGCGCTGCAACAGGTGGTGGATCACCGGTCGCGGCTGATGCTTTAGGTAAAAGTGATCGCCGTCGAACCAGCGGATATCCGGGCTGTGGCGGCTCAGGTCGGCCCAGGCGCGGGCCTGTTCCAGGCTGACCTCGGCGTCGTCGTGCGCCAACAGCACATCGAGCGGTGCGGCCAAGGGCAGCAGGTGGGCGGGGCGCCAGGTCTCGATGGCCTGGTAGTCGCTGCGCAACACCGGCAGGAACAGCGCACGCAACTGCGGGTCGGCCCACAGGTCGGCGGCCTGGGCGTCCTGGCGCAGGATGTCGGCGATCAGCGTGGTGTCGTCCTGGCGGTGCAGGTCGCTGGGCGGTTGCCGGTGCGGTGGCGCGTGGGCCGAGACAAACACGTGGGCAGCCCCCATGCCAGCGGCTTCAAGCTGTATGCCCACGGCATAGGCAAGCGCCGCGCCCATGCTGTGGCCGAACAGCCACAGGGGCCGCGCAGGCAAGGCCAGCAACGCCTGGCTGGTGTGTTCGGCGAGGCTCGCCAGGCACGGGATATGCGCCTCGTTGAAGCGCTCTTCACGGCCGGGATACTGCACCGCCAGCAGGTCGATATCCCCCGGCAGGTGCGCCAGCCACGGGCGGAAAAAACTCGCGCTGCCACCGGCATGGGGCAGGCACACCAGGCGTGCGCGGGGCTGTTCGCTTTCACGCAATGCGCGCAGCCACGGGCTCATGAGGCCAATACCTGTTCAGCCAGGGCCTTGCGGTTGACCTTGCCCAGGCGCGTCAGCGGGAACTCGCGCAGCACCTGCAAGCGGTCCGGCAACTTGTAGGCCGCCAGCCCACGCTCGCGCAGCCAGGCGTTGATCGAGGCCAGGTCCAAGGGTTCACCGTGGGCCAGTACACAGGCGCAACTGCGTTCCCCCAGCAATTCGTCGGCCAGGGCCACCAGCGCCACATCGCGGATCAGCGGATGGCCGAGCAGCAGGTTCTCGATCTCTTCCACCGGGATCTTCTCGCCGCCGCGGTTGATTACATCCTTGCTGCGCCCCTCGACAATCAAATGCCCCTCGGGCAGGCGCCGGACCAGGTCGCCGCTGCGATAAAACCCGTCGGCGGTAAACGCCCGCTGGTTGTGCTCGGCGGCGTTGTAATAGCCACGGATGGTGTAGGGCCCGCGCACCAGCAATTCCCCCACGGCACCGGGCGCCACCGGTACATCGTCGGCATCGACGATACGGATCTCATCCGCCGTCGTAAGGGGAAGGCCCTGGGTGTCAAAGACTCGTTCCTCGGGATCGTCCAGCGGCGTAAAACACAGCAAGCCTTCGGCCATGCCGTACACCTGTTGCAGGCCACAGCCCAGGGCCGGGCGGATGCGGGCGGCGATCTCGGCCTTGAGCCGCGCACCACCGACTTGCAGCCATTGCAAGCTGCTGAGGTCGTGGTCGGACCATTGCGCGACTTCCAGCCACAGCAATACCAGCGGCGGGATCAAGGCGGTGTGGGTGATGCGTTCGCGTTCGATCAGTTCGAACGCGGTATCCGGGCTCGGCTCCGGCGCCAGCACCAGGGTGGCGCCGACACTGAACACCCCGAGCGCGCCAGGCGAGGCCAGCGGGAAGTTGTGCGCCACCGGCAGCGCTGCCAGGTAACGGGTGTGGCCGTCGAAGCCGCAGGCCTGGGCCGCCAGCCGTGCATTGCATGCATAGTCGTCATGGGTGCGTGGGATCAGCTTGGGCAGGCCGGTAGTGCCGCCGGACAACAGCAGCACCGCGACGTCCCGGGCGTCCGGCGTGGGGAATTGGCGGGGCGCGGCGACGCAATCGGCCAGGCCCACGAACTCCTCGGGCGCGCCCACCACCCACACCTGTTGCAAGCTCGGCACCTTCTCACGCAGGGTGCGCGCCAGCGGGCGGTAATCGAAGCCCAGGTGCTGGTCGACAATCACATAGGCCACCGCCTGGCTCAGGTGCGCCAGGTGTTCCAGTTCATGTTCGCGATGGGCCGGCAGCGCAAACACCGGGATCGCTCCCAGGCGCAGCAGGGCGAAGGTCAGGCTGAAAAACTCGGCGATATTGGGCAGTTGCACCAGCACCCGCTGGCCAGCGACCAGCCCGCGTTCGGCGAGGCCGGCGGCCAGTCGGTCGGCCTGTTGGTCCAGCTCGGCGTAGCTCCAGCGTCGATTGCCGTCCACCAAGGCTTCCTGCTGCGGCGTGCGCTGGGCTTGTTCGCGCAGCAGTTGGCCCAGGGGCACGCCTTGCCAATAGCCTTGCTCGCGGTAGCGGCGGATAAAGTCTTCGGGCCAGTCAGTGCAGCCATCAAGCATGGAAATCTCCTTGGGCAGTCGGGCAACCCAGCAACTGGGCGCCGTGCAGGGTCAGCGGTTGCGTCAGGCCGGCGATTTGCACCGCCTGTACGCCGGTAAACTCAGCCGGATGCAGGTGCAACATCGGGTCGTCGCCCGCCAGCAGGTCGAGGGCGGTGCGGTCGGCAGGGCTGACCCCCAGGCGAATCGCCGCCAGCCCGGTGGCGCCGTTGGGGTGGATCAACCGCTCCGGATGTTGGGAAGGCGTGTAGGGCGTGACCAGGAACGGCAGGCGCGCATGGCGCGGGTAGACGAAACGAAAGCGCGTCTGGCTGCCGTCCGCACAGGTGCGCTGCCACTTCACCACCCGGCCCATGGCCACGCCGCAGGCCGCGAGACCCTTGAGGCGCGGCGCCAGCAGTTGCTCATCGCACAGCAAGGCCAGGTCGCAGAAGCCTTCGCCGTGGGCGGCCCAACGCAACATGCGCTGCCCGGCACCTCGGCCGGCCAGGCAGTCGATGGGCCACTTGAACAGCCAGGCGTGGCGAGGCGTAGTGAGCAACTCGATGATCGGCCCATGGCTGAACCAGATATGCGCGTGTTGGGCACGGGCCTCGGCAGTGGCGTAGGTGACCTCGAACCCGGCGGCGCGAAAGTTCGCCACGGCCTGGTGCAGGTCGCGCACCCACAGCAGCACATGGCTGCAGGACGAGCGGGATTGGGTAGTGTTCACAAGGGCAGGGCTCCCAACAGTTGCGCGCCAGGGTCAGCGCGAGGGGGTTGCACAGCGTCGGCGCAGCGGTGCAGCTCGGCCAGCGGCAATGCCCGGGGAATCGGCGGTTCAATTAATTCGGGCATCCCGATCAGGCTGTTCATCTCGCGCCAGGCCATCGACACCTCGGTGGCCCACAGGCCGCTGCGCAGGCGCCGCGCCGGCTCGTCGATGTCGTCGCACAGTGCGTCGAGGGCGAGGCTGACCGCGTCGGGCCAGAGGTCGCTGAACACCTGGTGATAGCTGGCGGGTATCTGCGGGTCGAGCACCACCATGCTCGGCCCGGCCAGCCGCTCGCTGCCTTCACCTGCCATGATCAGGCGGTCGGTGTCGTCCCGTGGCGCATGCAGGCGCGGGTTCCATAACACCGGGCCGTGGGTATCGCACAGGCTCAGCACGCCGCCTTCACAGCCGACTTCAAGGCGATGCAGCAGGAACGAGTGGTTGTCGGGGTCCTGGGGATGCACCTGGTTTTGCACGCGCAGGCTGATCGGCACGCCATTGAAGCTGGCGTTCAATCGTGTGAAGGGCTGCGCACCGACGCTGGCCGCCGGCGCCGCAAATGCCCAGGGCCGTAAACCACCGGCCAGGCGCCCGAGAATATCCAGCAAGGGGTAGGCCACCTGGCTGTTACAGGCCGCGTCGATATAGGCCAGCCCTTGTTGCTCGCGCAGGTACGCGGCCACCGCCAGAAAGCGGCGGATCGCAAGGATATTCGGGTACAGCGTATTCACCGCGTAGGCTGCCTGGCCCTGGCGTGCTGCCTGCATGCACGCGGCGATTTCGCGGTGGTGCACCGGGTGTTCCTGCAACACGTGGATGCCACGGCGCAACAACTGCTGGGCCAGTTCGCTGCCGGCGCCTCCGGTGGCGCCGGAACGCACCACCACGCAGGCGATATCTACCGTATTGGGCACCTGCTCGACCGCCTCATACAGCGGTACGCCGTAGTAGTCGGCGCAGGCTTGGGAGTAGGCATTGCCCCGCGACAGGATGCCCACCAATTCATAGCGCTCATGGGCACGGGCCAGGGCTTGCAGGTAGATGCGGCCGAACGCGGTGCCGGCGACGATCACGCGTTTACGTGCGCCACTCATGACCAGGTCACCGGCAGGCAATGGGCGCCGCGAAAGAACGTCGCGGTTTTCCACTGCACCTCACCGCAGCGTTGCAGGTTGGGCAGGCGTTCCACCAACGCCTGCAAGGCCTCCTGCAATTCCACCCGCGCCAGGGCAGAGCCGATGCAGTGATGCAGGCCATGGCCGAAGCCGAAATGGCCGCTGGCATCGCGTTGCAGGTCGAGGGTCTGTGGATCGGCAAAGCGCGCCGGGTCATGGTTGGCTGCGCCAATCGAGGCGAATACTGCCTCGCCCTGGCGTACCAAAGTCTCACCCACCTGAATGTCTTCAAGGGCGTAATGCACAAACATTGCCGCCGATGCCAACGGGATATAGCGCAGCAGCTCTTCCACCGCCTGGGGGATCTGTTCGGGATGGGCCTTGAGCTGTTGCCACTGTGCGGGATTGTCCAGCAGCACCTGGATGAAATTGGGGATCTGCGAGGCGCTGCCTTCGTAGCCGGCGACAAGGATGGCGATGCACAACAGCAGCAGTTGCTCTTCGCTCAGGCGCTCGCCGTTGTCATCGGCCTGGGCCAGGGCAGTCATGAAATCGTCCTGTGGCTGGCGGCGGCGCTCGGCCACCAAGCCCTTGATGTAGGCCGCGAGTTCGCCCAGATGTTGCTGGGTCAGAGCGGCGTCTTCGGGGCGGGTTGACAGCAGCGAGTCGTTCCACAGCTTGAAGCGTTCGCGGTCTTGCAGCGGCACGCCGAGCAGTTCGCAGATCAACCCCAGGGGCAGCGGCAAGGCATAGTCATTGACCAGGTCCGCTGGCGGGCCGGCGGCGAGCATGCGGTCGATCAATTCATGGGCGTAGGCCCGGGCATGGGGGCGCAAGGCTTCGACGCGGCGCCGGGTAAACGCCTGGGCGGCGCGGGAGCGGATACGTGTGAGTTGCGGCGGGTCCATCATCACAATGCCTCCGGCAATCCGCGGGAACGCCCGTGGAGCGTCGTCGCGGCGGAACGCTTCGCTGCGGCTGAAACGCCGGTCGCCCAGCACCAGGCGTACATCGTCATAACGAGTGGCGAGCCAGGCGGGCGCGCCGATGGGCATCTGGATGCGCAACAGGCCTGGCGCCTGCTGGGCGTGGCGGTAAGGTTCAGCCAGCTCCAGGTCGGTGAAGGCGTTGAAGGGGTAGGCCAGCGGGGTCATGGCAAGTCCTTGACGTTAGGCAGGTCGGGCAAATGGTCGAGCAGTTCAAGCTGCAGGTCGGGGTGTTCCAGGTGGGCGGCCAAGGCGGCACGGCTCAGGCGCTGGCTCGGCACCTGGGCGACGAACACTCGATGGCCCAGGCATGCCAACGGGTGATCGGCAGCGGGCAGGCTGCGATTGCCCTGGAAGCCGGCGCGGGCCAGAGCGGTCTGCCACTGCTCGAGGTTGAGGAAGGTGCTGCGGCCCAGCGCACGCTCATCGCTGGCCTGGTTGAGCATGAACGCCTGGGACGCCATGACCCAGAATTCTTCCTGGGTCGGCTCGCTGAATACCAGCCAGCCGCCCGGCTTGAGCAAGGCCAGCAGGGTGGACAGCGAACGCTGGGTGTCGCGGGCGGCGTTGAGCACGCCACCGGCGACGATCAGGTCCCAGCTCTGGGTGGGATACCCCTGGGCCACGGCGGGGCGGTCGATATCGAACACACCGTGGCGCACCCATGGCCAGGCGCGCAGACGCTCGGCGGCCTGTTCACTGAAGTAGCGCGACACGTCGGTGCACAGGTAGTCCACCGTTAGATTCGCCAGGACCGGCAAGACGGCCTGGGTGGTGGAGCCGGTACCAGCCCCCACCTCCAGCACGCGCAAAGGTTCAGTTGATTGGCGTGCCGCCCAGGCGCCGATCCAGTGGGCCACGGCGCGGTGCTGGTACTGCGCCGCCAGGCTTTCGCGGTACAACGCCGCTGCACGTTCGGTACGGCCTTCGGGGAACAGCAGGTGCACCGCCGCGCAATCACCGCGCATCAGCGCCGGCAACTGGCGAGCATTATCCCGCGCATAGTCGAGGGTGGCGCAGCCGCCGGTGTTGTGTTCCCAGTCCAGGCTCAGTTGTGCCCAGATAGCGTCCAGGCTGGCGTCGCTCCAGGCGTTGGGGTCGAGGCTGGGATGCAGATGGTCGCCTTGGCGGCGCAGCAAATCCTCGGCCTGCAACACGTCCAGCCAGCGTGCGATCAAGGGCCGGTGGCCAGGGGCGATGCCGGCGTTGGCGAGGCTTTGCGCCACGTCGTTAAGGGGCGCCGGCAGCAGGCCGCATTGCTCAAGGCCGTTGAGCATCGACAGCAACGCGGCGTGGCTCAAGCGTTGGTTCAACTGCACGGCGTCGTGCAGTTGCGTGGCGCTGAACTGCTGATCGACGGCGGCCCCGGTCGCGTCCAGATGATCGTCCACCGCTGCCGGTGCGCAAGGCTGGGGCACGGCGAACAGAGTCTGGCCATGCAGCGCGACGGCGCTGACCTCAGGATGCCCCAAGGCGCGCTCACACCAGCGCTGGTGCTCACGCTTGACACTGGTCAACTCGCGCCCGTCATCGGTAAAACCCTGTACGTGGCAATTGAGTTGCGCCGCGGCGCGTTCTGCCAGTTGCCAGTCGCTTGGGCGCGGGCTGACGAACAGCACCTGTTCCAGGTGGCTCAGGTCACTCAAGGCCAGGCCGGGAAAATCCAGCAGGCGTTCCAGTTGTTCGGCGCCCATCACCACCACCGCCGGGCGCTGGCGTTCGAGCACCGCCAGCAACCGGGCCGGGGCCTGTTGATGCACGCCCAGGTCGGTAAAGGCCGGTAGATGCCAAGGAAAGGCAGCGGGTAGGTCGATCAGCAAGGTGTCGACATTCATGTTGAAACTCCTCTGGCATGGAACAAGCGTTGCCCCGCGACGGCGAGCGGTTCCGCCGCGGCGGGCCATACCTCGAGCATCTCAAAGCCGGCCGCCTGCAAGGCCAGGTGCCAGGCGTCGGGTGCCATGAAGGCTTCATCGCTGGCGCGCAACGGTGCATCGGCGGGGGGCGACAACAACAGGTGCATGAAGGTCAGCATCGCCGGGTTGTCGGCGATGGATTCACTGAACAGCAAGGTGCCGCCATCGACCAGGCTGCTGCGGATCTGCCCCAGGCAATCGTGTAGGTCGTGGGCGTTGTGCAGCACATTGCCGGCGATCACCAGGTCCTGGCTGTGGGGCGCAATACCCTGGACGCTGAAGCTGCGATCGAGGTCGAGCAGGCCGAATTGCATCCCCGGTTCGAGGCGAAACTGACGCTGCGCCGCGCCGGTAAACAGCGAGCTGATATCAGTGAAGCGATAGTCCTTTTCACGCGCTTGCAGCGCCGCCAACACCGCGTCGGTGGTGCAGCCGGCGCCGCCGCCCAGTTCCAGTACCCGCAACGTTCCACCAGCGGCGCTGACTTGCTGCGCCCGTTTGGCCAGGGCGTGATTGACCGCCGCAGTGAAAGGGTTGTGCTGGTAGGCGCCGAGCGCCTTCACCGGGTCGCTGCCGAGCATCAGCAAGTGGGTGAGGGTGAATTGATCGCGCAGCAGCTCGGGCAGGCACTCGATGACTTGGGTGTGCAGGCGCGCCATAGTGGCCGGGAAGCCCAACTCGGCATACAGGCGCGGCAGTTCACCTACCCGCGGATCGAGGGGTGTTGCTTGCCAACCCAGCTGTTCACCGTCTTCGCGCAGCATGCCCGCACGGGTCAATGCCGCCAGCCAACGCCGCACCACCCAGGCATGCCGCGCAGCCGTGCCCAGCGCTGCATTGATCTGTTCGGCGCTGTGCCAGGCTTGCAACGGCAACGCCTGGGTGTGCAGCAGCACCTGGGCCATCACGCCCAGGCTGACATGTTCCAACTCGTTCAGGGCGGTGTTCATAGGCAACCTTCTTCGGCGGCATGCAGTTGATCGAGCGGGCTGTGCAGCAGGTTCAGGGTGCGGATCGCCGAGGTGCGCAGCAGGCGTTCAAGGCTGGCGGCGGGGGGCAGGGCCTCGGCGGCTGCATGGCAGCCGGACCGGATCTCGCCCTCCACCACGCTGATCACCGTGGCGGCGGCCATGGCACCGGTCAGCGCCGCATTGCCGGCGCCGCTGAGCACCAGGCTGCGGGTCAGGGCCTGCTCGTGGTACACGCCATCGAGTTGCAGCAGCAGCGTGACAAAAGGCGCTTGCCCGCTCAGATCCAGGCGACTGGCCTGGCACAAGCGCTGCACGGCGTCGGCCCGTGGCAGGCCGTGGGCCTGGTCGAGGGCCTTGAGCACGTAGCCGTCGGTGATCACGTTGAACCACTGGCCGACCTCCAGATTCAGCTGCATGGCCAAGCGTTCGCCCTCGAGGTTCAGGTAGGGCAACAGGTGGACCTGGCCGGGGAAGCACGGCACCGACACCTCGCGCTGGCGCCGCAGCGCACGACTGCACCGACCGTTGCGCCAGGCCGCCAGCGGTTCGCTGCTGCCGTCCACCGCGCCTTGCAAAAAGTCGTCGGCAGCCACGGCGGTGAAGTGATCGCGCAATCCGAAATAGCTGGTCAGGCTGCGCACCTGGGTGAATGCCTGCTCGGCCAGCCAGCGCGGCAGCAGGCCAGTGAGCCCAGGTTGCAGGCCGGCACCCAGCACCGCGCAGCGGCCACGCCATTGGGCCGGGTCGAGGTGCATGTGGCCGGCGGCATCGACGTAATGAGCATCGGCCTGCAACGCGGCGTGTGCGGCACGCGCCTCTACGCGCCAGGACGGGCCGGCGCAGTTGAGCAGCACATCGCAACCACGGGCGAACGCGGCTAAGGCCCTGGCGTCGGTGAAGTCCGCCGCGACCCATTGCAAGCGTGCCTGGGGCCATTGTTGCTGGAGCACTTGCACACAGTGCGCACCCTTGACGGCATCGCGCCCGCCCAGGCGCAGCTCATTGACTCCCAGCGTCAACAACGCCTGGGCGCTGGCCAGCCCCACGTCGCCGCTGGCGCCCAACACCCCGATCAGCATGGCTGGGCCTCGGCGTTCAGGCGCCAACCACCGGCGCGCTGGCGGTCATGCCAGAACCCGGCGTAGCGACCGTTGCGGGCCAGCAACTGCGCATGGGTGCCCGATTCCACCAGGCAACCCTCATCCAGCACCAGGATCTGGTCGGCGGCCATGATGGTCGGCAGGCGATGGGCAATCACCAGCACCGTGGAGCTTTGCATCAGGGTGCGGATCGCTGCCTGTACGAAGGCTTCGTTGTGCGGGTCCAGCGCCGCCGTGGCTTCATCCAGCAATACGATGGGCGCCCGCTTGAGCAGGGCTCGGGCCAGGGATACGCGCTGGCGTTCGCCCCCGGACAGCGCCGCGCCGCCTTCGCCCACTGGCGTGTTCCAGCCCTGGGGCAGGCGTGCGACGATTTCATCCACGCCGGCCAGCCGTGCGGCTTCGGCGACTTGTTCGGCACTGGCGTCCGAGCTGCCGACGCGAATGTTGGCCTCAAGGCTGTCGTCGAACAGGTACACGTCCTGCATCACCAGGGACAATTGCGCCATCAGCGCGGCATTGGACAGCTCGCGCACGTCCACGCCGCCGACCTTGACGCTGCCCTCGCTGGCATCGAAAAAACGCATCAGCAGGCGCGTGACGGTGGTCTTGCCCGAGCCTGAGGCGCCGACAATCGCGGTCATGGAATGGGCCGGGGCGTTGAACGTCAGGCGGTGCAGCACCTTGGGCCCGCTGGGGTAAGCGAAGCTGACCTGGTCAAAGGCCAGGCTGCCGGGCGCCGTCAGCGGTTGGCTCACCGCCGGCTCCGGCAACGACGGCTCGCGCAGGATGCTCACCAGTTGGTCGAGGTCATTACCGGCCATGCGTAACAGGCCGCTGCGCGCCGCCGCTTCGGCCAGTGGCCCGACAAAGCGCGCTGCCAGAGCCAGCAGGGCGACCAACTGGATGGCGTCGATGTCGCCGTGGGCGGCCAGGGCAATGCCTACGCCCACCAGCAGCGCGAACGCCAACTGCACGGTCAAACCACCGGCCAGCAATTTCGGAAAGGTCTGGGACAGCATCGAGCCGCCCGCGTGTTTCTGCGCCAGGTTGGCGGCCTGCAATGGCGCGTAACCGTCCTGGGTGCGACCAAAGGCGCGCAGCACTTGCTGGTAGCGGGCGAATTCCACCACGCGGTTACCGGCCAGGGTCGCGGCGGCTTCTACCCGCGCGTCGTTGCTGCCGATGGCCGCCGCCGACCAGTGATGGGTGAAGTAGATCAGCGGCGCACACAGCACGGCCGTCAGGCCCAGGCGCCAGTCGAACACGAACAGGCTCAGCGCCACCGTGGCCGGCACCACCACGCCGGACACCACCGGCCCCAGGTAATGGGCAAACAAGCCGGTGACCATCAGGGTGCCGCTGGTGGCACTGCGCGATAGGCGTCCGACCTTCTCCGAATTGAACCAACCCAAAGGCAAGGTCACCAGGTGCTGGCCGAGGCGATCATGCAGGGTGGTCAACACCACCAGGGCCAGGGCAAACCCCTTCATGGCCTGCTGGTAGTGGGCAATGCAGGTCAGCACCGCCATCGCCGCCAGGCCCGCCAGCCAATGGAAGGCGCTGTGCAGGTCGCCGGCAAACAGCGCGTGCAGGATCGGCACCAAAAACGCCACGGCAACGCCTTGCAGTACGGCACTGGTCACCAGCCAGGCGAGGTAGCGGTACAGGCGTGCGGCATGGGCCGGGCCCAATAAAGTCACGAGGCTACGGATCACAAGGACATCTCCAGGTCGGGGGCGGTGGTTTCGGCGCCGGCGCGCCACAGCCGGGCATAGGCGCCGTTGGCCTGCAGCAGTTGGTCATGGCGGCCGCTTTCGAGGACGCGGCCCTGGTCGAGCACGACGATCTGGTCGACGCCGCAGATACTCGCCAGGCGGTGCGCAATCACCAGCACCGTGCGACCGCGGGCCAGGGCAGACAGCGCGTCCTGGATCAAGGCTTCGGACTCGGGGTCGGCGTGGGAGGTGGCTTCATCGAGGATCAGCACCGGCGTATCGGCCAACAGCGTGCGGGCGATGGACAGGCGCTGGGCTTCACCGCCGGAGAAAATCGCGTCTTCGCCAACCACCGATTGATAGCCCCGGGGCAGGGCCTGGATGCGTTGGTGAATCTGCGCCGAACGGGCGGCGGCCTCGACCTCGGCATCGCTGGCCTCGGGGCGGCCCAGGCGCAGATTGTCGGCCACCGTGCCGTGCACCAGTTGCGCGTCCTGCAACACAAAGCCCACGTGCTGATACAGCTGGCGCGGATCAATCTCGCGCACATCCACACCGCCCACGCAGACCCGCCCGGCGCTGACGTCGTGAAAGCGCGGCACCAGCTTGGCCAGGGTCGACTTACCCGCGCCGGACGCGCCCACCAGCGCGGTGACGCTGCCGGCCGGGCAGTGCAGGTCGACGCCATTGAGGATCATATGCGCGGGGTCATAACCGAACTGCACCTGTTCAAAGCGGATGTCGCTGCCCTGGGGCGGTACGCAGACCTTGGGCGTCGGCAGCTCCTCGACGCCCAGCAGCGCTTCGATGCGCTCGGCTGCAGCGAGAGCGGTGCGTTGCGCAGTAAGGCTCTGGTTGATCACCAGCAGCGACTGCGGGATCACCACCGCCACCAGGGTTTCGGCGAACAACTGCAATGGCGTGATCCAGCCCTGGGCCAGTAACAGGCTGCCCACGCTCAGGCTGACCAGCAGGATCACCGGCACACTCAAGGCCATCGACGAGAAGGCTTCCAGGCGCAGCAGTGGCTTGACCCAGCCGGCGTACTGGGTGCTGAACTGGTTGACCGCCTGCTGATAACTGCGATGGGCCTGTCCGACCTGCCCGAATGCCTTGACCACGGCAATGCCGTGGACAAACTCGACAATCGCCGCGCTGACCCGGGTCATGCTCTTGTCGAGCAACTGCATCTTGGTGCCGAAGCCGCGCATCATCAGGCTGTAGGCTAGCGCGTAGATCGGCAGGGTCAGCACCGCCAGCAGTGCCAGGCGCCAGTTCAACGTCGCCAGCCAGATCAATCCCGCCAACGGGGTGACAATCGCCGCCGTCACTTCGACGGCGTGATGAGCAACCAGATGGTGCAGGTCTTCGAGGTCGTCCTGCACCACCTTGCGCACGGCGCCGGAAGTGGTGTCGGTGTACCAGCCCAAGGGCACGCGCCCGAGCTTGCGCACCATGGCCTCACGCAGGCTCGATTGCAGGCGATGGTCGGCCAGGTGGGTCAGCCACAGCGCGGCGCCGCTGGCCATCCAGCCCAGGCTCAGGGCGACCACCACCAGCGCTGCCCACTGCCACAGGGTGGCGCTGTCGGCGTTGCCGGCGAGCAACAAGCGGCCAAGTTCAGTGAGGCCGATAAAGGGCACCAGGTTGACCAGCGCGCCGACTGCGGCAAACACCACGCCGAGGCGGATCAAGCGGTTGACCGGGCGTTTCAGGGTATTCAGGGCGGTGGTCATGAGTTTTTCCGAAGGGCCTCAAGCAGGTGCGCGGTGACGGTGTGCACGTGGGGTGGTTCGATCACGCTGAAGTGGTTGCCGGGCACGTCGATCAAGTTGAACTGGCCCAGGCAGGCGTCCTCCCAGAACGGCGCCGCCAGGTGGCCGACACCGCCGGTAATGCCGAACGATTGCTGCTCCAGACAGCGCAGGTAGGTCATGTTGCCGAGGAACGGTGGTGGGTCGAACCGCGCCGCCCGCATGCTGTGGCGACAAACGCGGAACAGCGTCGGCACCAGCTCGGGGCCGATCGGCACCCCGGCCTGACCAGACGCCAGGCGGGCGTACTCGGCCAGGCGTTCTTCCTGGCTGCGCGCCGATTGTTGCCGGACCGCCAGC
Organism: Pseudomonas sp. rhizo25; assembly: GCF_031931935.1. Taxonomy (NCBI): domain Bacteria; kingdom Pseudomonadati; phylum Pseudomonadota; class Gammaproteobacteria; order Pseudomonadales; family Pseudomonadaceae; genus Pseudomonas; species Pseudomonas sp. rhizo25. Next base: position 24,681 of record NZ_JAUJXA010000023.1, read on the forward strand.
GCCAGTGCTTCCAGGCCCGGGTCGCCGCCCAGGGCAGCCATCGCCCCGGCGGGCACGCGCCGGTTGTCGCGGGCCATCAGCAGGTCGATGGCGCGGTACACGTCGTAGTCTTCGATATGGGCGCCGAACACGGTCTTGACTGGGTCGAGGTTGAGGTTGGGCACGAAGATCGCCTCATAGGCCAGCTCTTCGTCGGTGTCGATAAACATCGGGATGCTGTCGATCAGGCTCAGGTCCACCACCTCCATGCCGCGCTCCAGCAGGCGCCGTGCGACTTCAGTGGCGAGCAGGCCGCCAAGGCAGTAGCCGATCAGCTGGAAGCGCTGATGGCCGTCGGCGATCAAGCGGTCGGCGTAGTCCTGGGCCACGCTTTCGATCAGGCGCTTGGGTTCCAGGGCCAGGTACTGCGCGGTGTCGGCCACCGCAAAGCCAATCACTGGCCCTGCCTGCTGGGTGGCGAGCGCACGGCCCAGGTGCTGGAAATAATCCAGGGTGCCCAGGGCGGCATGGAACATCACCCGTACCGGGCCGACCTCGCCACCGCCGAACGGCACCACCAGGGCGTTGCTGTGGGCGGCGCGCTGCGACTGGTCAGGCGCCGCGGCGGTGGGGGGGCTTTCATCGTGGTTGAGCAGGCGCGCCAGGGCGCTGACAGTCGGCTCGTTGAGCATCTGCCGCAGCAGGGTGTCGTAGCTCAGGCTGTGCGCCTGGGGCAGTTGTTCACGCAGTTGGCCGGCAACGCGGGCAAGGATCAGCGAATCGGCGCCTTTCTCGTAGAAATTGTCGTCGGCGCCGATCTGCGCCAGGCCCAGGGCTTCGGCCCACACCCTGCACAGCTCGGCGGTGAGCGGGTCACTGGGCACCGCTTCGTTGCCGCCGGCCTGTGCATCGATGGCGGGGCGCCAGTTGGCCAGTGTCTTGCGGTCGACCTTGCCGTTGGCGGTCAGGGGCAGGCGGTCTAGCACTTGCAGGTGCGCCGGCAGCATGTAGTCCGGCAGGCGTTGCGCCAGGGCGCGGCGCAGGCTGTCGACGCTCAAGCGTTGCAGCCCGGCCTTGAAGCGTGCGGCGAATACCCGCATGCCGAGGGCGGCCAGCGGGTGGTCGGCGTGGGGCAGCGCCGGCAGGCATTCGCCGCCGAATGCCTGGACCCGTGCCTGCCAGATATCGGCAGCGCGCAAACCGCTGCGGCCCAAGTCGTGGTCGTCGCCCGCCGGGGTCATCATAAAACCTTGGGTCAGCAGGATCGGCGGCCATTCGCCGGTCGGTTCGCTGAACACCAGCCAGCCACCGGGGCTGAGCAATTCGGTGATCTGGCCGAGGGCGTTGTCGATGTCCTTGACGCTGTTGAGCATGCCCGCGCACAGCACGATATCCACGCTGTTGCTGGCCAGGCCCTGGGGGCGAATATCCTGGTCAATGTCCAGCACGCCGTAGCGCACCCAGGCGTGATCGGCAAAGCGCTGCTTGGCCGCCGGCAGGAAAAACGCGGTCATGTCAGTGAACAGGTAATCCACGTTCAGGCCGTCGAGCAGGCTGATCACCGGCGTGCTGGTGGCCCCGGTGCCCGCACCGATTTCAAGGATGCGTAGCGGGCCATCGCCGTCATGGTGGGTGGCAAACCGGTTGATCAGCGCGGCGATGCTGTGGTTGTTGTAGCGGGCCACCGCATCCCCGCCATACAGCTGCAACGCCAGGTCTTGCTGGCCCTGGGGGAACAACAGATCGAACGGGTTGACCTCGCCGCGCAGCAGTTGCGGCAGTTGCGCTACATGGTTGAGCTGGTAGTCAAGCAGCGCCTGGCTGCACAGCCCGCACGCCACCGCCTGTTCCACCCGGCCCCAGGCCAGCGCCGGGTTCGGCGCGCCGTGCAGCAGGCGATAACGGGATTGTTCGCGCTGCAACAGGCCCGCGTCACACAAGGCCAGCAACCAACGCCGCACCAACCAGTGATGGCGCGGTTGCACCTGCAAGGCACTGAGGATGGCAGCTGCATCCGGCTCGGCCAGCGCGCCGCTGAACAACTGGGCCTTGAGCATGACATCCAGCATCGAACTCAAGGCGGCGGCGTTGAGGTCAGCCTGATAGTCGCGTACCTGCTGCGCGTCAAAGTTGCCGACCTGGCTGTCGGCATAACGTTGCACTGCCGTCAGCAGTGGTGTGCCCGGCAGCGGCTCGGGTTCGACGCGCGCCGCCGTGACGAAGGCCAGCAGCTCGCCGCTGAGCAGGCTGACGGCGCTGTCCACGCCTGGGGTGGCGAGCAGTGCGGCGTCGATTTCCCCCAGCTCCACGCGGTGTCCACGGATCTTGACCTGGCCGTCGTCACGGCCGAGGAACTCCAGTTCACCCCCCGGCAGGTAGCGCCCACGGTCACCGGTGCGATACAGGCGCTGGCCGTCGAGGGGGTGAGCGAAGAAGCGCGCTTCACTCAACGCCGGGTCGCCGAGGTAACCCTGGGCCAGGCCGACCCCGGTGATGTACAGGTCGCCCGACACCCAGGTCGGCGCATCGCGCCATTGGCTGTCCAGCACGCGGAACCCCTGGTTGGCCAGCGGCAGGCCGTAGGGAATACTGCGCCATGCCGGGTCAATCGCGCCGATGGGGTGCAGGTTCGACCAGATCGAGGCTTCGGTGGCACCTCCCAGGGCTACCAGGGCCAGGCCCGGCAACAGCGTTTGCAGTTGTGGTGGCAGGTTCAGCGGTATCCAGTCACCCGACAACAGCGCCAGGCGCAAGCTGTCCAGGGGGCGCGGCTCGGCTTGCAGGTAGTGGGCCAGCATGTGCAGCTGCGCCGGCACCGAGTTCCACAGCGTAACCTGATGGCGCTGTATCAGCTCGGCCCAGTGCGACGGGTCGGCGCCCCGTGCCGGGTCGGGCAGCACCAGGGTGCCGCCCACGGCGAGCGGGCCGAACAGGTCATACACCGACAAGTCGAAACTCAATTGCGCCAGGCCCAGCACCCGGTCCGCAGCGTTGATCGCAAAGCGCCGGTTGATGTCCTGCACGGTATTGAGGGCGGCGCGGTGGCTGATCATCACGCCTTTGGGCTCGCCGGTGGAGCCGGAGGTGTAGATCACATAGGCGAGGTCGTCGGGGTTGGCGTCCTGTGCCGGCAAGTCCGGCGTAGCGGCTGCCAGTTGATCCACCGCATGCCAGTGCACACCCTCGGGCAATGGCGTGTCTGGCACGGCCTGGGAGTGACCGAGCACATGCCGCACCTTGGCACTGCGCAGTACGCGGTCGCGGCGGGCGGCGGGGGCGTTGCTGTCCAGCGGCAGGTAGGCGGCGCCCGCCAGCAGCACGCCGTAGGCCGCCACCACTTGGTCACGGCCCTTGGGCATCAGGATCGCCACCGGTTCCTGGGCGCGGCAACCGGCGGCGCCCAGGGCTGCGGCGACTGCCAGGGCGCGCTCCATCAGGGCGGCGTAGGTCAGGCTGCCGTGGGCGTCGACCACCGCCAGGGCCTGTGGCCGTTCCCAGGCCATGGCCAACAGGCCGTCATGCAGGCGCCCGGTGGGCAGCGGCGCGTCGGTGGCGTTGGCGGCCAGGCGTTCACGCTGTTGCCAGGCCGGTAGCGGCACTTGCATGGGCTGTTCCCAGGTGGCCGGGTCGAGGGCCAATGACTGCAATTGGGCAACGAATGCCTGCTGCATGTCCTCGACCAAACCTTCGGGGAACACGCCTTGGCGCACGTCCCAGTGGATGTGCAAGCCGTTCGCGTCGTCCATCACCTGGCAGTCAAGGGTCACCTGCGGGGTTTGGGTAATGCCGTGGCCGACCCGGCGCTGGCTGGCGGCCGGTGGTTCAATCGCCAGGCCAATGGCACTGGTGAACACCACCGGCATGGCGGCTGCCTCACGGCCGCGACGGCGGCCGATTTCGCGCATCACTTGAATGCCGGAAAACAGCCGGTGCTCCAGGTCGGCGAACAATTGGTTGCCCAGTTGCCGTGCCTGGGCAGTGAAATCCTGGCCCTGGGGATCATTGACCTGCAACAGGCTGACCGAGGTGAAATCCCCCACCAGCTGGTTGACGTGTGGGTGCAGCGGTAAACGGTTGAGCAGCGTGAGGTTGAGGCTGAAGGAAGGTTGCTGGCTCCAGCGTTGCAAGGTGCCGGCATAGGCGCTGAGCACCACGATGGAGGGAGTGAGGCCGAGGGCGCTGGCGGCTCTTTTCAGGGCGGCCCATGGCTGCGCATCGAGGTGCGCCGATTGGCGTTGGAAGCGTGGCACTGTGGTGTCTTCGCCGCTCAGGGGCGCCGGCAGTTGCGGAGCCGGGGGCAGTTCATCGAGACGCGCCAGCCAGTAGTCACGGTCACGCTGATGGCGGCTGCCTTCAAGCAGGCCGCGTTCGGCCAGCAGGTAGTCGCGGAAGGTGATGTCCAGGTGCGGCAAGCTGGCCTGGGGATCGTGCAGCAACTGCTCCAGCTCATTGAACAGCAGTTGCGCGCTGGCCCAGTCGGCAATCAGGGAGTCCATGGAAAAGTGCAGGGTGTCGCCGCTGTCGCTGCGGCTCAGGCGCAATTCGAACAGCGGCCAGGTCTCGGTGGGGTAGAGCTTCTGCTCCATGGCCTGGCGAATCTGTTGTACGGCATGCTGGTGCTGCTCGCCAGTGGCGCCACGCAAGTCCGCGACAGCCAGTGGGTAATGGGCGACCTCGGCCAGCACGCGCTGGGAGCCTTCGCTGGCAATCACCGCACGCAACATGTCGTGGCGGGCGATCAGGCGGTTCCAGGCCTGTTCCACCTGCTGGGGGTCGAGGCTCGGCCAGCTCAGTTCGAGGTAACCGTGGCACGCCACATTGCCGTAGCCGAATGATGACTGGCGGCCGAGCAGGTAGGCATTCTGCACATCGGTGAGCGGGAAGGGCGCGTGACGTTGCAAGGGGTCGGCCACCACCTCGGGCCGCTCCTGGGTTTGCAGCAGGTGCAGGATCTGCTGCTTGTGCTCGCGCAATTGCGCCAGGCGTTCGGCGTCCAGCAGGCCTTGGGGGGCACGGAATTTGAGTTGGCCATCCTGGGGCCAGAGTTCGACGCCCAGGGACTTGAGTTCGCTTAACAGTTTGGCGGCGGGCATGGGGACAGCTCCTGGGATAAGGGGAGGTTGTGCGGGCATCAGATGACGCCCTCTTCAACGGGGTGCGGGGCGGGCTGGCGCTCGAGGGTTTGCGCCACTTCGAGCAGGCTGGCGGCGCCGAACAATTGGCCCATGGGCAGTTCCACGCCGATGCGGCTGCGCAGCATTTCGAGAAAACGCGTGGCCAGCAGGCTGTCGCCGCCGAGGCGGAAGAAGTTGTCGTGGCGCGACACGCAGGGCACGTTGAGCAACTGCTGCCACAGCTCGGCGACCAGCTGTTCAGTGGTGCTCAACGGCGTTTCATCCAGCGTGGGGCGTGAATGGGCAGCGGCGGCCAGCGGCGCGAGCAAGGCGCGGCGATCGACCTTGCCGTTGCTGCTCAAGGGCAGGCGATCGAGCACCAGGATCTGTTCGGGGCGCATATACGTGGGCAGGCACTGCTCCAGGTGCAGGGCCAGCACTTCGGCGCAGGTGCTGGCAGCGACGGCGGCGAGCAAGCGCTGGTCTGCGACCAACGCCACGGCCTGGTTCACACAGGGATGACGCGCAAGGGCCGCTTCGACTTCGCCCAGCTCGATGCGATGGCCGCGCAGCTTCACCTGGGTGTCAGCGCGGCCGAGGAATTCCAACAAGCCGTCGGGGCGGTAGCGGCCCAGGTCGCCGGTGCGGTACCAGCCGTTGACGAAGCGCTCGGCATTTAATTGCGGCGCATGGCGGTAGCCACGGGCGACGCCGTCACCGCCGATCCACAATTCCCCCGTGACCCAGTCCGGGCAGTCGCGGCCAAGGGCGTCCACCACGCGGTAAGCCTGGTTCGCCAGTGGCACGCCATAGGGGATCGAACGCCAGCCCGGCAGCGGCTGCCGTACCTCGAAATGGTTGGACCAGATCGCCGCTTCGGTCGCGCCACCGAGGGCGATAAAGCGGCAGTCCGGGGCCTGTTGTCGCAGGCGTTGCGGCAGGTCGAGGCCGATCCAGTCGCCTGACAGCAGCGCCACCTTCAGTGCCAGGGGTTGCTGCTCCACCGCGTTGGCTTCGAGCAGCATGTCGAGCAACGCCGGCACGCTGTTCCACAGGCTTACGCCGTGATGTTGCAGGGCCTTGAGCCAGGCGCGGGCGTCGCGGCGCTGATCTTCATCAATCAACACCAGGGCGCCGCCCACCGAGAGCAGGCCGAACAGGTCATATACCGACAGGTCGAAGTCCAGCGCCGACAGCGCCAGGCCACGGTCCGAGGCGTCGACGCCGTAGCTGCGGTTGATCTCGGCCACGGTGTTCATCGCGGCGCGATGGGTGATTTCCACGCCCTTGGGCTGGCCGGTGGAGCCCGAGGTATAGATCACATAGGCCAGTTGGTCGGTGCTCACGGGCAACGGCGCGTGCAGCGGTTCGACGCTTTGCGCCTGGGACGGCTTGAGGTGCTTGACCCCGGGCAGTTGCGGGTCGTGCTCGGCGAGGATAAGGCTGACGCCGGCCTGTTGCAGGATGCGCTGGCAACGCTGTAGTGGTTGGTCCACACCCACCGGCAGGTAGGCCGCGCCCGCTGCCAGCACCCCCAGCACACTGGCGATCTGTTGGGGTCCCTTGGCCAGGGACACTGCCACCAGATCCCCGGTTGTCACGCCCGCGTCCATCAGGCTGCGGGCGATGCGCAGCGCACGCTCGGCGAGTTCGCCATAACTCAGGCGGCCATGCTCACCCCACAACAACGCCGGGCGTTGCGGGGCTTGCTGCGCGTGTTGGAAGAAGCCCTGGTGCAAGGTCGGGTCACCCGGTACGCCGGGGCCGGGGGCATTCAAGCGGGCGCGCAGTCGGGCCTGGGACACCGGCAGCAGGTCCGGCGGGGCGCTGTCCCAGGGGTGTTCGGCGAGCCAGTGGAGGCTGCCCAGGTAGGCATCGAACATCGCTTCGACGAGGCCGTCGGGGAACAGGCCGACCACCCGGTCCCAGTTCAGGGCGATGCCGCCGTCGGCTTCCACCACCTGATGGTCGAGCCACACTTGCGGGGTTTGGGTCAGGCCGAAGACCTGCCTGGCGAACGGGCCGTCCACCGGCGCGGCGGTGCCGTCCGGCACGCCCAGGGCGCTGGTGAATACCACCGGCATGCTCACCTGTTGTTCACCGCTGTCCCTCGCCAATTGGCGCAACAGGCTGACCGAACCAATGCAGCGGTGCTCCAGGGCATCACCCAGATGCTGCTGGGTGCGCCGTGCACGGTCGAGCCAGCGTTCGCCCGCCACGGGCACATAACCGAGCAGGGTCAGGGAGGTGAAATCGCCCATGACCTGATCGATCTGCGGATGCACCGGGCGGCGATCGAACAGCGTGAGGTTGAGGCTCAGGTCCGGGCGCGCACTCCAGCGGCCCAGGGTTTCGGCAAACGCACAGAGCAGCACTGCCGAGGCGGTCAAACCATGCTGTTGGGCCTTGGCCAGGATCGCTTGCCACGCATCCGCCTTGACCTGCCCTTGCAGGCGCTCGAAGCGTGGCCGGCCCAGGCTGGCAGGATCGGCCGCCAGGGGCAGTTGCGGGTGCGGCGGCAATTGGGGCAAACGTGCCTGCCAGAAGTGTTGCGCGGCGTGCAGTTCGGCAGGTTCCACGCCGGCCTGCAGCTGATAGTCGCGAAACGACAGTTCCAGCGGCGCCAGGGCCAGCATCGGCTCGCGATACAGCGCGTCGAGTTCGGCATAGAAGCGCAGGATGCTCAGGGCGTCGAGGATCAGGTTGTCCAGGCTGATCGCCAGTCGCGTATGCCGGCCCTGGGTCACTGCCTGCACATCGAACAGCGGCCAGTGGGCAGGATCGAACACGCGGTGGGCACAGTGTTCGCGCAGGTCCTCGATGCAGGCGTAGCCTTGGCCGATCACGAAGGTCGGCACCAGGGGGAGGATGCGCGCCTGGCCCGCTTGATCGAACACGGCGCGCAGCATTTCGTGGCGTTCGATCAGGCGCCCGAGTGCGTGTTGCAGGCGTGGCAGGTCGAGGTCCTCGACGTCGTATTCGCGGTAGAAGTGGCAACTCACACCGCCCAGCACCAGGCTTGGGTCGCGGCCAAGCCAGTAGGCCTGCTGCACCTCGGTGATGGGGAAGGGCGCATGGCGCTGGGTGAGGTCCGGCACCAGGGTGCGTGGTGGCTGGATATGGGCCTGTTGATGCAGGCCTTCGCAAAACTGCGCCAGCACCGGCTGGGCAAACACCCGGGCGATGCGTGCGCCGCCCAGGCCTTGCTCGGTTAGCAGGCGCACCAGGCGCGTGGCGCTCAGCGAGTCGCCGCCCAGGGCAAAGAAGCTGTGCTCACGACAGACTTCACCACAGCCGAGCAACTGCTGCCAGGCGTGGGCAACCAGTTGTTCGATGGGGCCACAGGGCGGTGACAGCTGGCCCGGGGCGGCGCCGCTGTGTTCCGCCAGCCAGCCGTTGAGGACCTTGCGATCCACTTTGCCATTGGTCGTCAGAGGCCATTGCGCGCAGCCCAGGATCAGGCTGGGAATCATATAGGCCGGCAGATGCTCGGCCAGGCTCGGGAACGCCAGTGGGGTGGGCTGCGCTGGGCCATTCGCCAGGCGCACCACCGCTCCCAGGTGCTGGCCGGCCAGCAGCGCCACTGCCTGCTCGACGCCGGGGCAGGCCAGCAGCGCGTGTTCCACTTCACCGGCTTCGATACGGTAGCCGTGCAGCTTGAGTTGGAAGTCGGTCCGCCCAAGGAACTCCACCGTGCCGTCGGGGTGGTAGCGCGCACTGTCGCCGGTGCGGTACCAGCGCAGGCCCTGGTAGTGCACAAAGCGTTCGGCACTGCGCAGCGCATCGCCCCGGTAGCCCTCGGCCACCCCGGTACCGCCGATCCACAGTTCACCAGCCACCCAGTCCGGGCAGTCATGGCCGTGCGGGTCGACGATGCGCAGGCTGACGTTATCCAGTGGCTTGCCGTAGGGCAGGCAATGCCAGTGCAGCGCCTGGCCGGGCACGACTTCGAACAGCGTCGAGTGAATCGCCGCTTCCGTTGCACCGCCCAGGGCCATGAAGCGGCAACCGGGGGCTTGGGCCCACAGGCGCGGCGCCAATTGCGGCGCGACCTTGTCACCGCCGAGCAAGACGGCGCGCAAGGGCAGCGGCGCGTCGGCGCAGCCGAGCAGCATGTCGAGCAGCGCCGGCACGCAATTGAGCACGCTGGCGCGGTGCTGCACCGCCAGTTCGCGCCAGCGTGGCGCGTCGCGCTGGGCGTCGGGCTCGATCAGGATCACCGCCGCACCGCAGGCCAGGGGGGCAAACAGGTCGAACACCGACAGGTCGAATTCCAGCGCCGAGAGTGCCAAGACCCGATCATCGCGGTTGAGCTGCAAGCGTCGTTGCAGGTCCTCCAGGGTGTTGGCGGCGGCGAGATGGCTGATTTCCACGCCCTTGGGCTCACCGGTGGAGCCGGAGGTGTAAAGGATGTAGGCCAGGTCGCTGATTGCACCGCGGCGGGGTGCTTGCAATGGTCTAGCAACGTCCGGCAAATGGGTGAGCAGCAAGCGCGCACCGGCGCCCTCGCAGATCTTGCGGCAACGTGCGGCAGGCTGGTCGACGCCGATGGGCAGGTAGGTGGCGCTGCACGCCAGGATGCCCAGCACAGCGATCACCTGCTCGGGGCCTTTGGGTAATTGCAGCGCCACCACGTCACCGCGCTTCACGCCTTGGCCTTCGAGATAGGCCGCGACGCCCAAGGCTCGCTCGGCCAACTCGCCATAGGTGATGGCCTGATTGCCGTACAGCAATGCCGGCAGGGTCGGGGCCAATTGCGCTTGGGTAAAGAAGCCTTCGTGCAGGCGCTCGACCGGCAACGCGGCGTGCTGGCCCTGGGCGGCGCTGCGTACGCCAAGCTGACTGGCGGGAATCAGCGCCGGTACCGGCTGATCCCAGGCTGCGGTGTCATGGCACAGGCGCTGCAACAGGCCGGTGTAGGCGTCGAACAGCCCGTCCAGTACACCCTCGGCAAACAGCCCTTCACGGGCATCGAGGTTGACCAGGATGCCGCCGTCCAGTTCGGTGACCTGGGCGTCCAGCCACACCTGTGGGCCCTGGGAAATGATCCACGCCGGCTGGCCGAAACTCTCCTGCACACCCTCGGCGAACAACTCCCCCAGGCCCAGGGCGCTGGTGTACACCACCGGCGCCAGTACTTGCTCACCGCGATGGCGGGACAGTTCGCGCAACACCTCGAGCCCGGAAAACGCGCTGTGGGCCGCGTCACCATGGAAGCGACGTTGCAACGCCGTGGCTCGGGCGGCAAAGCTGCCGGCCACCCGGCCATCCCAGGCCAGCAGGATCGACGAGGTGAAGTCGCCGACCAGGCGCTCGACATCGGCATGCAACGGCGTGCGGTTGAACAACGGCAGGTTGAGCAGCAGTTCGGGCGCCTCGCACCAGGCGCCAAGGGCCTCGCAAAACACCGCCGCCAGGGCCATGGCCGGGGTGAGGGCGTGCTCGCGGGCATGGCGTTCAAACGCCTGGCGCTGGGAAGGCGACAGCCAGTGGTGACGGCGGCGCACCTGGCCTTCATCACCCTGGGGCTTGATCGGCAGGCGTGGGGCACCCGGCAATGCGTCCAGGCGCTGCAACCAGTAATCGCGGGCTTGGCGATGGCGCTCACGGTGCTCAGGACTGGCCTGCTCCTCGCGCAGTTCGGCCAGGTAGCGCGGGAAGCTGTAGCCCAGCGCAGGCAGGGGCTGTTGGCGGTACAACTGCACCAGATCACCGAGCAGGGTGCGCAGGCTCAGGGCGTCGGCGGCGAGCATGTCGAGGTTCAGGTGCAGGCGTGTGCCCCGGGGCAACAGCGATAGCTGGATGTCCAGCACCTGACCGTGTTCCACCGCCAACTGGCGATGGGACAACTCGGCACGCAAGGCCTGCAGTTGCTGTTGCAGCTGTTCGGCATCGGCTTGGCGCAGGTCATGCACTTTCAGGCCCGGCCATGGGCTTTGGGGCAGGATCTGTTGGCGGCCATCGTCGAGGAACTGCGCCCGCAACATCGGATGGCGGGCCAGCAAGGCCTGCACCGCGGCTTCCAGGCGGCTTGGGTCAACGCCGTGGCCGTCGAATTCGTTATAGAAGTGTGCTGCCACACCGCCCAGGGCTTGGCCAGGGGCGCGCCCGATCCAGTAGGCGTGTTGCATGGGCGCCAGTTCGAAGGGCAGGCCGTCGTCCGCACTGTGGTTGGCGGGGGGCGCGGCGACGGGAGCGGTATCAAGCAGCGTCAGCCACGTGCACAGGCGTGGGTCGGCTACCAGCTCGGCGAAACGCGCGGCCAGACCCTGGCGCCGCCATTGGCCGGCGAGACGGATCAGGGTGACTGAATCCAGCCCCCATTCAATCAGGTTGGCCTCCAGGGGAATCTGTTCGGCGGGCTGCCCCAGGGCTTCGGACAGGGAACGGCGCAGCAGGGTTGCGGTTGAGGTGCTGGGAGTGGCCATGGCTCAACGTCTTCTCATCGCTAGGGCCCGGACCGGGGTTGGCCCAGGCGCTGGGGGCAGGTCATTGTGTGGAAGCAGATGCTAGTCATTCTCATTGTGGCGACTACCCCAATCGAATCGTTTTTGCCCCGTATCCGTTTGCCCGATGCGGATCAGGCTGCGGCGGTGGTGGGAGACAACGCCGGTCACCGAGCGGGATACGGTTGGAAAATGACTTGAATCGGGTAGAACCGCGTTGCCGGCCTTGACTACCGTCGCTCGCCGCCCTTTTGCAGGGCTCGTCCTTGATGGAGTTGTGGATGTCAGTCGATTCGGGTTTACAGGTGCGCGGCTTGTGCAAGCGCTACAACAATGGTGTCGAGGCGCTGCGCGGTGTGGACCTGAGCGTAGGGCCGGGCATGTATGGCTTGCTTGGCCCCAATGGCGCAGGCAAGAGCAGCCTGATGCGCACCCTGGCGACCTTGCAGCAACCGGACGCCGGCAGCATTCACCTGGATGGCGTGGATGTGTTGGCCGATGCCGAGCATCTGCGCCGTCGCCTGGGTTACCTGCCACAGCAACTGGGGGCGTACCCTGGGGTGAGTGCGCGGGATCTGCTTGATCGGTTTGCCTGGCTCAAGGGGCGTACCGACACCCGCCAGCGTCGTGAAGAAGTGGAGGGCCTGCTGGCCAAGGTCAACCTGCAAGACGCCGCGCATCGGGCGCTCGCCACGTATTCGGGGGGCATGTTGCGCCGCTTCGGCATCGCCATGGCCCTGATCGGCTCGCCGCGTTTGCTGATTGTCGATGAGCCCACCGCGGGCCTTGATCCGGCCGAGCGCAACCGCTTTCACCGGGTACTGGCGGATGTGGCGGCCGAGTCCATCGTGTTGCTGTCGACCCATATTGTCGAAGACGTCGAGAACCTGTGCAGCCGCCTGGCGGTGCTGGCCGGTGGGCGAATTATTGTCGAAGGCCGCCCGGCGGATTTGCTTGGCGCTGAGCAGGGTCGCCTGTGGGAGGCGTCGTTCGGCCGTGGCGAGCCACTGCCCGCCGCCTTGCACGTAGCCGCCAGCCCCGCCGGTAGCCGCGTGATCGTGCACGGCGAACGCCCGGCCGATCCGCGCTTCACCCCTCACGCGCCGCGCCTGGAAGACATCTATTACCTGGCGCTGGCCCAGGCCGGTGAGGCGCTCGAGGCATGAATACCTTTGCTCTGTTGATGCGCGAGGCCTGGGTGGAAGTCCGCGCCGGGCTGCGTAGCGGTATTCCGTTACTGGTGTTCCTGGGCCTGACCGGTTATTTGCTGATGTCCCTGGCGAATGCCGACTACGTGCAGAAAATGGGCGCCAGCGACATTGCGCGCAACGCGCCGAGCCTGATCTATCTGATGTCCTGCGGGTGCATGTTCTTTCTGTTTTTCGCCTGGGCCTGGGTGTTCGCGCAACCGGCCTTGCGCGACCGCAAGGCGCAGTTGGAAGAGGTGTTGCTGGCTTTACCGCTGTCGCTGCCCGCGCTGCTGTGGGGACGTTTTATCGGCGCGGCGCTGGTGGGCGGCTTGCTCGCCAGTTCGCTGATCGTCGGCTTCCTGGTCAGCCCGGTACTGGGCTGGCTCGGCTGGGTGCCGGCCGCCAGTATCGGTGCGCCGATGTGGTCGGCCCTGGGGTTTGCCTGGGTCGCCTTGCTGTTGCCAGTGAGCACCGGCATCGGTGCGTTGTATTACCTGCTGGCGCTGCGCAGCCGTGGCCTGGCGGCGCCGTTCGGGTTGGCGACGGTGTTGATGCTGTTGTGGATGTTTGCCGTAGTGGTGCTCAAGGGCGGGCATATCAACCCGCTGCTGGCCGCCAGCCTGGACCCGTCATTGTTCACCTTTGCCCAGGCCCAGGTGGAGACCTGGAGCGCCGCGCAAAAGTCCCAATCGCTGCTGACCCTGACCCCGGGGTTCTGGCTTAACCGTGTGTTGTGGTGCGCAGTGCCGCTGCTGTTGCTGGCCGCCGTATTGGCCCGCACCACGCGCCAGGGTTTGATGGGCAGGCGTAGCGGCGCCGTGTTGGCCGAGCCGCCGATGCTGCTGGCGAGCGGCGTGACCTTGCCTGGCCCGCTGGTGCGCAGCCGGTGGCCGCGAGCCCTGTGGTGCGAGGCGCGTTGGCAGGTACGCCAGCTGTTTGCCCGGCGCATCTGGTGGGTGGCCCTCGGATTACTGTTGGTGATGGGCGTGCTCAGTGGTTTTGTCCACGGGGTGTGGCATGCCCGTGGGCCGATGGTGCCTCGGGCGGATCTGACCCTGCCATTGCTGTCGAGCGCGTTGTTCCTGGTGATCGCCTTTATCGTCGCGGCGCTGGTCGGGCTGGTGTGCCGGCGCGATGACGTCGAAGGCTTTGGCGCCATGTTGCAGGCGACCCCGGCCCCGGTGTGGCTGCGCCTGTTGGGGCGGGTGGCATGTGTGTTGATGGCGACACTGGCCCTGGCGTTGGTGCCGGGCCTGGCCAGCTTGCTGATCAGTGCTATCGCCGCGCCCGACAGCCTGGCGCCGGGTTTTGTGCTGGTCTATCAGGCGCTGGTATTCGCGCCGCCGCTGGTGGAACTGGCGATGCTCACGGTGCTGGTGCATGCGCTGGTTCGCCGCTCCGGGCTGGCTTACGCCACTTCGATGCTGCTGACGTTTTTCCTGGTGCTCAACCATGAGTTGGGGCTGGTGAGTTACCCGCCCTATGCCATGGCGATCCCTGCGCATGTGGGGGTGTCGTTGCTGACAGGATGGGCGCCATGGCTGGGGTTTCTGGCCACCTTGGCCAGCTGGAAACTCGCCGGTTGCCTGGTGTTGCTTGCGGTGGCGGCACTGGCCTTGCCCCGTGGGCCGGAGCGTCGTCGGTTGGGCGATGTGCGCCGCGGTTTGCTCGGTTTGCCCGGTGCGTTGCTGGCCTTGGGCATCGTCGGCTTGCTCGCCAGCGGCGTGCTCTTGCAGCGGCATCTGGTGGAGCAGGGCGATTACCAGTCCGTCGCCGAGCAACGTGCCGAACGTGCCAACTGGGAACAGCGCTGGCTGCCCGGGGCGAACGCCTGGCAGGTGGCCGGTGGGCAGTTGCAGATGCAGGTTGATTCGGCGGCGCGGCAGGTCTTGGGCCAGTGGACGTTGGATGGGGTGGTCGCTGCCCACCTGGACGCTGAGTTACCGCCGGGCCTGCAGTTGACGGCAGTCAGCGTGATGGGGCGACCGGTCGCGTTTGAACAAGCCACCGCGCATCTGCGTGTGCCTTTGCAGGGTTGCGCGGCGAGTGGTTGCCAAGTGATGTTGAACTGGACGCTGAGTGCTGACGGCTGGCCTGCCGAAGGCGAAGCGTTCTGGCTTGGGCCGCAGGGTGTGTGGCTGGAAGCGCGCCGCGTGGTGCCGCGCCTGGGGCTGGACAGCGAGCGACTGTTGCGTGCGCCGGCCCTGCGCAGCGAAGCTGGCTTGCCGGTCGCGGTGCCCCGGTTGCCAAGGGGGGCTGAGGTGGCGGTGGATGCGGTCGCACCAGCCGGACACTGGCAATGGCAGCTTGAGGTCGATGGCCAGGTCTTGACCGGCAGCAGCCTGGGCCCACTGGACTTCGCCTACGCCACGCCGCTTCGCAAGGATGCCAGCCGTGAGCACACCGCCCGTGAAGTGCAGGAAGACCTGGACCTGATGAGCGCCTGTGTGGCGCGACGCCTGGGCGGCCGCTCCAGCGTCGAACACCTGAGCCAATGGCCTGCAAGCATGGGCGCCAGCCGCTTGAGCCACGGCCATCTGCTGCTCAGCCAGTCGCCCAATTGGGACGTGGGGCCAACAGGCGTCGGACGCTGGACACGCCGCGCCCATATTGCCGAACTGCTCGCCCGCCGCATGTTGACCGACGCCAGCGACCTGCGCCAGGCCCCCGGTTACCTGTGGCTGAGCCAGGGTGTGGCGGGGGCGCTGGGCCTGCTGTGTGTGGAGGATGCCGATGGCGCTGACGCCCGGGCCACGCTGGTCAAGCTGATGGCCGACGACCTGACCCGCGCCCTGGCCAGCGACGGCGAGCCCGTCGGCACCCTGGCCGATGCCCGCGAACAAGGCTGGGCCGCCAGCTATGCCGCGCTGGTCAGCCTCGACTGGGTCGCCGCGCAAACCCCCGAACATCTCACGGCGATGACCGCCGATGTCCGTCACGGCCAGGGATGGCCAACCGCGATCCAGGGCCTGCTGGGCGCGCCCTCCGATCCGGCGATTGCCGCCGCGCTCAAGCGCTGGGGGCCTGCGCAATGAAGTTGAATCATCCCTGTCTTTTGGAGTTTTGCCATGTCATCTGAACTGTCTATCCAGCCGCTGCGTCGTCCTCTCGGTTGGCGGGCCAACGTATTGACCCAAGCCATGGCGCTGACCTTGTCCAGCCAGATGTGTACGGCCTATGCCGCTGACCATCAACCGGCCGCCAGCGCCGAGACCATCGAGCTGGCACCGGTGACGGTGAGTGCGCGGTTGAATCAGGAGAGTGCCAAGGACATTCCGTTCGGCCTTTCGGTGCTCGATGGGCAAACCCTGGAGACCCGCCGCCTGCGCACCCTGGAAGATGCCCTGCGCACCACGCCGGGGGTGGATGTGAACTCCTGGGGCGGCGCCAACGACGCCAACGTGCGTATCCGTGGGGTCGGCTCGCTGAACCAGATGAGCATGGACGACGGCTCGGTGGTGCTGAACGTGGACGGGGTGCCGATGTCGGTGCGCAACGCGGCCATGGCCACCCTCGACGTGCAGCAAGTGGAAGTGCTCAAGGGCCCCCAAGGCACGCTGTTCGGGCGTAACAGCGAAGCGGGGGCGATCAATGTCACCACCCGTAAGCCCACCCACGAGCTGGAAGGGTATGTGCGCGGCGAAGCGGGCAACCAGGGCCAGTTCATGACCGAAGGCGCAGTGGGCGGGCCGCTGACCGAGTCCCTGGCCGGGCGTATTGCGGTGCGGCGCAGCGGCTTTGATAACTGGGTCGACGACCAACAGGACGGCGACCCCCTGACCAAGCCACGTGACCTGGCCCTGCGCGGCAGCCTGCTGTGGGACAACGACGAAGACACTACCGGCCTGCTGACCGTCGAGCGCCAGCGCGCCGACCACTATGCCGGCTCGGAGATCCTGCGGCCATTCGGCAATCGTCCCAGCCTCGACTACACCCCCGGCACCTTCGATAGCAACAAGAAGACCAACGAGCGTTATTCCTTCGAGCTCAACCACGACCTGGCCCAGGCCCGGATCACCTCGATCAGCGCCTACACCAGCACCGACTTCAAGGCGATCAAGGGCTATGATCGCAACATCACCCAGGCGTTGTACGGCCAACCCTTCGAGTACCTGGTCGAAGACGCGGCCCATGAGCGGGTCTGGAGCCAGGACCTGCGCCTGGGCTCGCTGGCGGATGCCGAGGTGTTCTGGGTGACCGGGGTGAACCTGTCCCGTTCCGAGCGCAGCTTCGATTCCACCAACTTCACCAACGGCGCCCGGCAAATGCGCGATTTCACCACCAACAGCTATGCCGCCTACGGCGAAGTAACCTTCCCGATTGCCGAGGACTGGAAACTCACCACCGGCCTGCGTCACACCTGGGATCGCAAGACCTACGGCGCCGACTACAGCAGTGGCGGCAACCTGGTCAGCGACAGCCGTCGCTTGCAGGACGACTACAACACCGGTCGCGTGGCCCTGAGCTATGCGTGGACGCCGCAGACCAACCTGTATGCGGTGTTGTCGCGGGGCTACAAATCGGCCGGGTTCAACGATTACGCCACCTCGGTCAAGGACAGCGAGCCCTACAAGGCGGCCAAGGTGAACTCCGCCGAAGTCGGCTTCAAGCATGAAAGCCAAGGCGGTGCGTTGAGCCTGGAAGGCGCGTTGTTTATCACTCGTGTGCAGGATGACCACCTGCTGGGGTATGACTTCAAGAGCATGGCCGTCAGCGCCGTGAATGCCGACACCCGCAGCAAAGGCGCCGAGTTGTCGAGCACCTGGCACGTCACCGATGAGCTGACTCTGGGCAGCGCCATCAGCTACACCAACGCGGTGGTCACCTCCGATGCGCCAGGTGTTTCCGGTGGTGATGTGGCCAAGGGCAGCCGCGTGCCGGATGTGCCGTTGTGGAGTGGCAACTTCAGTGTGGCCTGGAACAAACCCCTGGGTGAACTGCTGGGCTTGCCTGCGCCGCGCTTGAACACCTTGCTCAACTACCGCGTGCAGAAAAACCGCCCGGCTGATCCGCAGAACCACTATGACCTCAAGGGTTACGCCAAGTTGGACTTGCACCTTGGGCTGGAGAGTGGGGGGTCGGAGGTTTATTTGTGGGGCGATAATTTGCTGGATGCGCGGTATGACCTGTATGGCGCGTACTCCACCGACACGGTGCTGACCGGGATGCCGGGGCGCGGGCGTTCGGCGGGGGTGGGGTATAGCTATCAGTTCTGAGGCGGTCACTGGGTGCAATGTGGGGGGAGCTTGCTCCGGCTGGCGACCTGACAACTGACTGATGCCCCAAGATCTAAATGTGGGAGGGGGCTTGCTCCCGATGGCTACCTGACAGTTGACCAGGATGTTGGATCAGACCGAGTACATATCCATTATTTAGGTAATGGCCACTATTGGTTCCGCTTTTACAGCGGGTCACTTTGAAAAGCGCAAAGTAACCATACGCTCTTGCCCCACCACTCGGCACCTCGC
Organism: Pseudomonas sp. rhizo25; assembly: GCF_031931935.1. Lineage (NCBI taxonomy): Bacteria > Pseudomonadati > Pseudomonadota > Gammaproteobacteria > Pseudomonadales > Pseudomonadaceae > Pseudomonas > Pseudomonas sp. rhizo25. The sequence goes on from NZ_JAUJXA010000023.1 coordinate 42,878, forward strand.
TTAGGCTCGGTGTGCCCGTAATCCGACATGGATTTGGGGGGCCGCCGCCACGCGCCATCCATGGCGCGGGGCGGCTAAACCGGCATCCCTGCCGGTTTACCCCCCAAATCCCTGTCGAATTCCGGCCAGCATGGTTTGACGGGGCGCCTGAGATCAAAAGCAGATCAAGATCAAGAGCGGCTCGCTGCGCATCGTGGTTACTGACGGTGGCTACGTAAGAGTTGTGTAGATACCCATGTCCCGATGAGGGAGTGTCAGTGAACATATCCGAGGCTGACACACCGCCATCGGGAGCAAGCCCCCTCCCACATTTTTACCGAGTGCAGTCAATCAGACCGCCGCGAAATCAAGTCCTCTCCAACATTTGAACTCAGGACAGCCGGCCGAATCGCGTCGGTTCAGAATTGATAGGTATAGCCCACGCCCAACGTACGCCGACGCGATGGCCCGCCATAGGCCACCGGGTCACTGTAGAAACCATAGGTGTCATACGTCTGGTTCAACAGGTTGTCGGCAAACGCATACACCTCGCCAAACTTGCTCTCCAGCCCCGCCCTCAGGTCAAGCTTTTCATAGTTATCCAGATTGAAGTGATTCTGCGGATCGGCCGCGCGTTCGCCCACCAGATGGTAGTTGAGGCTGGTGTTGAGGGTGGTTTCGCCGAGGCTGGCGAGGCTGCCCAAAGGATGTTTCCAGCTGGCGTTGAAGTTGCCGCTCCAACGTGGCACATCCGGGGTACGGTTGCCGGCGGCGACGTCGCCAGCCTGGATGCCTTGCACACCGCTGGTGATCTTGGCGTCGAGGTAAGTGGCGCTGGCGGCCAGGGTCAGGCCGTAGTCGAAGCGCCAGCTGCCTTCCAGTTCGGCGCCGCGGGTGCGGGTGTCGGCGTTGAAGGCGTTGGTGGCGAAGGTCGCGGCGTCGTAGCCGAGCAAGTGATCGTCATGCACACGGGTGTAGAACAGCGCGCCGTTGAGGCTGCCGCGACGGTCCTCTGTCTCGCTCTTGAAGCCCAGTTCTGCGGCCTTGCTGACGGCGGCCTTGTAGGGCGCGCTGTCGCTGACCTGGGAGGCATAGTCATTGAACCCCCCGGATTTATACCCCCGCGCCAATTGCACGTAGACGTTGGTCTGCGCGGTGAGCGCGTAACTCAGGGCGGCGCGGCCGGTGCCGTAATGGTCGGTAAGTTTGCGTGAGTCATCCACGGCGCTCGAACCTGCGAAGTATTGGCCGTCGTAGGTCTTGCGGTCCCAGGAATGGCGGTAGCCGGTGGTGAGTTTCAGGCGTTCGGTGAGCGGGAATGTCACTTCGCCGTAGCCTGCATAGGTGGTGGTCGTGAAGTCGCGGAACTTGGCGCCGGAGGTACCGTAGGTGTTGCGCGGGGTGTCGTAGCTGCGCTCGTTGCGGCTGGCGGCGACCCCTGCGACCCAGAACACGTCAGCGTCGGGCAGTGAGCCCAGGTGCAGGTCCTGGCTCCAGCTGCGCTCGAAGGATTTGTCCACCACCCAGAACTCGCCGGGCGTGCCATAAAGCGCGCCCATCAACTTGCTGTCGTAGGCGATCAAGCCGGTGAAGTCGGCGGTGCCGGTGGCGGTGGTGGAGGTCAGGCGGCTGTTGGCGAAGTCGTGATCGACCTTGATCGTGTAGCGCTCGGTGGTCTTGTCATTGTCGTCGAACAAGCCAGGGGTCAGGTCCAGGCTCGGGTGGCTGCCGTAGGGGCGCAGCACCAGGGAGTTGGTGGCGCGTTCGGTCTGCTGGCGTTCGGCGCTGAACAGTATGTGGGTGTCATCGTTGAGGTCCCACAGCAGGCTGCCGCGATAGGCTTCATTGCGCGGTTTGGTGATGGGGTGGTTGGTCTGGTCGTTGTCGATCCAACTGTCGTAGCCGGCACGGCGCACCGCCAGGCGACCGCTCAAGCTGTTACTGAGCGGGCCGCCGATGGCGCCTTCGGTGAGGAACTGGCCTTTTTGGCCGACTTCGCCACGTACATAGCCTTCCAGTGTACGGGTGGGTTGGCGGGTGGTGATATTCACCGCGCCGGCCTGGCCAATCGCACCGGACATAGTGCCCTGGGGACCCTTGAGCACTTCGATGCGGTCGACATCGAGGGTGCCGAAACCCAGGCTGCGCGACGATACCGGCACGCCGTCGATGTTGAACGCCACCGAGCTGTCATCCATGGACATCTGGTACAGCGAACCCACGCCGCGGATCAGCACGTTGAAATCATTCGGTCCGCCTGAGGAATTGACGCTGACCCCGGAGGTGTTGCGCAGGGCGCTTTCCAGGGTGTCGAGGCGTTGGCTGCGCAGCTCTTCGCCGCTGGTCACACTGACACTGATCGGCACTTCCTTGGGGTCTTCCTTGGCCATCCGCGCGGTTACTGTCGAGGCGGGCAATTGCAGGGGCTCGTTGGCGGCGGCGAAGGCTGATGGAGAGAGTGTCAGTGCAATCGCTATTGTTATAGTATTACATTTGTAGCAAGATTGGCGGGTAGCCGTCGTGTTGCATCGTGCAGACATGATGGGACCTTGACTGAGAATTCTGATCGGCGCGCGGTGCACAGGGGCAGCGGCGGTTTGGCGCAGCGTTTGCGGCGCGCCAAATGCTAATAATTATCAATTGCGCACATCTACCCCGATGTGATCTGATTCGAGCCGTATCCGGTCAGCCAGGAGATTTACGATGTCAGCCGTTCAAGGAGGCGCAGGGGAGCCGATGCCGGTCTCGCGAATCATTACGGGAGGCTATGGAAGCGATCTTGGGCCAGGTGCCCATTGCCGGGTCACCCGCATGACACTGCAGGAAGGCCTGGATATCGTGCGCTGGCAGAGCCGCTTCGAGCAGCCGGTGGAACTGCCGTTGCAGGACGACAGCGAGTGCATTCACTTCAGCTTCACCAACCTGCTCAAAGGCAAGGCCGCGTGCAGCTTTCGCGATGGACGTCGGCAACGGCGCTACGCGATTGACGAGGGCGCGGGCAGCATCAGCTATGGCCGCTGCCGCCATGGCCTTTATCACCAGCACGGCGAGATCGACAACATCACCGTCATGATTCGCCCCGAGCTGCTGGCCCAGTGGGAGCTGAAACTCGACCCGCTGCTGAACAAGGCACTGGCCTGCGAGCATTGCTTTTTGTACGGCCATCGCAGCGGTGAAATGAGCGCCACTGCGCACATGCTTGCCCTGGCCATGGATCAAGGCACCAGCCTGCCACCGGCCCAGCCACGCAGCAGCCTGTGGTTGTACGGGCAAAGTGTCACGCTGGTGAGCCTGTTCCTGCAGGCGCGCCAGGACGCCGAGTGCACCTGCCGCGTCAGCCACACCGACCGCCAGCGCCTGGTGCGGGCTCGCGATCGTTTGTTGGAGGATCTGGGCAAGGCGCCGAGCCTGTCGGAGTTGGCCCGCGAATCCGGCTTGAGCCAGCCCAAGCTTACCCGCGGGTTTCGCCAACTGTTTTCCAACAGCGTCTACGGCGTGTTCCAGCAGATGCGCATGATCCAGGCGCGCAGCCGCTTGATGAGCGGCGAGGAATCGGTGATGCGCATCGCCTCGGACCTGGGCTATGCCAACGCCAGTCATTTCGCCACGGCGTTTCGCAAGCAGTTCGGGATCAACCCGTCGATGCTCAAGAACGGCGGCCGTGGCAAATCCTTGGGTGCCGGCTGACGCCGCCGGTCAGAACACCGCTTTGACCTGCAAGCCCAGCACCATCGCATTGTCGATGTTGTCACCGGAAAACGCCCCCGGCTCGATGATGTATTGCACATCCGGGCGCAGGGTCAGCCACGGCGTGGCCTGGTAACCATAACTGAGTTCGATCAACTGTTCGGCAGTGTCCAGGTCGGGATAGGCCGTGCCGGCATTGAACGCGGCCAGCTCCTGCACATCGCTGCTGCGGGGGTTGGGCACCGCACGGCCATAACCCAGGGCCACGGTATCCCGCGGGCGACCTTCGAACGGCTTGTACAACACCACGCCTGCGCCGTACCACTTGGTAAATGGCGACGCCGCTTCGCTGGCGGCAGAGTATTGGCCAAAGGCGTGCAGGCTGCGCCCCTCGGATGACTCGGAAGCCCACACGGCCTGATCGATCAGCAGGTAGTGGCCACCACGGCCGCTGACTTTCTTATCGCTGCCGATGCGCTTCACATCGGAGCTGTCGTAGTAATAGCCCAGCTTGTATTCACCCGGCAGGGCGCCTGCGTGCTTGTAGATCAGCTCGATGGGCACCACGGTACCGGTGGTGTGCTTGGGCCCCACATGCCAGGCGCGGCTGGCGTTGCCGTTACTGGACGGGTCGACATTGAACGCCGCCACCCGCAGCTGCCAGTTGGGCGAAAAATCATATTTCACCCGCGCGCCCAGGTGCGCATTAGGGTAGTTGGCCCAACCGCTGCCGCCGGACATGTTCAGCGGATGCCCGCAGAAACCGGCGTTCATGAAGTTGCACAGGATGCCGCTGTCCAGGCCGCCCAGGTCGTTGCCCATGGCCATATAGCCGAGCTTCACATTCAGCGCGGGGGTGAACAGCGTGCGCTCGTAGCTCAGCTCGGTGAGGCGGGTGTAGAGGCCGCCGTAGTTTTCCTGGATCGGCAGGCGGTTGCCGACCAGATCCTCGGAAACACTGTTGCCGCGGCGGTCATTGATGGTCAGCCGGATACGGTCGCCATTGTTGAAACCGTAGAGCTTGCCCAGGTCGAACTGCACGCCGAGCTTGAGGTTTTGCGAGTAGCGCGCCGAGCGATGCTGGCCGCCGTGGGCGTTGTAGGCGGTCTCGCCGCTGTAGTCGCCAGTGAATCGCACACCTTGTGCGTCGAGTTCGCGACGCAGGCCGCCCCAGTCGCCGGTCAGGGTAGTGTCGTCGGCTTGAGCGGGCAGGGCGGCAGCCAGGGCCAGGCCCAGCACCAGGCGGCCAAAGGAGGTATGAGAAGTAGGGGTCATGCGCAGGGTTCCAGGCACAGAGCGCGGTGCCGGAGCACCGCGCGAACAGAGGGGTTACGGCAGGGCGTAGGCGATCACGTAGTCGCCACGGTCGGTGGACTGGCGTGCGCCACCGGCGGTGACCACGATGTACTGCTTGCCGGTTTTCGGCGACACATAGGTCATCGGCCCACCCTGGCTGCCGACCGGCAGGCGGGCTTTCCAGATTTCATCGCCGTTGCCGCTGTTGAAGGCGCGCAGGTAGAAATCCTGGGTACCGGCGATGAAGATCAGGCCACCTTGTGTCGACAGCGTACCGCCCAGGGTCGGCAGGCCCACCTTGATCGGCAGGTGCATGCGGATGCCCAGGGGCCCTGTGTCTTCAACGGTGCCCACCGGTACTTGCCAGGCGACCTTTTGCGTCTTCATGTCGATAGCGGTCAAGGTGCCGAACGGCGGTGCCTGGCAAGGGATGCCGGCCACCGACAGGAAGCGGTTCTTGTTCACCGCATATGGCGTGCCCTTGAGCGGCACGGCGCCCATGCCGGTGTTCAGTGCTTCGCCACCGGAGGAGGCCTGCGCCTTGTTCTGCGACGGTACCATCTGGATCCACAGGCCCAGGCGCATGTCATTGACGAAGATAAAACCGTGCACCGGGTCGGTGGAGATGCTGCCCCAGTTCATGCCACCCAGGGAGCCCGGGAAGCTCAGGGATTTATCGGTGCCTGGTGCTGTGTACAGGCCATCGTAGCGCATGCCCTTGAAGTCGATGCGGCACAACAACTGGTCATACGGGGTGGCGCCCCACATGTCCGATTCGGTCAGGGTCTGCGCGCCGATCTGCGGCATGCCCACGGATTTGGGCTGGGTCGGGGAATAAGGCTCGTTGGGAATGTTGGCGGCCTTGACCGGCACTTCCTGTACGTCGGTCAACGGCTTGCCGGTGGCACGGTCGAGCACGTAGATCTGCCCGGCCTTGGTGCCGATCACCACGGCCGGTACTGCCTTGTCGCTGCCTGGCGGAGTGAAGTCGATCAGGCTGGGTTGCATCGGCAGGTCGAAGTCCCAGAGGTCATTGTGGACGGTCTGGTACACCCATTTTTCAGCACCGGTGGAGGCGTCGAGCGCCAGTACTGAAGCGCCATATTTGTGGTTGAGAGCGGTGCGCTCGACGCCGTATATATCGGTGGACGAGCTGCCTATCGGCAGGAAGACCGTGTTCATCTGCGGGTCGTAGGACATCGGTGCCCAGCTGTTCGGGGTGCTGCGCACGTAGGTGCTGTCGCCCGTCGGAGCTTGCTTGTCCTCAGGGTTGCCCGGGTCGAACGCCCAGCGCATCTGGCCGCTGATTACGTCGAAACCACGGATCACGCCGCCGGGCATGTCGGTCTGGACGTTATCGGCGACGCGGCCACCGACCACCACGGTGGTGCCGGCAATCAGCGGCGCCGAGGACAGCTGGTAGTAGCTGTCCGGCACATTGCCCAGGCCGGCTTTCAGGTCAACCTGGCCATGGGTGCCAAAGTCTTCGCAGAACTTGCCGGTGTCGGCATCTACGGCAATCAGGCGTGCATCGATGGTGTTGGTCAGCAAGCGACGCTGGCACTGCGCGCCGGCCGGCACGCTGGCGCCAATGATCGGCGAACTGTTGGGTTGGGTAGGTTGGGCAATGGGTGCAGTGGCGTCGAAATACGCCATGCCCCGGCAACGCTGCCAGACCGCCGATTTAGCGTTGACCTCGTTCTTCCACAGCTCTTTACCGGTGTCGGCATCCAGGGCGATCAAGTTGTTGTGCGGGGTGCAGATAAACACTTTGTTGCCGATCTGCAATGGCGTCAGCTGGTCTTCGGCACCGTTGCCATCGCTGAGGGCCACGTCGCCGGTGTGATAGGTCCAGGCGACCTTGAGCTTGTCGATGTTGTCGCGATTGATCTGGTCCAGCGCGGCGAAACGGCTGCCACCTTCGGTATTGCCGTAGTGCGCCCAGTCTTTCTGCGCATCGGCCGCAGCTACCGGGGTGATGCCCGGGCCAGCGCCGGTGGGCGCCACGCTCGGGTGGGCGACAAACATATTGCCTGCCGCTACCGCTACGCCCACGGCCAACACGGCGGCGACGCCATAGGCACCCCGCGCACGTTGGTTGACGAGCAGCGGGTACACCAGCGCTACCACCATACCGATGACCGCGAACATGAACAGTCGCGAGAACAGCGGCCAGAACACCAGCCCTACATCCGCTATGGCCCAGATGGCCGTACCGACCAGGAAGGCCGCGAACAGCCAGGCGCCGGCCGGTTTGCGACAAGCGAGCAACAGCCCTGCAATCGCCATGGCCGCGCCGCCGATCAGGAAGTACCAGGAACCTCCCAGGCTCACCAGTTTGACGCCGCCGATGGCCAGCGCGAGGCCGAGCAGGGCGATGATGACGCCCAGGCCCAGCAGTAAGAATCTAGAGGCGCCAGCGGCGCGCGATGCTCGTTTCATGTCGATCAGGACTCGAGTGAGGAAAGGCAGGGGCCTGATTTTAGCAAGATAAGTAACCAGTTAGTACATTTGGCTCGGTAATGCACTCTTACAAATCCTGCGATTATCCCAGACAGCAAAAAGCCGCTTGCGCCAAAAGGCGCAAGCGGCTTGAGTGGGCCAGTACCTGGGTCAGAACTTGAAGCGACCGACCAGACCCTTGAGTTGCCCGGAGATATCCGTCAATCGGCCAGATCCGGTCTGCGCCGAGTGGGCAAACTCTTCGACCAGTTGCGCATCGGCATGGATCTGCGCGATGTGGCGGTTGATCTCCTCGGCCACTTGGTGCTGCTCCTCGGCGGCGGTGGCGATCTGAGTGTTCTGGTCGCGAATGGAGTCCACCGAGCCACGGATCTTGTCGAAGCTGTCGCGGGCCTGTTGGATGCGCTCGACGCTGGCGTGGGACACCAGCAGGCTGCCCTGCATCTGCTGGGTGACTTCCTGGGTGCGGCGGGCAAGGTTGCCGAGCAGGCTGTCGATTTCGCCGGTGGAGTCGGCAGTGCGACGGGCCAGGGCGCGAACCTCATCGGCCACCACGGCAAAGCCGCGGCCCTGGTCGCCGGCCCGCGCAGCTTCGATGGCGGCGTTGAGGGCCAGCAGGTTGGTCTGTTCGGCGATGGAACGGATCGTGTCGAGAATAGTGTTGATGTTCTTGCTGTCCTGTTCGAGCAACTCCATGGTCTGGGTCGACTTCTGCAGGTCCGCGCTCAGTTTGTGCACGCTGGTGGTGGCTTCGCCGATATGTTGCTGGCCGTTGTGGACATCGCGGTAGCCTTCATCGGCGCTCGTCGCTGCCGCGCTGCATGAGCGCGCCACTTCGTTGGCGGTGGCCACCATTTCGTTGAACGCGGTGCTGACCAGTTCCACGGCTTCACGTTGGCGCCCGGCGGCCTGGTTCATGTTGCGCGCCACTTCGCTGGTGTCGGCAGCAGCGGTTTGCAGGTCGGAGGAGGCATTGCCGATGCGCTGCACCAGTTGTGCGATCACGCCCAGGAACTGGTTGAACCAACCCGCCAGGCTGGCGGTTTCATCCTTGCCCTGGACCTTGAGTTGGCGGGTGAGGTCGCCTTCGCCTTCGGCGATCTCTTGCAGGCCGTCGGCCACGCCGCGAATCGGTCGCACGATCACTCGGGCAAAGCTGGCGCCGACGATCGCGAACACCAGGGCGAGGATCGCCGCGATGCCGGCGATCAACCACGTCAGGCGAGTCGCCCCGGCCATGACTTCGTCGCGCTTGATCAAGCCGATAAAGCGCCAGCCCAGCCCTTGGGAGCTGACCACGTTGGCCATGTACGGCACGCCGTCGATGTCGATCTGGCTCACGCCGTCGCCGCGCTTGGCCAATTCGGCGTAGTTGGCGCCCAAGTCTGCCAGCGGCTTGAAGTTGTGCTTGGCATCGCTGGGGTCGACCAGCACGTTGCCGTTGGCTTCCACCAGCATCAGGTAGCCACTGTCGCCCAGCTTGATGTTGCGGACCAGCTCGGTCAGCTGCTTGAGCGACACATCCAGGCCGACCACGCCGAGGATATTGCCGCTGGCGTCGGCGACGGTGTGCACGGTGCCGATCAGGGAGACGTCGTCCGGCGCCCAGTAATAGGCGCCAGTGCGCACGGTGGTGCCTGGTGCGGCGATGGCGGCCTGGTACCAGGGGCGTACGCGCGGATCGTAATTAGTGAGCTTGGTGTCGTCAGGCCAACTGGCATAGCCGCCGTCCTTCAAGCCCAGGGACAGGTAGGCGGTGCTCGGATGGCTCTTGGCGAACTGGTCGAAAATCGCCAGCAGTTCTTGATTGGTCGGTGTCAGCGGGATTTGTGCAGCGTCGGCGCCGGCATAGCTTTTGAGGCCTTTGGCCGCGACAACGCGCGGGTCCTTGGCCACGTACTCGACGTTCTGGCTGATGCCGTCGAAGAACTGCTTCATGCCATTGTCGATCTGGCGGATTTCGCGGCCACTGCTATCGAGAAAATTCGCCAGGGCCCCCTCGCGCAGGTTCAGCACCACCAGTACGGCCACCAGAATGACTGGCAGGCACGCGATGGCGGCAAACGCCCAGGTCAGCTTTTGCTTGATATTCATGACTTCTCCCGCGGGTATTTATAATTTTGGCAAGGGGGAAAACGGTAGCGGTGAGCGTCGCATGTGTTGTTTTGCAGTCTGAGCGGCCCATGCTTACCCTTGTATATCGACTGCAAGGGCAAGCACTTGAGGGCAGGGGCAAGGTTTAACCGATGTGCTCGGCACCCAGGGCATCACGCTGCATCGACTGCAGGTTCTTTTCGATGGTTTCGCAGATGCTCTCCATCTGGATCTGGTGTTCGCTGGAGTTGAACGGGCTTTGCAGGTCGGTGCCGATGCGTTCGATGGCCAACAGCATGAAGCCCACCACCGTGGAGGCCAGCGGCGTGAACCAGCCCAGGGATTCCACCAGGCCCACCGGCACGATCAGGCAGAACAACGAAATGAACAGCCGCGGGAAATACACGTAGGGGTAGGGCAGTGGCGTGTTGGCGATACGTTCCATGCCGCCCTGGGCATTGGACAGGTCCACCAGGGTCGACTCCAGCCGTGCCAGGCGAATGCTGTCCAGGCGCCCGGCCTGGTATTCGCGGGCCAGCAACGTAGCGGAGCCGGTGAGGATGTCATTGGCAAAATTATTTGTGGCGCCGTTGCGCGCAAATTCGTCGGCGGGGATAAATGCCCGCACTTCTTCCGGGCACGGCTGGCCCTTGAGGTGCGCGGCCAGGCAATTGACATAGGCCACGTGCCGGCGCAACAGCGTCGACTTGACCGGGTTCACCTCACCGGGAGCGTCATCCAGCAGGGTCAATACTTGCCGGGCAAAGCTGCGCGAGTTGTTTACCATCGCTCCCCATAGCGTGCGTGCTTCCCACCAGCGGTTGTAGGCACTGCTGTTGCGAAAGCTGATCAGCACCACCAGCGCCGAACCCAGCAAGGTCAGGGGCATCAGCGGCAAGTTGATCTTGGCGGTGAGAAACAGCATGAAGTCCACCGTCACGGCCACATCCCATAGCAACAGCCAGAACAGCGCCCAGCCCACATAGCCCATGGTCTTGATGATCAGGCGATATTTCTTCAGGACAGCAGCTTTCAAACGAGCACCTCGCAGTGGGTGGTTGGCAACAATGCCCTGTTACGACGTCGCCAGAGAGGGAAGGTTCGCAGGGTGCTGAATCGATTAGTTGATAAGTCGCTATCCCGGGAGAATGTAACGAGAGGTGTCGCGCAACTGCGGGCCACAGATGATTTGAATGTGGAACAACTTTGGTACTGATGACGTCTGGTGCGGCAATCGCTGTACATTGCGTTCGAGGCAAAAAGCCATTAATGGCAGGGTTTTTGACGTGATTTGTTTTGGGGCCTGGCTGCAGGGATTTCGTAGCCGAGATCAGTGGAATAATTGGTTGATCAGGGCTCTTTCATGCGTGTCAGTTCGTTGAAGTCAGCTATGTGTAATACCGCGCAAGCACTCGAACGTCATAGGGATTTTGAAGCGTGCATGAGAGCGCATTACCACGTGCTGCTCGTGCCCTATTCAAGACGACCGTTTTTCTATAAGAGTGCACTTAAATACAGCCGCTTGATGGTGTCGTTTGCGTTATTGAGCCAGTACTTTTCCACCCCGCTGCCATTGTTGGCGGAAGTTAAGGCCCTGTGCGTGACGCGCAGGTATTGTTCGAAAAACAGCCTGGAATCAATCTTCCTGTTGTTTCGTGCCCTGGGTTTCATGGAGGTTGCACCGCACCCAGAAGACAGTCGCTTCCGGGTGTATTCACCCTCGGATGAAGCTTGCCGTGAAGCACGCTTGATGCTGACCGCCCTGACTGAGTCGTTGGCGCTGCTGTACCCGGAGCGGGAGATTTTCCGGCAGATGCGCGACCTCGATGATCGCGGGTTTCTGGCCCTCTATTTCAAGGGTTTTGCCGTAATCCTCGCGTCTGAACTGACGGTGGATGTGTTACTGCCCGAGTGTTATTGGCTGGTGAAACGCGATGCCGGGCATCTGTTGATGCTGGCTATCTATAACGATGCCTTTGCGCCGGACAATGACCGCACTACCTTCAGGTCGTCGTCCTACCTGGCATTGGCCAAGCAACTTTCCGTGTCCAAGACCCACATTATCCGCATGGTGCAGGAAGGTGTGGAGAAGGGCTATTTCAAGGCCCACTCCAAGACCCGGCTGGAAGTCCTGCCACCTTTCGCCAGTCTGGTAAAGCGCTTCATGGCCTTTTCATTTGCGGTGGGCCTGCATGCTATTGAGATGGGAGCGTAGGGGATGCCTGCTAACTTGAAGTTGCGGCCCCGGATGCGCAGTTTGCTGTCGCCTGCGGTGACGCAAGCCGAATGGATAGGGATTATTGCCTGGGTCGGCATGTTGTTGATTCATCCGGCCCTGCAGTTGGATATTTATACGATGGGCGTCACTCTTGGCCTGTTGGTGGTTTGCCGCGTGCATACCAGGACCGCCAACTTTCTGCTTTGGCGGGTGCTGGGGGTGACCTATATGGTGCTGTTGTCGGTCGGCTTCGCCTACATCATTCGCTTGAATGAAGAGTTGCGCATTTATGGCCTGCCATTGGCCGTCACCCTGGTGGTGGGCAGCGCCATCTTGTTTATCAGTGTCCAGGATTATCTGGCCGACGCGCTATTGGTCTGGCTTATTCTGTGGCCGCCGATGCAGGCCGATATATATGCGGGCACCGAGGTCTATCTGCTGATGTTTTGTGCTTCTTCGGTGTCCATTGGTTTTATCTTGAGTTACTCCTACTTGAAGAACCTGCGCTCGGTATTGTTGGTGGAAAGTGAGTTTCGCGCATTGGCCGAGACTGATTATCTGACCTCGATCCTCAACCGGCGCGCCTTTATGCAAAGTTTCGAAAAGTTGCTCAGTGGTGGCCAGAGCGGCTACTTCATCATGTTGGATATCGACAGTTTCAAGGAAAAAAATGACCTGTATGGTCACGATGTGGGCGACAAGATCCTGCGTGCCATGGCCGTGTGCCTGAAAAACGCCAAGGGCAGTCACAGCTTTGGACGGATCGGCGGGGAAGAGTTCGGTGTGTTGTTGCAGGGTGACGACCCGGAACTGGCCTGCGATTTTGCCCTGGCGTTGTTGCAGTCGATCCGCAGCAGTGTCGCTGCACCGCATAACTACACGTGCAGTGCGGGCATGGCGCGCTTTTCGGCGGGCGACGACCTGTCGACGGTGCTCAAGATGGCGGACAAGAACCTGTATGGCGCCAAGCGCAACGGCAAGGACTGCGTGCATCTGGACGGTGCGCTGCTGCAGCCGGTTTTATCCTGACGCGCAGGCGTCATCTACAGCTGCGACAGAATACTCGCCAACAACCCGGGAAAGCGGCTCTCCAGCTCGTCGCGACGCAATGAATTCATATGGGTGGTGCCCACGTTGCGGGTGTGCACCAGGCCGGCATCGCGCAGTACCCGGAAGTGGTGGGACATGCTGGATTTAGGCCTCCCGCCATCCAGTTCACCACAGCTGGCTTCGGGCACGCCGGCCAGGCAGCGCACGATGTCCAGGCGTACGGGGTCGCTCAAGGCGTAAAGCACGCGCTCTAGGGTCAATTCTTGCGGTGTAGGGTGTTTGAAGGCTCGCATGAGCGGATCATAACAGGGGGGTAGCGTTCAATACCATAGTTCGATTACCATCGAACTATCGAATCACACACCCTTCCCCGGAGTATCTGATGTCCGCCTTGTTCGAACCGTTCAAACTTAAAGACGTTACCTTGCGCAATCGCATTGCCATCCCGCCGATGTGCCAATACATGGCCGATGACGGCATGGTCAACGATTGGCACCACGTACACCTGGCCGGCATGGCCCGTGGCGGGGCCGGCCTGCTGGTGGTCGAGGCCACCGCAGTCGCTCCCGAAGGGCGTATCACCCCAGGCTGTGCCGGTATCTGGAGCGATGCCCATGCCCAGGCGTTCGTGCCCATGGTCAAGGCCATCAAGGCCGCAGGTTCGGTGCCGGGCATCCAGATCGCCCACGCCGGTCGCAAGGCCAGCGCCAACCGCCCGTGGGAAGGCGATGACCACATTCCTGCCTCCGATGCACGCAGCTGGGAAACCATCGCCCCCTCGGCCATCGCGTTCGGGGCCAACCTGCCCAACGTACCGCGTGCCATGACCCTGGACGATATCGCCCGCGTCCAGCAGGACTTCGTCGACGCCGCCCGCCGCGCCCGTGACGCCGGTTTTGAATGGATCGAGCTGCACTTCGCCCACGGCTACCTGGGCCAGAGCTTTTTCTCCGAGCATTCCAACCAGCGCACCGATGCCTACGGTGGCAGCTTCGATAACCGCAGCCGCTTCCTCCTGGAAACCCTGGCCGCCGTGCGTGAAGTCTGGCCGGAAAACCTGCCGCTCACTGCCCGGTTCGGCGTGATCGAATACGACGGCCGTGATGAGCAGACCCTCACCGAGTCCATCGAGCTGGCGCGCCGCTTCAAGGACCGTGGCCTCGACCTGCTGAGCGTCAGCGTCGGTTTCACCATTCCCGACACCAACATCCCGTGGGGCCCGGCCTTCATGGGGCCGATTGCCGAACGCGTGCGTCGTGAAGCGGGTATCCCGGTGACATCCGCCTGGGGCTTCGGTACCCCGCAACTGGCCGAAGGCGCGTTGCAGGCCGGGCACCTGGACCTGGTGTCGGTAGGGCGTGCGCACTTGGCCGATCCGCATTGGGCGTACTTTGCCGCCAAGGAATTGGGCGTGGAAAAATCCTCCTGGACCTTGCCGGCGCCTTACGCGCATTGGTTGGAACGCTATCGCTGAAGCGGGCCAGGCATACACAAGAGCCACTCAAGTGAGTGGCTTTTTTTCGCCTGGTGTTTATGCACTACGGAGGCCAAAGGCTTGAGCGAAAAATAACAAATGAGAATGGATGCCAAATGAGAATCGACTGGGCTATGATGCTCGCGAATTCTTGGCAGGTTTGCCGTCCCATCTGGCTCTTTCACTAGGTTCAACACCCATGCGTCGTACCCTGATTTCCCTCTGCGTGCTTCAGGCGTTTTCCCCTTTTTCGTGGGCAGAGGATGCCCCCGCTGAAACAGCCAGTATCGAGCTGCAGGCCACCAACGTGACTGCCACCGCAGACCTCGAGTCGGCCCAGGGGCCGGTGCAGGGTTACCACGCCACACGATCAGCCAGTGCGACGCGTACCGACACCTCCATTCATGAAACCCCGCAATCCATCAGCGTTGTCTCCAAGGACGTGGTCGAGGACATCGGCGCGACGCGCCTGCAGGATGCCCTCGACTATGCCGGCGGTGTCGGCCGCGCCAACAACTTCGGCGGCCAGGGCCTGACCACTTTCACCGTGCGTGGCTTTACTACCGGTGAGTTCTACCGCAATGGTTTCCCGATCAACCGCGGCTACCCGAACATGCCGGACGCCAATACCATCGAGCGTCTTGAAGTACTGCGCGGCCCCGCCACCATGCTCTACGGCCGTGGCGACCCCGGTGGTACCTTCAACGTCGTGTCCAAGCAGCCGCTGGCCGAGCGCACCGTGACCCTGGGCAGCCAGGTGAATGACCAGGGCATGAAACGCGGCACCCTGGATGCCTCCGGCCCGCTGGACGAAGAAGGCCGCCTGGCCTATCGCCTGAACGTGGTGGGTGAGGGCGGCGATACCTTCCGCGATCATGTCGAGACCGAGCGCTATGGCGTGACTCCGGTGATCACCTGGCAGGCCAGCGACGACACCAAGGTGACCTTCGAAGGCGACTTCATGCGCAACAACCACCCGTTGGACCGTGGCCTGACGCGCCTGCCCAACCAGCGCGGCACGCCCTCGCGCGATACGTTCTGGGGCGACAAGGACGCCGGCAAGCTGCACAACGACAACAACATGGCGCAGTTTCGTTTCGAGCATGCGCTCAACGACAACTGGACCCTGGGCGGTGGTTTCCAGTGGTTGGACGGCAGTTTGAAAGGCAACGCCATCGAAGCCAATGGGATGGGCAGTCTGGGCGCCGATGGCCGCACCCTGCAACGCAACTTCAACTACCGCAAACTGGAATGGACCGACAAGGATTACCAGCTCAACCTGACCGGGCACTTTTCCACGGGCGGCTTCGATCACACCCTGCTCACCGGTATCGAGTACGAGGATTACGACTACCAGTCGATCATCCAGCGTTCCAGTGCGGCCCTGGGTACCTACCCGATCGACATTTTCAATCCGGCGTATGGCCAGGCCCGTCCGCCGCTGACGCGCACGCCGACCCACGACAAGGAGAACCTCAAGACCTATGCGGCGTTTGTCCAGGATCAGGTGGCGCTGACCGAGCGCTTGAAAGTCTTGGCAGGAGCGCGTTTCGAGCGTTTTGAGCATGACTACGAAAGCTATGTAACAGGGGTAAAACCCTGGACCGCCGCTGACAACGCGGTCACCCCGCGTGTGGGTGTGATCTACGACCTCACCGACACCGTCGCGGTCTATGCCGACGCCGCCCGTTCGTTCAAGCCCAATACCGGTGCCAGCCGTGAAGGCGGTGGTTTTGCACCGGAGAAAGGCAAGTCCTATGAGATCGGGGTCAAGTGGGAGGCGCTTGACCGTCAACTGAGTGTCGACGCGGCGATCTACCAGATCGAAAAGAAAAACGTGCTGACCAACGACCCGGCCGACCCCACCAACACCTTCAGCATCGCCGCTGGCCAGGTGCGCAGCCGCGGATTCGACCTGAACGTGGCGGGCAACCTCACACCCGAGTGGCGCGTGATCGGCGGCTACGCCTACGTGGATGCCGAGGTCACCCGAGACAACACCTTCCGTGCCGGCACCCGCCTGATGAACATCCCGCGCAACAGCTTCAGCCTGCTCAATGTCTACGAGTTCCAGGACGGCGCACTCAAGGGCCTGGGCCTGGGGGCCGGCGGCAAGTACGTCGACCAGCGTGCCGGCCAGACCGCCAACTCTGGCTTCTCGATGGACGCCTACACCGTGGTCGACCTGCTCGGCTACTACAAGGTCAACGAGCAGGTACGCCTGAACCTGGATGTGAAGAACCTGTTCAACCGCGAGTATGAGGAAGGGGCGTTCGGTAATATCTATGCCTACCCGGGTGCGCCGCGCACGGTGCAGGTCGGCATCTCCTACACCCTATAAAGCGCTGTACACAGGTCCAAAATGTGGGAGGGGGCTTGCCCCCGATGGCGGCCTGACAGCCGACCAGGATGTTGGATCATACCGAGTACATATCCATTTCTGCGGTAACGGCTACTTAGGGTTCCGCTCTTACAGCGGCTCACTTTTGGAAGGACCCAAAAGAAAGCAAAAGGTCCTCGCCCCACCACTCGGCACCTCGCCCAGGCTCGGTGTGCCCCAAATCCCTGTCGAGTTCCGGCCAGCGTGGTTTGACGGGGCGCCTAAAATCAAAAGCAGAGCAAGAGCAAGAGCAAGAGCAAGCAGCAAGTCGGCACGGTCAGTTGTGTAGATACCTATGCCCCGATATAGGTATGTCAGCCAGGTATCTGGTGCTGATCCACCGCTATCGGGAGCAAGCCCCCTCCCACATTTGGACTGCATGCGTCCAGGGGGCTCTCTGTCAGCCTGGCATGCATATCTCATGTGGGAGGGGGCTTGCTCCCGATAGCATTATTTCAACCAGCATATGCGGGGCTGATACACCGCCATCGGTGCCATTCGAATCGTTGCACCGCCCCTCCCACATTTGGATCTGCATGACTGTCAAGGTTGACAGTAGACAGTGCAGGACCATGGAGAGATGTTTGCCATTAACGTGTCAGCCTAGTTGTCGGCGCCCATGCTTTTCGAAGCCACGCTTGATAGGGATATTGAAAATGGAGCGAGAACTCGTCAGTGAAACCGATGAACTGATTAAAAAGACTAACGATGCCGAGCGTCTCTTCACCCGTTACGCCACCAAGTGCTATACCTCAGCCCTGCAAAAGTACGTCAAGGAAATCAGCGAGACCTCGTACACCTATCTATTGGCCGAGCTGGCCGAGAGTTCGCTGAGTTCGGAAATACTTGGCCGGCCAGGCGCCAATATCAGCCTGGTCAGGATCGAGATAGAGGAGGTCATGCTAGAGGCCGAGGTGATCAAGAAATTGAAGCGCGCCGAAACCCATTACCTGGAAACGCTGGAGTCGGTGCGCAAGTTCGAAGACCTCAAGCGCTTCGAAAAAATGCAGGACACCTCCGATATCGTCCGCTCGATCAAGCTCGGCGTGTCTCGCTTCAATATCCTCTTTGTCATTTTGCTGATCGGCGGGTTGACCTGGGCGGCGATCAATCTGCCCAAAGAAGCCCTGGCACTTATTTCCGCCGCTATCGGCGGGGCCATTACCCACTTGTTGTCCGAGCGCCAGGCGGTGCTGGCGCTGAAAAAAGACGGAGATAACACCTGCCCCAGAGCCAACGCCAATAATCAGGAATAGGTGCCACAGCGCCGGGTTACAACGGCGTCAGCACATTCATCACCGTATCCAGCGCCACCCGTGTGTCATCCAATTGCACCAGCGAGGCGTGCCGCGCGCCCAGGGCGTCGCGGTTCTGGATCGCGGTAAGGATCGCCTTGTGCCGGGGCAGGCTCAAACCCTGGATATCCGGACGGCGGTTGGTGATGTTGATCGACTCGCGCAACGGCAGTGAAAGCATGTTGCACATATAGGCGAGCAGGTCGTTGCGAGTGGCGTCGGCAATCGCACGGTGGAAGTCCAGGTCGGCCTGCAACAGCTGTTCGTGGGTCTGCGCGGTTTCCATGCCCTGGTAGGCTTGTTCGATGGTGGCGATGTCTTCATCGGTGGCGGTGGTCGCGGCCATGGCGGCGATTTCCGGCTCCAGGATACGACGCACCCCGGCCAGGGTGTTGAAGAACTCGCTGTGGGGTGTGGACTGCATCAACCAGGACAGCACGTCCGGGTCGAGCAGGTGCCATTTCAAGCGCGGCCGCACCACCGCGCCCACCCGCGGCTTGGAATACACCAAGCCCTTGGCGCTCAGCACCCGCGTCGCCTCGCGCAATACCGAGCGGCTGACCTGGTATTCCTCGCACAGCGTGGCTTCCATGGGCAACCGTTCTTCAGGCTTGAAGCGACCGGAAACGATGTGCATGCCCAAGTCCTGGACGATCTGGGCATGCTGGCTCTTGCGCGGCTTGGGCGGCTGGTGATCCATAACGACGGATAGGCTCTGGCTTAGATTCGCCGCATCATAGCATCCCAATTAGTGGGAATGCCGTGGGACTTCGGCGCCACGGCAACCCACCAGGAAGTCGAAATCACAGCCCTGGTCAGCCTGCAGCACATGGTCGATGTACAACTGGCGGTACCCGCCGACGATCAGGTTCTGCGCCGGCTTGAGGTCGGCCATGCGTGCCGCCAGCTCGGCGTCAGGGATGTCCAGGTGCAGGCGGCCATTGGCACAATCGAGCTCGATCCAGTCGCCTTCCTGCACCGTGGCCAACGGCCCGCCGGCAGCGGCTTCCGGCGCCACATGCAAGACCACGGTGCCGTAGGCGGTGCCGCTCATGCGTGCATCTGAAATACGCACCATGTCGGTCACGCCCTGGGCCAGCAGCTTGGCCGGCAAGCCCATGTTGCCGACTTCGGCCATGCCCGGGTAACCCTTGGGGCCGCAGTTCTTCATGACCAGGATCGAGTTGGCGTCCACGTCCAGGTCCGGGTCGTTGATGCGCGCCTTGTACATGTCGAAGTTCTCGAACACCACCGCACGGCCGCGATGCTGCATCAGCTCGGGGCTGGCCGCCGATGGCTTGAGCACCGCGCCCAGGGGCGCCAGGTTGCCGCGCAACACGCAGATGCCGCCGTCGGCGCGGATCGGGTTGTCGAGGGTGCGGATCACTTCATCTTGGCCGTAGATCGGCGAGTCCTTGGTGTTCTCGCCCAGGGACTTGCCGTTGACGGTCAAGGCATTGGGGTGGGGGATCAGGTTGGCTTCACCCAGGCGACGCAGCACCGCGGGCAGGCCACCGGCGTAGTAGAACTCTTCCATCAGGAAGCGCCCGGAGGGTTGCAGGTCGACGATGGTCGGCATGCCGCGGCCGATGCGGGTCCAGTCATCCAGGTCGAGTTCAACCCCGATGCGCCCGGCAATGGCTTTCAAGTGGATCACCGCGTTGGTCGAACCGCCGATGGCCGCGTTTACCCGGATCGCGTTTTCAAACGCTTCCTTGGTCAGGATCTTCGACAGCTTCAAGTCTTCGCGCACCATCTCCACCGCACGCATGCCCGACATATGCGCCAGCACATAACGCCGTGCATCCACCGCCGGGATCGCCGCGTTGTGGGGCAGGGACGTGCCCAGTGCCTCGGCCATACAGGCCATGGTCGACGCCGTGCCCATGGTGTTGCAGGTGCCCGCCGAGCGTGACATGCCGCCTTCGGCAGCAAGGAAGTCATCCAGGGTGATGGTGCCGGCCTTGACCTGTTCGCTGAGCTGCCACACCACGGTGCCCGAACCGATGTCCTGGCCCTTGTGCTTGCCATTGAGCATCGGCCCGCCGGTGACCACGATGGCCGGCACATCGCAACTGGCCGCACCCATCAGCAGCGCCGGGGTGGTCTTGTCGCAACCGGTCAGCAGCACCACGCCATCGATGGGGTTGCCGCGAATGGCTTCCTCCACATCCATGCTCGCCAGGTTGCGGGTGAGCATGGCGGTAGGGCGCAGGTTGGATTCACCGTTGGAAAACACCGGGAATTCCACCGGGAAGCCACCGGCCTCGATCACGCCGCGCTTGACGTGCTCGGCGATCTGGCGGAAGTGCGCGTTGCACGGGGTCAGCTCCGACCAGGTATTGCAGATGCCGATGATCGGCTTGCCATGGAACTGGTGGTCGGCAATGCCCTGGTTCTTCATCCAGCTGCGGTACATGAAGCCGTTCTTATCGGCGGTACCAAACCACTGGGCGGAGCGTAGGCCGGGCTTTTTGTCAGGCATGATCGATTCTCTTATTGTATGACTATATGTTCTATGCGTGGTTAAACATAAGCGCAAAATCGAAGCTTTGGAAGTGTTGTTTTGCAAATAGTCATACTATATAGTCGATCTCAACTGAGGTATGACCCTGGCGGATTTCGCGAGAGGCGTCCCCCGAGCTTCTATAAAAACAACAATCGGAGATCGACCCATGAGCCAGGAATTGCGGCTTATTCGGCGCATCACGCTGAAACTGATTCCCTTCCTGATCCTGCTGTACCTGATCGCCTACGTGGACCGTTCCGCCGTAGGGTTCGCCAAGCTGCACATGGGCGCCGACGTCGGCATCGGTGACGCCGCCTATGGCCTCGGTGCCGGGCTGTTCTTCATTGGCTACTTCCTGTTCGAAATCCCCAGCAACCTGATGCTCGACCGCTTCAGCGCGCGGCGCTGGTTTGCGCGCATCATGATCACCTGGGGCGCCATCACCATCGGCATGGCTTTCGTGCAAGGTCCGCACAGCTTCTATGTGATGCGCTTTTTGCTCGGCGCGGCGGAGGCGGGGTTCTTTCCTGGCGTGCTGTACTACATCACCCAATGGTTCCCGGTACGCCATCGCGGCAAGATCCTCGGGCTGTTCATCCTCTCCCAGCCCATCGCGATGATGATCACGGGCCCCGTATCCGGCGGTCTGCTCGGCATGGACGGCATCCTTGGCCTGCACGGCTGGCAGTGGCTTTTTATCGTGATCGGCACCCCGGCGATCCTGCTGACCTGGCCGGTGCTGCGCTACCTGCCGGATGGGCCGAAACAGGTCAGCTGGATGAGCGAGCAAGAAAAGACCTGGCTCACCGGCGAGCTGGAAAAAGACCTTCAAGCTTACGGCCAGACCCGCCATGGCAACCCCTTGCATGCCCTCAAGGACAAGCGCGTGTTGCTGCTGGCGCTGTTCTACCTGCCGGTGACCCTGAGCATCTACGGCCTGGGCCTGTGGCTGCCGACCCTGATCAAGCAGTTCGGCGGCAGCGACCTCACCACCGGCTTCATCTCCGCCGTACCGTATATCTTCGGCATCATCGGCCTGCTGATCATCCCGCGCAGTTCCGACCGCTTGAATGATCGCTACGGCCATCTCGCGGTGCTGTATGTGCTCGGCGCCATCGGCCTGTTCTGCAGCGCCTGGCTGAGTGTGCCGGTGCTGCAGATGGCTGCGTTGTGCCTGGCGGCGTTCGCCATGTTTTCCTGCACCGCGGTGTTCTGGACCTTGCCGGGGCGCTTCTTTGCCGGGGCCAGCGCGGCAGCCGGTATCGCCTTGATCAACTCGGTGGGCAACCTTGGCGGCTACATCGGTCCGTTCGTGATCGGTGCGCTCAAGGAATGCACCGGTAACCTGGCCTCGGGCCTGTATTTCTTATCCGGCGTGATGGTGTTCGGGCTGGTCTTGACCCTCGTGGTCTACCGCGTGCTGGAGCGCAAGCACGTGCTGCCGGTCGACCAATTCGCCGCCAGCGCCCGTGGCGCCACACGTACTTAAATCCTGGAGAAAATGCATGCGTCTAGTTCAGTTCGAGTTGGGTAACGGGGAGCGCCGCGTCGGCGTAGTGGAAGGCAACACTCTGCGCGAAGTGCAGGGCGCACACAGCGTACGCGAGTTGGCGCTGGCCGCCATCAAGGCCGGCACGGGCCTTGCGCAACAGGTGCAGGGCCTGGGCCTGGGCGACAGCCATGACTACGCCGCGCTGCTGGCCGAGCTGAAAGTCCTGCCGCCACTGGACCACCCGGACCCGGCCCATATGCTGATCAGCGGCACCGGCCTGACCCACCTGGGCAGCGCTTCGGCCCGCGACAAGATGCACCAGCAGGCCGGAGACGACAGCGCCATGACCGACACCATGCGTATCTTCAAGTGGGGCGTAGAGGGCGGCAAGCCCGCGGCCGGCCAGGCAGGCGTGCAGCCGGAGTGGTTCTACAAGGGCGACGGCAGCATTGTCGTACGCCCGGGCGCCGCCTTCCCGGTGCCACCGTTTGCCGAAGACGCTGGCGAAGAGCCGGAGATCGGCGGCCTCTATGTGATCGGCCACGACCGCAAACCCTATCGCCTGGGTTTTGCGGTGGGTAATGAGTTCTCCGACCATGTGATGGAACGCAAGAACTACCTGTACCTGGCCCATTCCAAGCTGCGCAGTTGCAGCTATGGCCCGGAACTGCGCGTGGGCGAGCTGCCCCAGCACCTGGCCGGCAGCAGCCGCATCCTGCGCAACGGCGAAGAAATCTGGCGGAACGAATTCCTCAGTGGCGAGGCCAATATGTGCCACAGCCTGGAAAACCTTGAGTATCACCACTTCAAATACAGCCAGTTCCTTAAGCCGGGGGATGTGCACATTCACTTCTTCGGCACCGCTACGCTGTCATTTGCCGACGGTATACGTACCCAGCCGGGCGACGTGTTCGAGATCAGCCAGGCCGAATTCGGCGCGCCGTTGATCAACGGTATCGGAAGCAACGACGCGGCATTTGAACCCGGCCAAGTCACCCCCCTTTAAGGAGATCAACATGACCCAGTTCCTCGGCCACAACTACATTGGCGGCCAGCGCAGCGCCAACGGCGATGTCAAGCTGCAAAGCGTCGATGCCACCAGCGGTGAAGCCTTGCCGCAGGATTTCTACCAGGCCACACCGCAAGAGGTCGATGCCGCCGCCAAGGCCGCCGCCGCTGCGTATCCGGCGTTCCGTGCGCTGAGTGCCGCGCGCCGTGCGCAGTTCCTGGACGCGATAGCCGACGAGCTGGATGCCCTGAGCGATAACTTCATCGATTTGGTCTGCCGCGAAACCGCGCTGCCCGCCGCCCGCATCAAAGGCGAGCGTGGGCGCACCAGCGGCCAGATGCGCCTGTTCGCCACGGTGCTGCGCCGTGGCGATTTCTACGGGGCGCGTATCGATAAAGCCTTGCCGGATCGCCAGCCGCTGCCACGCCCGGACCTGCGCCAATACCGTATCGGCCTGGGCCCGGTCGCCGTGTTTGGCGCGAGTAATTTCCCCCTGGCATTTTCCACGGCCGGTGGTGATACCGCCGCTGCGTTGGCCGCAGGCTGCCCCGTGGTGTTCAAGGCTCACAGCGGGCACATGGCGACGGCCGAGCAAGTGGCCGATGCGATCATCCGCGCAGCCGAGGCCACCGAGATGCCGGCGGGGGTATTCAACATGATCTTCGGCGGCGGCGTCGGCGAAGCCCTGGTCAAGCATCCGGCGATCCAGGCCGTGGGTTTCACCGGCTCGCTCAAGGGTGGCCGTGCCCTGTGCGATATGGCCGCGGCACGCCCGCAACCGATCCCGGTGTTCGCCGAGATGTCGAGCATCAACCCGGTGATCGTACTGCCCCAGGCCTTGCACGCCCGCGCCGAAAGCGTGGCCCGCGACCTGACCGCCTCGGTAGTGCAGGGCTGCGGACAGTTCTGCACCAATCCCGGCCTGGTCATCGGTATCGCGTCGCCACAATTCACGGCGTTCACTCAACAGGTCGCGCAATTGATCGGCGCGCAACCGGCGCAGACCATGCTCAACGCCGGCACCTTGGGCAGCTATGGCAAGGGTCTGGAAAAACTCCTGTCCCACCCCGGTATCCAGCACCTGGCGGGTAACGCGCAGTCGGGCAACCAGGCTCAACCGCAGCTGTTCAAGGCGGATGTACGGCTGTTGATCAACGGCGACGAAGTGCTGCAGGAAGAAGTGTTCGGCCCCACCACGGTGTTCGTCGAAGTCGCTGACCAGGCCCAGCTCAATGCGGCCTTGCACGGTCTGCACGGCCAGCTCACGGCGACAATCATTGGCGAGCCGGCGGACTTTCAACAGTTCGCCGAACTCACGCCGCTGCTGGAACAGAAAGTCGGACGCATCCTGCTCAACGGTTATCCCACTGGCGTCGAAGTCTGCGATTCGATGGTGCACGGCGGGCCATATCCGGCAACGTCCGACGCCCGCGGCACGTCGGTGGGCACCCTGGCCATCGACCGCTTCCTGCGCCCGGTGTGCTTCCAGAATTACCCTGATAGCCTGCTGCCCGAGGCGTTGAAAAACGCCAACCCGTTGCGTATTCAGCGGCTGGTGGATGGCACGCCATCCCGCGATCCGCTGTAATTCACCAGGAGGCTTCATGTCAGTGAATGCAGTGACCCCACACCGTGCCCGGTTGGGCGAAGGGCCGTTCTGGGACAGACCGATCCAGGCCCTGTATTGGGTGGATATCGCTGCCCGGCAGGCCCTGCGCCTGATGGGCGGCGAGTTGCAGGTCTGGCAATTGCCCGAGCATGTCTCGGCATTCATCCCCTGTGAAAGCGGCGATGCGCTGGTGACCTTAAGAAGCGGCGTGTATCGCCTGGACCTGACCACCGAAGCGCTGACCCTGCTGTGCGTCGCCGACCCGCAACCCGGCAACCGCGGCAATGAAGCGCGCTGCGATGCCCAGGGCCGGCTGTGGCTGGGCACCATGCAGAACAATATCGGTGAGCAAGGCGAGGACTTGCCCATCACTCGGCGTTCCGGCGGATTGTTCCGCATCGATGCCGATGCCACGGTCACGCCGCTGCTCAGCGGCCTGGGCATTCCCAACACACTGCTGTGGAGTGAAGACGGTGGTCATGTGCACTTCGGCGACAGCATGGACGGCACGCTGTACCACCATGCAATCCAGTCTGACGGCCAACTCGATCCCGCACGGGTGTGGTTCGGACCCCACGAGCGAGGCGGTCCGGACGGTTCGGCCATGGACGCCGAAGGCTACATCTGGAATGCCCGTTGGGACGGCAGTTGCCTGCTGCGCCTGACACCCCTTGGCAAGGTGGACCGCATCATCGAACTGCCCGTCAGCCGTCCCACCAGTTGCGTGTTCGGTGGGCCCGACCTGACCACGTTGTATATCACCAGCGCCGCGAGCCCCTTGGGTCACCCTTTGGACGGTGCGCTGTTGGCCATTGAGGTCGATGTGCCTGGCAAACCTTGCCATCGCTTCGCCGGTTAAACCCAAGACTTAAAAACAACAACAAGAGGTGTCGTTCATGAAAAAGGTTCTACGCGTTCTGGCTGCCGCCGTTGCTTTAAGCAGCCTCAGCAGCATCGTATCCGCTGAAGAAGTC
>NZ_JAUJXA010000024.1:0-53721 GCF_031931935.1 Pseudomonas sp. rhizo25
CACTTCTTCAGCCGATACAACGCCGCTGAACGCCAGCGCCAGCGCCACAGCCCCGAGTGCCTTCTTGAACATGAACCACCTCCTTCTTGTTATTGGAAAACGCTTTAGTCGTGGTACATCACCGACCGCCCGCCATCGATCATCAGGCAGGTGGCATTGATAAAGGGCGCCTCGTCGGTCGCCAGGAACAGCGCGGTCATCGCCACCTCGATGGGCTGGCCGATGCGCTTGGGCGGGTGCAGGTCGAACGCGCGCTGGCGCTCGGCGTGAGGGTCGGCGAAACCGTTCCAGTAGTCGACGTTGAGCTGGGTTTCGATATAACCCGGGGCGATGGCATTCACACGGATGCCCTTGGACGCGTATTCGATGCCCAGGGCGCGGGTAAGGCCGAGCAGGCCATGCTTGGCGACGGGATAGGGAAAGCACCCGGGAATGATGTGGCTGGAATGGGTGGAGGCAATATTGATGATGTTGCCGATGCCCTGCTCGATCATGTGCGGCAACACCGAGCGGCAGCCGTACCAGGCGCCGTCGAGGTCGATGGCAAAGCAGCGGCGCCAGTCTTCGTCGGTCATCGCCAAGGGGTCGCGGAACACATTGACCCCGGCGCAGTTGACCAGCACATCTACGCGGCCGAAGCGTTCGATCGCCAGGTTGACCAGCGCCCGCCATTGATCCTTGGAGGTGATATCGACGGGCTGGGCATGGATCTGCGCACCGCGTTCGCGCCAATGGGCGGCGATCTTCTCGATTTTTTCGCCCTGGATATCGGCAATCACCAAACGCGCCTGCTGGGCCTGGAAGCAGGCGACAATCGCTTCGCCAATGCCTTGGGCAGCGCCGGTGACGATCACTACCTTGTTCTTCAAACGCTCGCCGTAAGTCGGCTCGGGCACCGCGGGTAGTGACAACGGTTGTGCCTGCATCGCTTCACCTGTTTTATTTTTTGATAGTGAGTGCTGATGCAGGCGACTATAAACCTAGATCTTGAAATATCTCAATATATAAATTTCAATCCCACATTGTGAGTAATCGCAAAAAAAACCGGCCATTCATAGCCGGTTCCGAAGACCGTCAGCCTTGGGCAAAATCCCTCAGCGCATCACCTTCCATACGATAGCGCACCCACTCTTCCTGCGGCTGGGCGCCGATGGACTTATAGAAGGCGATTGCCGGCTCGTTCCAGTCCAGCACGCTCCATTCAAAGCGACCGCAACCATTGTCACAGGCGATCTTGGCCAAGTGGCGCAGCAACTTCTTGCCCGCCCCGCCGCCACGTTGTTCCGGGTTGATATAAAGGTCTTCCAGGTACAGGCAGTTGCTGCCCAGCCAAGTGGAATAGCTGAAAAAGAACACCGCAAAACCAATCGGCAGGCCGTCGCGCAGACACATCAGGCCATGGGCCGTGGCACCTTCGCTGAACAGGCTGCGTTCGATATCCACCACGCTGGCGATCACCTCATGCCGGGCTTTCTCGTACTCGGCCAGCTCGGTGATAAAGGTCAGGATCTGCGCAGCATCGCTGGGCACGGCGGGGCGAATCTCGATGGTCATGGGCAAGCCTTGGGTAAATTCAGAGCCCACATACTAAGGCGGTTCAGTGACCGATTGCAGCGCAATTTCATACCCAGGAGCATGTTTTACTCCGCTGCACCGGGATGCCAGCACCGGCAAACACAGAACAATCCCGCTGGATACCCATGGTAAACAGTTGGCATAAATCCAACGATCAGGTCCTGCTCATGCACGCCACGTCTCCAGTCGGCGCAAAGACTTTCGCGCTGTTCTGCCTCGCCAGTTTCCTGCTGTCGCTCTCCTATGGCTCGACCTTTTTGCTGTCGCTGCTGATTCATTCACGCGGCGGCAATGAGCACGACGCTGGCAGTGTGATTGCCACGGCAATGCTCAGCACTTTTGTGGCGGTGCTTCTTTCCGGGCATTTGGCGGATGCGCTGGGCGCGGCGCGAGCAATTGCGAGCGCCGGCGTATTGCTGGTGTTGGCCTGCCTGGGGTTCGCCCTGACGCCTGGGTTTGGTCAGGGCTTGATGCTGTTCGGGCTGTCTCTGGGTCTGGGCTGGGGCGTGTTCTATACCCTGGGCCCGATCATCGTGACTCTGCTGGTAGAACCCTGCCAGCGTGCCAGGTATTTCGCCCTGCTGTCGGGCAGTATGTTGAGCGGAATAGGCTCCGGCCCTTTACTAGGGCGCGCCGCCATTGCGCTGGACCTGCCCCTGACGACTGCGTTCTATATCGCCGGTCTGGCCAGCCTTGCCGGCGTGGTGATGTTCTGGCGCATGGGCGCCCTGCTCAAGGGGCATGCGAATGTGCCTGCGTCGAGGATCACCTGGTTCGCTAGCCGCCGCGTACTGTCGTCCAAAGCGGTGTTCGCCATCCTGATGGTCGGCCTGGGTGGTTGCGTATTTGGTGGGCTGTCATCGTTCCAGACCAGCTACGCCGCTGCCCATGGGCTGGACTACTCATTGTTCTTTGCCGGCTTCCTGACGGCAGCGATCACCAGCCGTCTGCTGGTCGCCGGTTTTGTGGTCAAGCGCGATGCCTATCAGGCTGCCTGCGTGTTGTCCGGGATAATGCTCGGTGCGATCGCGCTGTTTGCATTTGGTGTGAGCGGCAACCTCAGCTATTTGCTGGCCGCCGCTATTTTGGGGGTCGGGTATGGCCTGACGTATTCGGTGATCAATGGGCTGGTGGCCAATGAGGCACCCAGTGGCACCACGTCCCAGGCGTTATTGCTGTTCAGCATGGCGTACTTTGTCGGCGTCTTCGGGTTTCCCTGGCTCGCGGGCAAGATCATTGTCGATTACGGTCTTTGGGCAATGATGCTGAGCGTACTGGTTATCGCCGCACTCAATTGGGCAATCGCCGCACTTCGCCTGATAACGCGCAGCGTTTGGGCACATAAAACGAATACAGGCGAATTGATACCGTTCGTCGACATCAAGGCACGATCACCGAATGAGGGGGGACCAATACAGGGTAAGGACATTAATCATATGGAGACACCCTCATGAAAAATTCCAAATTGTCTGCCCTCGCCCTCGCCGGCCTGTTGTCCGCCGCATCCCTGGGCGCGTTTGCCGCCACATCATCTACCGGCAAGACTGATCCAGTCGGTAGCCCGCCTAGCCCCGCCACCCAGGAATCCCAGGATTCAATGGGCACCGGCCTTGATACCAATGGTGGCGCGATCATCGACAACGGCGCGGACCCACGCACCAAGGGCAACGACACCCAGCGCCAGGCGCCGGCTGCCGTCGGCAACGGCAAGATGGGTCCCGGCACCACTAACAATGAGCCGAAAATCAACAAAGGGGATGACTCAAACGTCCCAGGTGCGCCGAAACAACCCGCGCCTTGAGATACCCGTAGTACGACCGACACCCGACCATTTCCCAGTGAAGAGGTACACATGAACGTCGATAGAAACCTTGAAAAAGAAGTCCTCACCCGTCTGCTGCACGCCCATCCGCAAGGCTTGGGCAAGGAGGTGCTGGACAATTACCGCGGTGAAAAGGAGGTCGCCAGTGTCTTGGCGTTCCTGCAGGACCGCGGATTGATCAAGGATGGGCATGTGACCACCGATGACGCCGGTGAATACTCGTTGAACCTGCCGATCAAGCTGACTGCCTCGGGTGTGGATGAGGCGCGCAAGCTGGACGGTGCAGTCTCTCAGTAATCCATTTCTGGGCTGGCCCCTGGTAACAGGGGCCAGCAGGAGTTTTAGCGATGCCTCGTGGAAGCAAAGCCAAATACACCACCGAACAGAAACGCAAGGCCGCTCATATCGAAGACAGTTATGAGCACAAGGGATTATCCAAGGAAGAAGCCGAAGCCCGTGCCTGGGCCACCGTCAACAAGCAGTCTGGCGGCGGTGAAAAAGCCGGTGGTTCGGGCCGGCGCAAGGCCCCGGCGAAGAAAGCCGAGGATCGGCATGAGTCGTCCAAGCGTGCGGCGGCCAGCCGTGAAGGACACCCGCGCAGCAGCCGGGCCTCGCTGGGTACGCAAACCAAGGAAAGCCTGATGAAGGAAGCGCGGGCCAAAAATATCCCCGGGCGCTCGACCATGCGCAAGGATGAGTTGATCCAAGCGCTGAAAAAAGCAGGCTAAACACCAATCAAAATGTGGCAGGGGGTTTGCCTCCGATTGCAGTGGACCAGTCAACAGATGTATTGACTGACACTCAGCTATCGGGGGCAAGCCCTCTCCCACATTTGGATCTATGTTTACCTGGAAACTAGTGCATCAACGTCGGCTGCGCCTGGACAAGTAGCCGGTCCCCAACGAGTCACTGCCAACGCCGCCGCCGCATTAGCCCGGCGTGCTGCTTCAGCCGGCTTCAAACCCGTCGCCAAGCCAGCAATAAACACCCCTGCGTGTGCATCCCCCGCACCATTACTGTCCACCGCATGCACTTTGAACCCGGGCACATGTTCAACCTCACCTGTGCGTCCCACCCAGCAGCCATTCGGCCCGTCACGTACTACGAGCAACGTTTGTGCAGCTAAATATCGATTCAGTTCGCGCAACGCGGCGGCGATATCCGTCGCCCCGGTAAACGCCAGAGCTTCCGGGCCATTGCTGGTCCAGATATCAATACGCGGTAGCAACCCACGCATCAACGTTGAATCCGGCGCCTTGACCAGCGGCCCCGGGTCGAACACCACAACGATCTCTCGTGGCAATGCCAACAGCCAGTCAATTAACGGCTGTGCCTTGCCTTCAAGGAGCAAGCTGTAACCACTGACATACACATAATCATCCGCACGCGGCACCGCGCGGGCCAGGTCTGCGGCACTCAGCTCGCCCTCGACGCCGATATGGGAAATGAATGTGCGCTCGGTGCTGGCTTCGGTCAGGGACACACACAGGCCGGTGTCTTTGTCGCTGCTGGCCGCCAAGGCCATCTCAACGCCCTCAGCCTGCATTGCCTCACGCGCCAGGTCGCCGAAGCGCCCGTTTCCGTGGCGGCCCAGGTACACCACCGGCAAGCCATTGCGCCGAGCGGCAGCCATCACGTTAAAGCCACCGCCGGCTTGGAAACTGGCGGATTTCGCCAGCACATCACCGCCCGTTGCCGGCAGGGTGTCGAGGGCCATGACCAGGTCGACGATGACCTGGCCGGTGTGCAGCAATCTAGACATTCGGACTCTCGACTAAAGCCGCGCGCCGGTCGGCCGCGCCGCCCAGTACCGCATAAATTCCGCCAGCCACCAGGAACGTGACGATCCAGCCCAGGCCGTTATGGCCAAGCCAGGAGTCGGACAACGGCCCGGCAAACCAGGTGTTGTCGGCGGTGGTGCCGATGGTGGTGAAGCTGAACCCCAGCACTATGGCCACGACCCAGGCGCCAAACGCCCGCCATTCCACGCCGCCGCGATACCAGTAGGCGCTGCTTGGGCTGACGTCCAGCAGGTCCTTGGGGCTGTAGTAGTGACGATGAATCAGGTCGACCACGAAAATCCCGACCCACGCAGTGATCGGCACCGCCAGCAGCGAAATGAAGGTAATGAACGGGCCATAGAAGCTGTCGGCGATCAGCATGAAGTAGATGGAACCTGCGAAGATCGCCACGATATCGACGATCACCGCATGCACGCGCTTGACCTTCAAGCCCAGGGTCAGTGTGGTGAGACCGGCGGAATACACTGACAGGTTGTTCGACAGCAACAAGCCGCCGAACGCCGTAATCAGGTATGGCACGGCCATCCAGGTCGGCAGCATGTCGCGGATCGCGATGATCGGGTCGGTGGCCGACGCCAGGTCATTGTTACCCACCGACAGCAGGCCGCCAAGAGTGATCAGCAGCACCAGCGGAATACCCGCGCCAAACGCGGCGGACGCCACCAGGCGCACGGCCTTGACGCTGCGGTGCTGGTAGCGCGACATGTCGGCACCGGCGTTGGCCCAACCGATCCCCGTACCTGCGGCCATGGTGCCGACACCGATGATCATTGCGCTCAGCGGCGCTGGGGTGGCGTTGAACACCGCGCTCCAGTCGATGGTGGCACAGAGGAATCCACCCACCAGGATGTTCAAGCCGCCGAATACGTAGGTGGCCCACTTCTGGATCACCAGCAAGGTGGCATGGCCGAGACCGGAAACGGCCAGGGTCAGTAGCACGAAGATAGCGATAAAGACCAGGGTCAACAGCGGCGCGCTTTTCGCCGCCACTGGCGAACCGAACAGGATCGAACACAACGACAACAGCACAAAGGCGGCGGTGGTGGTGTTGACGGTTTCCCAGCCCAGGCGCGACATCAGCGAGACCAGGGTTGGGCCGATATTGCCGCGTACACCGAAGATGGCGCGGGACAGGGTCAGGCTGGGCGCGCGACCTCGGCGACCGGCGATGGAAATAATCCCCACCACCGCAAAGGAGCCGGCGGCGCCAAGGATCGCAACGATGATCGCCTGCCAGATGGCCAGGCCACGAAACGCCACGAGGGTCGCGCCCAGCGGCAAACCGAGGATGCTGATATTGGCGGCGAACCATACCCAGAACAGCTGCAGCGGGTGGCCGTTGCATTCGCTTTCAGGGACCGGCTCGATACCGCGTGTTTCCAATTGCCCGGCCCCCTGGCCGGAAGAGGTGCTGCTCATGAGGGGGTGCTCCTGATGCCTGTATTATTGTGGTTGTGGCAGATGTGCAATGTGCAGCGGTATCCCGGTCTTCTTTGACTTGTGCTGCTCAACGCAATTTGAGCAGTTCTTGAACCAGCGGCCACAACTCAAGGCCATTGACCTGCTTGACCTGCTCGATCAGCGCCTCGGGCCAGCATTGCATGCCCAGGCACGCCCCCAGCATGGCGCCGAGGATCGCGGCGATGGTGTCGGTGTCGCCTCCCAGGCTGGCAGCCAGGCACAGGGCCTCGAAGGCATTCATCTCGCCCGACGCCACTTGCTGCGCGAGGGCGAACGACACCACCACCGACTCCTGGGAGGCGACCGACGTGCCGATCAATTCATAGAGCAGGTCCGCAAACAGCGCTGTATCACCACTGCCAACGCTCAGGGTGCGCGCCCAGCTGATGCGCGTGGAAATGCGCCCCCCGGCGATCCAATGGCCGTGGTTTTCGGCCCGCTGCGCAATCTGGGTGCCGATGTTCAGGGCTTCTCCCAGGTCCACTCCGTTGATGCCGGCCGAGACCACCGCCGCCACGGCTGCTGCGCTGGAAATGCCCAGGCTGGTGTTATGGGTGACCTGGCAAGCCTGGATCACCGCCCGGATAAATGGCTCCGGATCGCTGACATCGGCCGCGATGCCCACTGGCGTGATGCGCATGGCCGCGCCATTGGTGGTGCCGTAGCGCCCCGACTCTGCCGCGGTGTGGCCGGCCAGGATCATGTCGATGGCACGTTTGGTCGACGGCCCGAGCAAGTCCTGGGAACCCTTGGCGCGCATCACAGCCTCCCAATCGATCAGGCGCTGAGCCAGCACCGTGGGTTCGATCTGACCCTGGCCTTGCACCAACAACTCGGCGACCAGGATGGCTTGCTCGGTGTCATCGGTAATGGAGCCGGCAGGCATGTTCGGGGCGATGGGCTGGTCGGCGCCCGCATCTTCCAGGGCGGTGATGGCTCCGAAACGCTGGCGTACCTGCTCCCGGCTCAACGACTGGGTGGGCATGCCCAAGGCATCGCCCAGGGCCAAGCCGTAGAAGGCACCAAGTGCGCGATGTTCTGCTGTCATTTCGACGCTCCGAATTGCAGGTGCAGGCGAAAGTGCACAGGGTCGAGCAGGCTCTCAACATGCTCCATGAAACGCTCGCGACGGTCATAGGTGGTGCGCGAGGCTTTGAGAAAGACCGTGCCGATCGGCCGCCCGAGCCGTTCGGCGTCTTCGTCGCTGAGGGGCTCGGCACCGATCCATTGGTCGCCATCGGCGCCCACATAGCCGTAGGCCGCCAGGGTGATGGTCAAGGAATTGTCGATCAGGCCGATGCGCGGCAGGCTTTCCAGGTCGCCGACGGCGGGCATCAGCGAGCGTTCCAGAGATACCGGGGTCCCGTCGGCAGCGCGGCGCAGGCGGTCAAGGGCGATGAATTGCTCGGTGCCGAAACGGCTCAACAGGTCCGCACGGGTCACGGCCTCGAAGCGCAGGATCTCGGTGGACACCTGCGCCCCCGTATCCGCCAGGGCCTGAGCCCAACCGCTACGCTGGTCCAGCACCATGCCGTCAAAGGTGACGATGGAGCCGACACCGCTTTGGGTCGCGATGTAGTGACGACGTTTAAGCTCGGCCAGCGCTTCGCGCAACGTGCCACGGCTGACTGCAAACTCCTCGGCCAGTTGGTGCTCGCCCGGCAGCAGGAAACCGTCGGCCATCACTCCACCCTCGATACGGCGAATGAGTTCGTCGACGACGCGTTTTTTCTTATCAAATCGGACATGTCTAATCATGTACAAATTGATAACCGAAAGCACCCATTCCCGGCAAGGGAATTATTTCAGAACAAAGACAAAATCGGCTTCAAGGTTCCAGGCCAATGGGGAAAAAAACCCCGCCGCTCCATACGCCAAGCCAGTTCTGACCGTTTATCGGACGGCTCACCGCCAGCTCCACCAATTGATAGAAGGCATTGCGGTGCACCAGGGCTTCAAGATTAGCGCGCACCCGCAGATAGGGCGCAGGTTCCTGGGTGTCGGGGTCGATCACCACCCGCAGAGGGTGCTCGAGGCCGGCCTCGACCTGCTCATCGACATTGGTGGTAAAGCGCAGTAATTGACTCTCGCCCTGCCCTTGCACGTCCAGGGTGACGGCGACAAACGGCGCGTCATCGACGGTTATCCCGACTTTTTCCACCGGGGTGACCAGAAAATAGTCATCGCCATCGCGGCGGATGATGTTGGAGAACAACTTGACCATCGGCTTGCGCCCGATGGGCGTGCCTTGATAGAACCAAGTGCCGTCGCGGGCGATGCGCATGTCGATATCGCCGCAGAAATCCGGGTTCCACAGGTGCACCGGCGCCGGTCCCTTGCCCTTGGGCAGTTGGGCCAATAGATCATTGGCCTTGGCGGAATCGGTCATGGGGTTCTCCTCAGGTCTACTGATTGCTCATGCCCAACAAGCCTCGGGCGTATTGCGCCAGGGGACGGGCAATCAGATCTTGTGGTGATGTGTCGTGGAACGTCAGTAAACCGCCACGACTGCGAATTCGGGCAGTATCGATCAAATACTGGGTGCTGGTCTCGATCAACATGACTTGGATCACGCCGCTGTCCAGCCCCAGGCGGTCCAGGGCTTGCTGGTCAGTCCATTCGTCGGCATTGCCGATACGGTCATCGGCTGCCGCAAAACGGCAATACAGCAAGTAGTGGGCACCCGCCTCGCGGGCTTCGGCCATGGCCTGCTCAAGACCTTCCGGTTGGCGCGCACGACGCACCATCGGGAAATATTCGACGAAGCCGTTGAACGCCTCCTCGGCTACCACGTTAGGCCGCGGATACGCACTGCCCGGCGGTACGAAGGCGCCCTGGGCGATAAACACAAAGGAGTCCGGCTGTATGCGCACTGAGGCAGTACGCCGGGTATCGCTGTGGTCGAGCAACCCGGCGTCGCTCATCTGATAGCGGGTGCCTTCGGCCATATCGCTGACGGTCATGCAACCGCCCAGGGCCAACAACGCCAGCAGCAAAACCAGACTACGCATCCTAATCCTCCAGAAGCCGGTGACGGAAAACCGGCGAATGGGGGTGAGATGCAGAATCCGCGCCATTGAGCAGCGCCCCCAATCAAATGTGGGAGCGAGCCCCCACATTCATTTGTGTGAACTCGGAAGATCTACATTAGCCGCCGATGATCTTCATGACCGTCGCGCCGCCAGAAAACGCTACTTCCTGTTTGTCGCCCAGGGCCTTCATCAGCAAGCCCTGCAGGGCCGGCAATGCCTGGTGGCGCGGCTGATCGAGCAAGTCACCGACGTAGTGGCGATTGCTCGATGAAAGGCACCCATGCAGCCATCCAGTGGAGGACAAGCGCAGCCGCGAACAGGTGCGGCAGAACGGCACGCTTTCGTTGGCGATCACGCCGAAGAAGCCCTTGCCCGGCACTTCGTAGCGCACTGCTGTGGCGTCGACGGGCGCATTGGCTTGCAAGTATTCGTGGTGTTCGCCGATCAGGCTGAGCAGTTGTTGCAAGCTGACGAACTGTTGCAGGAACGCGTTGGAGTCCTTGGCCAGGTGGCCCATGCGCATCAGTTCGATAAAACGCAGCTCGTAGCCGCGCTCCAGGCAGTAATCGAGCAGCGGCATCACCTGGTCCAGGTTCTGGCCGCGCAACGGCACCATGTTGACCTTGATCTTGATCCCGGCAGCGCTGGCCTGGTCCATGCCGTCGAGCACGGTGACCAGGTCGCCGCCACGGGCGATGCTGCGGAAGGCATCGGCGTCCAGGGTATCGAGGGAAACATTGATGCGTCGAATGCCGGCGGTCAACAGCAACGGCAACTTGCGCGCCAACAGTTGGCCGTTGGTGGTCAGGCTGATGTCGCTGAGGCCCATCTGCCCTACCGCGCCCATGAAAGCTTCCAACTTGGGGCTGACCAGCGGTTCACCGCCGGTAATGCGCAAGCGCTCGATACCGGCTGCTTCGATCAGGTAAGCCACCCCCCGAGCCATGGCCTCGGCCGAAAGTTCGTCTTGGGCAGCCACCAGCCGCTTGCCATTTGGCACGCAATAGGTACACGCGTAATTGCAGGCTGAGGTCAGGCTGATTCGCAAATTGCGAAAACGCCTGCCTTGACGATCAACGATCATGGATCACTCCGGCAGAGGATAATTCGGGCGCACTAAAAGCTGACTTATAAATCAGCTTTTAGCAAGGTCCTTGCCTGAGTATATTCCTGGGGTACTGCGCCTGGCAGTAAATCATTGGCGAATGACTTACGTAGCCGGGGTTTCACCACTCTTTTCAGCGCCTGGCAGTTCAGTGCTGTGCTTGCGCTTGTTGCCCATGCGCACACCGATGTCCATCAGGAACTGGAAGAAGCCTTCCTGATCTTCCAGCACATTGCTCCAGAACGGCGAGTGGTACAACGCCACGGCGCCATGCACCAAAGCCCAGGCGGCGCAGTAGTGGAAATACGGCGGAACGTCTTCGAGCTTGCCTTCACTGATACGGCCCTTGATCAGCAGCGTTAGGCGTTCGAAGTTCGAGGCGCGGATCTTGTGAAGCTCCTCGACCATTTCCGGCACCTGGTGACCTTTGACCACCTTCTCTTCCAGGCGGTCGAACAGGCGGTAGCGTTGCGGGTCACGCATGCGGAACTCGAAGTAAGCGCGGGACAGGGCTTCCTTGTCTTTGTCGACGTCGGCCGAGTGCAGCAACTCGTTCAAGTCACGCTCGTAATCGAGCATCAGGCGCAGGTAGATCTCGGCCTTGGACTTGAAGTGCTTGTAGATTGTGCCTTTGCCGATACCCACGGCATCCGCGATCATCTCGACGGTGACACTGTCTTCGCCCTGGTCGAGGAATAACTTGAGTGCAGTGTCGAGAATTTCCTGCTCACGGCGGCGAAACTCACGGACCTTACGGGGTTCTTTGTGCATGAGGAAGAGGTCTGCAAAGGTCGGAATAGGGAGGGTTGCGCAGGGCCACAGATACGTGGCGATACGATTTACCCGATGCGAGGGATTATCCCGACTGAACGGTCGTTGGGCAATGTCTATGTGAACCCGCCAGGCACATAACTTTCAATGCGCCAACGATCCTGCCTCTATCAGTCAGAAATAATACGTATCACCTGAACCTGCCCACCTGAGCAATGAGAACTCAAGAGAAGCGGGCGTATTCCAAATCTGTTTAAAAAACGATCAGATCCGACTGGACTGAATGAGATAGTGATCAATACTTCAACTGTCGGCGCGACATCTCCCCCAAGTGACGCGTCGACCTGGGTACCGACGGACTGTGTGCCCTTGTTTTACTCCTAATGGTCTTAGCCCGGATTCCCCCCCCAGAACCCGGGTTTTTTTTGCCTGGAATTCGAGCGTTTATCCAACTGCTACATGGGCCAGCGGAAACAGTCGCTTGAAGTTCTCGGTAGTTTGCTCGGCAAAATGCTCGTAGGACTCGCCGCGCAGCATTGCCAGGTAGTCAGCCACGTCACGCACATATTCCGGCAGGTTCGGCTTGCCGCGATGGGGGATAGGCGCCAGGTAGGGCGAGTCGGTTTCCACCAGCAGGCGGTCGGCCGGCACTTGGCGGGCTACGTCACGCAGCGCGTCGGCATTGCGAAAGGTGACGATACCCGACAGGGAAATATAGAACCCCAGGTCCAGGGCGGCCTTGGCCATGTCCCAATCTTCAGTAAAGCAATGCAGCACTCCGGCCTGTGGCAGCGCGGCTTCACGCAGCAGCGCCAAGGTATCGGCCCGTGCGCCACGGGTGTGGACGATCACCGGCTTGCCGGTCTGTCGGGCAGCTTGCAGGTGCAGGCGGAACGAGGCCTGCTGCAACTCGGCGGCTTCGGGCTCGTAGTGGTAGTCCAGGCCGGTTTCACCGATGGCTACCACCCGTGGGTGGTTGAGTTCGCCCAATAGCCAATCGAGGGCCGGGGCTTCGCCGGGCTTGAGATCCAGCGGGTGGATACCCACGGAGCAATCCACGTCCGTGTAGCGCTCAGCCAGGGCCTTGACGTCGGCGGCGTTCTCAGCGCTGACACCGATACACAGGAAGTGGCCTACTCCACGCTGGCGGGCAGCTTCAAGGGCGGCGTCGAGGGAACCGCCGTGCTGGGCAAGGTCGAGGCGATCAAGGTGGCAATGGGAATCTACGAGCATAGGGAGTCAGGGCTTTAAGTCACGAAAAGGGTCTGGCCCACGATACACCCGTCGGCCACGGAAATTAACGCCGCCCGAGCAGGCCGACCCACTGCACCAGCAGCGCCTCGAGCAACAGCACGCGGTTGAGGTTAGCCTTGCCGAGCACCTTCTGGCGCTGCGCAAGAATCCAGTCCTGGATGTTCAGCACTTTGTCCTGGGCACTTTTCTGCGCCAGGTATTGCACGACCTTGCGCATATCCGCCAGGCCCAGGCCGTTTTCATCCTGGGTCAGCTGGTAGCGCAAGATCAGGCTGGACCAGTCGCAGAACCAGTCGAACAACAGCAACAGGGGGATATCCTTCCAGGCGCCTTCGGCCAGTTGCGTGGCGGACAGCTCCTGCTTGAGCAGCTTCTTCACGCCATCCACGACCAACGCCCGCTGCTCACGCACGCCCTGGGCTTGCAGCTTGACTGCCGCCAAGGGCGAACCGGCCGCCAGGGTCAGTAATTCGACGCGTTCTTCTGCGGTGCACTCCGGCAATGCCTGCGCCAGCCATTGCAAGCTCATGGCCTCGCTCGGCAATGGGCATGCCTGCTGCACGCAGCGGCTGCGAATAGTCGGCAACAAGCGGCTGGACTGATGGCTTACCAGCAACAACACGGTATCGCCGGAGGGTTCTTCGAGGCTTTTGAGCAAGGCGTTAGCGGCGTTGATGTTCATCGCCTCGACCGGCTCGATCAACACCACTTTGCGCCCGCCCATCTGCGCGGTCTGCACCACGAAGCTGACCAGGTCACGCACCTGGTCGACCTTGATCGCTTTGTCCGCTTCCTCGGGTTCCAGCACATAGTTGTCCGGGTGACTGCCAGCCTTGAGCAGCAGGCAGGATTTGCACTCACCGCACGCCTGCAGATCGACCGGGCGCTGGCACAACAGGCTGGCCATCAGGCGCTCGGCGAGGTGGCGTTTACCGATGCCCACCGGCCCATGCAGCAAATAGGCATGGGCGTGCTGGGCACGCCCGGCCAGTTGCTGCCAGAGGCTGTCCTGCCATGGGTAGGACTCAGCCACGGGTGCGCTCCAACAGTGTCGGCAACAGTGCGTCGATGGCCTGTTGCACCCGGGCCAGCGGCTGGGCGGCGTCCAGCAGGTGATAACGCGCAGGCTCAGCCTTGGTACGCTGCAGGAAAGCGCTGCGCACAGCTTCGAAAAATGCCTGCCCCTCCAACTCGAAACGATCCAGGCGCCCCCGGGCACTGGCGCGAGCCATGCCCACTTCCACCGGCAGGTCGAACAGCAGGGTCAGATCGGGGCGCAAATCCCCCTGCACGAAGGTTTCCAGGGTAGCGATGCGTTCCAGGCACAAGCCTCGGCCACCACCCTGGTAGGCGTAGGTGGAATCGGTGAAACGATCACAGATCACCACCGCACCGCGTGCCAGGGCCGGGCGGATTACTTCGGCCAGGTGCTGGGCACGGGCGGCAAATACCAGCAGCAGCTCGGTGTCCGGGTTCATCTGCTCGTCACCCGGGGCCAACAGGACGTCGCGAATCCGCTCGGCCAGTGGCGTACCACCCGGTTCACGGGTCAGCACCACTTCGATGCCCTGAGCACGCAGGCGCTCGGCCAGGTAGTCACGGTTCGTGCTTTTGCCGGCGCCTTCCGGGCCTTCCAGGGTAATAAACAAGCCAGTCACGGGCAGTC
This sequence comes from Pseudomonas sp. rhizo25, assembly GCF_031931935.1. Taxonomy (NCBI): domain Bacteria; kingdom Pseudomonadati; phylum Pseudomonadota; class Gammaproteobacteria; order Pseudomonadales; family Pseudomonadaceae; genus Pseudomonas; species Pseudomonas sp. rhizo25. Next base: position 14,489 of record NZ_JAUJXA010000024.1, read on the forward strand.
CTTAGTCAGAGTCATTGCGGGCTTTGCGGCACGATAGTGTCCGGCGCGGGCTCGGTCGGTGCGTCGCCGGGTGGGGCTGCGTCGTCCAGTGGTTTCACCACCGGCGCCGGGCTGGAGCGGTAGTCGGCACGCCGCTTGAGCTGGAACTCGCGCACGGCGGCATTATGCGCATCCAGGTTATCCGAGAAAATATGGCTGCCATCGCCACGGGCGACGAAATACAGGCTGCTGCCCGGTTCCGGGTTCAGCGCCGCGTGGATGGCCTCGCGACCGACCATGGCGATGGGTGTCGGCGGCAGGCCGGCTATCATGTAGGTATTGTAAGGGTTGGCTTCCTTGAGGTGGGCGCGGGTCAACTTGCCGTTGTAGCGTTCACCCAGGCCGTAGATCACAGTCGGATCGGTCTGCAGCAACATGCCGATCTTCATGCGACGCACAAACACACCAGCGATCTGCCCACGCTCTTGCGGTACACCGGTCTCCTTCTCCACCAGGGACGCCATGATCAGCGCCTGATAAGGGTCGGTGTACGGCACATCGGCGGCACGCTTGCTCCACTCCTGAGCGAGGACATCGTCGAGGCGGTTGTAGGCTTTTTTCAGGAATTCGACATCGGTCATACCGCGCACGAAGCGATAAGTGTCGGGGAAGAAACGCCCCTCGGGGAATACACCCGGGTGGCCGAGCTTTTCCATTACTTCACTGTCAGTCAGCCCTGGAAGGGTCTGCACGATCTTTTCGTGCTTGGCCAGGGCCATGCGCACCTGGCGGAAATTCCAGCCTTCCACCAGCGTCAGGCTGTACTGCACCACTTCGCCACGTTGCCACAGGCCAATCAGTCCCTCGGCGGTAAGACCGGGAGTCATGCGGTATTCACCGCTGTGCAGTGGCTGGCCTTCGAGATTGAAACGCCAGTACAGGCGCAGCCAGAAGGCATCGTCGAGCACACCGTCAGCTTCCAGACGATTGAAGGTGCCCGTCGGGGTAGCGCCAGCCGGTACGTCGAGCAACTGCTCCTGGGACAGCTTCAAGGGCTGCTTGAGGGCAGAGTCGAGTTTCCAGGCCGAAAAGCCCACGAGCAACGCCGCCGAGACCAGGCTGATCTGCAGCAGTAACACCAGTTTTCGTATCAACTCAAATATCCAATAGCGCGCGAACAATACCCTGCAGTTTACGGGTGAGCGGCCCAACCGGCCAGCTCATCGCAGCGCATCCGCGCACCGGCCAAATGCCATATACGCTGTTGCAGACGAAGACTTCATCGGCCTGTCGCAACTGCTCGACACTGACCTCGGCCACGACTACCGGGATGCCCAGCGCTTTAGCCTGGGCCAGCAGCTCGGCGCGCATCACGCCGGCCACGCCACATCGACTCAGGTCAGAGGTTAGTAACAAGCCGTTGCGCACCAGAAACAAGTTGCTGAACACGCCTTCGATAACCCGACCGGACATATCCAGCATCAAGCCTTCGGCATGATCGGCATCTTGCCATTCTGCGCGTGCGAGCACTTGCTCCAGACGATTGAGGTGCTTGAGACCGGCCAGCAACGGCTGTTCGGCCAAGCGGGTCGCACACGGAAACAGGCGGATGCCTTCGACACCATGGCCGGGGGGATAAGTCGCGGGCGCACTGCCCTGCAAGATACGGCGCACCGGAGCGCCAGGGTTGAGACCATAGCCGCGCAGGCTGTCGCCACGGGTAAGGATCAACTTGAGGACACCGTCGCCGAGGGCGGCGGCATAGGCCAGCACTTCGCTGCGAATCACACTGTGGTCGGCAACCAATGCCAAACGCCTGCAGCCCTCATTCAGGCGCTGCAGGTGACGGTCGAGCAACAGCGGCTGCCCGGCCTTGACGGCGATGGTCTCGAACAAGCCATCGCCATACGCCAGGCCGCGATCTTTCAGGGGCACGGAGTCCGCTGGTTGACCGTCGACCCAGCTGTGCATCACTCGGCGAACCGGCGGAACACCAGGGACCCGTTTGTGCCACCAAAACCGAACGAGTTGGAAATCGCCACGTCGATCGGCATCGGTTGCGCTTCGTGAGGCACGAAGTTCAGGTCGCAGCCTTCGTCAGGCTCATCCAGGTTGATGGTCGGCGGGGCGACCTGATCCTTGATTGCCATCACGCTGAAGATCGCCTCCACCGCGCCCGCCGCGCCCAACAGGTGGCCGGTCATGGACTTGGTGGAACTGACCGCCAGCTTGTAGGCGTGCTCGCCGAACACCGACTTGATGGCCTCGGCTTCCGCCAGGTCGCCGGTCGGCGTCGAAGTACCATGGGCGTTGATGTACTGAACCTGGTTGGGGTTGACCTTCGCATCGCGCAGGGCGTTGGTGATGCAGCGCGCAGCACCGGCACCGTCGGACGGTGGCGAGGTCATATGGTAGGCGTCGCCGCTCATGCCAAAGCCGATCAGCTCGGCGTAGATGGTGGCACCACGCGCCTTGGCGTGCTCCAACTCTTCCAGCACCAGGGCACCGGCGCCGTCGGCCAGTACGAAGCCGTCACGGCCCTTGTCCCAAGGACGGCTGGCACGGGTCGGTTCGTCATTGCGGGTCGACAGCGCACGGGAGGCGCCGAAGCCGCCCATGCCCAGGCCGCAGGCGGCCATTTCGGCGCCACCGGCGATCATCACGTCCGCTTCGTCATAGGCGATGTTGCGCGCCGCCATGCCGATGCAGTGAGTGCCCGTGGTGCACGCCGTCGAAATGGCGTAGTTAGGCCCCTGCGCCCCCAAGTGGATGGACAGGAAGCCGGAAATCATATTGATGATCGAGCCCGGTACGAAGAACGGTGAAATTCGACGAGGGCCGGATTCGTGCAGCGTGCGGCTGGTTTCTTCGATATTGGTCAAGCCGCCAATACCCGAGCCCATGGCCACGCCGATGCGCTCACGGTTGGCGTCGGTGACTTCCAGGCCAGCGTTACGCACTGCCTGAAAACCGGCGGCCAGGCCGTATTGAATGAACAGGTCGAGCTTGCGGGATTCTTTGACCGAGAGGTACTCCTCGACATTGAAGCCCTTTACCGAGCCGCCAAAACGGGTGGAATAGGCAGAAAGGTCCGTGTGTTCGATCAGACCAATACCACTGTGGCCAGCCAGAATGCCCTGCCAACTGCTTGGCACATCCGTGCCCAGTGGCGACAACATACCCATACCGGTGACTACGACGCGTCTACGCGACACAGCACTCTCCTTTTTCTAATGACGACACTTCGCTTCGCAGCTTGCTTTTCATCACCGCTTAAAGAAAAAACCGCACGCCGTTACAGCAGTGCGGTTTTTCCCTGACAGCAAGCGACGACTACAAACTATTACGCCTGGTGGCTAGTAACGTAGTCGATGGCAGCTTGAACAGTAGTGATTTTTTCAGCTTCTTCGTCCGGGATTTCGGTCTCGAATTCCTCTTCCAGAGCCATCACCAGCTCAACGGTGTCAAGGGAATCGGCACCCAGGTCTTCTACGAAGGAAGCAGTGTTGACCACTTCTTCTTCCTTAACGCCCAGTTGCTCGGCGACGATTTTCTTGACGCGCTCTTCGATGGTGCTCATACCTTGTTTAACTCCTAATGGACAAATTCAGGCAGCTGGCCAGTGGGTAAGTGTATAGAAAGCCATTTCAGCTTTTCAACTGAAAGCTTCACCCTGTACCCTGCCGACCATCTGCCTATAAATTAAGTTGCAGCTTTATAACGGATTTTAGACAGCTCGTATGACATTTTTTTGAAGCGATCCGTCACAATTTAACTCATGTACATCCCGCCGTTCACCGGGATTGTAGCCCCAGTCACGTATGCCGCACCGTCGGATGCCAGGAAAGTGACCACATTCGCGATCTCTTGGGCCTGGCCCAGACGGCCCAGCGGAATCTGCGTCAGCAAGGCTTCACGCTGTGCTTCCGGCAGTTCGCGGGTCATATCGGTGTCGATGAACCCTGGGGCCACCGAGTTGACCGTAATCGACCGCGAGCCGACTTCACGCGCCAGTGCACGGCTGAAACCTTCCAGGCCGGCCTTGGCGGAGGCATAGTTTACTTGGCCTGCGTTGCCCATGGCACCCACTACGGAGCCAATATTGATAATTCGGCCCCAACGCGCCTTGGTCATGCCGCGCAAAACGCCCTTGGACAGGCGAAACAGACTGTTCAGGTTGGTATCGACCACGTCGTACCACTCGTCGTCTTTCATGCGCATCATCAGGTTGTCACGGGTGATGCCGGCGTTGTTAACCAAAATTGCCGGCGCGCCGAACTGTGCGGTGATCTGGGCCAATACGGCAGCCACGGACTCATCGCTGGTCACATTCAGCTCAAGGCCGGTGCCCTGCACGCCATTTTCCTTCAAGGTCGCGGCGATACGCTCGGCGCCCGATGCGGAAGTGGCGGTGCCGATCACAACGGCGCCCTGACGGCCCAGTTCCAGGGCGATCGCCTGGCCAATGCCACGGCTTGCGCCAGTAACCAGTGCAACTTTACCTTGCAGACTCATGCAGGCTTCTCCTAATTTCGCAATTCAGGCCAGTGCCGCGCGGGCGGCAGCGAAGGCTTCAGGGGTGTTGAGGTTGGCGGTCGACACACCGTCGGCGCAACGCTTGTTCAGGCCCGCCAGGACCTTGCCCGGGCCGCACTCGACCAGTTCGGTAGCGCCGTTGGCGGCCAGGGTCTGGACCGATTCAACCCAGCGCACTGGCTTGTAGAGTTGCTCCAGCAGGTCGCGCTTGAGAGTCTCGAGGTCGGGTGCAACCGCGGCACTGACGTTCTGCACCAACGGGATCTGTGGAGCCTGCCAGTTGATGGCTGCGATGGACTCGGCAAAACGCTCGGCAGCCGGGCGCATCAGTTCACAGTGGGACGGCACGCTCACCGGCAATGGCAGCGCACGCTTGGCACCACGGGCCTTGCAGCCTTCGATGGCGCGCTCAACAGCCGCCTTGGCGCCGGCGATCACCACCTGGCCAGGGGAGTTGAAGTTCACCGCGCTGACCACTTCACCTTGCGCCGCTTCGGCGCAGGCCTCGATTACCACCGCATCGTCCAGGCCCAGGATCGCGGCCATGCCGCCCTGCCCGGCCGGAACGGCTTCCTGCATCAACTGGCCACGACGCTCGACCAGCTTGACCGCTTCACCAAGGGTCAGGCTGCCCGCCGCCACCAGAGCGCTGTATTCGCCCAGGCTGTGCCCGGCAACAAATGCCGGACGCGCCCCGCCTTCTGCCAGCCACAAGCGCCACAGGGCGATCGAAGCGGTCAGGATGGCCGGCTGGGTTTTATCGGTTTGATTGAGCTGCTCTTCCGGCCCCTGCTGGGTCAGCGCCCACAGGTCGTAACCCAGGGCGTCGGAAGCTTCCTTGAAGGTATCCAGGATCAGCGGATATTGCGCGCCCAGCTCGGCCAACATGCCGAGGGACTGCGAACCCTGCCCTGGAAAGACGAATGCGAGGGATGTAGACATGTAACAAGCCCCTAATGATCTGGTCGTCGGAAATAGTCGCTCCCGATCTTAAAATGAATGCCGGGAGCACACGAAACTGACAGATTGGATGGTCAATTGAACTGGCCGGTCACATTTAAGCACTCCCGGGCCAATTCGCCTAAGGCAACAGATCCTCAAGACGGCCGTGCAAGCGTTGCGGCAGGTTTTCCTGGATCTCGATCAAGGCCCGCGCAATCGCGCTTTGGAAGCCCTCGACACCTGCCGAACCATGGCTTTTCACCACAATGCCCTGCAACCCCAGGAAGCTCGCGCCATTATGCCGAGCCGGCGCCAGATCAGCCTGCAGGCGGCGCATCAACGGCAGCGCCAAGGCACCCACCATGCGCGACGCCAGGTTGCGCTTGAACAATGCCTCGATACGCGAGGCAATCATGGTCGCCAGGCCTTCGCTGGACTTGAGCAGTATGTTGCCGACAAAACCGTCACACACCACCACATCGGCCTCGCCACGGTACAAGCCGTCACCTTCGACAAAGCCGATATAGTTCAAGCCCCGCGCACTTTGCAATAAGGTGGCGGCAAGCTTGACCTGCTGGTTGCCCTTGATGTCCTCGGTCCCGATATTCAGCAAGGCTACACGCGGACGGGCAACGCCCAGCGCTTCGGCGGCCACCGAGCCCATCACGGCAAACTGCAAGAGGTGCTCGGCACTGCAATCGACATTGGCGCCCAGGTCCAGTAGCTGGCAATAGCCTTTCTGCGTCGGGATCGCCGCGACCATCGCCGGCCGGTCAATACCGGGCAAGGTTTTGAGCACATGCCGCGACAAGGCCATCAACGCCCCCGTATTGCCGGCACTGACACAGGCTTGCGCCTTGCCATCACGCAGCAACTCCAGGGCCACTCGCATTGAAGAATCGGGTTTGCCGCGCAGGGCGGCCGCCGGCTTTTCATCCATGCTGATGGCTTCACTGGCTGGCGTAATCGTCAGGCGCGCGCGATCCACCGCCGGATGGCTGGCAATCAGTTCTTCAAGAAGGGAGGGTTGACCGACGAGGGTCAGGTGCAGCGAGGGCGTTGCAGTCAGGCTGGCAATGCAGGCCTGAACAATGCTGCGGGGACCGAAGTCCCCGCCCATTGCGTCAATCGCGATGACTTGAGCAGACAAGTGATTACTCGTCAGCGCCCTTGTCGATCACTTTACGGCCACGGTATACGCCTTCTGGCGATACGTGGTGACGCAGGTGAACTTCACCAGTGGTCTTTTCCACGGACAGGGTGCTAGCCTCGAGAGCGTCGTGCGAACGGCGCATGTCACGGGCGGAGCGGGATTTTTTGTTCTGCTGAACAGCCATAATTGATTAACTCCTAAACGTTTGGGTCACGCTTTAACTGCGCCAATACACTGAACGGGTTGGACCGCGTTACCTCGTCCTCGCTCGGCTCGGCCTCGTCATCGAGACCCTCCGGCTGCTGGCATTCTTCCGGATGATGAGCAGGCACAATGGGCAAGGCGAGCAAAAGCTCCTCCTCGATCAGTGCATGCAGATCCAATGGATCTTCGCCCAGTTCCAGCACGTCATAACCTTTCGGCAACGACTGGGTATTCGCACCCTCTTTCACCACAGCATAACTGCATTCGCTGTGGATCGGCAGGGTGACCAGCTCAAGACAACGCTGGCAAACCATTTTGACTTCGGTGTCGATAAAGCTGTGTATTACCACAGACTTACGTTCATCTCGTTCAAAAACGAATTTAGCCTGCACCGTACCGACAGTGTCGGAAAGCGGGTCGCAGAGTCTCTCCAAATCGGCCAGCAGCACTTCACCTTGAAGGGTGGTGCCACGATCAGCCAATTTGCGCGGGTCAACGTGAGGTGGAATCGGGTCATTCAACATAGGCGCAGCATTATAGGGATGCCCCCAGCCATGTCAAAGGAAATTCAGCCCTGTGCGTCAGCCGGTCACGTCGCTAGAATCGGCGACTGCCTTGAGGAGACGTATATGCTGCCGTTATTACTCGCGTCCAGCTCGGTTTATCGCCGGGAATTACTGAGCCGCCTGCACCTGCCGTTCACCTGCGGCTCGCCGGATATCGACGAAAGCCACCGCACTTATGAATCAGCCACTGAGCTGGTCAAGCGCCTGGCCGAACAAAAGGCCCGCGCCCTTGCGGCCAGCCATCCTGGGCATTTGATCATAGGCTCCGATCAGGTGGCAGCACTGGAAGGCCGGATCATCGGCAAACCCCACACCTTTGAAAACGCCCGCGAGCAATTGTTGGCGGCCAGCGGCAAACGGGTGAGCTTTCTTACCGGGTTGGCACTGCTTAACAGTGAGACGGGGCATTGCCAGGTCGACTGCGTACCTTTTACCGTGCACATGCGCGAGCTGGATGCAGAGCGTATTGAGCGCTACCTGCGGATCGAGCAACCCTACGACTGCGCGGGCAGCTTCAAGGCCGAGGGGCTGGGCGTGAGCTTGTTCCAGGGCACCGAAGGACCGGATGCGACCAGCCTTGTCGGCCTGCCGCTGATTCGACTGGTGGATATGCTGCTCGCCGAGGGCGTGCAAATCCCTTAAATACATCACCGGCCAAATGTGGGAGGGGGCTTGCCCCCGATAGCAGTGGATCAGCCAGCTTATCTTTAGCTGGCACACCGTCATCGGGGGCAAGCCCCCTCCCACATTGACCTCACCCGCCTTATAAATCAGCGCAGCGTCGGGCCCTGGAAGCCCATATAAAGGGCAAGCTTCTCAGCCACACTGGCACCAAGCTTCTTGGAGAAGCGATCAAACGGCGATTCCTCAACCGTGAAATCCACCAACTCCTTCTCGCCAACCACATCCCGCGCCACCGAACTGGCACTGCCCAGGCCATCGATCAAGCCCAATGGCAACGCCTGCTCGCCCGACCACACCAGACCGGAAAACAGTTCCGGATGGTCTTTATCCTTCAGTCGGTCCCCACGACCCTGCTTCACGCTGGCAATGAACTGGCGATGGGTAGTATCGAGCACGCCCTGCCAGAACTGGGTCTCATCGGCCTTTTGCGGCTGGAACGGATCCAGGAACGCCTTGTGCTCGCCGGAAGTATAGATGCGCCGCTCCACCCCCAGCTTCTCCATGGTGCCGACAAACCCGTAACCGGCTGCCGTCACCCCAATGGAGCCCACCAGGCTGGCCTTATCGGCATAGATCTGGTCAGCGGCACTGGCGATGTAATAGGCCCCCGAGGCGCCCAGGTCGGAAATTACTGCATAGAGTTTGGTATCCGGATGCAGTGCGCGCAGGCGCCGAATCTCGTCATAGACATAGCCCGACTGCACAGGGCTGCCGCCCGGGCTATTGATGCGCAGGATCACGCCCTTGACCTTGGAGTCTTCGAACGCGGCGCGCAGGCTGGTGACGATATTGTCGGCGCTGGCGGGCTCCTTGTCGGCAATCACTCCGCGCACTTCGATCAAGGCAGTGTAGTGACTGCCACGGGTGGCGCTTTTTTCCATGTCCATCAGCGGACTGAACAGCGCCAGCATGCCGAGCAGGTAAACAAAGGTCAGCAGCTTGAAGAAAATCCCCCAGCGCCGCGAACGACGCTGTTCCTGGACGCTGGCCAGGAGGGTCTTCTCCAGCAGCTTCCAGCTTTTATCATCACTGTTCTCGGCCTTTTCGGGCGCTTTCCACTCGTCACTCATGCCATTAACCCCAGCAAAAACTCATTGGGCCCGGCTAAGCCAGGCCTGCAATTCAGAAAAATGATCAATCGTCAGCCTGGGCTCGTATTGCTTCAACGCCTCGCCAGCCTGGGCACCATAGCTGACGGCCACGCTGTCCATGCCGGCATTGCGCGCCATCATCAGGTCGAAGGACGCGTCACCCACCATCAATGCCTGGCGCGGCGATACACCGCAGTGATCCAGGATCTGCTCCAGCATCAGAGGATGAGGCTTGCTGGCGGTTTCATCCGCGGCGCGGGTGATGTCGAAATAATCTTCGAAACCATGGGCCTTGAGCACCCGATCCAAGCCACGGCGAGCCTTACCGGTAGCAACAGCCAGGTGATAGCCCTCGGCGCGAAACGCCGCCAAGGATTGCCTTACGCCGTCAAACAGTGGCGACGGCTCGGTTTCCAGAGCGATGTAGTGATCGGCATAGTGCTGACGGAACGCAACCAGTTCCTGGTCACCGATCTGCGGGTACAGGGTGCGAATAGCCTCAGGCAACCCCAGGCCGATGATGCCTTTAACCGCCAGGTCGCTGCATAACTCATAGCCTGAACGGGTTGACGCCATGTGCATCGACTCGACAATCCGACCAATGGAATCGCACAGCGTCCCATCCCAATCGAAGATCAGCAGTTTGTAGTCAGGGTGCGACACTCAAACGCTCCACGGTCTTGGCCCACATCTCGTCGACCGGCGCCTGCAATTTCAGCTCGCCGCCATCGGGCAGCGGCACCGTAAGCATATAGGCGTGCAGGAACAGGCGCTTACCGCCCAGGTCGCGGATTTCCTTGGAGAAACCCTCGTCGCCGTACTTGGTATCGCCAGCAATGCAGTGGCCCGCATGCAGGGTATGCACACGAATCTGGTGGGTACGACCAGTGACCGGCTTGGCCTCGACCATGGTGGCAAAGTCGCCGAAACGGCGCAGCACCTTGAACAGCGTCAGGGCTTCCTTACCCTCCTCGTCCACCTCGACCATACGCTCGCCGGAACGCAGGTTGCTTTTCTGCAGTGGCGCACGCACGCTCTTGATCGAACTGGCCCAGTTACCACGCACCAACGCCATATAACGCTTGTCCACGCCATCGCCACGCAAGGCAGTGTGCAGATGGCGCAACATGCTGCGCTTCTTGGCAATCATCAGCAGGCCGGAGGTATCACGGTCAAGGCGATGGACCAGTTCCAGCTCCTTGGCATCCGGGCGCAACTGGCGAAAGGCTTCGATCACGCCGAAATTCAGGCCACTGCCGCCGTGAACCGCAATGCCGCAGGGCTTGTTGATCACGATCAGTTTGTTGTCTTCGAAGACAATCGAGGCTTCCAGGCGCTGCAACAGGCCCTGGGCCAATGGCACAGGCTCGTCGCGCTCAGGCACGCGCACAGGCGGCACGCGAACGATATCGCCCGCCTGCAACTTGTACTCAGGCTTGATCCGGCCCTTGTTCACGCGCACTTCGCCTTTACGCAAAATGCGGTAGATCAAGGTCTTGGGCACGCCTTTGAGCCGGGCCAGGAGAAAATTGTCGATGCGTTGGCCGGCATATTCCGGCGAGACCTCAAGCAGCTGGACGCTGGGGGTCGGGGGGGTGGTAGTCGTCATGCCGGCGATGATAACAATTTTTTATGGAATTGAAGCACTTAATCATTGCTGCTATAGTCGCGAACGCCGCCAAAAGCGGCCTGGACAGAGGACATGCGGCAAACTGCCGGCCCTGACCATCGCAATTCATCAGGACGCGAGGCCGTCCTACGGGGCTTTCGCCACCTTGGAAGGCTCGGGATTGTAACAAGCGCAGGTGACATGAGGCCTGAAGCGAGTGCAGAAAGCAGAGTGAATACTCGCCTTTTGCGCCGATATTTACGGCCAGTTCACAAAGTGCAGTCAGTCTTGAGCCAGACCATGGCGAATGCTTCGGAAACAACGCCTGTTAAGAGCTGAGTGAGAGCGCAGTCGCCCACACCTAGTCTTGTTTAGCCATGAGCGTGGACTCCCCATTGGAGAACACGGTAAATGCCAACCCGCTGCGGATTCTGCGCGCGGCAGCACCCGAATTATCAGGGATACGTGTAGGGTGGAGATGCACAACCGTCGGACTGTGTAGCACTAGGCTTATATTTAGACGCTTCATCTCGTCCACAGTCGCCGGTTGATTCCTCCTCCTGACCTTAGCTTTTGTTGAAGTGGTGCCTTTGTCACCACCGCTAACGAGCAGGACGCGTCCGTCGCGATAGCGGCCCAATTGGCCGGTTATTGCTGGACACTGGAGTGGCCAACCACTCTTGACGCACCTGACACCGACCGTGAGAAGTCGTGTGTGCCGAACGCCGTTTCCGGCAGCCCGGAAACCGACGGTACAACATGAAAAGAATGCTGATTAACGCAACTCAACCCGAAGAGTTGCGTGTTGCACTGGTAGATGGCCAACGCCTCTACGACCTGGACATCGAATCCGGTGCACGCGAGCAAAAGAAGGCCAACATCTATAAAGGCCGTATTACTCGCATCGAACCAAGCCTTGAGGCTGCCTTTGTCGATTTCGGCTCCGAGCGCCACGGCTTCCTGCCCCTCAAAGAAATCTCCCGCGAATACTTCAAGAAAGCCCCCGAAGGCCGCGTGAATATCAAGGACGTCCTGAGCGAAGGCCAGGAAGTCATCGTCCAGGTCGAGAAAGAAGAACGTGGCAACAAGGGCGCCGCCCTGACCACCTTCATCAGCCTCGCCGGCCGTTACCTCGTGCTGATGCCGAACAACCCACGTGCCGGCGGCATTTCCCGTCGCATCGAAGGTGAAGAGCGCAATGAACTGCGCGAAGCGCTGAACGGCCTGGTCGCACCGGCCGACATGGGCCTGATCGTTCGCACTGCAGGCCTTGGCCGCAGCAGCGAAGAAATGCAGTGGGACCTCGACTACCTGCTGCAACTGTGGACCGCCATTAAAGAAGCGTCCCTGGATCGTTCCGCGCCATTCCTGATCTACCAGGAAAGCAACGTGATCATCCGCGCCATCCGCGACTACCTGCGCCAGGACATCGGCGAAGTGCTGATCGACAGCGTTGAAGCCCAGGACGAAGCCCTGACCTTCATCCGCCAGGTGATGCCGCAGTACGCCAGCAAGATCAAGCTGTACGAAGACAGCGTACCGCTGTTCAACCGTTTCCAGATCGAAAGCCAGATCGAGACCGCCTTCCAGCGCGTGGTCGAACTGCCTTCCGGCGGCTCCATCGTCATCGACCCGACCGAAGCCCTGGTGTCCATCGACATCAACTCGGCGCGCGCCACCAAAGGCAGCGACATCGAAGAAACCGCCCTGCAGACCAACCTGGAAGCGGCTGAAGAAATCGCCCGCCAGCTGCGCCTGCGTGATATCGGCGGCCTGATCGTGATCGACTTCATCGACATGACCCCCGCCAAGAACCAGCGCGCCGTGGAAGAGAAAGTCCGCGAATGCCTGGAAGCTGACCGTGCTCGCGTGCAAGTCGGCCGCATCTCGCGCTTCGGCCTGCTGGAAATGTCCCGCCAGCGCCTGCGTCCATCCCTGGGCGAGAGCAGCGGCATCGTCTGCCCGCGTTGCAACGGCACCGGCATCATCCGTGACGTTGAATCGCTGTCCCTGGCGATCCTGCGCCTGATCGAAGAAGAAGCCCTGAAAGACCGCACCGCCGAGGTCCGCGCGCAAGTGCCGATTCCGGTTGCCGCCTTCCTGCTTAACGAAAAACGCAACTCGATCACCAAGATCGAACTGCGCACCCGTGCCCGTATCGTCATCCTGCCGAACGATCACCTCGAGACGCCGCACTTCGAAGTCCAGCGCCTGCGTGATGACAGCCCGGAAGCCCATAGCGGCCAGTCCAGCTATGAAATCGCTGCTGCCGCTGCCGAAGTGGAAGAAGTCCAGCCAGCCGCTGCGACCCGCACCCTGGTCCGCCAGGAAGCCGCCGTGAAGACCGCGCCGGCCCGCGCCAACGCACCGATGCCTACCGAAGCCGCTGCTCCGGTTGCCGCCCCGGCCGCCCTGCCTGAGCCAAGCCTGTTCAAGGGCCTGGTGAAATCGCTGGTCAGCCTGTTCGCCACCAAGGAAGAGCCTGCTGCCCCGGTAGTGGTCGAAAAGCCTGCCACCGAGCGCCCGGCGCGCAACGAAGAACGTCGCAACGGTCGCCAGCAAAGCCGTAACCGCAACGGTCGCCGTGACGAAGAGCGCAAGCCTCGCGAAGATCGTGCACCGCGTGAAGAACGCGCGCCACGTGAAGAGCGTGCACCTCGCGAAGCCCGCGAAGACACCCCGACCGTCGCCCGTGAAGAACGTGCACCGCGTGAAGAGCGCGCACCACGTACCCCACGTGCCCCGCGTGAAGATCGCAAGCCGCGTGGCGAGCGCGAAGAGCGCGTGCGTGAACTGCGTGAGCCGCTGGACGCCGCGCCAGCCGTTGCTGCTGCCGCTGCTGCCAGCACCGAAGAACGCCCGGCGCGCCAGCCGCGTGAAGAGCGTGCCCCACGTGAAGAGCGCCAGCCGCGCCCACCGCGTGAGGAGCGTCAACCACGCGCTGAGCAAGCCGCTGCCGCCAGCGAAGAAGAAGTACTGACCGGCGAAGAGCAACTGCAGGAAGACGGCCAGGACAACGCCGAAGGCGATCGTCCACGCCGCCGCTCCCGTGGCCAGCGTCGTCGCAGCAACCGTCGTGAGCGTCAGCGTGACGCCAACGGCAACGTGATCGAAGGTTCGGAAGAAACCGGTGAAAACGCAGAAGCTGCCAACAACGAACCAACAGGCGCCGAACTGGCTGCTGGCTTGGCCGTTACCGCGGCCGTCGCCAGCTCGGTCATCAGCGCACCTGCGCAAGCCCAGGCCCACGAGCAAGCCGAGCGTGCTACTGCCGCTGTCGAAGAAAACGCTGTGGTAGAAACGCTAGCTGCCGAGACCCCAGAGGTTCAAGCGCCAGCTGTTGAAGCGCCAGTGGTCGAAGCCACTACCCCTGTCGAAACCCCAGTGGTTCCGGAGGTGGAAGTTGCCCCGGTTCGCGACGCACAGCCAGAAACCGAAGTGGTTGCCGTTGAACCGGCTCCGGTGGTTGAGCCTGCACCAGTGGTTGAAGCCGCAGCAGAAGCACCGGTTGTCGAAGAAGCCGCCCCGGCCGTGCGTGAAGTTCGCGAAGAACAGACTGCCTTCCAGTGGACTGCCGAACCTACCGCCCCGGTTGAAGCGCCAGCGCCTGCCCCTGTGATTGAGGAAGCGCCAGCCCCGGCTGCCGAAGTGGTTGAAGCCGCACCGGTTCCAGAGCCTGCGCCGGTGGTTGAAGCCCCTGTGGTTGCCGAAGTGGCTGCTCCGGTGGTTGAAGCCGCACCTGCCAGCGCTCTGACCGAGAACGGTCGTGCGCCGAATGACCCACGTGAAGTGCGTCGTCGTCGCAAGGAAGCTGAGGCCGCTGCTGCTGCGGCAGCCGCTGCACCGGCTGTGGTCGAAGCCGCTCCGGCTCCGGTTGCTGAAACCGTGGTAGAGCACGTGGCCCAGGAAGAAGAGCACGAGCCTAAACCTCTCGCCTGATTCTGCCAGCCACTAAAAAGCCCCGCCTGAGTGATCAGGCGGGGCTTTTTTTGCAAAAAATTCGAACATACTACTGCTCAAATTTGGGGGCTTGCCCCCTCCCACATTCAGTCGGCGCTGAAACTCAACCGTTGCGGCACGTCCACATCCCATAGCACCCCAGGATCATCCACCTGCACGCCCCGCACCTGTGCTTGTGCAAACAAAGGCTTAGCGCCACGGTCCCCGGTCAACGCCATCAACGCAGGCCCAAATACACGACCGAAAGCCACCGGATGCCCATACTGCCCGGCATGCACCGGCACAGTGATACTTCCCGGATCGGCCAGCACGCGCTCGATCGTCGCGGATCGAATAAACGGCATATCACCCAGCACAACTAGCCAGCCATCCACCGAGGCGCTGGCCGCAACGGCTGCGGCAATGCTGTCACCCATACCAGCCGATTCCAGCAGCAGGACCTTGCAACCGTACGCCTCAGCTAAATGAATCACCTCAAGGTGCTCCGGTGAGGTCACCACCCAGCGCTCAACAAGCGTCGCGGGCAGGTTAACCAGCACCTGCTCGATCACCGGTCGGGAAACGCCATCCAGGCCCACGCAAACGGCCAGCAACTTGTCCTGATCAGCACCGGCTTCGGCGCGAAAACGACTGCCCTGCCCTGCGGCCAGCACGATCGCCGTGACAGTCACTGCGCCACCACCGCCAAGGGTTTTTTCTGCACCGGTGCCACGCCGTTCTTGATTGCGACAATTTCCGCCATCAACGACAAAGCGATCTCCGCCGGGGTATGGCTACCGATATGCAAGCCAATCGGCCCGTGCAAACGTGCAATGGCGTCCTCCGACAAGCCCAGGGCTGCGAGATTCTCTCGACGCTTCTGGGTATTGACCCGCGACCCCAGCGCGCCGATGTAGAACGCGGTGGAGTCCAGCGCTGTCAGCAATGCCATGTCATCCAAACGCGGATCGTGGGTCAGGCAGACGATAGCGGTGCGTTCATCGGTTTGGATATTCAGCACCGCCTCGTCGGGCATGCCTGGCACAAAGCGACCGTGCTGTTCTTCCCAGCCATAGACGAATTCTTCACGGGGGTCGCAGATCAGCACTTCGAAATCCAGCAAGCGCGCCATTTGCGCGACGTAGCGTGACAACTGCCCGGCGCCGATCAACAACAGGCGCCAACGCGGCCCATAAATGGCACGCAGACGCTCGCCGTCGAAGCTCACCACATCGGTCTTGCTCGCGGCGCTCAGGGCTACCGCGCCCGTGGTCAGGTCCAATTCACGCGCGACGACCTGGTGGTCTTCGCAGCGCGCCAGCAGTTCGGCCACCCAGCACCAGTCATCCACCCGCTCTTCGGTCAGGCGCAGCGTACCACCGCACGGCAAGCCAAAGCGCGCCGCTTCATCGCGGGTGACGCCGTAGGTGACCAATTGGACGGGTGGCCCATCATCAGCCAGCCGCCCGTCCTGCAGGCGGGCGATCAAGTCATCTTCGATGCAGCCACCGGACACCGAGCCAATCACCACCCCGTCGCCGCGCAAGGCCAGCATCGCCCCAGGAGGGCGCGGCGCGCTGCCCCAGGTCTGCACCACGCTGTACAACACTACGCGCTGCCCGGCGCGGCGCCACTCAAGGACGCTACGCAGGACATTCAAATCCACACTGTCCATCAAACCTCCTGCCAGCGTTGTTAATGAAATCGTCATTTACTGTAAAGCAAAAGAATCCAGAAGTGGCCGTACACACACGCAAACGCCCCGAACCAGTCGGGGCGTTTGCGGGTTGCCTTGGCGTCAGATCACGCCAGCAGCGATTTACTTGATGACAGGCGCCGGGCCTTCGGCCACACCCAGGTCATCTTCTTCGCGGGTGTCGGAAATACCTGTACCGCCGGACGCCAGCTCACTTTGCAGCTTGTCGGTGTCCAGCTCCTTGACCCACTTGGCCACAACGATGGTGGCAACGGCGTTACCCACCAGGTTGGTCAGCGCACGGGCTTCGGACATGAAGCGGTCGATACCCAGGATCAGCGCCAGGCCGGCCACCGGCAAGTGGCCTACGGCCGACAGGGTCGCTGCCAGTACAATGAAACCACTGCCGGTCACGCCCGCCGCGCCTTTGGAAGACAGCAGCAGCACCAGCAGCAGGGTGATCTGGTGGGTGATGTCCATGTGGGTGTCGGTCGCCTGGGCGATGAACACGGCAGCCATGGTCAGGTAGATCGACGTACCGTCGAGGTTGAAGGAGTAGCCGGTTGGGATCACCAAGCCGACCACCGACTTCTTCGCACCCAGGCGCTCCATCTTGATCAGCATGCGTGGCAATGCGGATTCGGAAGACGAGGTACCCAGTACGATCAGCAGTTCTTCACGGATGTAGCGGATCAGCTTCAATACGCTGAAACCGTGGGCGCGGCAGATGGCGCCAAGTACCACGACCACGAACAGGACGCAGGTGATATAGAAGCAGATCATCAGCTGGCCCAACTGCACCAGAGAACCCACACCGTAGGCGCCGATGGTGAATGCCATGGCACCCAGGGCACCGATCGGAGCGAGCTTCATGATCATGTTGATGATGTTGAACATCACGTGGGCGAAGCGATCGATGAAGTCCAGCACCGGCTTGCCGTAGGCGCCCAGGCGGTGCAGGGCGAAACCGAAGATCACCGAGAACATCAGCACTTGGAGGATATCGCCGTTGGCGAAGGCGCCGACGATGGTGTTCGGGATGACGTTCAGGATAAAGCCGACAATGCTCTGGTCTTTACCGGCGGTGACGTAGGCCGCCACTTTGGAGGCGTCCAGGGTCGCTACATCGATGTGCATGCCCGCACCCGGTTGCACGACGTTGACCACGACCAGGCCGATCAGCAGGGCGATGGTGGAGACGATTTCGAAGTACAGCAGCGCATAGCCACCGGTCTTGCCCACCGACTTCATGCTTTGCATACCAGCGATGCCGCTGACCACGGTGCAGAAGATGATCGGGGCGATGACCATTTTGATCAGCTTGATAAAGCCGTCACCCAGTGGCTTGAGGGCCACGCCGGTCTGCGGGTAGAAGTGGCCGAGCAGAATACCGATAACGATTGCGACGATCACCTGGAAATACAGGGATTTGTAGATTGGCTGACGAGTCGTCATTGCAAAGTTCCTCAAACGTCCCGGGGGCAAATATCCGCCATTGCCCACGACACTTGAATTGCGAACCCTCCTGCACTGGAGGGATTTGTTGTTGGCGAAGCCTGTAGGACAAAGCCTGCGCTGTAGTCCTTATCGCAAACGGCGTGCCACTTTGCGCAAATCCGCTGAAGGCCTTTAGACATCTGGGCCAGGCGGGTTACTTCCGCCCCTGAGCACTCGATCATATGGCGGATTTCCGCCCACCTAGCCGGTCTCGTCCTACAATTTGGCGGATATCCGCCTTGTCGCTCGGCCGGGTCATGGCTACCATCCGCCACTCCACGGACGAGGCCCTTGCATGCGCGAACGTACCATCGCCAGTCACTACGCCCGAGCAGCCCTCGGCGGTGCGCGTCGAGCCGGTTACGACTACTCGGTGTTGTTGCAGCAGGTGGGCATCACCCCTGAACTGCTGAGCGAGCCTCGCGCCCGCATTGCACCGGAGCAATTCACCCGGCTGCTGCAAATGCTCTGGCTGGAGCTGGATGACGAGTACCTGGGGTTTGCCGATGGGCCGAGCAAACGCGGCACCTTCGCCATGATGTGCCACGCCCTGATCCATTGCCGCACGCTGGAGAAGGCTCTGGAGCGCGGCTTATTGTTTTATAGCCTCTTCCCGCAGGGCCCGCGCTGGCAGCTGACGAAAGAAGGCGATATGGCGCGACTGAGCCTGGACGACTCACAGCTATGGGACCCGGATCACTTTCTCAGTGAGTGCCTGCTGGTGATCTGGCATCGCCTGGGCAGTTGGTTGATCGGCCAGCGAATCCGTCTGCAGCAGGCAACCTTCAGTTACCCCACGCCGGCCCATGCCAGTGAATACGACCTGTTGTTCCCCTGCCCTCACATGTTCGACGCGCCGAACAGCAGCCTGGTATTTCCCAGCCGCTACCTGAGCCTGCCCCTGTTGCAGGATGAACGCACCCTCAAGCATTTCTTGCAGCGCTCGCCTGCCGACTTATTGTCCCGACCGGATGAAGGCGACAGCCTGAGCAGCCAGTTGCGCCGCTTGCTGAGTCGCGATCGTACGCCCTGGCCGGACTTGGAGGCCGTCGCCCAGCATTTGCACATCAGCCCGCAGACCCTGCGCCGGCACCTTCGCGAAGAAGGCACCAGCTTTCAGGCATTGAAGGATGAGTTACGCCGGGATATTGCCATCTACCATTTGGGGCGGGCGGATTTGTCCTTGCAGGAGATTGCCGAGCATTTGGGGTTTTCTGAGCCGTCGGCGTTTCATCGGGCATTCAAGAAGTGGACGGGGCTGACACCGGGGGCGTATCGCGCGCAGGGGAGTTAAACGGAGGTGGACTTGGCTCAGCACGGGTATCTACACAACTTTTGGTATGCCCCCTCCCACATTTGGATCGCAGGGCATCAGTCAGATAGCGGTCGACTGTCTGGCCATCATCGCGTAAGCCCAGTCGATAGACATCACAACGCCGGAAAATGGATCCTGAAAGCCGCGCCGCCTAGTGCCGAGTCCCCTAGCGTCAAACGCGCGTTGTAGCTCTCGATAATGTCCTTGACCACCGCCAGCCCGATGCCCTGCCCCGGGTGCTGGCGATCAAGCCGCTCGCCGCGCTGCAGAATCCGTGCGCGCTGGTCGGGCGGCACACCGGGGCCGTCGTCTTCGATACACAACTCAATACCGTCAAGGTTTTCCACCAGGCTGATACGCACCTGACGCAGGCATAGGCGATAGGCGTTTTCCAGCAAGTTGCCGAGCATTTCGAGCAGGGCGCCTTTCTCGATGGGCACGTCACACTCTTGCGGCAGGTCAAAGGAGACGTTGACGCGCTTGTCGCGGTAGACCTTTTCCAAGGTATCGCACAGACTTTGCAACACCGGCTCCAAACGCACCTGGTGGCGCACCAGGCCGCTTTTACGCAGGCTGGCACGCTGCAATTGATAGCCTATCTGCTGGCTCATGCGCTCGATCTGCGATTGCAGCACCCACGCCTGGCCACGGTCTTCGTGGCGCTGAGCCATGTCCTCACTCACTCCCTGCAAGACCGCCAGCGGGGTTTTCAGGCTATGGGCCAGGTCATCCAGGGAATCGCGGTAGCGGGTGCGTTGCTCGCGTTCACTGTGCAGCAATCGGTTGAGGGAGCCGGTAAGTCGCAGCAGTTCGCGGGGGTGTTCTTCGGAAAGGCTCTCACGGGTGCCACCTTCGATCTGGTCAAGCTCCTGGCTCAAGCGTCGCAGGGCTTGCAAGCCCCAGGTCAGGCCCAGCCACAACAGCGTCAACAGCACGAGCAAGGCGGCGCCGAAGCCCAGGTAGAGGTTCTCGCGCAAGCCTTCGAGGGTCAGTTGATATTCACGCACCGGTTGCAGGGCGACGATACTGAACGCCGCACTCTTGCCCCCCAGCAGCTTGACCTCGACGTCATACACGAAAAATTCCTGGCCATTAGCTTCGCGGATGCGCGCAAACTCGTTGCCGCGCCCATCGTAGCGCGGCTTGTAGTTGATGTTTTCTTCCCGGGTCGCCCGCGAACGCCATACCAAGTGGCCCTCGCGGTCGTAAATATAGCCAAGCAGCCGGCTGTCGGTGAGGTTGAAGCGTTCATCCGGCAGCTGCGCCGGCATCAGCAGGCGATTATTTTCGACCCGCGCGGCGGAGATCAGGGTGGTCACGTCCGACGCCAGGCGCTGCTCGATGGAATCCTGCAGGGCCAGGCTGAACGCGCCTTGCATGGCGGGCAACAAGCCGAGCATGAACAGCACGGCCAGGGTGGCGGCCGCCAGCATCAGGCGCACACGTAGCGAGCGAATCAACGGCAGCGCTCATTGAACAGGTAACCCAGGCCGCGCACAGTATCGATCGGCTTGAACCCGGTCGGTCCTTCCAGCTTGCGGCGCAGGCGGCCGACCAGCACTTCGATGACGTTCGGGTCGCGTTCGTCGTCATCGGGGTAGAGCTGCTCCATCAAACGATCCTTGGCCACCACTTGTTGATGGTGACGCATCAGGTATTCGAGGATTCGATACTCATAAGCGGTCAACGCCAGCGGCTGTTCATCCAAGGAGGCTTGCTTGCGATTGAGGTCCAGCAACAAGGGCCCGGCAATGATGGTGGACTGGGTAAAACCGCTGGAGCGGCGTAACAAGGCGTTCATCCGCGCCTCCAGCTCTTCGAACTGAAACGGCTTGACCACATAGTCGTCGGCACCGGCCGCCAGGCCTTCGACTTTATCCTGCCAGTTGCCGCGGGCAGTCAGGATCAGGATCGGAAAGGTCTTGGCCTGGGTGCGCAGTTGGCGAATCAGGTCCAGGCCGCCCATGCCGGGCAGGCCAAGGTCGATGATCGCCAGGTCATGATTGAATTGGCCTGTCTGGTACAGGGCTTCCTCGGCATTGGCCACGGCTTCGACCACATGCCCGCTGTCGGTCAGGCGGGTAAACAGGTGATGGCGCAGCAGCGCCTCATCTTCCACCACCAGCAATTTCATAAGGCTCTCCAAGGCAATTCAACTATCCGACCGAGGGATATCATAGCGGCCCTGCACGTCTTGCGGGCGCAGTTTAATGCCATTGTAATGGCCCGTCAGGTGCGGGTAGCCGCTGCGATAGTCGGGTTGCGCGGCGCTAGCGCCCAGGGCCCGCCCCCACGGCGCGGTCTGGGTGCCGGCGTCTTCGAAGCTGACACGATGGATCGGGCTGCCGGATTTCTTGGTTTTCTCGCTGCCAAATGCCCTAAAGTCGCCATCCGAGGCTTGCACGCCGGCGGTGGCGCCGAGCATGGTTAACGCCAACATCAGCTTCTTGATCGCAGTCATGGTGGTTACCTCATACGCGTTTAGGCTGTGGGGTCCAGACTACGCAAGCGCCCCTGAACTCCCCCTGAACAGGCTCTGAACCACAACTGAACCGCTGCCGGGCTATCCACTGGCGCGCCAACTCGGCAAAATGCTGCGCATGACGCCCCTACCCGCTTGCTGTACCCCACTCGATGCCCGTTGGCCGCTGCCTGCCCCCTTGCCGGGTACGGTGTTTTTGAGCACGCGATTCGACCCGGCCTTATTGAACCCCTTGGATTTCCAGCGTAGCGCCGTGCCGCCGCCGGCGAGCATCCAGCGCTCGGTGGCCAAGCGGCAAGCGGAGTTTCTCGCCGGCCGCCTGTGCGCCCGCGAAGCGCTGCAACGACTCGATAACCTCAACTGCATCCCGGCGATCGGTGAAGACCGCGCACCGGTCTGGCCTGGGCATATCAGTGGCTCCATCACCCACAGCACCGGGCACGCGGCAGCCATTGTCGGCCACAAGACGCAGTGGCGCGGGCTGGGGATGGACCTGGAGAACCTGCTGGCCCTGGAACGGGCGGAACGCCTGGCTGGGGAGATTCTGACGGCCGATGAGTTGCAGCGCATGGCGGCACTACCGCGTGAGCAGCTCGGGCTGCTGGTGACGTTGACGTTTTCGGTCAAGGAGAGTCTGTTCAAGGCGCTCTATCCGATCGTGCAAAAGCGTTTTTACTTTGAACATGCCGAGGTATTGGAGTGGTCGCAGGCTGGGCACGTGCGGCTGCGGTTGCTGACGGACCTGTCGAGTGAGTGGTGTTGTGGCAAGGAGTTGGAGGGGCAATTTGTGCTGGAGGGGGAACAGTTGTTGAGCCTGGTGGCCGTCGGCGCTTGATAGGACGCTATCGGGGTT
Organism: Pseudomonas sp. rhizo25; assembly: GCF_031931935.1. Classification (NCBI taxonomy): domain Bacteria; kingdom Pseudomonadati; phylum Pseudomonadota; class Gammaproteobacteria; order Pseudomonadales; family Pseudomonadaceae; genus Pseudomonas; species Pseudomonas sp. rhizo25. The sequence goes on from NZ_JAUJXA010000024.1 coordinate 37,035, forward strand.
TCTCTTGATCCCGGGGCCAACTCAGGCTGAAACACGCCCCGCCCAGATTGTTACTTTTGCTGATCAACGCCCGCCCGCCGTGCCAATAGATGATCCGCCGCACAATCGACAGGCCCAGGCCGTGGCCGCCAGACGCTCGGGTGCGGCTGTCGTCCAGGCGCAGGAATGGCGTAAAGATCCGCTCCCAGGCACTTTCCGGCACGCCTGGGCCATCGTCTTCCACGTCAATGCGACAGCGCACCTGGCCTACCTGGTAACTGATCAGCACGTGGCCCTTGGCGTGGCGCATGGCGTTACTCACCAGGTTCTGCAGGGCACGGTGCAGGTAGCGTGGTTCGGCGTCGACCCAGGCGTCATCCCAATGCGTCGATGACAGGCAAATACCGCGGGTAACGGCGACCTGCGGGCGCAGTGGCGACAATTCGCCGATCACCTGGTCGAGCAAGGCATCGAGGTCCACCCGCTGGAAATTCAGCTCCGGCGCCCCTTGCTCCAGGCGCGCATAGGTGAGCATCTCATCCACCAGGCCATCGAGGTCCTGGATATCGCCGTCCATGCCTTCCAGGTATTTGCGCCGAGCTTCGGGGGTGGCGGCATCACCGATCATCTCCAGGCCAAACCGCAGGCGCGCCACCGGTGTGCGTAACTCATGGGACACCGCACGCACCAGCTCGCGCTGAATCGCCAGCAATTGTTGCAAGTGCTCGGCCATGCCATTGAATGCGGCCGCAAGGCGCCCGACCGAATCAGCTCCTCGGGCCGGCACGCGGACCTCCAGGTTGCCCTTGGCGATGCGTGTAGCTGCCGCTTCCAGGCCTTTGAGCCGGCGCTCAAGCTGACGCACCAGCAAATAAACGATCAAGCCGATCAGGGTCAGGCCGATCAAGGTGATCAGAATCAGCCATTGCGCCGGGTAAGGGTTCATTTGATACAGCGGGCCGATCTCCAGCACCCATGGTGTGCCAACCATGCCGGCAAACACGCGGATCGAATCGCCGCCCTTGCCCAGGGCCATCACCGTATCGCCTTCCGCTACGCGCCGGCGCTGGTCGTCGTCCATGTCGGCCTGGTCAAGGGCCACCAAGTGCATTTCAAAACCAAAGCCCTTGGCTTGCTTTATATCGGCCAGGCGCTGCGGCTGCTCGGCGACTGGAAAGCGCACCAGTTCGTCGGCCAGCAGGTAAATGGTCGCACGGGCCAATTGCTCGCTGATCTGCTGCACTTCGCCGGTGAGCACCAACTGCTCCTGTTCGCTGACCAATCGCAGCACCCGCGCCGCATGGGGGCCGGTCTGTTCCACCAAGACCTGGCCACGTTGCAGGCGATTGCGCTGACCCAGGTCCAGTTGCGCCTGGGTGAACGTGCGCAGTTCCAGCGGAATGCCCAGCAAGCGCTCCCACACCGCCAAGGCGCGCAGCCGCTCAATGGCACTCATGGGTTGCAGGTTATCGCCCATCAACGCAAAGGTGCCGTGGGCCAGGCGCTCGCGGTACTGGCCGCTGCGCACATCGTTGAGCAGGTGCAACGCCAGGGCACCGAGCAGCGCCACCAGGATCAGCGCCGCGCACATGCCGCCGTAGATGCGCAGGAAGATCGAGTTCACAACGGCATATCGGCGGCGGCTTCGGGGACGAACAGGTAGCCTTTGCTGCGGATCGTCTTGATCAGGCGCGGATGAATCGGATCGTCGCCGATCTTCGGCCGAATGCGCGAGATGCGCACATCAATGGAGCGATCCTGGCCGTCGTAGCCGATGCCGCGCAGGGCGATAAAGATTTCCTCGCGGGACAGGATGCGCCCGGCGTTCGCCACCAACAGCCACAACAGGTCGAACTCGGCGCTGGTCAGTTCGATACCGCCATCGTGCAACCAGGCCTCGCGCAAGGCGTTGTCCACCACCAAGGGGCCGAACTGCAGGCGGCGCTGGTTTTCCACTATGGCAGGTAACGCCGACTCGCTGCGGCGCAGCAATGCCTGGATACGCGCCAGTAACAAACGTGGGCGCACGGGTTTGCATACATAGTCGTCTGCACCCATGTCCAGGCCCAGTACCTGGTCCATATCGTCGGTGCGCGCAGTGAGCATCAGGATTACACCGTCATAGCGCTCGCGCACCTTGCGGCAGATGCTCAGGCCATCTTCGCCGGGCAGCATCAGGTCGAGGATCACCAGGTCTGGTTGTTCGGCGATGATGCGCGCCGCCGCCTGTGCGCCGTCGCTTTCCACCGACACACACAGGCCGTTACTTTCCAGGTATTCGCGGGTCAACTCGGCGAGTCGCTCGTCGTCCTCGACGATCAATATCTGCCAGGCTTCTTGCTCCATGCGCTACCTCGGTTCTTTATTGTAGGAGCGAGCTTGCTCGCGAAGAACGCAAGGGCACCGCGCTTATCCAAGTGTGCTGCATTATCGTTGACGATTTTCGCGAGCAAGCTCGCTCCTATAGTTGTCATGAGGAGCAAGCATGCTATCGCCCTGATCAAGGCCGATTGTAGCCATGGCTCGCCCCTTAAAAACAAGCCTGGAAATCCATTCGGAGATCACGTTTGTTTGTGATAGGGTTCGCGCCCTCCGAAAATGGGCAGGCTGTTTCAAGCCCGAAATATTTAATGACAAACGGCGTAATCCAGCAGCAATGCGGCCTACACGCCTATTCGACCTTTCTTACACATTTTACTCACAGCGTTATCCACAGGTTACTCCGTTGCTAACCCCTCGAAAACGCATTATCTTGTACCTCGGCGCTCATGAAGACCCTACATGTAGGGTTTTCGACACCAGCGTCCAACCACACAAGTGGCTCGAAACTCAAGCGTTTTATTGCTAGCGCAGCGTTGAACCAACAGATTTTTCAGTAGACCAAACCGCTCACGCGGATGGCAGCTGTTCTCCATCCCCGACATGGAAAACGGTACGGGTGTTGCAGGAAAAAGCCTGGCACTCGCAATCAAATATAGAACGTGGAGACAACCCCCCATGCAAACCGACACAACTCGCGAGAACCCGCAGGGCTCCGTGCCGCAGGCCGCTGATTCGAACCTGGATCTGTCCGCCACTGCACCTGGCCAACTGCGCGTGATCAAGCGTAACGGCACTGTCGTTCCTTATACCGATGACAAAATCACCGTCGCCATCACCAAAGCGTTTCTTGCAGTTGAAGGCGGCACCGCTGCTGCCTCGTCGCGCATCCACGACACGGTTGCCCGCCTGACCGAACAGGTCACCGCAACCTTCAAGCGTCGCATGCCATCGGGCGGCACTATCCATATCGAAGAAATCCAGGACCAGGTCGAACTGGCCCTGATGCGTGCCGGCGAGCAGAAAGTCGCACGCGACTACGTGATCTACCGTGATTCGCGCGCCAGGGAACGTGCCGTGCGTTCCCCGGCTGAAGAAGCTGCCGTGCAAGCGCACCCGTCGATCCGCATCACCCTGGCCGACGGCAGCTTTGCGCCGCTGGACCTGGGCCGCCTGAACACCATCATCACCGAAGCCTGCGAAGGCCTGGAAGAAGTCGATGGTGACCTGATCCAGCGCGAAACCCTGAAGAACCTGTACGACGGCGTGGCCCTGACCGACGTCAACACCGCCCTGGTGATGACCGCCCGTACCCTGGTTGAACGCGAGCCGAACTACTCGTTCGTGACCGCGCGCCTGCTGATGGACACCCTGCGTGCCGAAGGCCTGGGCTTTCTGGGCGTGGCCGACAGCGCTACCCACCACGAGATGGCCGACCTGTACGCCAAGGCCCTGCCGGCCTATATCGCCAAAGGTATCGAATTCGAATTGCTCAACCCGATCCTGGCCACCTTCGACCTGGAAAAACTCGGCAAGGCGATCAACCACGAGCGTGACCAGCAGTTCACCTACCTGGGCCTGCAAACCCTGTACGACCGTTACTTCATCCACAAGGACGGTATCCGCTTCGAACTGCCGCAAGTGTTCTTCATGCGCGTGGCCATGGGCCTGGCGATCGAAGAGAAGAACAAAGAAGACCGTGCCATCGAGTTCTACAATCTGCTGTCGTCCTTCGACTACATGTCGTCGACCCCGACCCTGTTCAACGCCGGCACCCTGCGTCCACAGCTGTCGAGCTGCTACCTGACCACCGTGCCGGATGATCTGTCGGGCATCTACCACGCGATCCATGACAACGCCATGCTGTCCAAATTCGCTGGCGGCCTGGGTAACGACTGGACGCCGGTGCGTGCCTTGGGCTCGTACATCAAGGGCACCAACGGCAAGTCCCAGGGCGTCGTCCCCTTCCTGAAAGTGGTGAACGATACCGCCGTCGCCGTGAACCAGGGTGGCAAGCGCAAAGGCGCTGTGTGTGCCTACCTGGAAACCTGGCACATGGACATTGAAGAGTTCATCGAGCTGCGCAAGAACACCGGTGATGACCGTCGTCGTACCCACGACATGAACACCGCCAACTGGATCCCTGACCTGTTCATGAAGCGTGTCTTCGATGACGGCAAGTGGACCCTGTTCTCGCCATCCGAAGTACCAGACCTGCACGACCTGACCGGCAAGGCCTTCGAGGAACGCTACGAGTACTACGAAGCCCTCACCGAGTACCCAGGCAAGGTCAAGCTGTTCAAGACCATCCAGGCCAAAGACCTGTGGCGCAAAATGCTGTCCATGCTGTTTGAAACCGGCCACCCATGGCTGACCTTCAAGGACCCATGCAACCTGCGCAGCCCGCAGCAGCACGTGGGCGTGGTCCACAGTTCGAACCTGTGCACCGAGATCACCTTGAACACCAACAAGGACGAGATCGCCGTTTGCAACCTGGGCTCGATCAACCTGCCGAACCACATCGTCAACGGCCAGCTCGACACCGCCAAGCTGCAACGCACCGTCAACACCGCAGTACGCATGCTCGATAACGTCATCGACATCAACTACTACTCGGTGCCACAGGCGCAGAACTCCAACTTCAAGCATCGTCCAGTGGGCCTGGGCATCATGGGCTTCCAGGACGCGCTGTACCTGCAGCACATTCCTTACGGTTCGGATGCTGCGGTCGAGTTCGCCGACAAGTCCATGGAAGCGGTCAGCTACTACGCGATCCAGGCTTCCTGCGACCTGGCCGACGAACGCGGCGCCTACGAGACGTTCCAGGGTTCGCTGTGGTCCAAGGGCATCCTGCCGCTGGATTCGCAACAGATCCTGATCGAACAGCGTGGCCAGAAGTACATCGATGTCGACCTGAACGAAACCCTGGACTGGGCACCGGTACGTGCCCGTGTACAGAAAGGTATTCGTAACTCCAACATCATGGCCATCGCACCGACCGCTACCATCGCCAACATCACCGGCGTGTCGCAGTCGATCGAACCGACCTACCAGAACCTGTATGTGAAATCGAACCTGTCGGGCGAATTCACCGTGATCAACCCGTACCTGGTCCGCGACCTGAAAGCCCGCGGCCTGTGGGACTCGGTCATGATCAACGACCTGAAGTACTACGACGGTTCGGTGCAGCAGATCGAGCGCATCCCGCAAGAACTCAAAGAGCTCTACGCGACCGCGTTCGAAGTGGACACCAAGTGGATCGTTGACGCCGCCAGTCGTCGTCAGAAGTGGATCGACCAGGCCCAGTCCCTGAACCTCTACATCGCTGGCGCATCGGGCAAGAAGCTGGACGTGACCTACCGCATGGCTTGGTACCGTGGCCTGAAAACCACTTACTACCTCCGTGCCCTGGCCGCGACCAGCACCGAGAAGTCGACCATCAACACCGGTAAGCTCAATGCTGTTTCCAGCGGCAACCACGGTGATGATTCGGTACTCGCAGCCCCCGCCGGCCCGGCACCAGTGCCAAAGGCCTGCGCGATTGACGAGCCGGATTGCGAAGCTTGCCAATAAGCTGAACCGATCCAGGGCTTGAACGCCCTGGATTTAAAAAGCCCGATGAACCCCGACTGCACAGGGTTTATCGGGCTTTTTCGTTTATCACGCCTAGAGGAACGCGTACGCAATACCCTGCTTCGGCGCGCCACCTCGCCGCCCCCATAGCTCAACTTTACCGTCGATGACCGCCATTGAATGGCGATCATAGGCCACGACGCCCAGCTTGCCGCTCGCCAGTTCGCTACTCGAGGATTGCCTGTAGAGCCCTTTCAAACCAAGGCGATCCAAAGCTTCGTGGGGCATTTCGCCGTTGTTCAGGCTTTGCATCGCATGGGCAAAGCTCTTTTTCGATTCGTTCGGGTTGTCGTCCAGGCCATTGCCCTCCATCTGCGCACGCTTGGCGCTCGCCGCAAACATGAAGTTGGCATCAGTCAACATCTGCGGGTTATCGCCCTTGAACTGTGCATACCTGGCAGCCTGCCGTAATTCATCTTTGGAAAAGTTAACCGATTTCCCATCGCGCATTTTCACGTAATAGCCATTGCTCGTCTCTTTGACCTCTGCGAAGACGTCAGTGGGCTTCTGACCAAACTTCATCATTGCGCCCTTAATCGCTGAAACGGTGACGCAATTGCCGTCCGGCCCCTGGCTGAATCCACTCCAGATATTGTCTGGTTTTTTACCTGGGTTACTTTCATCGGGCTTGTAATTGAAGTGCTTGGAGCCTTCGGTAATCGGCAGATTACTCATGGGCTCGCTGGGGCCGAAATTGTTGGGACTTGGCCTGCCACCGCCGCCTCCACCACCTCCACCTCTTGGCGATGGGCCAGGGGAAGGCGGTGAGGGCGTTGGGGATTCATCATCCAGTTCTGGAAACCACAACTTCATCAGGCGCCGCAGAAACTCCAACCAAGAGACGTCGGCCTTCTCCATCAGCTCCTTCATGATCTCTTTGAATTTTTCGTCACCGAGCTCTTCGCGCTTATCGTTCAGCTTGTCGCGAAGCTCCTGAGCGGTCTGGCTCTTGGAGGTTTTTTCGGCATCCATCAGTTGGCTGAGCAGTTGCCTGACCGACTCAGTGTTGGCGGCCTTGTCGTCATTGGCCCCGTACGCCGGACTTTGCCGCCCATATACATCGCCATAGATACCCGCGTCGAAACCGCGCGCTCCCCGCGCGCCGCTCTCCCACAATGCATAACCCGCCATTTACTTCCCCTATATTCGCCGGACGACAACCGTCCGCTGGCTGATCCGTGGCCAAATCGGCGTTATGCGTTCCCGCATCGGGGCGTGGTGAAACGAGCAGTAAATAACTATGTAGCGCACACAAAAAAAGGCCCCTCGATCGAGGGGCCTTTGATTGAACGCTGGTACTTGAGCGACGGTATCAGGTCATCTGAATGATGGTCTGCATAATGGTGCTCTGGGTGGAGATGGTCTTGGCGTTCGCCTGGTAGTTGCTCTGGGCCTTGATCAGGTCCACCAGCTCGTTGGTCAGGTTGACGTTGGAGGCTTCCAGAGAGGAGCCCTTGATCGAACCCAGGGTGCCAGATTCCGGCGCGTCGTAACCCGGCTGGCCCGATGCAAAGGTCTCTTTCCAAGCCGTACCGCCAGCCGGCTGCAGGCCTTGCTCGTTGTTGAAGCTGGCCAGGGAAATCTGGCCGATGGCCTTGCTCTGCTGGTTGCTGAAGGTCGCGAACAATACACCGCTGCCGTCGATTTTCAGGCCGGTGATCTGGCCAGTGGCATAACCGTCAGTGACCGGCGGATTGCGGTAGCTGGCCGAGTTGTACTGAGTGACGTTGCCCATGTTGATAGCAATGCCGTCCTTGTTCGCTGTCGCATCGTTAGGCTTCCAAACACCATCGGTGACTGTGCCAGGTACCCAATCCTTGATGGTCAAGGTGTTGCCGGCGACACCACCGGTCACGATGCTCTTGAGATTACCGGCACCATCGAAACTCAGAGTCGAGGGCACAGGCGCCTTCACGTCAGCACCAGTACCGGTAGGCGCCGAACCATCAGGGTTGCGGCCATCGATCAAGGTGTAGGACTGCCACTGGTTGGCATCGGTTTTCACCAGGTACTGCACCATAGGGTGGGCGTTACCCTGAGCGTCGTACAACGTAGTGCCGTATTGCGTGGTGAATGTTTCGGACTTGCTCGGATCAAACGGATTCTTGGTCTGGTCGATCACCGGCGACGAGGAGTTGAGGTTGCTGGCCGAATCCACCTTGGTGGACGCCTTCGGTGGCAAGTTCGCCAGGTTCAGTTGCAGGTCGACCAGGCCACCCTTGGTGATCTTGCCATTCTCGTCCGCCGCGTAACCCTGCAGACGCGAAGTGCCGGTGTTGTTGGTGATGTAGCCGTCCTTGTCCGCACGGAAAGCACCGCTACGGGTGTATTCCAGCGAGCCGTCGCTACCCTTCTGCACGAAGAAACCACCACCCTGGATCGCCATGTCGAGGATGCCGCCACCGCCGTTGACGTCGCCCTGGGTGAACTGCTGGGACACCGCCGCCAGGTTCACACCGTTGCCGATAGTATTCTGGCCAGTACCCAGTTTGGAGGCCGCGTAGATATCGGCAAATTCCGCACGGGATGACTTGAAGCCAGTGGTCGCGACGTTGGCGATGTTGTTGCCGGTCACGTCCAGTTGTTTGTTGGCCGCATAGAGGCCGCTAAGGCCGATATTAAAAGACATGTTCTCTCCCTCTGCCGTATCTAGCCGGCTCTATGTACCGATAGTCTGAATTTGCGACAGCTTGACGCTGCCCATGCCGCCTGCAAGGTTGAGCAGCATTTCGCCGCCGGTCTTGCTCAGGGTCACGCTGGTTACCGTGGCCGGCAGTGAGGTGGCCAGGGCCACCGCATCACCTTTGTCGTTCTTGGTGGAGGCATTGAAGGTGTAGGTGCCGGCTGGGGCGATTTCGCCCTTCTCATTCTTGCCATCCCAGATAAAGCTCTGGCTGCCGGCACTCTGCGCGCCCATATCCACGGTGCGCACGACGTTGCCGTCCTTATCGGTGATCTTGACGGAAACGTTGCCCACCGCCGATGGCACCTCCACCGAACCGTTCATGCTCTTGCTGGTATCAACCATGGCTTTGTCGGTCTGGATAATGATCGACCGCCCCACCAGCGACGAAGCCTGCAGCGCTTGCGAGGAGCTGAAGTTGCTGGAGATGTTATTCACCGAGTCGTTGAGGGTGTTGATGCCTTCAAGGCTGCTGAACTGCGCTAGCTGGGCCACGAACGCGCCGTTGTCCTGGGGCGACAGCGGGTTCTGGTTTTTCAGCTGGGTGACCAGCAACTGCAGGAATGCATCCTTGCCCAGCGCCTGGTTGCCGGTCGCGGCTTTGGAAACATTCGCTACATTGTTCGAAGCATCCTTGACCTTGGAATTGAACAGGTCTTGGACTGCCGTGTTGTTAGACGTATCAACGATGGCCATTATTTGGCGCCCCTTATCACTGACCCAGGGTCAAGACCTTCTGCATCATGGCTTTGGCGGTGTTCATCATTTCCGCGTTGGTCTGGAACGAGCGGCTTGCGGAAATCATGTCGGCCATCTCCTCGACCACGTTGACGTTGGGGTAGTAGACGTAACCCTTTTCGTTCGCAGCGGGATGGTTCGGCTCGTAACGGGCCTCAAGGTTGCTCTGGTCTTCGACTACACCCAGCACCTGCACACCGGAGCCGGCTGCGTCCTGGTCCTGGAACAACGAATCACTGCCGCCGCTCTGACCAGCCTGGAACATGGTCGCAAACACCGGGTGACGGGCGCGGTAAGTCTGGTCAATGCTCGAAGACACGGTCTCGGCGTTGGCGATGTTACTGGCGACGGTGTTCAAGCGCGTGGTTTGCGCGCTCATGCCACTGCCGGCAATATTGAAAACACTGGACAGAGACATGGCTTACTCTCCACGCAGGGCTGACATCAGCCCTTTGAATTTACTATTGAGCAGGGTGAAGCTGGCCTGGAAGTTCACCGAGTTCTCGGCGTAATTCGATTGCTCCAGTTGGGCGTCGACGGTGTTCTGGTCGATCGACGGCTGCATCGGCGTGCGATACAGCAGCGACTCGTCAGCATTGCCCAGGCCCTGCGCTTCGATATGACGGTTGTTGGTCATGTTCAAGGCGAAGGTGCCGTTCTTGGTCTTGTCCTGCTGGGCGGCGAGCACGGCGGAGAAGTCCAGATCCCGAGCCTTGTAGTTCGGGGTATCGGCGTTGGCAATGTTGTTGGCCAGGACTTCGGCACGCTGGGCGCGGAAGCCCAGGGCTTGTTCGTGGATACCGAGCGCTTTATCGAAGCTGATGCTCATGGCGGAGACCTTTAGGCTGACCTGCTGTTCGTTAGCAGGGTTATAGCAAGGTGCATGCCAATCTTGTTAAGCCCCCTATATCAAGGGCTTTCGGGGAGATTGCCGGCGGCTATGTCAGAAAAGCGGCAAGTGTTTTCCGCGTGGCGCCAGTAAAGCGGCAATGGGCATTGCCACTTTTATTTATCTTGCCGCAATACAAAGATGGGAGGGGGCTTGCCCCCGATGGCGGTGGTTCAGTTGATAAATCTATCACTGACACACTGCTATCGGGAGCAAGCCCCCTCCCACACTCCCACATTGACTTACTTGGCCTGGTAGATGATTCCCGGGCTGCACTGCACCATCTGGAAATGGTCCGGCAGGCCGTTCAAGGCTTCGGAAGCACCGAGGAACAGATACCCGCCGCGCTTGAGCGTGCCGTGGATGCGCAAGAGGATGTCTTTCTTTACTTCGGCCGAGAAATAGATCAGCACGTTACGACAGAACACCATGTCGAACTTGCCCAGGCTGGCATAACTGTCGAGCAGGTTGAACGAGCGGAATTCCACGCGGTTCTTGATCGGTGCCTTGATCGCCCAGCGCCCCGCCCCTTTCGGATCGAAGTAACGCTGCAGGCGCTCCTGGGACAGGCCGCGGCCCAGCGCCAGGCTGTCGTACTCACCGGTCTTGCAGTTGGTGAGCATGGTGCCGGACAGGTCCGTGGCGACAATTTGCGCGCCAGCTTTCAACTGGCCCATATTGGTCCGTTCGAACTCGTCGATGGACATCGAGATCGAGTACGGTTCCTGCCCCGAAGAGCACGCCGCCGACCAGATACGCAAGCGCTGGCCCGGGCTGGCCTTGATCGCCTCCGGCAGCACTTTGTTCTTGAGCACTTCAAAGGGGTAAGTATCGCGAAACCATAAGGTTTCGTTGGTGGTCATGGCATCGACCACCATCTCCTTGAGCCCGCTGCGCGGCTGCGCCTGGATCCGCTGGACCAACTCACCCAGGGACTTGATGCCCTGCTGTTCCATCAGCTTGTTGAGACGGCTGGATACCAGGTATTGCTTGTTTTCACCGAGCAATATGCCACAGGCTTTTTCCAGGAAGACCCGGAACTGTTCGAAATCCAAATTACCCGTAGACAATGGTACCGCCTCTTAAATCGTGTGACCGCCAGGGGAGAATCCCTCAGCTGTGATCTGCTGCCTTGATCCGGTCGACTACCCGGGATGCGAGGTCATCAGGACGGAATTTGGCCAGGAAGTCATCAGCACCGACCTTCTTGACCATTGCCTGATTGAATACCCCCGACAACGAAGTATGCAGGATGATATGCAATTTTTGCATGCGTGGATCGTTGCGTATCTCGGCCGTAAGGGTGTATCCGTCCATTTCCGGCATCTCGATGTCGGAAATCATCATCAAGAACTCTTCTTCTGGCTTCTTGCCTTCGTCCACCAGCTTGCGCAGGTAGTCCAGGGCCTGGCGACCATCATTGAGCGCCACTACGTCCACACCGACAGTTTGCAGACAACGCGTGACCTGCTTGCGCGCCACTGAAGAGTCGTCCACGGTCAGTACGCGCAAAGACACGGCCTTATGCGCGGTCTCGGCATCCACCACACCGACGGAGATGGTTTCCGAGGTCGGCGCTACTTCGGCGAGGATTTTCTCCACGTCGATGATTTCCACCAACTGGTTATCGACCCGCGTCACCGCCGTCAGGTAGTGATCGCGCCCGGTGCCCTTGGGCGGCGGGTGGATTTCTTCCCAGTTCATATTGACGATACGTTCCACCGAGCGCACCAGGAACCCCTGGGTCTTGGTGTTGTACTCGGTAATGATCACGAAGGGACTCTGGCGGTCTTGCAAACCTGAGGACCCCGTGGCCAATGCCAGGTCGAGAATCGGAATAGTCGCGCCACGGATGTTGGCCACGCCACACACGACCGGATTGGACTTGGGCATGATCGTCAACTTGGGGCATTGCAGCACTTCACGCACTTTAAACACGTTGATGCCATACAACTGCTTGCCGTCCAGGCGGAAAAGCAACAACTCCAGGCGATTCTGCCCTACCAGCTGTGTGCGCTGGTTTACTGAATCCATTACACCTGCCATGCCCAGACTCCTAAAACTAGGGGTACGAAGCGTACCCAACACTAAACGGCACGAGCTTTGCTATTTGTTGTTCATGGATATTAAAACGACAGTTTCCCGACACTTCGGCTGCCAACGCTATCGCAGATTGCTCTGCGCCACGATGGCGTTGCTTGCCTTGGGGCTCAGTGCTGCGACCCGTGCCGACAACGTTACCCTGCCTGATGTACTTATCGGCGTCACCCAAGGGTTTCTTGAGTTCACTGTAGAAGATTATCTGGCAACCACACAGACGCCGGGGCGTTATGAAATCCAGGTCAATCAGTTGGACCCGCGTTTGCGCATGCCCATGTGCGACAGGGAATTGACAGCCACCCTGGAAAGCCCTTCTCAACCCATTGGCCGGGTCACGGTGAAAGTACGTTGTGAAGGTGCCTCGCCGTGGACAGTATTCGTGCCTGCCCAGGTCAAGCTGTTCCGTGATGTGGTTGTCGTTGCGCGGCCGCTGAAACGCACCGGTATTATCAGCTTTGAGGATGTGGCCCTGCGTGAACGGGACATCAGCCAGATCAACCAGGGCTATATGACCTCAGTGGACCAGGCTATTGGGCAGCGGCTCACCCGACCAATGGTTACCGATCAAGTCATCACATTGGTTCACCTGGAACAGGCCGAAGTGATTCGCAAAGGTGACCAGGTGGTGATTTCCGCCAGCAGCGGCGGGTTGAATGTAAGAATGCCGGGTGAAGCGCTGTCCAACGGCGGCATGAGCGAACAGATCCGTGTCAAGAATCTCAACTCCAACCGCGTCATCAAGGCGCGCGTGACCGCCCCCGGGCAAGTCGAGGTCGCTTTATAGAACACTGGTAGAGGACGCTGGGTTTTCCTACACTGTGCACGAGAAGTTCCGTGTGGAGATTTATTGTCATTCGCGCCTAAAGTTTGTTTGGGTATGGCCGAAAACATGGCAAGCGTCCAAATACCCAGAGGTTTTTTCAACATGGTCATTGATTTCAGTCGTTTGAATAACGCCCCGGCTTTGCCAGGCAGTACGCGCACCAGCGGTGCCAAGGACAGCGTAGAAGCCAAGCCACAGCCCCTGCCCGCCAAGGCAGAACAGGCCAGCGTCAGCCAGAGTGGGGAATCGGTTCACCTGAGCAATGAGGCTCAACAGTTGCAGAAGGTCACTGACTCGCTGCGCGACCAGCCGGTTGTCAATAAAGCCCGGGTGGCCGAGTTGAAACAGGCCATCGCCGATGGCAGCTATAAAGTCGACAGCAACCGTGTCGCCAGCAAGCTGCTCAACTTCGAAGCCGAGCGCTAGGCAAAGGCCTGCGCAGGGCTTTTGGACGCTTAAAACCCAAGGCCAGCCATGCACCACGACGAACATTTGCTTCAACTGATCATTGATGATCTGGCGCCGACGCAGCAATTGCTCGAGCTGCTCAAAGAAGAGTCCCTGGCCTTGTACGGCCGGGATATGCCCTTGCTGGAAGAAATCCTGGCGCGCAAACAGTCGCTGATCGTGCTGCTTGAACAGCATGGCAAGAAGCGCAGCGAGATCCTGATCAGCCTGGGCCTGCCGGCCGATCACGATGGCCTCGCGCAACTGGCCAGCCATTCATCGGTCGGCGACCAGTTGCTGTCACAAAGCAAGGAACTCAACCAATTGCTCGCCCTGTGCCAGGAAGCCAACCAGCTCAACGGCCAGTCGATCCAGCTTCAACAAGCCACGACCGCCAATCAGTTACGCATACTCCACGGCGGCGAACCTCCGGCCCTGTACAACGCCCAAGGCTCCACATCACGCCTGGTCAAGCCAAGCACTCGCAGCCAAGCCTGACGCCGGTTTACAGCGTGGCCTATCCAAGGTGCGCTACATACTGGCAAAATGCCGGTTCTTGCGTGTAGTCGTATTTTGCCTGGAGATGGAAGAACCGTGTTCAACGCCCTTAATGCGGAAGATGCCCCGCAGCCACCGAAGGTGCTCACCACGCCTCTGGAAATCGCCAGCACTTTGCGGATGCTCCAAGACAGCCATGATCCTTTGATCATCACCTTCCACGAGCGCAGCCAACGCTTCCAAAGCTATCTGGTGGACGTTTCCCGCGATAGCAAGACGCTGGTACTGGATGAAATGATTCCCCGTGACGGTGAACGCTACCTGGAGAATGGCGAACCCTTTCGTATCGAAGGTTTTCACGATGGTGTGCGGATTGCGTGGGAAAGCAACGGCACACTGAGCCTCAGCGAAAAGGACGGCCACCGCATCTACAGCGGCAACATGCCCGACGAGGTGGTCTACCATCAGCGCCGTAATGCTTTTCGCGCCGCATTGAAACTGGCGCAGTTGGTGAATATCGAGTTGGGTGGCGAGAAGCTCAAGGTGCCAGTCAACGGTAAGTTGCTGGATATCTCCGCCACTGGCTGCAAGCTTCGCTTCGAAGGCGACATCTCCGAGCGCCTGCAACTGGGCCAGGTCTACGACCGCTTTGTCGCTGCCCTGCCCTTTGGCAGCATGACCACCGCCGTAGAATTGCGCTACCTGCACTTCGAAGACAAGCTCAACATCACGTTCGCCGGCGTGCGCTTCCACAACATGAGTGGCTTGGTGCAACGCCAAGTGGAGCGCTTTGTGTATCAGTTGCAGCGGGAAGCTCGGCGTTTCGACAAAGACGACGATTTTTAAGCTCTAAACGCTGAGGCAAAAAAACGGGCAGATCCTGGTGGGATCTGCCCGTTTTTCGTTCAGGGGCGCGCCCTGCTCAAGTCATGAGGATGTTCGTCCGGGGCCAGGGGCTCTTTTGGCTCTTCGCTAGCCGGCTCATCCATTGCTGGTTCAGGCTCTGGATCAGGAACACTGACTTGCATCTGCTCCTGCACCACCTGCTCATCCACCCGAGGGTCCAGGGCAGCGACCAACGGCGAACTGGACATGCTGTCGGGCATCGCCACGTGATGCAGCGGCGCGTCGTCGACCTGATGCAGATTGGTGACCGCCTTCGGTCGAATTCGCCACACCAGGATCAACGCACAGAGGCTGAAAAACGCGTAGAGCATCTGGCTGCCGAATAGCTTCATGACGACACCTGCCAACAGGGGCCCGACGCTCGCACCTATGCCATAGGTCACCAGCAGCATGGCCGTCAGCGAAACCCGACGGTCACCTTCGACGTGGTCGTTGGAAAAAGCCACAGCCAAGGGGTACAGGCAGAACTGCACCAGCGAACAAAAGAACCCCGTCACGAACAGCACTTCCAAGGGCACCTGAGTCATGATCGCCAGGGGCAATGCCGTTATCGCCAGGCACAAGGCAAAGCAGCGAATCAGCAGTGCTCGGTCATAGCGGTCCGACAACCAGCCCAGAGGCCACTGCACAAGCAAACCGGCGAAAATACAGCTACCCATGAACAAGCCAACCTGTTCAGTCGTCAGCCCCTGCTGGGACGCGTAGAGCGGCGCCAAACCGTAGAACGAGCCCACGATCAACCCTGCGCCCAGCACCGTACTGAGCGACTGCGGCACACGCTTGATAAAGAAGCGAGGCTCCATCGGCGCCGGGTGCAATGGTGCCGGGTGAATACGTCGGGTCATGGCCACCGGCACCAGGCACAGGGCAAAGCACAAGGCGACCAGCATCAACAGCTCGAGGCCAAGGTGAGGGTGCATGACCAGGATCAACTGGCCTAGCACCAGCCCTAGATAAGACGCGATCATGTAGCCACTGAACACTACGCCGCGCTGTTTGGCATCCGCCTGCTCGTTGAGCCAACTTTCAATGACCATGTACTGGCACATCATGCCCAGGCCTACGATCATCCGCAGCACGATCCAGGCAGGCAACCAATCGATCAAACCGTGGCCCAGCACCGCTGCGCCGACGATCCCAGCGCAGGTGGCGTAGGCACGAATATGCCCGACCCGGGCAATCAGGCGGTGGCCGATCTTGCCACCCAGGACCAAGCCAAAATAGTTGGCGGCCATCAGCGCACCGACCCACAGGCTGTCGACATTGTCTGCCGCAAGGCGCAAGGCCAGATAAGTACTGAGCAGGCCGGAGCCAATCAGCATCATCAAGGAAGCGAAATAAAGGGCTCGAAAAGATTTCCAGATCTGGCGCATCGGCGTTCCGAGCGGCTCCTTGCAGTGAGAGACAGGGCTATCGGCATGATAGTCCGGGGTGGGCGGGTCCGGACAGGCGGTATTGTCTGTTTCCGGGGATTATTTTGCATAAGAGCTCAGACGCTGCACCGGTGTCTGCAGGTACACCATAGAGATAAATACATAACGCACCTGCTGTGAACCCCGAACCGCTGCAAGGTTCGACTGAACTTGGGCAGCATTGCAAAAAGTCTCAATAGTGCAGCGCAGAGGAGAACCAGTAAAGGATATGGAACAAGCACCGGGCGGCATTTTTCGAA
>NZ_JAUJXA010000025.1:0-46970 GCF_031931935.1 Pseudomonas sp. rhizo25
AGTGACCCGCCGTAAGGGCGGAACCAATAGCGGCCGTCACCTAAACAATGGATATGTACTCGATCCAACCGAACATCCTGGTCGGCTGTGAGGCCGCCATCGGGAGCAAGCCCCCTCCCACATGGGCCGAGGGCGACCTCTGGGGCCAGGACCCCGGCTGTCATCTGAGCGATGAAGAGATCGGCGTGCAGCCGTCACAGCTTATCCCTTAATAGGTCAGCGTGCCCCCGCCCAAGTGCAGTTGCGTCAGCTTGCGCGTGCGGTCGAACAAGGCAGCTTGCATCTCGATTTCGCGCTTGAGATAGGTCAGGTATTCGACGGCACGGTGGGTTTTCTGCGTAATGATTTTGTTGCAGGCACAGTAGTAACAAAGGCTCTTGCAGAACGGAATGTGAATGTACACCGACAGGGGCTTGGGCACAGGCGCCAGGTTGCTATCGGTGACGGCACGATGATAGTCATCGACGGCGAACGCCTGATGAAATTGCGGTGCGGTTGGGTAGGAGGTATAGCGCGGCCCCGGTCGGTCATACTTTTCGACCAGGGCGCGATTGAAATCAAATGAAGGTGTCATGATCAATCCACTCGCTATAGGGTTCACGCCCCGCGCCGCTCGAGTCCTTTTCAAACAGGTTGCAGATGGCATCTACGTGCGGCCGACCGGCCGGAAGGATACTGATGAAACGCGCAGACAGCTCAATCAACCCGTCACCGGCCAATTGCTCCAGCACAGGCCAGGCGGCGTAAAAGTACTGGCGAAAGATCAGTCCGCAACGCGTCTCGATGGCCTGGATATCCAGCTCCAAATCACACGCCAGGCGTTCCATGACCATGAGCCGGATCTGGCTGCGTGGCTCACAACGCCAGCCACGACTCGTCGGCAATTGGTCGATGTCCAGGCATTGTTGATACCGTTGCAGTTGGTCGGTGTTTTGCGCGTACAGCTCGTCAATCTGACTGATGGCGCCCAAACCGAACCCGATTTGATCGCAATACCCGTGGCGGGTAAAACCTTCACTGGTGCGACGTAACCGGCCGCGCTCCTGCGCTATCGCCAAATCATCGTCGGGCCGGACAAATTGCCCCAGGCCGATGTAGTGATACCCCCCGCCGAGCAACTGTTCAAAACAGCTCTGGCGCATCGCGCTTTTATCATCCAGGCTGCACAGCGCTCTGATTTCGTCCCCGGCCATCGCCCGATAGCGTTGGGGTGGCCGTGAGTAGTCAAATACCAGCAGCCGGTCCGGCTCCAGTTCGATAAGGGTGGCCAATTTCAATGCGAAGCTTTCCGGCGTCTGCCAGGCACGGCCATACCCCAGATCCACATTGATGGAACGATAACCAAAGGTACGCGCGGCATCGATAAGCGAATGGATGGGGGCCGGGTTCTGGTAGCAGTCCACCGACATATCACTGTCGGCACCGATGTCCGGAACGCCAATGCTGACATGGTTGAATCCAAGGTCGCGCAGCACGCCCATGGTCGACCAGTCGGTGTGGTGCAGGTCAACGTCAATGCTGTACTCACCGCACTCATGCCCCAGAAGGTTGAATCGGCCACGAAGATGGTTCATCAGCCTTTTGAGCTGGGCGATTGCGGGTATACCGCCCCCCAGATGAAACTGCTCGACCCGCTGCCCCGTGCCCAGGTGACAACTGACGAGGTCAATCTCGTGCTGCAGACGCCGAAGGTAGTTTTCACCGCCCCTGTGCTCGCATGATACATCGCCCGGGGAACACAAGGCAGGCCTCGGGTTAGCCGGCAGTTGCACGTTCAGCGACAGCGGACGGCATTTCTGGCGGCTGACACGTAAAGCGCGAAGCAAATCCAGGGAACCGATCCCTTCATGGAACTTTTCAGTGCCAACAGGGCAGTCGGGATCGAGCACGCCTTGATCGTACCGAACGTTCAGCTCGCCGCGGTTGTGAGATGGATTGAGCATGACGGGTCTCCGAGACTGGCTGCGCACTACCAGTGTCAGGGCCTGGCGATCAATGCGTCTTGATTTGTATCAAGCGCAAGCACATGCCGGTGGTGCAACAGACCGCCGGGCAAACCTGGTCACCAGGTCAAGTAAAACATCCCTTTGGCCAGCAGCACGATGACGATCATGTGGCAGAACAGGCTGGCATGGATGAAATGCAGGTATCGAGCAGTCATCCGGTCACTTCTGAACAGATACATGGCGGCCAGGAAGTGCAGCAACACGCTGACGGCGACTGCGATCTTCAACATCAACAATGTGCCGAACGATGAGGCCAATGGTGTGGCAAGGGTCGGCAAATAGCGCAACCAGACCATCCCCGCCCCGGCCCCAAATAACACCAGCAAAACCCATGGAACCAGGGTGCGCGCGCGTCGACCGATACCCTGTTCGACCAGCAGCATGACCTTGACCGGCAGCTGTTTACGAATACTTTCCAGGAACAGGACTTCGAAGAACACCGTGCCGATGAAAATCAGCGCGGCAAACAGATGCAACGTCAGAAACAGCGGATAGAGCATGGGGTACTCGCTCTCATTTGAGCTGGACACGATTGACTTACGGCGAGGGAACCGTCAGGCCGTGCTTCGTCGGCGATCTTGGCCAACACCTTTGCGGTCATGCCGGGTGGATGCACAAGCAACACCGCCGCGCCAACATTCAGGTTCAAGCCTGCAGAGTGGGTTTCAGCAGGATACAGAGCAGGCCGACGCCTGCGGTTGACATCAATCAAGTAATCCAGACAAGGCCATTGCGGGGCCCTAGCCTTGGCGTTGCCGGCTGACCTGAGCACAGCGGGTGCTGTCGGGAGGCTGTTTGCCGACGCGATCAGTGCTGGAGGCAAGCCGGACATCGCCAGATGTTCGTTGACGATGGCGGCAGCTAAGCCCTGGTCGAAACCGGCTGTTGCGGGAGCTGAAGATTCAAACCGCAGTGTCTATGGTAGATATTTGCAACCGCAGCCATCTCGAACGAGGCCGACCATTTATCGCCGAGTAAAAATTTGATAGCTTCAGTTCTCGCTTCACCTGCCGCTATTGCTATATCGATTTGTCGCCGTCCGTAACGTGCCTTATCTTGCAAACTGTCGACAAGGCAATCCGGCAGGCAGAACTCTTGAGTGAACTCCTGCTGCGAGTCTCCGGGGGGCTCGCTGGCAATGTCGCCGCAATGACCTGGCGAAACACCATAAGAGAACGTGGCCAATGGACAATGGACAATACGCAAGGCGGGCAGCGACGGCGGTGTCCGACGCGTTGCCGCATATTCTGCTGATCGACGATGTTCCTGAAGATATCCGTGCCACGCTCGTTCTGCTAAAGACCCAGCCTTGGCGCCTTTCGCTGGCCAGCGACGCCCATCAGGGCTATCAACGGGCACTCAGCCTGCGCCCGGATCTGATCGTGCTGGATGTTCACATGCCACAGATGGATGGTTTCAGCCTGTGCCGGCTATTACGCGAGGCACCGGCCACCCGGCTTACTCCGATCCTGTTTCTGTCGTCGGCCAATACGCCACTGGAGCGCCTCGAGGGGTTGGCGGTCGGCGCGGTCGACTACATCCCCAAGTCCTACGCCCCCGAAGAAGTGCTGGCACGCATCAAGATTCACCTGCAATTGACTTGGCGAGCGCCGCCGGCCATTCAGGACGGCCCGGTCGATCCGCAACCACAAGGTGATGAAATCGTGCTGAGGGCGGCGATGCGATTGATTGAAAACCAGCTGGACGATATACCCTCCCTGCCCTGGCTGGCCCAAAAAGTCGGCACCCATGAAAAACGTCTCACCGCGATCTTCCGTGAGCACCTGGGGCTGACCGTGTTCGCCTATATACGCGATGCCCGGCTGCGTCGCGGCCAGGAACTGCTCGGCGAAAGCGCCATGAGCGTGCAAGACGTCGCCGAGCTGGTGGGCTTTCGCAATGCCTGCAACTTCGCCACCGCCTTGCGCCAGCGAATCGGCATGACGCCCAGTCAGTTTCGTCGGCAAACCCTGGGCCTTGAGGATGCAGAGCTGGCCGGACGCACCTGATGCGGCTTCTACAGCTCATGTTACTGACGCTTGCGTTGTTATCCGCAGGCCTGCTTCGCGCCGCCCCTGTGCAAAGTTGCCAGGCCGAGCAGCTGGACCTGATGCCCACGCTGCAAGTTTTCGAGGATACCCAGGCCAGCCTGAGCCTGGACGAAGTGGCTGGATTGCCCGCAGCGCGTTTCAACACCCCGACCCCAGACTGGCCGCCCCAAGGCTATAGCCGCTCCGCGTTCTGGTTAAAAATGCAGCTCACCAATTCAAGCGATGCGGCCTGTTCGCGCCTGCTGGTGGTTGGGGCGCCGCGCCTGGAGGACATCCGCGTCTATCAGTCCACCGGCGGACGTTGGAGTGATATGCATGCGGGAAGCGCTCACCCCCTGGCCGAATGGCCCCAGCTACCTGCGCGCCAGCCGGCGTTCCCGGTCTCGCTGGCGGCGCGGGAAAGCGTCACGGTGTTCGTCCGAGTGGCGAGCAATTTCCAAATGCTGCTGGAACCTCAACTGTGGTCCGAACCGGCGCTGCTGCGCAGTCAGCAACAGACCTACCTGAGCGATGGACTCACCCTCGGCATTGTCCTGCTGGTCGTGCCGTTCGGCCTGATCGTCGGCTGGATCCTGCGCTCCCGATTGCTGACCGTGAACGCAGGCGCGGTGCTGAGCTACATCCTGCTCACCTGCATTCTGAACGGCTACCTGGTCTATTGGCCCACCGCACTGGGCTGGACACGCGAGTTGCTGACCTGCGCCAGCGCGGTCTCGTTCGTTCTGTTTCTGGCCTACATGCGCGTGTTGTTGCAGGTGTCCCGCCTGCCCCGCATCATTGGCTGGAGCTATTGGGTGCCGCTGTCGGGCTGCATCCTCGGCCGACTCTGGTGGCTGAAAGTCGATGCAGTCCAGGGCGCGCAGCTGGTCCAAGTATCGCTGATGAGCTTCTACGCAGTGCTGCTCGCGACATTATTCATGGCCTGGCGCCGGCGCCTGAGCTACAGCTGGATGGCCTGGCTGGTGCCAGGGCTCTTGCTGGGCCAATTGCTGATGCGGATTTTCTTCCCTCAGGAACAGCTGCCCTGGCAGTCGGCGCAAAGCAAATACAGCTTATCGTCCACGTTGGCAGGCGTGGCGTTGCTGGTGTGCACTTTAATCATGGAAGTGGCCCGCAGCCGCGACCGCGAGAAGCACGCGCTGTCCAGCCTCGAACAACAGCGCCAGGCCGAGCACGAACGCCTGGAAAGCACCGTTGCACTGCGCACCGCGCAATTGCGCGACTCCCTCGCGGCTCGCAGTGCGTTGATGGCGCGAATCAGCCACGACCTGCGCTCGCCGCTGGTACGCATTATCGACTACGCGCGCCTGTTGCACGCCGGGCCAAACCGCGACTACCCAGCCACAATCGAACGCAATGCCCGCCAGCAGCTGGAGCTGATCGATGAGATGCTCGAATTCTCCCGTGGCGAGCTGGAGCAAATGCAACTGGCCCTCGCGCCGGGGTATTTGTACGGTTTCCTCAAGGAGATCGTCGACGAAGGCGGCTTTCTCGCCGCGCGTCAGGGCAACAGCTTCGAAGCGGTGCTGGCCGATGACCTGCCGCCACTGGTCGAGGCCGACTTCAAACGCCTTCGGCAAATTCTCATGAACCTGCTGGCTAACGCGGCAAAATTCACCCACAACGGCCAGATCGGTTTCGAAGTGAGCGGTTACCCGGGGGCAAATGCCGATGAGGTGGAATTGCGTTTCAGCGTGATCGACACCGGCATTGGCGTTGATCCGCAAGAGTTCGAACAACTGCTGCAACCCTTCCGCCGCGGCCGCAATGCGCAGCGCTACGACGGCAGCGGGCTGGGCTTGTCGATCGTCACCCAACTGCTGGAGCGCATGGACAGCCGGCTCGAACCCCAGGCCACCGAGCAAGGCGGCAGCCACTTCAGTTTTCGCCTGCGGCTCAGATGCGCTGAGGAACAAGACATGGAACTCGGCCTCGTCGACAACTACGCCACGCCGCTCGATGGCCAGGGCAAGCACGTTCTGCTGGTCGATGACGTCGAGCAGAACAGCGAGTGGCTGTATGACCTGCTGGCCGGCTACGGTTTTGACGTGAGCATGGCGGCGAACGGCGAAGACGCCTTGGCCTGCCTGGCCAGACAATCGGTCGACCTGCTGATCAGCGACCAGATGATGCCCGGCATGGACGGCTGGGAACTGTTGCGGCAAGTACGCGAGCGCTGGGGCCACTTGCCGGTGATGCTGTATTCCGCGGTCCCGCCACGCCGGCCGCAGGATTATCCAGACAATCTGGTATTCGATGCAGTACTGCTCAAGCCCGTCGATAGCCGAGAATTGCTGGCTTGGGTCAAGATGCTGGCCTGCACGGATACAGTGCGCCGCGCAATGGCTCGGGAGTTCTAGCATGCCGGGCTCGGGTTATCGGCTGCTCTTGCTTTGCCTTGCGGCTTGGCCCTGGGCGTCGGTGAATGCCGGACAGCAGGCGCCCAGCACCCTCACGCTCGACGACACGACCGTCACCGCCCGACGCCGCGAGGAAGCCCCACAAGACGTGCCGATTCCGATGAGCGTGCTTTACGGCGAGCAACTGGACGAGACCGGCCTGCATCGGCTGCAGGACATCCAACAACGGGTGCCCGGCCTGGTGGTGTCCGGTCACGATGCGCGGTTCGCCGGGTTCGGCCTGCGCGGCTTCGGCGCCACCGCCTACAACGATGGCCTGGAAGGCAGCGTTGGCACCTACGTCGACGGCGTTTACCAGGCGCGCCAGGGCATGGCCTTCACTGAATTGATGGACATCGAACGCCTCGAAATTCTGCGCGGGCCACAGGGCACCCTGTTCGGCAAGAACACCACCGCCGGGGCACTGAACATCATCACCCGCCAGCCGACCTTTCAACCCGAGGCCAACTTTGAAGCACGCTACGGCGAGCACGGTTTGCGGGAATATCGCGGGGCGATTTCCGGCCCCCTGCAGGACGACGTATTGGCCGGGCGCCTGAACGTCTTCAACAGTTCGGTCGATGGTTCAGTGGACAATCTGCAAGATGGCACCCGCCTCGGCGACGCCGACAGCCAGGGCCTGCGTGGGCAATTATTGTGGACGCCAAACCCGGACTTCAGCGCGCGCCTGATCGCTGACCATGCCGAGCAAAACGAGGCCGGCAACGTGCTGCTGGTCAATCACTACAGCGACCAGACTCGTCAGCGCGCCAAGTTCCTCGGCTATCCGCTGGCAGAACCCGCCCCCTACAAGCGCGAGACCCGCATTGACGCGCCGGGGCGTCCGCGCACCTTGCAGAGCGGTGTCTCACTGGAGTTGAACTGGGACCTCGACGCGGCGCTGCGCTTGACCAGCATCACCGCCTACCGCGACTGGGACTACCGCGCCGCTCGCGACGGCGACAGCACTGCGCTATCGGTGGCCGAGTCCGAAACCGAGCTGGGTCACCGCCAGTTCAGCCAGGAATGGCGCCTGTCCGGCACCGCCGGCTCGTCCATCGACTATGTCGCCGGGCTCTATTATTTGCGTCAGCAGCTCGACCGTAAGATCGACGTCGAATTCGGCAAGGACGCCGCGCCCTGGTTCGTCGGCGATCAACTGGAGCCGCTGAAAAAACTCTACGGCATCAACTTCACCGATCCAAAGCAGGTGCCGGCCATGCTGCTCGAAGGCGCCCGACAACGTTACGACGGCGAGCAAAGGGGCGACAGCCGGGCCATTTTCGGCCAGCTTTCCTGGCGCCCGATTGACGCGCTGGAACTCACCGGCGGCCTGCGCTACAGCCAGGATCGCAAAGACGGCTGGATCTCCCGCGACGTCAGCAACCTCGCCCCGCTAAATGGCTTGCCCGCGGTTTTCCAAGCGGGAGGGCAATTGTTGCGCGGCATCGCCCTGGGCGGTGGTTATTACCGTGAAGATGCGATTGAAGAGCACAACGTCTCAAGTTTGCTCAGTGCCAGCTACCGCTTCAATGATGCCGTGATGGGCTATGTCAGCGGGTCGCGGGGGTACAAGGCCGGCGGCATCAATTTCGATGTGGTTGGCCCGTTCACCGCCCCTACTTTCGAGCCGGAGCGCGCCACGTCTCTGGAACTGGGCATTAAAACGCGCTTCTGGGACGAGCGCGCGATGCTCGACCTCGCCGTCTACCAGACCGACGTCGACAACTATCAAGCGTTGACCTATAGCCCGCCGACATCGCTATTCGCGCCCCCGCTGCGCGACAACCTGATCAACGTCGGCAAAGTCCGCCTGCGCGGCATCGAACTGGATTCCGCCTGGCAACTGCAGCCTCAATTCACCTGGCGCCTGGGCCTGGCCTGGAGCGATGCGCGCTACCGCAGCTTCCCCAACGCGCCATGCCCACCCGCCTCGGGCCAATGGACCTGCGACCTCAGTGGCGATCGCCTCTACAACGCGCCGCAATGGAACCTCAGCAGCAGCCTCGACCACAGCCACCCGCTGCCGCATGGGCTGGAAGCCTACAGCGGCATCGATTACAGCTTCAGGTCCGGCTACTACGGCACCCTCGAAGGCGGCGAAGGCAGTTATCAACCCAGCTACGGCCTCACCCATCTGCGCCTGGGGCTGCGCAGCCAGGACCGTGCCTGGGAGGTGGAAGGCTGGGTGCGCAACCTCTTCGATCGCCACTACATCACCGCCGTGTATTCACTGCTCGGCGCCGGTGACTACGGCGTCATGACCGGCAGCGAACGCACCCTCGGCACCACCGTCAGGCTTCGCTATTGAGCGAAATGAACCGCGTCGGACAAAACGCCAAACGGTTACCGCCGGCCTTTTTCGACAGGTACATGGCCTGATCCGCCTTGCTGATCAACCCATCGATCTCCACCCCATGCTCAGGATAAAACGCCACCCCGATACTCGCCGCAATCTCAACCGTCTGCGCGCCAATCACAATCGGGGCATTGGCCGCCTGCAGCATCCGCTTGAGCAAAGGCTCGCTGTCTTCCACGGCCTGTAAACCTACCAGCCCCGCCACAAACTCATCGCCCCCCAGCCGCGCCAGCGTATCGCCTTCACGCAACGTCGCATTGATCCGTGCCGCGACAATCTCCAGGACCCGATCGCCCCAATCATGCCCATAACTGTCGTTAAGCGCCTTGAACCCATCGAGGTCAATAAACGCGATGGCCACTTTCTGCTGATGCAGACGCGCCTTGCCCAGCGCCTGGCGCATCCGCTCGGCCAACAGCAGCCGATTGGGCAATTGCGTGAGCGCGTCATACCGGGCATCACGCTCCAGCAACTGGAGGCGCTGCTTCATCTGCGTCACATCGCTGAACAGCGCTACATAGTGCTGCACATTCCCGTGCCGGTCATGCACCGCACTGATGCTGATACGGGAGGTCATCTCCCGGCCGTTCTTATGGCTGCTTTGGATCTCACCGGACCAATGCCCGTGGAAATCCAGCGCGTTCTTCATTGGCGTATAAAACGTCGCGAGCCGACGCACCAGGCGATGGGCATTCAACTCCCGCCCCAGCACTTCGTCCTGCCCGTAGCCGGTGAGCCGGGTGAACGCCTCGTTCACCGCGATAACCCGGCCGAACGGGTCGACGAGGATAATGCCGTCGCGCGCGTGGCTGAACACGGTGGCGGCCAACTCCGGGCACAGGCTGTTGAGGCGACGCTCGTAAGCGCCTTCTTCACGGCTGGTCGGCCAGGTGCTGGAATCGAAGCCTAGCTGGGCCAGGTAGGAGACCAGCAAAGAGAGCGATTTGTGCAGACGGGTCAGTGCATGGGTGGCGAGCCTGGAGTTCAGGCAGTAGCGACGGATGAAGGTGCGCAGGTTCATGGTACGCGGTGCTCGGTTGCAGCGGCAGGGTTGAGTGAAAGGAGATTATCGAGGTGCAGAGCTGCCGAGGTCTTTGCGCGAACGGATGAGAACTTTGCGGGAGGGGATGAATTGAAAAAAGATTGTCTTCGGTGTCAGCCGGGGCTGTCAGTCACTGGGCGAGCCTATTATGGTTTCGGCAACTCCCGTTGTAACTCCGGCTTTCAGCGCAGTACATCCCTGCGCCCCGGCCGGTTCAATCATAAGGA
Organism: Pseudomonas sp. rhizo25; assembly: GCF_031931935.1. Taxonomy (NCBI): domain Bacteria; kingdom Pseudomonadati; phylum Pseudomonadota; class Gammaproteobacteria; order Pseudomonadales; family Pseudomonadaceae; genus Pseudomonas; species Pseudomonas sp. rhizo25. The sequence goes on from NZ_JAUJXA010000025.1 coordinate 10,085, forward strand.
GCAGTTGGTGCGTTACTACCGTTGCTTGTCGGGACAGGCTCGTGAAGCGGTGCGCTGCCAGACGTTTGCGCGCAGAGTTAATGCCACGCCGATAGCCGCCAAAAGCTGATTGCCTCGTACCGCTTCACGGCGGCTGGCTAGGCCCCCGCGTCCGCCCTGCCCGCGGCGGGGGCCAGGCAGGCACTACTACCGCACGCTCGCCAGTAACCCAAGAAACAGCTTGTGATCCAACGGCGGCGTCACATCAGCATAGATCACCTTCAACACCGCGCTGTCGTTGGCGCCGGAGTCTCGCACCAGATCCTTCTGCAGCAGGAAGCGCTGGTGGGCCAATTTGAGGTGGGCGACGCGGTAGGCATCGTCCGCCACCTCGGTGTCGGCATAGTGAAAGTGCGCATACCAGAGCACGTGCGGCTGGTGCTTTTCCCGAACTGAAAATTCAGCGACGTAGTCACCACTGGCAGTGGGTTGGCGCCGATGCACCAAATTGATATCGACCTTGCGGTGGGTCCACAGGTAGTCAACATTTTCCTGGGACGGGCGTTGCGCCTTGTAGCCTGTGCTGCGGTAATCGCGCCCTTCTTCGAGTAGGCTGGCAACCTCGCTACTGTACTCGCCGAGCAACGCCGCCACACCGGGCTTGTCCGCGTGGGCCGCTTCAATTTCCTGGATGATCGCGTTGAGCTTATTGGCTTGTTGCGTGAGCATGACCTCCCAATCCCTTGGGTCGACGTGTTCGCGGCGTGTCGGATCCTGCAGTTTTTTCATCTGGAAATGGATCGAGCGCCGGATGTCCTGTTTTTGCGCGGTCAGTTGATCGGCGGCACGCTTCAAATTTGCCAATGAGCGTTGGGGCGGCACAGACGTCGGCCTTCCTGGGCTGGCGACCACCAACTCCTTCCACACCCCCTCGCTGGGATGCTCGACAAAACTGGCAACCGCTTGTTGATTGAACGGGTCGAGAATCTCCATGATCACCACCTGCTCAGCCGATTGCGTCGCTCGGGCATCGCCGATCAACGTACCGCGTCGCTGGGTTTTAAAGGCCCGGTGGCTGGAACGCCTGGACGCTCGAAGTGAAGGTGCGCGGGTTGGCACGGCGATGCCCTCCTCCTCTCGCACCAGCGCCGCCAGCTCGGACTCGGCACTCTGACGCGCCTGGTTCAGCCGCTCCAGGAAGCGCGCCTGATAGACCGGGCGGCTCAGCGCCGGATCAAGCTCATGCAGCGCGTCAGAGGCACTCGCCAAGCGCGCATACTGGTTGATCAAGGTCGCCAGCACCGCCTTGCGCTCGCTGGCCGAAAAATGCGCATAGGTCCTCAGTGCAATGTGGGAGGACGTCGCCAATCGCAGGTTCTGCTCGTTGAGCAATTGGTAAAAATGCTGAACCGCAGGGGCGTCGGTCAGCGCGAGGTTGTCGATGCTTAAGGTTCTAAGCAAGTTGAGATTGTTCAGCGCCACGTTGAACGGGTCGGCCATCTCCTGGGTGGGCAGCGACTGGATGAACGCCCGACTCTCACCCAAGCCCCGGCTGGAGTCCTGCGCCTGCTCATTCAGGGTGGCCTCCAGGGCGTAGGTGTCCTCAAGCAGTTGCTGCTCCCTCTGGTTCATCTCCACCAGGCGGGAGATCAAATCCTGATAGGCCTCAGGCGTTCGGACCGGCGCATTCGCGTCGATACGTTGGGCGATCTCCCCCGCCGACTCACCCTTTGGTGAAAAGCTGCTGTCCATGGCCAGCGCCAAATGCAGATTATGGATAAGCAATTGCGTAGCGCTGATGGCGCCATACTCGTTGGAACGGGCTTTCTCGAAGTCGCTGGTTTCCAGCGCCGCCGTTATGGGTTTGATCGCTTTGATCAGCACCCGACGTGTTTCGATCAAACGGCCGGCCTGTGCGACGAATGCCTCCAAGGCCAGACTGAACGTATGCAGCAGTGTCTGACAGTGGGCTTGTTCGTCTTCGTGTTTTTTTTTCAGGAAGGCGACTTTGCGTTCATCGTTATTTTGGTCGAGCAGCGTCCACCAGTTTCTGAGTTTTTTTCTGGCTGAGAGGTACAGATCCCTTTGTGCTTTCACGTCCTCGAAGCGGCTGGTCATCACATCCGCCTCACGTGCTGTTTCCAGCTCGAGCCGGACGTGTTCGGCTTTCATTTGCCTCTTCGCTTTACGATTTTTCTCTTGTTGTGCCTTGATCTGATCACCCGGCGCACCACCGCGCAGCTTTGGCGCAAGATCCAAGGTCCAGCGACCGCCGCCATCGCTTTTCAACCACGGCCCGGTGCGGGATGAGTCCAGCGCGTCAACGATAAACACACGACTCGACGCCTGGCCTATGCGATACAAGTCATGGCCAATCAGCGCATGCAAACCTTCATCAAGGCGGTAAAGACCTTGGAGCGGCCCGGTCATGATCGGCATCGGCAGGTGGGCGGGACGAGGCACTTTGAAACCCTCGACATAAGCACGCTGGCTGGTACTGAGGTGGTTCAAGGCGTTGGAAAAGGCAAAATCGAAGACCGTTCGGCCCTCTGCAATCGGTACGTCAGGCAACGCTACGCTGCTCGCCGCCGGCCTGGCCCCGCTGGGTAGGCTCCCGGCGGGACGGCGCACCGGGGTCAACACCAATGCCGCATCGCCGGGCCCGGCGGCGATCAAGGGTTTACTGGGCGGCGTGCCCCGGGTGACATGCAACAATGCCAGGCTGAGGCTGCTCAACAGGTCGACCCAGGCCAGCTCTCGCGTAACGGGATCGCTGCTCTGCAGTGCAGGAATGTCCTGGTTCAAGCTTTGGGTCAGCAGCAGCAACCACGCGATCGACATGGCAGAGCCTTGCAGCAGGGGCAATAGCAAGGTGTTGAGCAACAGCCCGCCGCCTTCCAGGAGCAGTGCCCAACGGCTCTCAGCATTGGACACCGACTCGCGATCCGCCAAGTCCACCAGTGCCCGTGCATGTTCGCCAAACAGGTACGGCAGTAAGCGGCCATTGCGCAGATGTTGCAGCAACTCCTCACTGCCCTCATCGGCAGCCAACGTTGCAGGAACGGGTGTCTCCAGACGGTCGAACTCAGACCCCATGCCAAACCGGATAATATGCGGCTCATTGAAGCCACCGTTCGCATACACCACTCGCGCAGGTTCGCTAAGCCACATCAATACGCTGTCCTGCAGTGCGCCAGGCAGGGCCATCGCCGCCAACAAGGCTTCGCGGTTAGCGTACTGAGTCAACAACTGCGGATAAAGCGGACGATAAAGAATAACCGGGCCAGGCTGGAGGTCCTGCGCTTCGATCACGAACATATTGTCGACCTTGTCCGACTGGGCACCCGGTTTGCGCAGCAGTGCCAGCGAACGGATAACGATGTGGCGGTCCTCGACAACACGTTCAGCGTCACTGAGTTGCATCAGCGCAGCGACATACCGATAGCCCTGCACCGTGAAACCCTGTTGCCCCTGGATCGCCAGCTCCAACGCCCGCAACGGTAGCTGCGCTCGCAACTGCTCGCCGAACAGCCGTTGGCGCTGCAGGGTTTCGTCGCTATCGGACAGCAGCAGGCGCTTGAGGTATTCCGGGTAGGTTTTGCCGATGTCCACACGCAGGACCAGATCAGTCAGGTAATCGGGGGTGGTCCAGTCCTGGATCAATTGACCGCCAGTGTGCCCTATGGTCATCGGACCTTTGGGCTTACCAACCAGATTGCTCAAGGCGAGATCAGTCAATGACAGTGTTTTGCGCTGAATAATCCCCGCACCGCCTGGATAGCCTGTGGCCACTGCGAATGTCAGCTCCAGTTCGTCAGGGTTGTAGCCGGGCGCTATCGGTTGATCGATCAACATCTGCGCATGCAGGGCGCTTGCTGCGAAGGTTCTGATATCACTCACCCCGTCCAGGAAAGACAGCCCTTGAGCCTGAGCTTTAGCAGCGGCGAGCTCCAATAGATGGGTGCGATAGGCCAGGCGTTGAGTATCCGAGGCGCTTTTCAACCAGTCGGGCAGTTGGGCGGCCATAGGCACTTTGGTAGGCGTTGGAGTAACAAATAAAAGGGTGGGATCGCTCACGGCGTCATACTGCTGCTCCAGCTTATGAAGCCCCTGATGAGAGGGTAAAGGGATAGCCGCCAGGTCCTGCAACTGCTGATTAAGCACCGCAGCCGCCTGGACGTCGAACACATTGCCATTGGGCTCGTAACGCTTCCACGCGATCTGGTCCGCAACAAATGCGCCGTCGATCTTCGACGCCCAGTAGCGATCAAACTCATCCTGGGAAGCAAATGACATGACGTCTCCCGCTAAAGAACACAGCAGGACCAACGAGGCGTTGACCACCAACAGGTCGGGCGATAACAGCGTGAACGAGGCTCCCGCCCGGGTCAGCATCGTTTCCATGACATAGACGTGAACAGCCTTCGCCTTCAACGCCGCCAGACGGTCGAGTCGATCCGGGTAGTCCGTTACCTGTTGGAGTACGCCACGGGCCGGCTTAGCGAATGATGGGGCGATGGCGGTGTTGATCAGGTTGCCGCGCAGCAACTCACTGAGCCAGCGCCAACGGGTAGATCCGTCTTCTGCGCTTTGGTCCCAATACGCAATCAGTGCCTGCTGAAAAGCAATCGGGACAATGCTAGGCAACTCGCGGATGACTTGCTCAATCACACTCATATCTACGGCAGGCGCATCTGAACCTGTGGGAGCCAGCGGTGTTGGTGCGCTGTTGGTCAGGAAATGATCCCGAGTGTCTCGCGTTGAGAAATCCAGCGAAGTGCCATTCCCCAGGTGATCGAGCGCCACATTGAGCAAAACCCGTAAGTCCCACCCCCCTAGTGCATTGGGTACGGCAAGCTTGGTGGTGACGAGGTCAAAGTCCAGGGTTGGATAGGCTTGTTTGATGCCCCTGTCCAGCCATTGGCCGACGACGGAGATCAAGGTGGGGTGATGCATGAACTGCACGCCGACGGCTCTGGCGATGAGGTTATCGGGAATGGCGTCAGGTGGGTTGATGGGCATGGAAAACGTCCTTTTTGTCCGTGGAGGCTCCGAAACCCGATGTGGGGGAGCTGGGCAAAAAGGAGTACCACGCAGGTGGATACGGCGGCGGTAATGCGCTACTACCATGCCGGAACGTGCAGGTCTTGGGCAGGGAGTATTCGGGCAGGAGCGCACAAGCGTTTGAAAAACTGTCAGGTATGACAGTAGACGCCTGCGATTGCCCAGCTAAAAATGAGCGCTACATGAGAATCACTGGTCTCTGATTGGGCTAGCACCCTTGCCTGTCGTAATCGATGAGGATCAGTCATGGAGATTACTGAATGCCTCGCCTCAGAAAAGATCATCTCGACACTACAGCAGCCGATGAATGCTCGACGCCCGCGTGTGCTTTGCGGTCAGTTGTGCCCGATCAATCCGCCTGCCGAGTCATTGATCCTGATCGAGCAGTGAACGTCGCAGGCCTATCACGTGCCATCCGCGTAACGCTGGCTATCGGCTTGTTCACCACCACCGGGCTGGCGCAGGCAGAACGCGCCCTCATCCAGCCGGCGCAGATACAAGAAGCGATAACGCTTGAAACAACGATTGAGGCTCAAAGTGCCACCGCCGCCCCCACCGACACCGCTTGGTATGTGGTGCTCAAGGGCACGACGCCTGTCCTCATCACCGCGCCTCACGCTACGCAGCCCTATCGAGAAGGCGACTATCGCTATTCTGACGGGGCGGCTACCGCCGCACTGGCCAAACTGCTCCATAGCCTGACCTGCGCGACCGTCATTTATACCCAATACCGCAGCCCCTCAGATCCCAACTACTACGACGACAATGCCTTCAAGGCACAAGTCGCCGAACTGATCAAACAGCAGAAGCCGCAGTTATTGATTGACCCTCACGGCAGCAGCACCTCGCGCCCCTACGACGTCGACTTCGGCACCATGAATGGCGCGTCTTTACTAGGGCACACTGACATCGTCCCCACCCTGAGCGAAGCGCTACGCAAGGAAGGACTTCTGAACTTCTCAGACAACTACTTCCCCGCCACTAAGAATCAGACGCTGACACGGTTTGCTTCTTCCCTCGGCGTTCCCAGCGTTCAGCTGGAAATCAACAGCACTTGGTTGCTTCCATCGGTGGGGGATATCTATGCCCAACGTTTTGCCCAGTTGTTGCAAGGCATTACTCGGTACATTCGAAATAGAACCGGTAATTTCGACGGCGCGTGTAGGGCGGATGCTTTGTGATTGGTTTATGCGCATCAGCCGCCACGGCTCTGCCACGCCAGCCAGAGGCACTGGCGGGCTCGTTTGCGTTGGGCGTCTCCCTATGTAGGCTGAGGGCTTGCTGCCACTTCTATTCTCGGGTGTACCCTGCCCGCTTTAAGACCGAAGCGCTTCACCAATTTCTTCAATAGCAAAACCGACATCATGACCGGCACGAATCATCTCTGCGAACCGCAGCATTACTGAAGCGCCGATGTCTTGGGACAACGCCAAGGTCATCAATTCCCGTATCGGCTCGTCTAGCGCTGCTTCGATAGCAGGTGAACAGGCCTGCCCTGTGAGCCAGGCAATAAGGGAAGAGACTCTATGACCAGAGGTGTTTTCATCAACCCCCAAAATCTCTCCCAACACCATCCCCAATGTGCCCACGGGGTGGTGCTCCGGGCGGCTCCACTCCTTGAGTTCAATCGACTCCCGCTGCACCTTCTCCAAGTTGCGCCGAATCTTCCCTGGGATGGTTGCTGCCGCTTTGGAACGGTTGTAGTACTCGCGATTCGCTAAACTTGCAGCGTCCCTGACAACCTTCCAGGCCACCGACCAGAGCTGTGAAACGCTGTAGGTGTGCAATGCCGCGCGGATCGTACTTTTAATTTCTGCCAGCTCTTGTTCCGACAGATCATGGTTATAGAGTTCGCACTCAGTGCCCAAATAATGCATGACATCAGCAACTGCGTAATCAAGCCACAGGTTGAATAGCCCGTCAGCATCGGTGTAAACCCTATCCGGCAGACTACGAATGACTTCGTCCGCACTCCTTGATGCAGCATCTGGCGCCAACCGATAGACAACCTGGTCCCCCAATACCCAAATCTCATCGTCTTTCCAATAGTAGGTCCCCGGACTTGCTTTACTCGGGTCATCAAGGACAAGCCCAGCCTCACGCAATTGCAGCATGAAGTCACCGACATACCGAGGCGTCAGCCCTCGACAATCACCTAATCTGAAGCCGCCATTGGTCAATCTCGGGGTAACGGCCCTGTCCAACGCCAGCAAAAGCAGTACCTGAGCATCCGGTAGCGCTGAGTAATCCACCGTGCGGGTTAACTGCTTGCCTACGTATTCGGCCAACTGCCGTTCAAGTTCTGCGGCTTTCGCCTTTTTGGCCGCAAGCGAAATCGCGTCTTGATCGTTCTGACACAGCGTACAAAGCTTGGTGTAACGTTGAGGGACCTTTTTAGCCTCGGAGCGATTTTTGATTTCGATCAGTTCTGCACACTTAGGACAGACCTGATTGTCATCGAATGCATTGCAACGTTGCCGTATGAAGCTGGCGAGTGTAACGCCTGGTGCCATTTCAATAACGTCCGTCAGTGCACTCACCTTTTCAAGGTACTGCCCTGATTCATCGACAGCCCAGTAACGCTCGATCAGCTCAATTTCTTTAGGATCTTCGGTCAACATTTGCAGCTTGATTGCCATCTAAACAGTCCTGTTTTGTGTGTATTTATTTCGTATTCAGTCATCGCTGACTTATGGGCGTGCATCGCTGAGTGCTGTTGCGGCAACACCCCCAACCTTGTTTACGTCTCTCTTCGTTTGACGCTCTTCCAGCAGTGTTCTCGGCAGCACAAACCCCTCAAAACTGCGCTGGGTGATCGGGTTGTTGGCCTTCTCCGCGCCGATTCGATAACGCATTAGCCCATCGGCGACTGAGAAAGTCAGGTCCACGCTAGTGTCGGTGCGGCCATTGAGGTGCCCGCGGCTAAGTAGCCGGAACAACGACCACGGCCCGCGATAGCTCATGCTGGCGGTGTTGCCGGTGCTATGTACCAAGGTCAGTTGGCTGCCATTGGTGTTGCCCAGGCTGTTGGGCCACACCAGCCCGGTGCGTTGCGGCGCGCCGTGCTGGTAGGGGATCAGTTGGCCGTCGACGCTGAGCATGCTGCTCAGGCGGGTGGCGCTCAGAGCCAGGGGTTCGATGGTAAGTTGCACGGCCAGGTGGCCGCGATGGTTGAAGAAGGTGTCGCGGATGCGCTCGACCTTTTTCAGCTGTTCCAGCACGTCGCTGCGCACCAGGTAGCCGCCGAGGCTATCGGAGTACAGGGCGTCGAGGTTGTCCTTGAGGAATACGTTCAGGTACTGATCGTGGAACTGCTGCAGGCGCCCTTGTGGGCCGAAGAAGGCTTCGAAGTCTTCCAGCGAAGCGTCCTCGCCGCTGGCCTTGAACGGGTAGCGGCCTGCCAGACGGTCGCGGTAGAAGCTGTAGATTTCGCTGTCCCAGCGTTTTTCCAACTCGCGCAAAGCCGAAATGACCAACACTTGTGAAGTCTGGTCGGCGAGTTTTTTGACGTGCTGGTTCAGCGGTTCGGGCAGGCCTACGGCGACGCGTTGCAGGTTGGCAATCGGGTCAGCGCCGTCCAGAGAGAAGCGGTTAAGTACGGTTTTCAGCGCCGCTTTGCCGGGATCGGGGTTGTCGTGCACGGTTTTGGCGTAATCGTAGACGGCACTGACCGAGCGCAGGGTTTCTTCGTAGTAAGACGGCTGCTCGCCTCGTGCGGTGATCAGCTCTGACAGACTGGAGAATGCGCGCCGAATCCCTGCTGCTTGTTGTTGCCCCTCTGGCACCTTGTCCAGCTTGAGCGGCGCTTGCCCTTCAGCCAAGGGCACGGCCGGGTAGATCACGCTGTTGTCACGCAGGGTTTCCAGCAACCGTCGTAGCGGTGCGGCCGGACCGGTGACTTGTTCCAATACCGCCACGCCGTGGCTGAGGTCGTCGAAGTCGGTGACCGCGAACTGATTCAGCGCCCGCCGCCAGCTGTCCACGTAGTCGGCGCTGTACAGGGCGCGAATGCGTTGGGTCAGCACTTTGCGGTCTTCGTCGGAGTAGTCCAGGCGTTGTCGCTCGCCGAGCACCCACTGGTCGATCATGGCCAGTTCGATGATGCCCTCGGTGCCGGGCTCGAAGTAATCCTTGAAGCCCTTGGCGGTGAGTAGCGGCGGCAACTGCAGGCCGCTGCCCTGTTGATCGGTGTTGAGCGGGCTATAGACGATATCGAACGCGGGGCCGACCTCATTGCGCAGGTCCAGGGGGCGATGCAAGCGCTCCAGGGCATCCTGTTTCAGGCTCATATAGACCCGTTCGGCCATGGGCAACTGGCGCAATTGCTGCTGTACCTGAGTAATGCGTTCACGGTAGTGCGGCAGGTCGGCGTCGGCATATTTCAGTGCGTAGCCCAGGTGCCCCATCAAGTCGGCCTGCAACCGGCCCTGGCCTGGATAGGCGCGCTGCCACTGCTTGGCGACCCATTCTTCGACGATGGTCGGGCGGCGGTTTTGGCGTTCTTCGAGCATGCGGTAGACGCGCAGGGCCGCCAGTTGCTGATTGCTGCCGGCGGGAGCGGTATTGATGGTATCCAATACACCGCTGGCAATCGCCGGCAAGAAGCGCTTGGACAACAGATTCAGGTAGGCCTCATCCACGGTAGGGCCAATCACCCTCCCCTGATACAACCCCATATCCGACAGCAACGGCCAGGCTTGGCGATAGTCGCCGTAGACCAGCACCGCATCACGGATCTGGTCCAGGGGCAACAACAGGTTGCGCCCGGTGGGGTCGACCTTGGCGTCGATGTCCCGCTCACTGAACTCCTGGCTCTTGGCCAATACATTGGCCGCCTTGTCGCGGTTGATATTGAAGTAAAACTGCCAGGTGCCGATGACGACCAAACAGCCCAAGGATGCGACGCTGAACCCGGCGATCAGCAACCGCCGCTTGCTGCGGGCCACCTTGATGTTGTCGCCCGCCAAGCCTGCTTCGGGGTAGATCACCCGCTGGAACAGTTGCTGGGCAAAGTAGATCGCCGTGCCACCAGCGGGTTTGACTTCGGGTGGCGGTGGCGGCAGTTGATAGGCTTGCCCCGCTTCTTTAACGAAAGCGTTGCCTAGGGTGCCCTGCTGCAGCACCGAGGAGAAATACAGCCCGCGCACCAACGCCGGCGTGGTGAAACTATCGCTGCCGAGTATTTCGCTGAGGAAGCCGAACAGGGCCGGGCGCAAGCCCCCCATCTGATGCATCAGCGCCTGCAAGCGATCACACTCATCCAATGTGCGCGACTCCCTGGCGCTATTGAAAACCTGCTCGGTCAGGCAGTCGACAAAGGTTTGGTATTCGCGGGTCAGCTCCGCCAGCCAGGCATCGAAATCATCCACCGCATCCAGGCTGAAAGTGAAGCCCAGCAGGTCTTCGCGCCCGCTGCGCGATAACCGGGAGAAGAATTCTTCGAAGCCTTCCAGCAGGTCGAACTTGCTCAGCGTGATGTACACCGGCAAGCGCGTGCCCAACTGTCGTGTCAGCTCAAATAGCCGGGTGCGCAGCAGGTTGGCGTGGGCCTTGCGTTGTTCGGGACGTTGCGCCAGCAAGGCCTGTACATCGATCACCAGCACCACGCCGTTCAATGCTCGACGGCTGCGGTTGCGCGTTAGCCAGTCAAGCAGATGCGACCAAAGGCGCGCGTGGGTGCCCGTAGGCAGCACCGATTTGACCTTGCCCTGCTGCTCGACGTGTTCAGCCGGTGAAGTCGGGTGGCTGAGAAATTCACCCGGTGGATCAATCAACACCGCCTCGTCACCGATCCACCAATCCACCGGATAGGCCAGTTGCTCTTCCTGATGGGCCCTGACCCCCGCCTTGGTCACATGGGACAAAGCGAAGCTCTGGTTGGAACGCGTGATCAGGCTGGTCTTGCCGGCATTTTCCTCGCCCAGCACCAGGTACCACGGCAGCTGATACAGCGAACGGCGGCGCTCCATATTGTTCAGCAGGTTGCCCAGACTCCGATCCAAGGCCCTCTCCTGCGCCTCGACATACGGCAGGCAAGGATCGGCCTGCACCGCCGCCTCATGTTGACGTTCAACCTGCAGAATCTGGTAACGATTACGCACCCGCCACGCCCAGATCAGCAGCCGCACCACCAACACCACGACACTGGCCGACACGCGCATCGCCAATTCACCCAGCGGCTGACGCTCGCGCCAGGTCCACTGCGGGCCCAGCCACCAGATGGCGATCAACAAAAACACCACGCCCAGCAGCACCAGTACCGGCACCGCCTGGTTGAACTGCCGCAGCACCGGCAGGCCCCAGCGTTTGAGGTAACCCCAGACCGTTTTCATGAATCGCTCCTAGCGTGTTTGTAGAATTCGTTACCCACAGACATGGTCCCCTTTGCTCTCGTTAAAGGCCTTCTCAGTGTCATGGCTTGCGCTGCGCAAAGCTGGCGATGAACTCATCGAGGATGCGTTTGCTTTCGGCAGTTTCCTCGGCACTGGGCCCGCGAATATTGGCCCAGGGATCCGGCTTGGGCGCGACCGAGCCGTAGCGGATGCGCACGGACTTGAGGATTGCATCCCACACGGCCATGGCTTCGTAGTCGGTGAGTGAGGGGTTGACGGGTTCTGCAGGTGCTGGGAGCTGCCAAAGCGGCAGTTTGTAGCCTTTGTTGGCGAATTCGGGCAGGGTCCAGCGGACAAGGTCTCTTGGCTTATCAGGATCAATGGCGGAGCGTTTTTTTCCACCCGCCGATAAGCGGATGCTCATGCCTGGGCGGCTCAGGGAGGGATTGTTTCGATAGTTCTCGCTGACAAAGAGTATCTGACGGTGAGTATCGTCGCTGAAACCGATCAAGGACTCTTCGGCTTGCATGTCGGCCAGTGTGATTTTCCCAGCACGCAGATTCTCGTAATCGCCGGCGAGAAAAATCTTCGTGTCTTTTTGGGTGCGCACGTGCAAGCGCTCTTCGTCATCAGGCGAGAGTGCATTGATGTAGATGGTCAGCGATACATCCGAAGCTGGCGGGCGAAAATAGAAGCTGGCGATCTCCTGATCGTGATGACTTCGGATCACAATCGGCCCCAGGGCAAAGCCTGCACCGGCGTTCTCAGGTGTAACTTTGAATATTTCCTTGGATAGCTTTAACAGGCGGGCCTCAACGGGGGCTGTATCACCGTCATAGGATGACGCGCGGAGCATGACGTAAGCATCACCAACCAGTAGATGGAATTCGTGGACGAAGGTGTCTGGGACTTCGGTGCTCTCAAAATACTGCAGCCATATCTTCTGCGGGGTTTCACGACTTGCTGAAACCAACATAGATGCGTTCTGCTGTTCATCGTTCTTGACCGCCGCGATTCGGTGCGCACGCTCGTTCAATGCGGCATCAAACCGCTGCTGCGTCACGCCCTCTCCCAAGACTCGCACCTCTACCGACGAATGATCGGCGCCTAGCCCGTAGTAGAGCTTCACGTCACCGCCGCCACTCCAGTTGGCCGGCAAATCAATCAAGCCTCGGCCCAGCGCCCAGGTGCGCATGTGGGTAGTCATTTCGCTCACGTTGTGTTTCTCCTGTTCGCTGGGTTGTTTGAAAGCGGCGCATCCCGCAAGCAACGCAAACGTCAGGCACATCAAAAAAAGGCGCCGCCTGCACAAAAGGAGTTGGGAGGGTTGACGGTGAAGGCGGCTAAAAAAAAGCCGGCGGGCGCTATTCATTGATCGCTATCCCCTGGTAACGCCCTGCGCTTTTCCAAACTGGCGATGAACTCATCGAGGATGCGTTTGCTTTCGGCGGCTTCCTCTGCACTGGGCCCGCGAATGTTGGCCCAGGGATCCGGCTTGGGCGCGACCGAGCCGTAGCGGATGCGCACGGACTTGAGGATTGCGTCCCACACGGCCATGGCTTCGTAGTCGGTGAGTGAGGGATTGACGGGGTCCGGACTGGCGGGCTGTTGCCAAAGCGGGAGGTCGTAGCCTTTGTTGGCGAATTGGGGAAGTGTCCAGCGCACAAGGTCTTCTGGTTCATCGGGGTCTATTGGTCCTGCGCTCATACCTCCTGCTGAAAGGCGAATGCTCATGGCAGGGCGGCTCAGGGAGGGGTTGTCTCGATAGTTCTCGCTGACAAAGAGTATTTGACGGTGAGTATCGTCACTGAAACCAATCAAGGACTCTTCAGCTTGCATGTCGGCCAGTGTGATTTTTCCAGAGCGCAGATTTTGGTAATCGCCGGCGAGAAAAATCTTCGTGTCTTTTTGGGTGCGCACGTGCAAGCGTTCTTCGTCATCAGGTGAGAGCGCGTTGATGTAGATGTTCAGCGATACGTCAGAAGCAGGAGGGCTGAAATCGAAGCTGGCGATTTCTTGGTCGTGATGACTTCGGATCACAATCGGCCCCAGGGCGAAGCCTGCACCGGCGTTCTCAGGTGCGACTTTGAATATTTCCTTGGATAGCTTTAACAGGCGGGCCTCAACCGGGGCTGTATCACCGTCATAGGATTCGGCGCGGAGCATGACGTAGGCGTCACCCACCAGCAGATGGAATTCGTGGACGAAGGTGTCTGGGACTTCGGTGCTCTCAAAGTACTGCAGCCATATCTTCTGCGGGGTTTCACGACTTGCTGAAACCAACATAGATGCGTTCTGCTGTTCATCGTTCTTGACCGCCGCGATTCGGTGCGCACGCTCGTTCAATGCGGCATCAAACCGCTGCTGCGTCACTCCCTCTCCCAAGACTCGCACCTCTACCGACGAATGATCGGCGCCTAGCCCGTAGTAGAGCTTCACGTCACCGCCGCCACTCCAGTTGGCCGGCAAATCAATCAAGCCTCGGCCCAGCGCCCAAGTGCGCATGTGGGTAATCATTTCGCTCACGTTACGTTTCTCCTGCTCGCTGGGTTGTTTGAAGGCAGTACATGCTGCGAGAGAGCCCAGCACCAGGCAGACAAAAAGAATGATCAGCCGACGCATAGGGGCCTCTTGGCGTTCGCCGCAATTTTGATGATCGAATAGAGGGTGAACTGCTGTGTTAGCGGGTTGGCGTAGGACGCTTCATGATCAAAGCCGGGCGCCTTGATTTGCTGGCGGACGCCACCGTTGCGCGCCTGTTTTACCGGTGCGCCGCCCGAACTGACCGGTACAGTTCCGTCGCCGGAGCCATCCTGCATCTTGCAATGCAGCTCCCAATAGCTGGTCTGCACGGTTTTGACGGGCGCATCGGGATCGCCACGCAGGGGCGGTATGGGTTGCTCGTGGCCGCCGACATACACAGGGCTGCGGCCATCATCCCTGACCTGATGCATCTGGAGATTGGAAACAGTGAAGCTGTCGGGGTGCGAGCCGTGGGGCCCGTTGAGGCGAGACCCGCGCTGCATTTGCCAAGTGATGGATTCGAAGCTGGGGTGCTTGTCTTCGCTGCCGTAGTAGACGTAGGTTTGAGGGTGATAGGAGCCGCTGATACGTTGATGAAAGGCTTTTGCCTTTTTAATGTTGTCCGCAAATGTTCCCCACGTAATCGGATCACCATCCTTCGGTGCCAGCCACTCTTCACGCAGTAATCCCCACCAACGGTCGCGGCGTAGATAAATCTCTTCGTAAGGGTCTTTTACAGGCTGGCGCGGCATCGCCGAAATACCCTGGTTGTCGATCAGCCTCAGCCAGCCAGGGGCATAATCCTGTGTAGGCAGCAGCTGCAAAGCACCAGGCGCCTGCGCGAAAACGGCGGTCACTTCCTGGCCGGTCGGACCAATCACTGCTCCGGCAATCGGATCTTCATCGCTCATACCGACCTTGCAACGGCGGTAAGCGACCGGAGCCCCAGTGGCGGGCATTACCCCATGCACGACGCCCGCAATTTTTGCACTCATGCCGGGCAACTGCGCACATCGTCGAGCCACCAATCCGCCCATGGAGTGGGTGACCAGAATGACTTGCTGACAGTTTCGACCGTATTGGTGCATCAGTTCGTCAATGCGTTCGGCCAGGCGCTGTGCAGCGACTTTGTTGGAATCCAACCAGTTATACCCACACGCATGCACCGGCATTCGATAGTCACCGCGCGCCAACAACTCATCCGAGATAACCGGCGGCAACTGGCTGGCCAGGGTGGCTCCCAATCCCGGCATGGCAATGGGGGTTTCGGGTTTTAACCGGGTGATATGAGTCGGCCCAGGCTCGACAGCGACGGTATGCAGGTGCTCGGGCCGAATGTCGAATTGCGGCCATTGGTGAGGCAGGAAATGGTTGTTCAGGGTTTCTTCCAGCCAAAGAAGAAAAGCGTGATAGCTGGTTTCACTGACCTCGCCCCAGCCGCGTTCTTCATAGCGTTTTCTCAAGGCCTGGAGGGTATTTTTCCTGTCCAACCCCGGCTGTGCCAGAACTGTACCAGCAGCACGTTCAGGCACTGCGCCCTGGTTGTCCACCTCAACCCTGGCCGGATGCAAAAGTTTTTGTCGTATACCGGCTTTTTTGTTGATCCAGTTCAGGGCCAGCCACATATTTTTGCCCATGAGCCCCGCATCCAGGCGCCACACAGGAACGGCCTTTTCCTTGTTATTGCGCTTATCAGGCTTACTCTTCAAATTCGACCCCATAATCCCCGGCACAAAAATCACCGGCAGAATCCCGTCCGGCGGCAATATGCAGTGCACCGGGTCGGTGATGTGGCTGGGCGTCAGGGTCCAGGTATGCACGGGATTGCCCCGAGCGTTGTAGGTCATGGGCGCAACACGAGGCGCCGATGGGTTGTCGGTCATGCGGGTTCTCCGTTTTCAAGCCATTGCAGTGCAAGCCCTTCCAGCGTCATGCCCTGTTGCAGGGTGACGAAGCCATCACCATCGGTGCGGCCTTCGAACCGTGCGCCGTCTTTGCGCACCAGCGCGTAGGCACGGTTGCGGATGGGTTGGCCGTTGGCGAAGAAGGTCTGAAAGCGTTCGTTGAACGAGGTGCTGGGCCAGCTATTGAGTTGCGCTGCGGCATGGCTTGGATCAACGAAGTATTTGTTTGCGGCTTTCACCGTGAAATTGCCAGGCATGCCCAGCTCGATATGACCGCCCTGCATCTTGATATAGGCCCCACCGCACAACAGGGTGATGTGCTTGTCGGCAGTGACCAACACATGTTGCTGGCTGGCGCTGATTTCCACGCTCTGGTCTGCCTGCACCTGAATGCTGTTGTGTTGGGCCTGCAACAGCAGTTGCCCCTTATGGGCGATATGGCGCATGTCGCCACCCTGGGCGAACAGGCCGATTTCGTCGCCCGCATTGACGACCACTTTTTTACCCGCGGTGAGCTGCTGGTTCTGCTGGGCAACGCTGTCGATATGCTCGCCTGCGCCCATGACGATGCTGCGGGACGTCGCGGCAGCGATGCCGGCAGGCCCACTTAACGCGATGATGGGTTGCGCGCCATTGCCGGTGCCATTGGCCTGATCATTGGCACCATGGCCCAACGCATTCACGGCATCAGTCAGGGACTGCTGCGGCTGCGCATTCAGGACAATTGCCTGGGCATTTTCGGCAGATGCTCCCAGCTGTTTGGCCAATGTCAGAGCGGCTTGCAATACATCAATCACCTCCTGGCGCTCTAGCTGGCCCGCACCGGCCTTCAGTTGCGCCTCGGCAGTCAGCAACAATCCTTTTGCTGCACGCAACGCTCCATGACCATCCGTGCGTAATTCAAAGCCTTCGCCCCTTGGCCGGCCACCACCATAGTGACGTGGATGCGTGAGGTAACCCAGGTGCAGCGCGCTGTGCGTGTGCTCGCTCATTAATGCCGCACTGATTTGCCCGGTAGTGTCGTCAATACGCAACTCATTGGCTTGGGTGCCGCCAAACTCGCGGCTTTTGGTTGTTGCTATAGCTTTCAGCTTGGGTAGCTCATAGGGCGGCAAATTGGTCTGCCGGTACGCTCGTCCAATGGCGATCGGCTGATCGGGATCTCCGTCCAGATGGCTGATCACTAATTCCTGCCCCACACGGGGGATGGCCATCGAGCCCCAGGTCGCCCCGGCCCAGCCTTGGGTGACGCGGATCCAGCACGAGCTGTGGTCGTTGTTTTTGTCCGAACGGTCCCACGGGAACTGCACCTTGACCCTGCCCCATTCATCGCAATAGATCTCCTCACCCGGCGGGCCGACCACGGTGGCGATCTGCGGGCCGTCGATGCGTGGTTTGTTGCCTATCGGCGCTTTCCAGTCGGAGGCCCAGCGGATGGCTGTGGCCTTCAGTTCATAGAACGTGCCACTGTCACTGCCAAATGCTTCTTCCTGCAGGCTGGTGTGTTGTTTGCCTTCGTGGGTGATGGCGATAGTGCGCCAGCGATCATTGAAGTCCTCGCGTGGGTGATCGCTGAGATCAAACGCCAGCCCCGGTTGCAGGCGGGCGTCATCACCTTCCAGATGCGCCAGCTTGGCGTCGTTGCGCAGCGCAGCCAGGCGTGTCTTGGTAAAGGGCTTGCCGGAGATATCGCGCTTATAGCGGCCGGGGTAGTCGTAGCGCTCGTAATCCTTGTGCTGGTTGTTCAGGTCCTGGTCGCCGGTGGCGGTGTGCTGCTGGTTATAGCGCGGGTGAGTGAAGGTGTAGTCGCGCTGCACCTGTACGGCGGTGCGCACCTGTTCGGTGTAGTGGAAGCGGCTCAAGGCCGGTTCCATCGAGTCACCTCCGGCCATTGGCTGGTAGATCACGGGACAATCGGTGTGCGTGCAGATGGTGCCCAGGCCGCCGACGCGGTCGGTGAGGACCAGGGTGTGGCCGTCGGCGCGGTGTTCGAAGGTGTAGAGCAGGCCTTCTTCGGCGGCGAGGCGGTCGATGAAGTCGAGGTCGGTTTCGCCGGCCTGCACGCAGTATTCGCGGGGTTGGTGTTCGAAGCAGATTTCGCTGCGAATGTCGGTCAGTTTCTGCTCGGCCAGCATGCTGGTGATGATGTCGGGCACGGTCTGGGCCTGGAAGATGCGCCAGTTGGAGCGCAGGTTGAAGCGCGCCAAGGTGGGTTCGACGACCGCGCTGTAGCGGGTACGACGAAAGCCGGTATCGCCCTGAGTGAATAGGCTGACCAGTCCGTGCACGTAACGTACCGGAGTTTCACCGCGCCAGATCGTGAACAGCCCCGCCAGGTCGAGCACGTTATTGAAGTCAATGGCTGCGTTGTGGCTGGCCAGTTCCAGGGTGAGCTTGAACGGCTGGGACAGGCTTTCATCGAGCTTGAACGAAACAACGTCGAAGGCGTCGTCTTTCAGGGGTTCGAAGGTAAAACGCAGATCGCTTTGGCGGGGCACGTGACTAGTCCTTACGTTCACTGATAATGGTTGCCACTTTCCGATACAACTCCGGCTCCCACCCCTGCGCCGTGGTCTCGCGCATCAGCCGCGCCACACTGGCGTACAGGTCATCCGCCAGCCACGACAGGCCACGGGATGCCAGCAGGTCAGCGGCAATCACCGTGGCGTAGCTGCGCTGGCGCGGGGCGTCATGGGTGGCGTGCAGTTCCTGCAGGCGCAGCAGCACCACTTCCACGCCTTCGCTATTGAGCTGGCTGGCCAGTTCGTCACGCAGCCCGGCGTATTCCTGCACCGGGCTGCCGGTGGCTTGCGCCTGATCGGCGCCGGTGATCCAGGCCTGGGTTTGCGCATCCACGAACGGCGTACCGTCGCTGAAACACAACTCCAGCACGGCCGGCAAACGGCAGACAAACCGCTCGCAGGTCTGGCGAATCGCGGCCCCCACTTCTTCCATCGCCAGCCGCGAGGCGACCTCGGCGGCCAGGTAACTGCCGCGCAGCCAGTACGGCGAGGCGCAGACACTTTTTTCGATGCGCAGCAGCAGGTTCGGCTCAATGGCGTTGTGGTTCAGCGCGTCCTGATAGCCGTCGACGATGTCCTTGGGCACGGCGGTCAATTCAGTGCGACGGTCGCGGGTGATGGGAGGCGCTGTGCGCAAATGCGACCACAGGCCGAAGCGGCGCAGTTGGTAGCCGGTGGGGTCGTAGGGGTCTTGTTGATTGATCTGCTCGGCCATGTTCAACACGGTGCGGCGTTGTTCACGTTCGTTACTTGGCGCTTGCGGTTTAGGCGGGCTGAAAAAGGCCGCGTCCAGAGCGCCGCTGGCAGTGGGCGTACGGGCAGGCGCGTTCACCACGGCCGGCTCGCTGTATTTGTCCAACTGCCGTTGCAACGTGTCCAACGCTGCGGCGTCGAGCTTGGCGCTGTCGACGCACTGTTGCAGGTTAGCCAGCGCCCGTTGCGCCGCCACTTGATAGGCCGGTTCAAAACTGCTGCGTTCCAGGGTCGGCAGTACCTGACCCAGATCCTCCAGCAAGCGTTGAACCTGCTTGCGCTTGTTCAGGTAACCGGTGGGGCCGGGTTTGGGGTAGGCGTTGTCCCAATACTGTTCGACCATACCTGCAATCAGCCCGAGAGCATCGGCCCAGCGTACCCACTGGCGGGTACGCAACCAGACCACTTGCAAATGGCCGACGATGCGCCAGTGCTTGCACTGGGTCGCCAGGTAATCGCGGGAGGCTTCGTCGATGTAGGGCCAGTCGATATCGCTCTCGCGCAAGCCGCCCAGCTTGACCATCTCCTGGTCGATGGCCTGGTAGGTCTCGTCCTCCACATCGAAATGCCCAGCAGGCTGCTCGGCGTCGATGGGGGCCAACAGCCGCTCGACAATATCGACCGGAACATCGATTACCAGCGACATGCCTGACGCTCCTGTTCGATCAGTTCGCCAAGCCCCTCGGCATCGAATACCAGGCCGTGCAGCCGCGGATAGTCACTCTCCAATCGCAGGCGCTGGCCACCGCCCATGTTGCGCAACAAGGAAATCGCCTGCAGGCCGCGCCCGGCATCGACTACCAGGCCCGCGTCGTCCAACACCTGCCATTGATAAGCTGCCGAAACCGGACGTTCGTCCTTGAACAATTGAATGCGAATTTTGTTGGGCTTGGCCGGTTCATCCAACACCAATTGCAACCGCGAAATTTTTGACTCGCAGCTGATGGCCAAATAGGGCCGGGGCGGTAATGCGCCCAAGGCGGGCGCCGAGATGACCAGCCGGGGTGGCTGAGCGTTGTCCGGCGCTGGGAATGACGATAACAAGAAGCGCTGGTCCTCGGGCGGGCGCTTGGCCTCATTGCGCTGCACCAGATCGACAATCGGCAGCACCCGACTCAGGGTGCGCGGCGGTGCAGGCGGATGATAGATGGGCGTGCCGGCAGCCAGGTCAAAGCATTCCAGGCGTTTGAGTGGAGACACGATCGCCGGGCAATCTTGTGCATTTACTTGCGGGGCAATCAGTACCGTACACAGGCCCCCAATCCAACGCCAACGTTGCCATCCTTTGCGCATCAGCGCCTCCCTCTAACTATTCAACTTTTACTATTGACGAAGATAAAACCCACCCTCGACCACAGCAATTTCGCGAACTATTAAATAACGGACAGGCAAGCCAGAGGCACTACTTTTCTGCAAAGCACTTAAATATCAGATGCACCCCTCAGACAATAAAACCAAATAGCGTACGAATTTTCACCATAACAATAAAACCATTAAACATGGAATTTTCTTACATCCCGAGACCACGAAATGAATCGACTTCGTCCGACATGACTTTTTATGAAACATGGGCTTTTAATAGCGCCACCTTCAAAAAAGGACTTTTCCCATGTCGAAATCTCAAAGTTCCGTCGCGCCTAAAGAACGCATCAATATCAAGTACGTCCCAGCCACAGGTGATCAACAAGCCGAAGTCGAGTTACCACTGAAGCTGTTGATCACGGGTGATTTCAAAGGCCACGGTGAACTAAGCGCCCTTGAGGACCGGCAATCCGTTCGAATAGATCAAGACACCTTCAATGAAGTACTCAGCAAAGCCGAAGTTGCTCTGGACATGGCGGTTCCGTCTGTTCTTAACAACGACCAAGACACCGACTTGAACGTGCAACTTCAATTCAAAAACATCAATGACTTCGGCCCCGATGCGGTCGCCCGCCAAGTACCGGAGTTGAACAAGTTGCTGGAACTGCGCGAAGCCTTAGTTGCGCTCAAGGGCCCCATGGGCAATGTCCCGGCCTTTCGTAAACACCTGCAAAACCTGCTGACCGATGAAACCGCCCGTCAACGCCTTGCCAGTGAGCTGAACCTGGTGCTCGACGCGCCCAACAACTGACTTGAACGCCCTTCTCAACGGAGTACTCCCCATGCCTATGGAAAGCGCCGCCGCCCAAGTATTGGTGGCTGACGAACCCCTGTCGTTGCTCGACCAACTGCTGGCCAACACCACCATTCGTCCGTCCCAGGAAGGTTATGCCGTGGCCCGCCAAGGCGTGGCCGCGTTCATCAGCGAGATCCTGCAAAGCGGTGATCACCAGCAACCAGTCAACAAGCGCCGCGTCGACCAGATGATTGCTGAAATCGACCGCGCCCTGGGTAAGCAGATGGACGTGATCCTGCATCAGCCGCAGTTCCAGCAACTGGAATCGGCGTGGCGTGGGCTGAAGCTGCTGGTGGATCGCACGGACTTTCGCGAAAACATCAAGCTGGAAATGCTGCACGTCACCAAAGAGGAACTACTGGACGACTTCGACAACGCTGGCGACATCACCCGCAGCGGCTTGTACAAGCACGTCTACACCGCCGGCTATGGCCAGTTTGGCGGCGAACCGGTGGGCGCCATCGTTGGCAACTACACCTTTGGCCCCAGCTCGCCGGACATCAAACTGCTCAGCTACGTTGCCTCCATCGGCGCCATGTCCCATGCGCCGTTTGTGTCGGCGGCCGGGCCTGAGCTGTTCAACCTGGAAGGCTTCCAAGGCCTGCCTGATCTCAAGGAAGTCAGCGACATTTTCGATGGCCCACGCCACACGAAATGGCGCGGTCTGCGCGAATCAGAAGACGCCCGCCACCTTGCACTGACCCTGCCGCGCTTTTTGCTGCGCGCGCCCTATAGCACCGACGACAATTCGGCCCGCAGTTTCGGCTACGACGAAACCGTCGACGGCAATCACGACAATTACCTGTGGGGCAACACCGCGTTCCTGATGGCCTCGCGCATCACCGACAGCTTCGCCCGCTACCGCTGGTGCCCGAACATCATCGGCCCGCAATCCGGAGGCGCGGTGGATGATCTGACGGTGCACCTGTATGAATCCCTCGGCCAATTGCAGGCCAAGATTCCTACCGAAGTGCTGATCTCCGACCGCAAGGAGTTCGAGCTGGCCGAAGCCGGTTTTATCCCGCTGACCATGCGCAAGGACAGTGACAACGCGGCGTTTTTCTCTGCCAACTCGGTACAGAAACCGAAGAGCTTCCCCAAGACCCGCGAAGGCCAGGAAGCCCAGACCAACTACAAGCTCGGCACCCAGTTGCCGTACCTGTTTATCGTCAATCGCCTGGCCCACTACATCAAGGTGCTGCAACGCGAACAGATCGGCAGTTGGAAGGAACGCCAGGACCTGGAGCGTGAGCTGAACGACTGGCTCAAACAATACATCGCCGACCAGGAAAACCCTTCGTCCGATGTGCGCAGCCGTCGCCCCTTGCGCGCCGCAAAAGTCGTGGTGCAGGACGTGGAAGGCAATCCAGGCTGGTACCAGGTGTCGCTGGCCGTGCGCCCGCACTTCAAGTACATGGGCGCCAACTTCGAGATATCCCTCGTCGGTCGGCTGGACACCCAATAAGTGGGTGCCAGCCTGTTCGAACGCTTGGAACCCGACGCACCGCGCTACCGCCCCGACAGCGCGGATGAACAGGCGCGCCAGCGTGTCGAGGCGATCAAACGCCACTTGGAACAGGTGCTCAACTCACGCCAGGGCTGCTCGCAAAGCAACCCTGAGCTGGGCCTGCGCGATTTCAACGGCGTCACCCAGGCCAGCAGTGATCTGGTGGTGGCCATCAGCACCGATATCCGGCGTTCGGTGGAAGCCTTTGAACCGCGCATCAAGGTCACGGGCGTGCGCTTTCAGCCCGACCCGGACCTGCCGCTGGAGCTGAACTTTCACTTGGATTGCCAGGTGCAGGTCAACCACAAGGAAGAACAGGTGCAGATCGAGGTGGCTATGCACGGCCGCGACGGTTACACCCGCGTGAGATGAGAATGCAATGGACTTGAAACAACGCTTTGCCGAGGAGTTGCGCTACCTGCGCGAGCTCGGCCGCGAGTTTGCCGAGGACAACCCGCAGTTGGCGCAGTTTCTTGGCGACAAGGCCGGTGACCCGGATGTGGAGCGGTTGCTGGAAGGCTTTGCCTTCCTCACCGCCAAGCTCGGCATGAAGATCGACGACGATTTGCCGGAGCTGACCCATCCGCTGCTGCAGATGCTCTGGCCCAACTACCTGCGGCCGTTGCCCAGCGCGACCATCATCCGTTTTACACCGTTGCCGGATGCGATCAGCCAGCGCCAGGTGATCCCAAAGGGCACGCCGTTGTTTGCCAAACCGGTGGATGGCATCTCCTGCCAGTTTCGCACCTGCACTGACGTCAACCTGTACCCACTGGCCTTGCAGGAAGTCAGTGACGCCCACAGCCGTGAGGCCTCGGTGATGCGCATCGACCTCAAGGTGTTGACCGAGCAGCCGCTGACCAGCATGGCCTGCGACCAGCTGGATTTTCATCTGGGTGGAGATAACGCCACTGCACTGACGTTGTACCTGTGGCTCGCCCACTACTTGGACAGCGTCACGTTGCATATTGATAAGCAAAGCTATCGCCTGCCGGCCAAGGCTATCGGCTTTCCCGGTTTCACACCCGACGAGGCGCTGCTGCCCTACCCGCGCAATGTGTTCGATGGCTACCGGATCCTGCAGGAGTATTTTGTGTTCCCGCAGCGTTTTCACTTTTTCAGCCTGGCCCAGCTGGCGCGCGTCTGGCCCGAGGTCAGCGCCACCAGCCTGCGCTTTGAATTTCAGTTCAGCCGGCCCATGCCGCCTGATATCCGTCTGCGTACCAGTGATCTGCACCTGTACTGCGCGCCGGCGGTCAACCTGTTCCGTCACGACGCCAATCCGATTGCGCTGGATGGGCGCAGCCTGGAACGGCGTATCAGCCCCAGCGGCAGCCGCCCCGAAGCCTACGAGATTTTCAGCGTCGACAAGGTGGCCGGTTGGGATGCCGCCGACAAGGAGCGCAAGGGCGATCCGTTGCGGCGCTTTACCCCGTTCGAGTCGTTCCAGCATGAGATCGAACACGCGCGGGGCCGCACCGCGCTGTACTTCCGCACGCATATCGAAGAGTCCCATGGGCGCGAGGGCTTGCGTCATCGCATCGCTTTCGTGCGCGGCGACGAAAGCCTATACATCGGTGAGCATGAAGCAGCGTCCATCGAGTTGACCTGCAGCAACCGCGATTTGCCGCAGTTGCTGGGCGTGGGAGATGTATCGCTGTCCACCGAAGTCACGCCGTCGTTCGCCACCTACACCAACCTGATCGCACCGACGCGCAGCTACCGGCCCGTGCTGGACAGCAGCCTGCACTGGACGCTGATTTCCAACCTGTCGCTGAACTACCTGTCGTTGCTGTCGGCCGAGCCGCTCAAGGCGGTGATCCGCGCCTATGACTTCGCCGCCCTGCACGACCTGCAACAGGCCCGCGCCACGCGCAAGCGCCTCAACGGTATCCAGAATGCCGTGACCACCCCCATCGACTGGCTGATGAAGGGCCAGCCGGTGCGCGGCGTGCAAACCCATCTGCAACTGGACCAGAACGCCTTTCTCTGCGAGGGCGAGTTGTACCTGTTCGCCAGCGTGCTTTCGCACTTCTTCGCGCTGTACGCGAGCATCAACTCCTTCCATCGCCTTGAAGTGATCAATACCACTAACAACGAGCGCTACGAATGGCCACTGTTGACCGGCAGACAACCCGTGATTTAGCCGATGTGCTGCTGGCCGACGCGCGGAACTACTCGTTTCACCGTTTGCTGGAGCATCTGCACGCATTGCACGGCGATGACCTGGAGGCGCAGCCCTTGAGTGCGGCGGCGAGACGCCGTGTGCGCCTGCAAAGCCATGCGGGGTTGGGCTTTCCGGCCTCCGACGTGGTCGAGGCGGCACGCATTGAGGAGGACCGCGAAGAGGTGCGCTATCGCTTGCAGACCAGTTTCTTTGGCCTGCACGGTACCGACTCGCCCTTGCCCGGTTATTACCTGGACCGCCTGGCATACGAGCAGGCCCAGGAGCGCGGGATTCGCCCGGCGTTCATGGACTTTTTCAATCATCGCTTGCTGACCCTGCTGCACACCAGCTGGCGCAAGTACCGCTACTACATTCGCTTTCAGGCCGAGGCCAGCGACCGGTTTTCGCGCTACGTATTCTCCATGGTCGGGCTGAACGACAACGACCTGCGCGGTGCGACGCCGCTGCCCTGGGGCCGCCTGCTGAGCTTTGCCGGGTTGATTGCCAACCGCAGCCGCTCGCCGTCGGTGGTGTCCGGCATCGTCGAACATTGTTTCGACCTGCACGGCGTGCATATCCGTGAATTCGAGGCGCGCTCGGTGAGTTTGGACCAACGCCAGCGCCTGTCACTTGGCAAAGCCAACGGTGTTCTCGGAAGCGATTTCGTGGTGGGTGACCGCAGCAAGACCCGCGCCAGCAAGTTCACCCTCGTCATTCCCAGCCTGACCCAGGCGCGCTTTCGGCAGTTTTTGCCCAGCGGCGAGCAGTTCGGGCGATTGCGCCAGTTGATGGATTTTCTGCTGCGCGATGCCACCGCCTACGACCTGGAACTGGGACTACGCGAAGAGGATGTACCGCCGTTCAACCTGCAACGCGCCAGCGGCACCCACCTGGGCTGGACCAGCTTTATCGAACATCAGGAACAACGTCATCCCGCCGTGGTGCGGATTCGGGGGCGCGCATGAAGCTGACCCTGGTTATCAATAATCCTGCGCAGTTGCTGCACGGGTATTTGCCCCTTCACCGGTTTGGCCCACAGGGCGGCAGCATCGGCAGTGCCGCGGTGGACTGGCGCCTGGAAGATCGCCACAACAGCGTACGCCCTAACCACTGCGACATCCGCGTCATCGAAGGGCGCTTCTGCGTGATCGACCGCTGCGGTAGAACCTACGTCAACGGTCACGACCTGCCGCTTGAGCGCCATATTGCGATAAGCCTCAACGACGGTGATCGGTTGCAGATTGGTGCGTATCAGGTTGCGGTGCAGTTGGGCGAGCACGCCCCAGGGCAGCATTCGCTCGATGAGCTTCTCGGCGACCACCCTGAAGGCATGCACGTGTGGCACCAGGAAGATCTGCCGAGTCGGCCACAGGTGGATAAGCGACCTGCTACTTGCCCGGAATTCGAACGCCTTTGCCAACCCGTGGATTTAACCGAGCAAGGCGACCCGCTGCGAGCGATGCATAAGGCGCCGCCACCCGAGCCGCTGGCGGATGTTCGCGCGCCTGCACACAAGCGCAGCGTCAGCCTGCTCAGCAACCTGCGCCTGGGCACCCTGTTGCTCGCCTGCCTCACCCTCGGCGGCTGCACCATGCTCGGCAAGATCGGCCAGGTGATCTGGACGCCCTCCATCCCAGTCGGCGGCCCCGACGACCAGCCCAGCCGCTACTCCCTGAGCCTGTACGCCAGCGACGACGTCAACCCACGCCTGATCAGCACCGGCACGGCACTGGATGAAGACGCGAGCCGTTCGCCCTACACCCTCAACGTGCAGGCAACCAGCCCGCAAGCCCTGACGGACAAAGTACAAACCCTGCTCAGTCACCTTTACGAAAGCGTGCCGGCCCAGTCGCCACTGAGCGAGGAGCCAGCAACCGTCGTGCCGATGTCGCCTATCGAAGACGCGCTGTTGGGCGACTACGACGCCCAAGGCGTCAGCCTCACCACGCCCTGGGGCAACCCGGCGCTGGCGCATGTTGCCACGCCCATTGCCTTCAAGGTCTTGCAGTTGACCGACGACTCGCTGCTGGTCAACGCCAGCCCTCAGGCCATGGCCGAAGACCTGAAAAAGACTTTGGGCAGCACCTACATCCGCGCCGACGACTACCTGCTCAACCCCGGCCAATTCAAGTTCATCGACCTGCGCGCCCTGGATGAAGACACCCGTTTTATCGCAGTGATTGCCAACTACCACAACACCGATGTCGGCCAGTGGAAACAGCGCCTGCGCGTCGAGCCCAAAGGTCGCCAGTACGCCGTACTGGTGCAGTTGGATGCCACCCAGGTCAGCCTCAAGGGAGAAACCCGATGACGCCTTTTTCAGCCGCTTTTGCCCCGAGTAATCACCGATGAGTTCACGCAACCCCGTCATCTGGCATGAAGGTTTGTTCGTCAAACCCCAGCACTTCCAGCAACAGGCCCGCGCCGCCGAAGCCGCCGTGCACCAGCGCCTGCACAGCCTCAACGACGCCCTTTACGGCTTCAGCGAGCTGGCGTTGAACGACGAATACCTGAGCTTCGGCAAAATCGCCATTACCCGGGCACGCGGGATCATGCCCGACGGCAGTGTCTTCGACATTCCCCACGACCTGGCACCGCCCTCCCCGCTGGAGATCGTTGACAGCAGCGCGGTCGGCCAGATCGTCTACCTGGCTCTGCCACTGCGCTCCAACGGTGCCCTAGAAGTGCGCTGGCCCAACCAGTACGGCAACAGCCGCTACATCGCCCGCCGCGAAGAA
Organism: Pseudomonas sp. rhizo25; assembly: GCF_031931935.1. NCBI lineage: Bacteria > Pseudomonadati > Pseudomonadota > Gammaproteobacteria > Pseudomonadales > Pseudomonadaceae > Pseudomonas > Pseudomonas sp. rhizo25. The sequence goes on from NZ_JAUJXA010000025.1 coordinate 37,732, forward strand.
ATCCGCGACACCCACAGCGATGACGGCGATCAGGTCGGCATGGCCCTGGCCGTGCCCAACCTGCAACTGATGCTCGAACGCAGCGACCGCAGTGCCTTCACCGGCATCGCCCTGGGTAAAATCAAAGACAAACGCCCGGACGGCAGCCTGGTAATGGACGAGCATTTCTACCCCACCAGCCTGTCCCTGCAAGCGGTGCCGGCGCTGCATCGCTACCTGGGTGAAGTGGCCGGGTTAATGCGCGAGCGCGCCAAAAACCTGGCCCAGCGTATCGGCTCACCGGGGCAGTCGGGGGTGGCTGATGTCACCGACTTCAACCTGCTGCAAACCCTCAACCGCTTGTTCCCACTGTTCCAGCACCTGGCTCGCCAACGCCAAGTTCACCCGGAACGGCTTTACATCGCACTGGCCCAGGCCTGCGGCGAACTGGTGACTTTTACCGACGAAGGTCACCTGCCCCAGGAATACCCGGCCTACCAGCACGACAATTTGCGTGAATCCTTCCAGATGCTGGAGCACACCCTGCGCCGCGCCCTGGGCACCGTGCTGCAACCGCGTGCGGTGTCGTTGCCGATCGTCGATCAGCAATACGGCGTGCGCAGCGCCGCTTTGAACGACAAGCGCCTGTTGGAGAACGCCGAATTCATCCTCGCCGTGCGCGCCGAACTGCCCGCCGAGACCCTGCGTCAGCAACTGCCCCGGCAGATCAAGATCACCTCCACCGAAGGGCTGGAGCAACTGGTCAGCCTGCAACTGCCGGGTATCCCATTGCGACCGCTGCCGGTGGCGCCGCGCCACCTGCCGTTCCATGCCGGCTTCAGCTACTTCGAACTCGACCGCCATCACCCGGCCTGGCAAAGCCTGAGCAGCGGCAGCGGGTTCGGTTTCCATATTGCCGGTGAATTCCCGGAGCTGGAGTTGCAGTTCTGGGCGATCAGGAGTGAGAGAGATGAGTGAAGCAACGCCCACCGAAACCCCGCCACCTGCGGACAGCCATCAGCTCTTGGGTTATTTGCAACAGGCAACCGGCAGCAAAGAACCGGACCCTGTTGAGGAGCCGGCCAAGCCAAAGCCGCCCGTGCTGCTCGCCGACCCTGAATACGACTTGCGCGGCGTGGCCTGGAACCCGCTGTGCGATGCCGCCACGCCACTGATCGGCCTGGTGATCCGTCTGCGCCGCCTGGACCACCACGACGACGTGCCCGCGCTGTACCAGAGCGTCAGCAACCAGATCACCACGATCATGGAAGAAGTCAGCCAGCTCGACTACGACGCCGGCATGCTCAAGGCCTACTCCTACAGCCTGTGCCTGTTGATTGACGAAGTGGTCATGCGCACCACCTGGGGCCGGCTCTCAAGTTGGAGCGCACGCTCGTTGCTCAGCCAGTTCCACGGGGAAACCCAGGGCGGCGAAAAATTCTTCACCGTCATGAACAACATGATCCCCGAAGCGGCCCGGTATCAGCATGTGCTGGAGTTCATGTACCAGTGCCTGATCTCTGGTCTCAAGGGCAAATACGGCGCGCATATCAAGGGCGACGACGAAATACAGAAGATCATCGACCAACTGCACGGCCTGTTGCGCCCCCTGCGCGGCGAGACGCCCAAGCGCCTGACCGACCCGCTGAAAAACGTCGCGCCGCGCAATTACCGGATCAAACGCGCCTGGCCATTGTGGACACCTTGGGCCATGGCCGCCGTGGTGCTGACGGTCGCCTACACGATCTACTCCATCCGCCTGAACGCCATCACCCAGCAGGTGCTGGTGTCGCTGGAGCGGGTGCTTCACCTGTAACCGATTTTCAGCGCGCTCATCCCGAGCGCCTGCAAAGCCATGGCCGTATCGGCCATAACCTGCGGCCCTCTGGGGCCGTTCACTTGATCGCGACAAGGAGCTTGTCATGCCAACACCCGCGTACATCAGCATCCACGGCAAAAACCAGGGCCATATCACCAAAGGCGCTTTCACCGCCGATTCGGTGGGCAACGTTTATGTGGAAGGCCACGAAGACGAAATACTCGCCCAGGAAATCGACCATCAGATCGGTGCCCCTACCGATCCGCAAAACGGTCAACCCACCGGACAGCGCGTGCATAAACCGCTGACCTTCACCAGCGCGCTGAACAAAGCCTCGCCGTTGCTTTACCAGGCCCTGGCCACCGGCGAAATGCTGCCGACCGTCGAGGTCAGGTGGTTCCGCACCTCCACCGATGGCAAGCAGGAGCACTTCTTCACCACCAAATTGGAAGAGGCCACCGTCGTCGACATCCACACCGTATTGCCTCACGCCCAGGACAGTGAGAACGAAAACTACACCCAACTGATCAAGACCAGCCTGTCTTACCGCAAGGTGAGCTGGGTTCACGTAGCGGCCGGTACCGAAGCCTCGGACGACTGGCGCAGCCCGGCAGAAGCCGGCTAAGCGCGGCCCCTGCTCCTCCGCTGCTCTTCGTGCAGCGGCGGAGCCTTCACTGACTCAATACTTATCAGGAGGCTCTATGCCTGCCGTCGTTCTGGTCGGTCACGACCATGATTGCCCGATGTGTGGCCCCACTACCGTCGACAGCGGTACTCACAGTGTGACCGTAAACGGCCGCGCCGTCGCCCGTGTCGGCGACACCCTGAGTTGCGGTGCCGTGATTACCAGTGGCTCGCCCTCGATGACCGTCAATGGACAGCCAGTAGCCCGTGTCGGCGATACCACCGATCACGATGGAAAACTGGAAAACGGTGATATCAGCTGGTTGATCGACTGACATTCACACTCTCGACAAGGAGGCTCCATGCCCCGCCAAAGCGACCTGCGTTTCACCTTTGAACCCTTGAAAGGCGACGCCTTCGACGTGGTCTCGTTCACCCTTGAAGAAGGACTGTCCCGGCCGTTCAAACTGGAACTGGAACTGGCCAGTCACAGCGCTGCCATCGACTTCAATCGGGTGCTCGATCTGGCGGGGCTCTTTACCCTATGGCGTGGCGATACCCCGGTGCGCTACGTCCACGGGTTGGTCAGCCTGTTCCAACAAGGTGACACCGGCTTTCGCCGCACCCGCTACACCGCTGTGGTCGAACCGACGTTGGCGCGTTTCGACCTGCGCTCCAACTGGCGCATCTTCCAGGGCCAAACCGTTCCCGACATCATCACCAGCGTGCTGACCGAGAGGCAGTTGACCGACATCCGCAGCGAAATCTGCTTCGAGCACCAACCCCGCGAATACTGCGTACAGGCCGGCGAAACCGACCTCGACTTCATCGCCCGTCTCGCCGCCGAAGAAGGCCTGCTCTACACCTTCGAACACCGCGCCGATGGCCACACCCTCGTCCTCACCGACCGCGTCGGCGGCCTGGGCACCATCGGCACCCACACAGACTGCCCGGTGATCTACCAACCCATGGGGGGCGGCGACGCCACGGAACCGGCACTGACTCGCTTCCACTACACCGAACAAGTGCGCACCGCCGTGCAGGTGCAGCGCGACTACACCTTCACCCACCCCCGCTACAACCAACAGCACACCGTCACCGGCGATCAGGACCTGAATAACCAGCACAAAGACTACGAACGCTACGACTACCCTGGCCGCTACAAGCGCGACATCGCTGGCAAGCCCTTTACCAAGACCCGCCTGACCGCGCTGCGTAACGACGCCAAGCTTGCGCATGTGACCGGTGACGATGCGCGACTGCAACCGGGGTTGGCGTTCGACCTCAACGAGCATCCCCGTGAGGATTTCAATGATCGCTGGCGCACCATTGCTGTTACCCACGAAGGCAAACAGCACAGCAGTCTGGAGGAGGAAGCATTCGGCAGCGACAGCGGCACTTCCTACGAAATGAAGGCTAGCGCGATCCACTGGATGTCCGACTGGAAAGCGCCGCTGTGCGAAAAACCCTGCATCGACGGCCCGCAGATCGCCACCGTAGTCGGCCCGCCAGGGGAAGAGATCTATTGCGATGAATGGGGCCGGGTCAAGGTGCAGTTCCCGTGGGACCGCTCGGACAAAAACAACGATCAGAGTTCGTGCTGGATCCGTGTGGCTCAGGGCTGGGCCGGGGCGACCTGGGGTGCCATGGCCATCCCTCGCGTTGGTCAGGAGCTGGTGATCAGCTACCTAAGCGGCGACCCTGACCAGCCGATCGCCACGGGCCGCACCTACCGCGAGACCAACCTGCCGCCATATGAGCTGCCCAAGCACAAGACGCGGATGACCATCAAGAGCCGTACGCATAAGGGCGAAGGCTTCAATGAGCTGCGTTTTGAGGATGAGCTGGGGCAGGAAGAGTTGTACATCCACGCTGAAAAGGACAAGAACGTCCATATCAATCATGACAACACAACGTTTGTAGGTAATAACCGCAAAGAGCAAGTAGGCAATGATGAACAGATCACAATCGGGAACGACCAGTCCCACGAGATCGGGCGAGACCACACGCTCTCCACCGGACGTGACCATGAGGCAACTATTGGCCGGGATCGCAGTGTGCAGGTCGGCAATAATCGCTACGACACCACCACGGCCAACCATCAAAGCGAAGTGGGCGGTCACAGCCAGCAAACGATCTCAGGGCAACATCGTCTAACTGCTGGCCAAGGCATGCACCACACCACCACGATCTATCAACTGCAAGCCAGTGAGCGTGTGGTTTTTCAAAGTCCCGGCGGCAGCCTCACGTTGGATGCGCAAGGCATCCACCTCAATGGTGTAGCGATAACCCTACGTGGTCCGGTGAGCTCTACGGCCCCAGGCAATGGCCACGCCTTGGCGCTGCAGTTGCAACCTGAATCAGGTCAGAGCTGTGTGGAGAAAAAACGATGACCCCGGCTAGCGTCCAAGCGTTCGTGGCCGAACAGCATGCACCCGATGCAACGCTGTACGTGTTACTCGACCCCTTGGCCGACTGCGCCGCAGACGATCCGTTACATATCGAGGCATTGCGTCAAACGCTGGGCAATGACGCCGTCATGCCTCTGAATCGGCCCGATCTAATCCATACGCCATCGGCCTGCCCAGTGCTGGTGGCCCTCGCCACGCCCGGGACCTCACCGTCGCAAGAACTATTGACGCTATCCGCCTTACGCGCTCATGAAGATCTGGACCGTTACAAACGTTACGTGTGCGGCTGGCTCAGTAGCAACGCTCCATCCCGAGACCTAAGTGCCCACATCGTGTCGCTCGGACAACTTCCCGTGGAGCAGGGCCAAGCGTTTTTTCCGGTCCATGAGCCCCTTCGCCTGGAGTTGCTGGCTGGCACCTTCCGTAGCAATGAGGGGCCTTGGTGGCCGATCCGTCACTGGCTGGTGCCTACCAGCAGCGGTACCGGCAGCGTTTTGGTGGGCAAACCCGAACATCGCACCGCCATGGGTATCTGCGCGGCGGCCGTGCAGTTGGACGCCCTCATGGTGTCCTCCTTGCTAAACAGTTGGCGACGCGCCCTTCGCTTGCCGCTGGCGTATGCCCCTGCGCGCTGGAGCGGCCCTACTGCACTCCCGCCCCAAGCGGCGGCACAGGCCTATATTCAGATCCAGCAAGCCCGCCAGCTTGGGCTTAGCCACCAGGACGACATCCTTACATTAGCCTTGCATCGCCTGATGCTGCATCCGCACCTGCACCAGCACACCGGCGTTCGCGCGTTGATTGAACAAGCGGTCCAAGGGCAAGCGCCGCTTAGCCAATTGCTGGCCCCCTACAACGACAACGCCTGGCAGCGGGCCGTGTCGGATCTGACCCATGCCGGAGCACTTCAATGACCTTGGGCACTCAACTAAGCATCGCCATAGCCGAAACCGCCGTTTCAAACGATCAATGCAAGGCCTGTCAACGTAAAGGGCTGCCCATCCTGCCATTGCGCCACGCCCTGGTGCCGCGCTCACCGAATGAGCCGGTGCGGCCGGATACCGTGCACATTGATACGCGCCTGGGCTTACGCACGTTGCGCGCCGGCTACCTGTATGTATTGCTGGATCGCAAAATCTGGCAGGCCTATCAGGTCAGCCCGGACGGGTATCTACGTCAATTCAACCCATACGCTCCGTCGCCCGCCAACGAGACCCCGCTGTCCGATGCTTGCGTCTCGGCCAATCACGATTGCCCGGCATCGTTCCTCAACATCGACACCAGCAAACACACCCAAGCGTGGCTGGCCTTTGCCAATGACCCGTGGCCTGCCAGTGTGCTGGACGCCTACAAGGCCGGTCAGGCTTCAGAGCGATTCCACAAGCTCGACCTTGCCAGTGCACGCGACAACCCCGCCAGCGTTGGCCTGGCCATGACGGATGAAAACCTGCAGGTAGACAAGCAGGTCTACGAATATCAACAACACCCGAAGAGTCCATTGCCCCTTTCTACCGAAACCGACTGGCGCTTTTATGAGCATCCGCCGCAAGAGGTAGCGCCAAGATTCGACAGCGTGCATGGTTTCCATAGCCGGGCCCATCGCCTGAGCGCACTGAAGGGCTTCCTGCGCAACGCCATCCCACAGCATCAACTCCAACACGGCGTCCTTGCATTTGTACTGGATGACATCATCGGCCTGGTGCAGGAGCTCAACGACACCCGCAACCGCTGGATCCAACAGCGCCAGGCCTGGATAAACGACCCGGACCGGGCTTATCGTTACCAGACCTCTCAGTTACTGTTGGCCATTCGCGAAGTCCATCGCGAACAGGCAGAAGGCCAGACGCCCCTAGCGGCGTCTGTCGAGCCCATGACCGGTGATGGCCCACCGGTATTTTCCAGTCCTGAGCAGCAACGCGAGCGGATCGTCCAGAAGCGCACACTCGCCAACAACCAGAAACTGGAAGAGCGCTACGATGAACAGAGCCGTGCCCTGTTTCACCAACTGTATGAGCAGGAATGGGCCAATTATCAGCGTTACATCGACCAGAGCGCACACGCCTACGCGGCAGCGTGTCGCTCCAGTCTGTTTGCATGTGTCGAGCAAAATGACTACGACGGCGATGATCGCCCATCAGGACAGGCCTACAGCCAGGCCATGGCGCTGTGCCTGGAAGGTGGTATCAGTGAAGCGCCCGCGACTCAAGATGACGGCCATACCGCCTCCCTGTGGAGTGAATGGCTGAACGACCCACAGAGCCCGATCTACCGCGCCCTTCTCTTGCGTGACAAAGGCTTGCTGGCCGATCTGTTGCCCAGTCTCAATGCCACAGGTGATAGCGACTGGAACGACAGCGAAAAGCTCTACTCCACCATTACCAAGCTCATCGCCAACGACGACTTCAAGCAGCATGTCCGCCCCCGCCTACAGCATGCCATGGCGCAGCTTCTAGGCGCCCTCAATGCCGCTGCCGCCCGCTTGCAACCGTCACTCGGCCCTGGCGTGGGCCGGGTGGTTTCGCGTATCAACAGTGCCAGCCAACTGCTCTACAACGGTATTCATCTGACCGAACTCAAGGTGAAGATGAAGCTAGGCGAATACTACGCCCTGCAATGCGAGCACCTGCGCAACCTGCAACGCAAAGCCGCTGATGCCATCGACCGCACCTGGGAAGGCCTCAAGGACGAGTTGGGCAAAACCGACGAAGAGGCCCGCAAGGTGCGCAAACAGGTGCGCCCGTTGATTCAGGGCGGCCTGCTCAGCCTGGCGGTACTGGACCCTAAAATAGCCAACCTCAGCGTGACCATCAGCGTTTGGGTGGAAGGCCAGGTCACCCAACTGCAGGACAGCCTGATGCGCCAGGCCAACCTCGGCGTGGATCAGCTGGGCAAAGGTGCCCACGCTGCGCTAGTCGAAATCGCAGTCGGGGTTAGCACCCTGGACCCGCAGGCGCGCAAGGTGCTGCAGGGGGTCAAGGTGTCCTCGTACCTGGCGGTTGGATGGGTTCGCAGCGGCTTTACCGGGCTGCGTGGGGCGGTCGGCAGTAGCGAGTTTTTGATGGCGATGGGCGGGATGTACCTGCTTAGTGACTCGCTGAACAAAAGTCTCAAGGAAGCGGAGAAAGCCATGGGTGAAAAGGCCGTTGAGGCCAGGTTGGCGTTGTATGGAAGTAGTTTGGGGGTGTTGGGTGGAGGGGTGGAAATCGTAGGCATCGTCCTGGAAAAGGGGGCGGTGCAGATGCAGAAGGCGGGCAGCTTGTCTGCCCAGGCGATGACTGCCGCAAAAGCGACTGCACGGGTGGGCAACGTATTTGTACGTGCCGGGGGGAGTATTGGTGCTGTGGCGGGGCTGTACGATGCGACGCGAGCGGGGTTTGCTTTTAATCGCACTCGGAACGGAGGGGATACTCCAGCAGCAGGAGGTTATCTCCTATCTGCCATTGCCTCGGGTCTGGGAGCGGGGGCCAGCATTTGGGCCGCCGTTGCAGGTACCAGTACGCTACTTGGTCCAATGGGCATAGCCATACTTCTCGGCCTAGCAGGATACGGTTTGTACAAATGGGCCGAGCGAGAAGAATCAACACCTCTCGACCGCTGGGCTCGCCGTTGTTTCTTTGGAATGCACAACGAAGTTCCACCTGTTCATTGGAACAAACCAGAACACGCCCACATCGCCATCGCCGACCTAAATGCCGCGACCATTGGCGTTGAGGCTGGCGTCAACTTCCGCTTGCGAATCGTCGATAGCGGGTCGCATGGCTGGGGCGGCCCCATGGGTAGTGTGGGCGCACAGGTCCATGAACAGCACCTCGAATATCGCCTGGTTCTGCCGTTCTTCGACGCCAACCGGTCGGCCTATCGTTGGTCACTAACGGTTCATCGTCACGGCGATGGCTCGGCCAACGAGTACACCGGCGGCGAAGTGCTGGCCGAAGGCGAGTTGAATCCCCCCACCCTGGCAACCGCCGCCAGCGAACGCCGAGCGGCGCTGGCTGTGCCCAAACGTCCGAACAAGCCTGACTACCGGGCCGACAGCACCCTGCCCACGCAGGAAGTTCGCACCGTCTCGTTGCCCGATAACCGTACCTCGCAGGTCAACGATATCAAAGGCGCGGTTGTACTGTTGCCCGACCGCCGTCGGCACAACATTGAAGCGGCGACCTTGTCGGTAACCTACTGGCCCGATCGCGACATTCACGATGCCTATGCCGAGCTCATCTTGATGGATAGCTTGTAAACCACAGCCTTGGGTGAACTCGGCATGGGCATTTGCCTACTTTTCCCATAGCAACAATCGCTGTTGATCATCAACAGTGTGCCTGCTTATTGGTTGACTGCTGCCCGCTTGAAGCGAAGGTAAAAAAACAGCTCTCAACCCCAACTGGAACTACTCCAATGCTATTCAC
>NZ_JAUJXA010000026.1:0-45373 GCF_031931935.1 Pseudomonas sp. rhizo25
CACATGCGGCCCCAAACCCGGCCCCACAAGCTGCTTGGCCAGCATCTCCAACAACGCCCGCGCTCGCCCGGACCTGATAGGGCTGAGCACCTGAGCCCCCAACCGCGCCGCCACGCCCATCGCCCCCAAGACGCGAATCAGCAGCAACCCGATCAGTACCTCACCGGTGATTTCGCCCCACAGCTCACTCATGTCCGGCGGCGGCAACATGCGCATCCAGCTGACCATCGCCGCCACGTAGATAAACAACAGTGGCTCATCACTGAGCACCAGCAGGCCCTGGGCAATCGCGTCTGTACCCAGCGTCAACAGCTCATCCAATTGCGCTTGAGACAGGTATTGCAGCAGCTTCTCGCTGTTGGGCTTGAGATCGGCCAACAGGTCGTACAGCTGGGTAACGTTGTCCCACAGGCTGTAAAGCGCCTTGCCCATACCACTGAGAAACGCCGTTTCCAGCAACTGACGTCGGTCAAGCGGTGTCGCGTCCGTGTAGCCCTTCCACTGCGCCTGGAACCTGCTGTCCCACGTTTCACGCAGACGCACTTCCAGCCCGCCGATGACTGACTGATAAGACGCATACAGCGCCTTGACGTGATCGCGGGAAACGTTGGGGTAAAAACTGACCCGATATTGCTGGTTGCGATCACACTCGTTGATCTCGAGAATGCCGCTCGGGCCGATGGTCTTGTGGATGGGGTCGCCCAGTGCGCCGCCGTTTGGATCAACGCGTTGCAACATCACCGGCGTGTTGCCGACAGGTACGAACCGGGTGCTCTGGAACATATGCACCAGGGTCAGCGTCCCGCTGGCCGGGCATGTGGCGACGGTGCTGCTGGGAAGCAGGGAACGGTTGATCGGTGCAACGAGCGCCACTTCATCCCCGACCTTGAACACCTGCTCCACATCCAGCGCCGAGAAGCTCCAGAAACTCTCGGCCCAGGCGTCAAACGTATTCAGGCAATCGCGGAAATCGCGCAGAACCCCCTCAGCGTTGGGCGTCTGCACATCCATCGGGGTCAGGGCCAGCCTGCCGATGGCCGGGTTCAAGCAACAGCCCCGACAACCGGGGCTCTAACGAAAAAAGCCATCTGCAATCCCTCGCACTGTTCAATCAGGCGAGGAACTTTGCAGCGGTTCCCGGGGCAGGGGGGTAGAGCTTATCCGGCAGTTATGTGGGATGTTTCAGCTACGACCAGGCAGCCGGTTCTGCACACCGACGAACCCCGGTTAGACTTACCTGTCGATATCTGCACTGTCCGGCCCGTCGTTCATCAAGGAAGCCCCATGTATTCAAGCCGTCTGCTCCTCTGCCTCATGCCTTTGCTGGTGCTCGCCGGTTGTTCCACTTCACGCGGCCCGCAGCAGCCTGAGCGCAGTGAAGCCGAGGTGAAGGCGCAGATCGTGCGCCTGCTGCCGGCCAAGGTGGCGGACCGCAACGGTTGGGCCCAGGACATCTACACCGCCTTCGACACCCAAAAGATCTACCCCAGCACTGAAAACATCTGCGCCGTACTGGCGGTGACCGAGCAGGAGTCCACTTTTCAGGTCGACCCACCAGTGCCCGGCATGGGCAAGATCGCCCAGGATGAAATCCTGCGCCGTGCCGGCAAGGTGCATGTGCCCGCGTTCGTGGTACGCAGCGCGTTGCAATTGCGTTCGCCCACTGGCAAGACCTATGCCGACCGCTTGAATGCCGCCCGCACCGAGAAGGACCTGAGCGCGATCTTCGATGACTTCATCAGCATGGTGCCCCTGGGCAATACGCTGTTTGGCGGCTTCAACCCGGTGCACACCGCAGGCCCGATGCAGGTCAGTATCGACTTCGCACAAAAGCAGGCGCGGGGTTATCCCTACACGGTGGACGGCACGATTCGCCGCGAAGTCTTCACCCGTCGCGGTGGTATGTACTTCGGCATCGCCCATTTGCTCGGCTACCCGGTGAGCTACGACCAGCCGCTGTACCGCTTTGCCGATTTCAATGCCGGTTGGTACGCCAGCCGCAATGCTGCGTTCCAGGCCGCGGTCAGCCGCGTGACGGGCAAAGAGCTGGCGCTGGATGGGGACTTGATCCGCTATGGCTCCCTGCTGCCCGGCACCACCGAACTGGCGGTGCGCTCACTGGGGGCGAAGCTGGATATGCGCAACCCGAGCATCCGCAGCCAGTTGGAGCATGGCGACCAGTTGGACTTCGAGGACACCACGTTATACAAGCGCGTCTTCAGCCTGGCCGATCAGGCCGCGGGCAAGCCGCTGCCACGGGCGATCCTGCCGGGCATTGTGCTCAAGAGCCCGAAGATCACCCGCAACCTGACCACGGCATGGTTCGCCAAGCGCGTGGATGAGCGCTATCAGCGCTGCATGAAACGCTGACGCAGCAACTCGCCACGCATGGCGGGGAATTTGCGCGGATGATGGTAATGGCGGCTGCGTGACGCTTGGCGTACACCTTAACGCTCGTTCGCAGGAAGAGCCGCCATGACCACCCATGCCATTCCTCAAGGCTTTGTTCCATTACCTCGCAGCAGCCCATTACTGGACCTGCTCGGCCCGGCGTACTGCCGGGGCGAAGGCTTGCAGCTTGAAGTCGGCCTGCGCGCCGATAACCGTCACGCCAATGGGCGCGGTACGGTGCACGGTGGGGTGCTGGCAACCCTGGCGGATATCGGCATGGGTTACGCCATGGCGTTTTCCAGCGAGCCGCCGTTACCGTTGATTACCGCCAGCATGACCTTGGATTACCTGGGTGCCGTGCAGGTAGGGGAGTGGATGGTGGTACGCTTGGACAGCCATAAGCGCGGGAGGCACATGGCGTTTGCCACCCTGAGTTTGCAAGTGGATGAGCGCGTTGTGCTGCGGGCGAGTGCGGTGTTTGCGGTGCCACAAAGTGACAGGCAATGAGATCGAATGTGGGAGCAGGCAAGCCACACATTTTGACCGAGTTCATTCAGGGGTATCGATAAAAGAAAAGGCGTGGCTTTTCGTGGAGCCAGGCCTTTTCTGTATTGCTCGTTATGTCTCACCTGTAGGAGCGAGCTTGCTCGCGAAGAACTCGCAGGCAACACGTTCTAACAGGAGCGCTGCGTGATCGTTGACGATTTTCGCGAGCAAGCTCGCTCCTACAGGTCAGCTGCGTTCGAGCGCCAGGGCCACGCCTTGGCCGCCGCCGATGCACAGCGTCGCCAAACCTTTCTTGGCGTCGCGCTTGATCATTTCATGCAGCAGGGTCACCAGCACGCGGCAACCTGAGGCGCCAATCGGGTGGCCGATGGCGATCGCGCCGCCGTTGACGTTGACTTTATCGGCGTCCCATTCCAGCTCTTTGCCCACTGCCAAAGATTGCGCAGCGAAGGCTTCGTTGGCTTCGATCAGGTCCAGGTCTGCCAACTGCCAGCCGGCCTTGTCCAGGCAGCGGCGGGTGGCCGATACCGGACCGATGCCCATGATGGCCGGGTCCACGCCCGCATTGGCGTAGCTGGCGATACGCGCCAGTACTGGCAAGCCGAGGGCGCGGGCTTTGTCGGCGCTCATCAGCAGCACGGCGGCGGCGCCGTCGTTGAGGCTGGAGGCGTTGCCGGCGGTGACGCTGCCGTCTTTCTTGAACGCCGGCTTGAGCTTGGCCAGGGATTCGGCCGTGGTACCGGCGCGGGGTTGTTCGTCCACCGCGAAAGCCACCGGGTCGCCTTTGCGCTGGGGAATCAGGATCGGGGTGATCTCGTCGGCAAAACGTCCGGCCTCAATAGCGGCGGCGGCTTTTTGCTGGGAGGCGGCGGCGAAGGCGTCTTGGGCTTCACGGCTGATGCCGTACTTGTCCACCAGGTTCTCGGCGGTGATACCCATGTGGTAATCGTTGAACGCATCCCACAGGCCGTCGGTGATCATGCTGTCGATCATCTTTGCATGGCCCATGCGCAAACCGGTGCGCGCGGCGGGCAATACGTACGGGGCCAGGCTCATGTTTTCCATGCCGCCGGCAATGATCACCTCGGCGTCGCCGCAACGAATGGCCTGGGCGCCCAGGTGCAGGGCCTTGAGGCCCGAGCCGCAGACCTTGTTCAGGGTCAGGCTCGGCACGGCATGGGGCAGGCCGGCGAGGATCGAAGCCTGGCGCGCCGGGTTCTGGCCTGAACCTGCGGTGAGCACCTGACCGAGGATCACTTCATCGACTTCGACCGGGTCCAGGCCGGTCTGTTCCAGCAGGCGGCGGATCACCGCGGCGCCCAGTTCCGGGGCCGGAATGCTCGCCAGCGAACCTTGGAAGCTGCCCACGGCGGTGCGGGTGGCAGCAACAATCACGACGTCTTGCATGGAATCTGTCCTCACTGGAAGTGCATTTCTGGAACGTGGTCCGGGACGATCAGTTTACCGGCGGTCTTGCTCACAATCTCTTCAACGCTGACGCCAGGTGCGCGTTCCTTGAGGACAAAAGCGCCATTTTCGATTTCCAGGTACGCAAGGTCCGTCAGTACACGCTTGATGCAGTTCGCGCCAGTCAGAGGCAGGCTGCACAGGCTGAGCAATTTGGACTCACCGTCCTTGGATGCGTGGGTCATGATCACGATGATATTTTCCGCGCCGGCCACCAGGTCCATGGCGCCGCCCATGCCCTTGACCAGCTTGCCGGGGATCATCCACGAGGCGATGTTGCCTTGTACGTCCACTTCAAATGCGCCGAGCACGGTGAGGTCGACATGCCCGCCGCGAATCATCGCGAAGGACTCGGCAGAGGAGAAGATTGACGCGCCGATGCGCGCAGTGACGGTTTGCTTGCCGGCGTTGATCATGTCGGCATCGATAGTGTCTTCGGTAGGAAACGGCCCCATGCCGAGCAGGCCGTTTTCCGATTGCAGCATCACTTCCATGCCGTCGGGGATGTAGTTGGCCACCAGGGTCGGAATGCCGATGCCCAGGTTTACGTAATAGCCGTCCTGCATTTCGCGGGCGACGCGTTGAGCCATTTGTTCGCGGGTAAGCGCCATGGTGATTTCCTCTTATTGTTCTGGACGTGGATTATTTGCGGACGGTGCGCTGTTCGATGCGCTTCTCGAAGGTGCCGCAAATGATCCGGTCGACGTAGATGCCAGGGGTGTGGATCTGCGCCGGGTCCAGCTCGCCCGGTTCGACGATTTCCTCGACTTCGACCACGGTGATCTTGCCGGCGGTGGCGGCCAGCGGGTTGAAGTTCTGCGCGGTGTGGCGGTAGATGACGTTGCCGAAGTGGTCGGCCTTCCAGCCTTTGACGATGGCAAAATCGCCGGTGATGGATTCTTCCATCAAGTAGGGGCGGCCATTGAATTCGCGGGTTTCCTTGCCTTCGGCAACCGGGGTGCCGACGCCGGTGGCGGTGAAGAAGGCCGGGATACCGGCGCCGCCTGCGCGCATTTTTTCCGCCAGGGTACCTTGGGGAGTGAGCACCACTTCGATTTCGCCGCTGAGCAGCTGCTTTTCGAACAAGGCGTTTTCACCTACATAGGAGGCGATCACTTTGCTGATCTGTTTTTCTTCCAGCAGCACACCCAGGCCGAAGCCATCGACGCCGCAGTTGTTGGAAACCACCGTGAGGTCGCGGGTGCCTTTGCGCTTGATTTCGGCGATGAGGTTTTCCGGAATGCCACACAGGCCAAAACCGCCGGAGAGCACGGTCATGCCATCTTCCAGGCCTGCCAGCGCTTCTTCATAGGACTCCACGCGTTTATCGAAACCTGCCATATGCACCTCTTTTATTGTTTGTGGTCCAGCCAGTGAACCGAGTGTTGCGCTGATGGATTGATTTGTTAAGTTGTTTTTTAAGGTTGATTGATTTAGAAAACAGCATAGTCGATCCTTCGTCCGGAGCAGCCCCATGACCGTTAAACAGATGCGTGCCTTTCTCGCTGTGGCCCAGAGCCTGAGCTTTGCCGCGGCCTGCGAGCGCCTGCACCTTTCTCAATCGGCGCTGAGCCTGACGATCAAGGGGCTGGAGGAGGGCTTGGGTGGCCGCTTATTCAGCCGTAACACACGCAATGTCGCGCTAACCCCCGAAGGTGAATCGCTGTTGCCCCTGGCACGTCGATTGATTGCTGACTGGGACAATGCCGAGGACGAACTGCGCCAGCGATTCACGCTGCAACGGGGGCGGGTAACGGTAGCGGCGATGCCATCGTTCGCCGGCAACCTGTTACCGCCGATCCTGAAGATATTCCGCGCACGTTACCCCCAGGTGAATGTGACGGTGCATGACTTGATCAACGAGCAAGTGCTGGAGATGGTGCGTGATCGGCAAGTCGAGCTGGGCGTGGCATTCGAGCCGTCCGAAGGTTCGTCATTGGCCTTCACGCCGCTGTACCTGGACCGCTTTATTGCCGTGGTGCCGGGTGATTCGCCCTTGGCGCAATGCGCTGAAGTCGATTGGAAAACCCTGTTGGAGCATCCGTTCATTACCTTGCAGCGGCCATCTACAGTGCGGGTGATGCTGGAAGATCACTTGGGTGCTTTGCAAATGAAGCTGCCCGTGGCGTTGGAAAGCCATCAACTGGCGACGGTGGGCAAGATGGTTGCCAGTGGCTTGGGGGTCAGCGCAGTGCCGGCGTTATGTGCACGGCAAATGGAGGAAGCGGGGGCCCATTGCATTACTTTGAGCGGCCCGGTGATCGAGCGGCCGATAGGAGTATTGACCAAGCCCGGGCATGAACTATCGGCAGCGGCCCAAGTATTGTTTGATATCTTTTGCGATGAGGCGAGGAAGGGCAGGTTTCCAACTTTTTGAACAGGTCACAAAAAAGTGTGGGAGCTGGCAAGCCAACTCCCACACTTGATCGAGTGATGCTTATTAGTAGTAGCGATCGATCACTTTAACCTGCGAGTTATCCTTGAAAGATGCCCAGGCATTGTTAAGGGTATCGAACACCTGCTCGATAAAATTGCGGTCGGCCGCGGCTTTCTTGCCGACATAACCCTGGCCTCGGCGATACATCTTCAGGCGCGCCGCCAGCTCACGGTTATTGCGGTCGAACTCGGCCTCTTTGGTGTTGGGAGCCAGGCAGTCAATTTGCACTTCGCCAGATTTGCCAATCCACAGGATATGGTCGTCGAGTGTGTCTTTCTGCGCTGCGAACATCTCAGCCAATTCATCAATAGTTGGTTGGTTGTTCAGATTCATGTGTAAGCCCCTTGACCAGTTGGCGATCTATCAATTGATTCGTTAAAACGCTTTAGTTGTCTCCGGTTCGGAAAACCGGGCGTCAGTGACGGTCTGCCGAATACGGGCAGGGTCTTGAGCCTGATGCATGTAGTCTTGCTGATGAACTGCTACGCAATGCTTTCATAACGAAGACAAGCAGCGTTCAGGCTCCTTGTACCTGTCCCTTTCGGGGCTGGTCAGCTTCATCAATCCGCCTTGTGGGCAGTGCACATCCGGAAAAACAGCTCGGCGGTCAGACGAGCCTGTTCAAAACGCTTGTTACCAACGCTCCCGATCCGGGAGACGTTTAGATCATGCAAGGACAAAAAGCGTACGTCAACGATTATGTAGTGATTATTTTTGCTCACTACATAAATCGTTGTGGGGGCGGGAGAATGCGGAAAAACGTGACTTGGGCGTCATTTTTGGAGTTGCTGGTCGAGCGTTTAACTCCCTGTAGGAGCGAGCTTGCTCGCGAAAATCGTCAACGATGACTCGGAACACCTGACACCCACGCGGTGCGCTCAGGTTTTTCGCGAGCAAGCTCGCTCCTACATTCGTTCGACAAGCAACGGCAGTAGCTGCTCGCAGGAGGCCTGGATTTTAACCTGCAGCAGTTCGTCCCCTCGGGTCTTGCCCAGGTTGATCGCAATCACCGGCTTACCCTGTTCGACCATCGCCTTGCACAAGCGGAACGCCGAATAGGCCATCAGCGACGACCCCACCACCAGCAAACCGTCAGCATGGTCTACCGCCGTCATCGCCTTAAGCGCAGTTGCCGGTGCAACGTTCTCGCCAAAGAACACCACGTCAGGTTTGAGACGTTCGCCATTGCAATGGGGGCAGCGGGGCACCTGGAAGCGCTGTTCGAGCGCGGTGTCGAGCAAGCTGTCGCCATCCGGCGCCTGCACGGCATGGACTTGTGCCATGTGCGGGTTATCGACCTCCATCTGCCGCTGGATCCCATCACGTGCGCTGCGCAGTTGGCAATCCAGGCACAGCACCCGATGCAGGCTGCCATGCAGCTCAATCACATCGTGGCTGCCGGCCTGGTCATGCAGGGTGTCGACGTTTTGCGTGATCAGCCCACTGATCAGCTCGCGCTGTTGCAGCGTCGCCAGCGCCCGGTGGGCCTTGTTTGGCTGGGCAATGCGCACCCGCGGCCAACCCAGCATCGCCCGCGCCCAGTAACGGCGCCGCGCCTCTGGGGTGGCGAGGAATTCCTGGTACATCATTGGGGCCTTGCCGCGGCGCACACCCTCACTGTCGCGGTAATCAGGGATGCCCGACGAGGTGCTGATCCCTGCACCGGTCAGCACCACAAAGTGTCGTCCGGCCATGGCCCGGTGCAGGGTGTCGAGGTGGTCTTCCTGATGTACCAAGGTGTCGAGCATGGGTTCCCCTATTCGCCGCGGATGTACTGCTCCAACTGCTGGATCAAGGCTGCTTGTTCGGCAATGGCTTCCTTGACCAGGTCGCCGATGGACAGCAGGCCAAGCAGTTTGCCGTCTTCGACCACCGGCAGGTGACGCAGGTGACTGTCGGTCATGATGTTCATGCATTCCTCGACACTTTTATGGGTGTCTACCGTTATGACTGGCGAACTCATCACCTCATGGACCTTGGTGGTGACCGACGACAGGCCCTTGAGCATGATTTTGCGCGCGTAATCACGTTCACTGATGATGCCTACCACCACGTCATCCTTGACCACCGGCAGAGCCCCGACGTTTTTTTCCGACATCCGGACCAAGGCTTCAAAGACGGTGTGATCCCATTTGATCGTGTGGACGTCCTGGTTTTTTTGGTCCTTGGCTTTAAGCAATTGTGCGACGGTCTTCATGGCGGCCACTCCGGTGTTGTTGTAGGTAGTCCAGATCCCCTACAGAATCCTAGACGGCCCACGGCAGGGCAAGACCCAAAGCGGCGTTAAACCCGTCGAAAAACGTCATTTGCCGGATTTTTTCCGGTATTACCCCGCCGTTGTCGGTTTTTTCGCCCGCTTGGGGCTGGCTGCCGTCTTACGTGGGGCGCTCTTGCGTTTCTTCTTCCAGGGTGTGGCGCCTCGGCCTGCGGGGCTGGCTGGGCCAGTGATGGTCATGCGCATGCCGTTGCAGCGCGCCACCTGCTTGCTCATCCACGCCGCTTGCTTGGCGACGAATTCCTCAAGGCTCATTTCGCCGCTTTGCACCATGTCCAGCGCCTGCTCCCAGATGGCGGTGGTGCCTGGGTCGGCGATGGCGCGGGGTACTGCGTCGATCAGGCTGAACGCCGCCGGGGTGGCCGACAGGGCCTTGCCGTTCTTCACCAGGTAACCACGGTCGAGCAAGCCCTGGATGATCCCGGCGCGGGTGGCTTCGGTGCCGATGCCGGTGGTGTCCTTGAGCTTTTGCTTGAGCAATGGGTCTTCCACCAGCTTGGCGACGTTTTTCATCGCCTTGATCAGGTCGCCTTCGGTAAAGGGTTTGGGCGGTTGGGTCCACAAGTCCTTGAGATTGACTTTGGCTACGGCGTAGTCCTGGCCCTGCACCAGTGTCGGCAAGGCCTGTGGCGCGGGCGCTTCTCGGCCTTTGGCGGGGGCCAGGGCTTCGGGCAATGCGCGTTTCCAGCCTGACTCGATAATGACTTTGCCTACCGCGCGCAATGCCTGGCCCGCACAGTCGAAGTCCGCCTGGGTGCGGTCATATTCATGGTTGGGCAGGAACTGCGCCAGGTAGCGCGCACGTATCAGGGTATAGACCGCACGGTGCTTGCCGGTCAGTTGGCTTAAATCCTTGCCCGCCCCGGTGGGGATGATGCCGTGGTGGGCGCTGACCTTGGCGTCATTCCAGGCCCGCGAGCGGCGCTGGGGGTCGATATGCGGCATCAGCTCGTTGACTGCCGCATCCGCACGGCCCAGGGCCGCGAGAATCTTCGGTGCTTCACTGTGCTGGCTCAGCGGCAGGTAGCCGCAATCGCTGCGCGGGTAGGTGATGACCTTATGGGTTTCGTAGAGGGACTGGGCGATATCCAGGGTTTCCTGAGCGCCCAGGCCGAGCTTCTTCGAGCAGATTTC
Source organism: Pseudomonas sp. rhizo25 (assembly GCF_031931935.1). Lineage (NCBI taxonomy): Bacteria > Pseudomonadati > Pseudomonadota > Gammaproteobacteria > Pseudomonadales > Pseudomonadaceae > Pseudomonas > Pseudomonas sp. rhizo25. The sequence continues at coordinate 10,212 of NZ_JAUJXA010000026.1, forward strand.
CTGCAGCGTGCCGAGGTCGAAGGGCAGGGGCGCCACTTCGCGCATGCGTTCGGTGCGCAGCTTCACCAGCCGCGCAGTGGCGGCATTAAGCATGGCGTCGGCGGCGTCCCGCGCCAATTGCGGGTTAAGGCAGCGGCCCTGATCGTCGCAGGCATCGTCATGGGCGCGCCACTGGGCAGTGAAGATCATGCGCTCGTGGCGCAGGTCCACATCGATAGCCCAATACGCCACCGGCACGAAATCGGCGATGCTGCGGTCGCGGTCCACCACCAGGCGCAGGGTCGGGGTTTGCACCCGGCCTACCGGCAATACGCCCTGGTAACCGGATTGGCGCCCCAGCAGGGTAAATAGGCGGCTCATGTTCATGCCGATCAGCCAGTCGGCGCGGGAGCGGCCCAGCGCCGAATGATACAGGCTGAAGGTTTCTGCACCGGGCTTGAGCGCAGCCAAAGCCTTGCGAATGGAGGCGTCGTCCAGTGCCGACAGCCACAAGCGCTGGATCGGCCCGCGATAGCGGCAATGCTCCACCAGTTCGCGGGCGATCATCTCGCCTTCGCGGTCGGCATCGGTAGCAATTACCAACTCCTGGGCTTCCCCCAGCAAGCGCTTGACGGCCTTGTATTGGCTGGCGGTCTTGGGCTTGACCAGCATCTTCCATTTTTCCGGCACGATCGGCAGGTCGGCCAGCACCCAGCGTTTGTACTTGGCGTCGTAGGCGTCAGGCGGAGCGGTTTCCAGCAGGTGGCCGATGCACCAGGTGACGGTGACCCCATTGCCCAGCCAGCAACCGTCGCCGCGGCGGCTGGCGCCGAGCACGGCCGCGATATCCTTGGCCTGGGAGGGTTTTTCACAGAGGTACAGCCGCATGGTCATCCCATCAGATTGGATTGATGCCTTGCAGGATGCTCAGTCAGAGGGATTTGAGCAACCATTATCTGTATGGATGTACAGCAATATGTGTGAGCAACAACAACCGAATGTGGGAGGGGGCTTGCTCCCGATTGCGGTGTGTCAGCCATGAAGATATTGACTGAACCACTGCTATCGGGAGCAAGTCGAATCGTCGCACCGCCCCTCCCACAGGGGATCTCCAATGTTCAAACGAACTCAGTTGTTATCGATATCTACATGCCGGGTTTCTTTAAGACAGAACAACCCGACAACCAGGCTAACCCCCGTCACCACCACTGGGTACCACAGGCCATAGAAGATATCGCCGGTGTACACCACCAGGGCAAACGATACCGTCGGCAGGAACCCGCCAAACCAGCCGTTGCCGATATGGTAGGGTAGGGACATCGAGGTGTAGCGGATGCGTGTTGGAAACAGCTCCACCATCAGCGCCGCCAATGGCCCGTAGCACATGGCCGCGATCAGGATCAGCACGACGATCAGCACCACTACCATGACCTTGTTGACCTGGGCCACGTCCGCCGATGTGGGGTAGCCAGCCAGGGCCACTGCGCCACGCAGGGCCGCCTCATCAAAGCCGTCGATACGCACATCGCCCACGCTCACCTGCACCGGGCTGCCCGCTGGGGCGGCGGCGCTGCTATAGGGCAGGCCCTGTTTGACCAGGAAGGTCTTGACCTTGTCGCACGGGCTGTCAAAACGTGCCTTGCCCACCGGGTCGAACTGGAAGGTGCAGGTGGCCGGGTCGGCCAGTACGGTAATCGGGGCTTGACGGCTGGCCTGGTCCATCGCCGGGTTGGTGTAGTGCGCCAGGCCCTTGAAGATCGGGAAGTACAGCGCGGTCGCCAGCAGCAGGCCAAGCATCAGCACTGGTTTACGCCCGACTTTGTCTGACAGCCAGCCAAACAGGATAAAGAACGGTGCACCAATTACCACGCTGATGATCAGCAGCATATTGGCCAGGGCAGGGTCCATCTTCAGGAACTGGGTGAGGAAGAACAACACATAGAATTGCGCCGCGTAAAAGGTCACGGCCTGCCCGCCGTTAATGCTGAACAGTGCGATCAGCACCACCTTGAGATTTTCCCATTTACCGAATGACTCACGGATCGGCGCCTTGCTGGCCTTGCCTTCCTCTTTCATTTTCAAGAAGGCCGGCGACTCGTGCAGGCTCATGCGGATCCAGGTCGAGATGCCCAGCAGCACGATGGAAAACAGGAACGGAATGCGCCAGCCCCACACTTCAAACTGATCGCCCGTGAAGTAACGACAGGCCAGCACCACCAGCAACGACAGCAACAGGCCGAGGGTGGCGGTGGATTGAATCCAGCTGGTATGCAGCCCGCGCTTGCCCGGCGGCGCGTGCTCGGCCACATAGGTGGCCGCGCCACCGTATTCGCCGCCCAGAGCCAGGCCCTGCAGCATGCGCAGCACGATCAGGATGATCGGCGCGGCGATACCGATGCTGGCGTAGGTGGGTAGCAGCCCGACGCAGAAGGTCGCCACGCCCATCAGGATAATGGTGACGAGGAAGGTGTACTTGCGCCCGATCATGTCGCCCAGGCGGCCGAACACCAACGCACCGAATGGCCGCACCACAAAGCCTGCGGCAAAGGCCATCAAGGCGAAGATAAACGCCGTAGTGTCGTTGACCCCGGCGAAGAACTGCTTGCTGATCACCGCCGCCAGGGCGCCATAGAGGAAAAAGTCATACCACTCGAACACCGTCCCCAGGGACGAGGCGAAAATGACCTTTCTTGATTCTTTGGCGGTGCTTGCTCTGGCCGCCGAGCCCAGGGGTTGAGCATGTTCTGACATCGGGTGTCCCTCACAGTGATTATTTATTGTTGTTCCACTGTCGGCGCCAGCCTCAGCGCCGCTATTTCTCAATTTCCATGTAGGAGCGAGCTTGCTCGCGAAAATCGTCAAGTGTTACGCGGGGTGCCCTGTAGTGCGCGGTGCTGGTGGGTTTTTCGCGAGCAAGCTCGCTCCTACAGTAGTCGGTGAAAGGATCAGCTGCGCGGCCTTCTCCGCGATCATCAGCGTGGGTGAGCAGGTATTGCCGGAGGTGATGCGCGGCATGATCGACGCATCGGCAACGCGCAGGCCGGGAATGCCGTGCACGCGCAGTTGGCTATCGACCACGGCGTCCTGGTCATTGCCCATGCGGCAGGTGCCAACCGGATGGAAGATGGTGGTGCCGATACGGGCAGCGGCTTCGTGCAGTTGTTCTTCGGTTTGCAGCGCGTCGCCGGGCAGGTATTCCACCGGTTTGAACTGGCTCAGGGCCGGTGCGGCGACGATGCGTCGGGTCAGGCGGATGGCGTCGGCGGCCACGCGCAGGTCCTCGGGATGGCTGAGGTAATTGGGTTGTATCAGCGGCGCATCCGCCGGATTGGCCGAGTGAATATCCACGCGGCCGCGGCTTTGCGGGCGCAGGTCGCAGACCGATGCGGTAAACGCCGGGAAGCCGTGCAACGGCTCGCCAAAGCGCTCCAGGGATAGCGGCTGCACATGGTATTCAAGGTTGGCCGAGGTCTGCTCCGGACCGGAGCGAGCAAACGCGCCCAGTTGGCTCGGCGCCATGGACAACGGGCCGCTACGGTCATACAGGTAGCGCAGGCCCATGCCCATTTTGCCCCACAGCGTGCCGGCAATCTGGTTGAGAGTGCGGGCATTTTCCAGCTTGTAGATCAGTCGCAGTTGCAGGTGATCCTGCAGGTTGCCGCCGACCCCAGGCAATTCATGCACTACGCCAATGCCCAGTGGTTTAAGCACATTGGCGGGGCCGATCCCCGAACGTTGCAGAATGCCCGGCGAGCCGACGGCGCCAGCGCACAGTACGATTTCCTTGCGTGCTTTCCAGCTTAGCGGCTGGCCGTGTTGACGGCCCAGCACCTGCGACGCGCGGCCATTTTCCAGCAGCACCCGGTCAACTTCCACGTCAGTCAACACGGTCAGGTTGGGCCGCTGGCGGACTGGCTTGAGAAATGCCTTGGCCGCATTCCAGCGCACACCGGCCTTTTGATTGACCTGGAAGTAGCCGCAACCCTCGTTATCGCCCTGGTTGAAGTCATTGATATTGGCGATGCCGCTCTGGGCTGCCGCTTCACGAAACGCATCGAGGATCGGCCACGACAGGCGCTGTTGTTCGACACGCCACTCGCCGCCATCGCTGTGGAATTCAGAACCGCCGGCAAAGTGGTTTTCGCTGTGCTTGAACAGCGGCAGAACGTCCTTCCAGGCCCAGCCGGTGTTGCCTGCCGCCGCCCAGCCGTCGTAGTCCTGGGCCTGGCCGCGCATGTAGATCATGCCGTTGATTGACGAGCAGCCGCCGAGCACCTTGCCCCTTGGGTAACTCAAGGCGCGCCCTTGCAGGCCGGCCTGGGCTTCGGTCTTGAAGCACCAGTCGGTACGCGGGTTACCAATGCAGAACAGGTAACCGACTGGAATGTGGATCCAAGGGTAATTGTCGCGGCCACCGGCTTCCAGCAGCAGGACGCGGTGGGCGGGGTTGGCGGACAGACGATTGGCCAGCAGGCAACCGGCGGGGCCGGCGCCGACCACGATGTAATCGTATTCAGCAGTTGCAATGGGCATCTGGGGTCTCGCTTGTTTTTCTTATTGCCCCCATCCTAGTTGTTAGTTTTCGTCTTAAAAATGTTAGTTTTTACCCAGCTGCTGTGCGTTTTTAAACAGCGTAGGCCGGGTTCAGGCAAGGGAGGCGACATGTTCGACTGGAATGACCTGCGGTTTTTTCTCGAGTTGCAGCGCAGTGGCCGCCTGCTCACCGCCGCGCAACGCTTGAAGACCACGCATGCCACCGTGGCCCGGCATATCGAGGCTATCGAGAAAAGCCTCGGTACTGCGCTGTTCGTGCAGCATGCCCAGGGTTATGAGCTGACGCCTTCCGGCGAAGCGCTGCTCAAGCATGCCGAAGCCATGGAAAACCTGGCGCTGCTGGCCGAAGACGAACTTACCCACTCCGCTGCGCCCCTGGGCAAGATCCGCCTCGGTGTCGCCGAAGGCCTGGGCGTGATGTTCCTTGCGAGCCGCATGGGTGGATTGTTCGAACGTTACCCGGGTTTGGAAGTGGAGCTGGTCGCGGTGCCGCGCTTTGTCAGCATCCTCAACCGCGAAGCGGAGATCAGCATCCACTTGGAACGCCCCAGCGTCGATCAACTGGTGACGCGCAAACTCACCGACTACCGCCTCGCGCTATATGCCAGCCGCGCTTACCTTGCGCGCAACCCGCCCATCGAAAAACGCGAAGACCTCGCGGCCCATGCCTGGATCGATTACGTGGATGATTTGCTGTTCAGCCAGGAACTGAAATTTCTCAGCAGCTTCTGCCGTAACCCCAAGGTGGTGTTCCACAGCACCAGCGTCATTGCCCAGCACCAGGCGGCGCGTTCTGGGTTGGGCATTGCCGTGCTGCCGTGCTTCATGGCGGCTGGCGATGCGGACTTGGTGCCATTGCTGCCGGGGGAGAGCATCCAGCGCAGCTACTGGATCAGCTCGCGCCGGGAGCTGCACAAGTCGGTGCGGTTGCGGGTGTTGTGGGATTATGTGGTGGAGTTGTGTGCCCGGGAGCAGGGTTTGCTGCTCGGCGAATCCCACTGACGGAACGGGGAAAATGTGGGAGGGGGCTTGCCCCCTCCCACATTTGATCTGAGTTTAACTTTAGAGCTTCACGACTTGATGCACCTGCTCGGCACACGCCCGAGCCTCGTCAATCATCTTGCCGAACGCATCACTGGCCACTTCCTCATGGGTCAGCCAGCGCTTCTTCTGGCTCAGGCGAGAGTGATACCGCAGCGAACCCTCCTCCAGTTTCCCTTCCAGGTCGAGGTCGTACCATGGCGAGCGTACCTTGCAGCCGGGGATGGCTTTTTCCATGCGCCCGCCCGCGAGGGTGTAGGTGTAGTCATAGGTTTCAGGGTTACCCAGGTAGAGGTCGGCCTGTTGTCCGTGGCGGCGATAGTTGATGTAGCCCTCCCAGCGGTCTTTCAACGACGGGTCGGTGTAGACGTAGTCATTGGCCAGTTTTTCCAGGGCCCGCTGGTCGTTCATCCGTGCGGTGACGCTGTAGCCGTCATGCACCACAAAACCGGTGGGTTCACGGGTGATCTGGCAGCCGCTGATGTCATTGCCGAAGTTGGCGCAGATGTCTTGGTCGGTGGCGGTGGCGCCTTGTCGGCGGTCGGCGGCGCTCAATTGCATCAGCCACAGGCGGCTGAAGGTCACGGTGGCCTCGACAGCGCCATCGCCTTCCTTACCGAACTGCACATGTTTGTCCAGGCGCACCACGACCTCGGGGCGCTCCAGCGGGATATGTTCTTCGCGCACCTGGCCCTGGGCATCGTTGACCAGCACCCAGCGGTCCTGGATATCGGGCATGGTCTGGCCGGGGGCGAAGACCGGGTTGGTGGGGTCGAGCCACCACACTTGCCCATCCACTTCGGCACGCACGATGGCGTGGTTTGGCGCCTGGGGGCCAGGGATCAGCAAGGCGGCTGCTACATCGCCACGGCTCACCCATGCGGTCTCGGCCTTGATGCCACTGGCCTTGAGCATGGCGGTCAGCAGGGTTGCCAGGTCTTTGCAGTCGCCGTAACCGTGCTGCTCGATTTCCGCCAGGCTAAATGGCACGTAGCCACGCTCGGTGGCGCGCCAGTCACCCAGGTAGCGGTAGTGATCATTGATGTGCTGCATCAGCGCAGCCACTTGTTCGGCCGGTGCCAAGCTGCGTGCGGCGGTCACGGCGGCGGCGGCTTGCGCCGGCAGGCTGGCACCGAGGATCTGGTTGTAGCGCTGGGCAAAATCACCGAAATAGGCTTGGCGATCCACCGCGCTGCCCACTTCCAGACGTGGAATGCGCAGCAATCCGGCGGCGGAAGATTCATTGATGTAGTTGACGAAGATCGGCGCTTTGAGCACCACATCCAGGGTCTTGCCGTTGCTCGAAGGAGTGACCTTGAAACCGTCGAGCATCTCACTGCGCCATTGGATCGGCCGTTCGGCGGTGAAGCGCGCCTTGAAGCGATCGCGGCGGACCGCGCGGGGGCCGAATTTGAGCACATAGTGGAACTGGGTCACCAGCGGCTTGGCTGGGTAGTGCTCGCGTACGGTGTAGCGGATCTGTGTGCCCACCCGCAGGTTGGGGAAGGCCAGGGAGGTTTGCTTGTCGCGGCCGAAGCCCTGGTCCGGGTTGGGTGCGGTGCGCGTGTCAATTTGCGTGTCGGCCAGGGCCACCGGCTTGGCGCCAGGCTGGGTGGACTGCGCGCTGATCACTTTGAAGGTGTCACCTTCGGAGTAATCGAAGTCGATGCGCGAGAGCATTTCGCGGCCGCTGGGCTTGAGGATGGTGTAGTGCTCGGTGGTGGTGCAGTCGGTGCTGGCGTCGCGGTTGAAGTGGCAGTGCAGCTCGGTGTCGCTGGCCAGCGGAGCTTCGGCCATGGGCTGCAGTGCAGCACAAACAGAATGGCTGACCAGCCCCAGGCTGATCGCGATCAAAGGGCGGTGAAACGAAAAACGGTACATGGGCGCCTCGGGTGACACATTGAAACAACTACCCTGCGGGTAGCGAGAAGGCGCCGGATGATAATGGATCTCAACGGTGAAAGCCAGGATTGTTCGACAATTTATCCGGCTGAAAGGCCCGTGCTAGAGCCTTTTGTTTGATTCAGATCAAGGTTTTAGCAGTTCGAATTGCGCGCTGGCGAGGCGCTCGCCGTTGATCAAGACATGCACCCGATGTATGCCGGGATAGTGCTTGCGCGTGGTCAATTCGCGGATGTGTTGCTCGCGGTTGATGCGCTGCCGCGCGCCTGCGCCCAAGGTAAAGGCTTTGAGCTTGAACACTTTGGACGCGCTATGGCCAGCACTTTTGACGTAGTCGATAGCGTAATCCACCACCAGTTTTTGCGCGTGGGGTGCGGTGGATGCCAGGTTGAACGACAGATTGATGCGCTCGCCCAAGCGGATCGCTGCCGGGGTGACACTCAACTGATCAATCGTCACCTCGGCCTTGGCCCCGGCGCCCATGATCGTCAGTGCGCGGGTGTTGCCTTGCTTGATCAGACTGCGCAGCGCATGGCGGGCGATCCAGGCAGTGTGCGGGTTGTCCAGGTCCCAGCCTTCGATCAGGCTGAGCACCCAGCCCGGATGGTCCTTGGTGATGTCATTGAGGTGGTTGGCCACCGACTTGCGCACGTAGAGGCTGCTGTCGGCCTTGAGGTTATCCAGGACCGACGCACACAGCTGGGGGTTGGCTTGCACGTTGGCCAGGCGAAACGACCAGGGCAGGCGAGGGCGAGAGCCTTCGCTGGCCAGGCGGCGTACGTGTTCGTTGGCATCCAGCGACCATTGCTGCATCACCGCCAACGTGCGCTCGAAGTCGTGCAGCAAGAAATGGCGAATGGCGAACTCGGCCGAGCCAAAGGTGGTGAAAAATTTCAGCGCCGCCATGGAACGCTTGAAGTCACCTAGGCCATAGCTCGCCACATAGTGCGGCAAAAACAGACTGACAAAACCACTGTTGATACGCGGCGCCAAGGCGTGAAGGAGCTTGAGGGTTTGCGCGTAATCCAGGGGGATCACCGCGTGCAGGCTCTCGCTGACCCGCGCCATGCGCTGCATCACCGACAGCTCGGCCAGTCCGGCTGTGGCGTGCGTGAGAAAGCCCTTGGCGTCGAACGCCGGGTACACCGCGCTCATCTCGGAGGCGATATGTTGCAGGCGTTCGACGTTGAAGAGTTCCTTGAGGGCCGGGGCGCTTTGGTCGGTCATCGGTGCTTCCGTGGGGTTGAGTCAGAGAAACCAGCGGTATTCCCGCGCATGGATTTCCTGCTGAAAGGCCAGGTGATCCTGGCGTTTGTTTTCGCAATACACATCGACAAATTCTGCGCCCAGCTTATCGCGCAATAGCGGTTGATGCTGCATGGCGCGCACGGCATCGAGCATTTCCACCGGGAAGTCGGTGCCGCTGCTGCGGTCCTCGTTCAGCGGCGCTATGGGTTCACGCTTGGCTTCGAGCCCATGCTCCAGCCCCGCCAGAATCGCTGCCAGTACCAGATAGGGGTTGGCATCGGCGCTGGCCAAGCGGTGTTCGATACGCAGGTTGCGCGGGTCAGATTCGGGAATGCGCACGCAGGCGTCACGGTCTTCAAAGCCCCAGCTGGCCCGTGTCGCGGCGTTGACGGTGCCACCCAGGCGACGGAAGGCGTTGTGGTTGGGCGAGAAGATTGGCATGCAGTGGGGCAGCAACTCCAGGCAGCCGGCCACCGCATGGCGCAACGCCTGCTGTTGATGAGCCGCGAGCAGGTTATTGCCCGCCGCGTCGTAAAGGCTGACATGCACGTGCATGCCGCTGCCGGGAAATTGCAGGTAGGGTTTGGCCATGAAGCTGGCGCGGTAACCGTGCTTGAGCGCCACGCCACGGGTGCTGCGGCAGAACAGGGCGGCCCAGTCGGCGGCGCGCAGGCCATCGTCGCAGTGGCCGAAATTGATCTCGAACTGGCCGGGACCGATTTCGGCGGTGATCACCGTGATGTCGATGCCCTGGGCCTTGGCGGTTTGCGCCATGTCGTCCAGCACTTCGCTGAAACGCGAAAGCCGTTCGATATGCAGGTTGGGCTGGTCGTCGGCGTCATCGCTCAGCGGATCGCGGGCAAATTGTGGCAGGCCGTTGTCGAGCTTTTTATCGAACAGGTAGAACTCCAGTTCAAACGCTACTACCGGGTGAATGCCCTTGTGCTGCAAGCGTTCCAGCACCTTGGCCAGGACTTCGCGGGGTTCGAACTCGATCGGTGCCTCGGTGCCGTCCGAGGTGATGAGCATTTGCCCCAATGGCTGCGACTCCCAGCTCACCGGCTTGAGCGTACCGGGCACCAGTCGCCGGTTGGCATCGGGGTCACCATCGTTGAAGCAGTAGTCGCCAATCTTGAACAACCCACCCTGGGCCCCCAGCAACACGGCGTTCTGTGGCAGCTTCAACGGGCTGCCGGCGGCAACTTTCTCAAGCATCTCCACCGGGTAGCGCTTGCCGTAGAAATGCCCGGGGATGTCCAGGGCGATCAGGTCGACATAGCGCACGTCGGGATGGTTCTGGCGAAAGCTCCGTACTTCGGCCAGCAACGTGGAGGAATGGCTTTTCACGGGTGCAGCTCCTAGTTGTAGACCCACAGGACGCGGGCGGGCAGGTCGGTCAGGTTGGCGTAGCGGCAGTGGGCGAAACTGGCCAGGTGGAAGCTGTCGCCGGGGCCGAGGGTGACCGGGTCGGCCTCACCGTCCACCCACAGGGTCAACTCGCCTTCCAGCACAAAGCCGGCCTGTTCGGCGCGGTCACTCATGCTTTGTTCGCCGCTGTTGGCGCCGGGGGCCAACAGGCTATCGAGCATCGAAAACGCGCCGTTCATGCTCGGCGACACCAGGATGTCGGTGATGCCATTGGCGTAATACACCGTGCGCCGCTCGTTAGGGCGGGTGACCCAGTCCACGGCCTTGGGTTTAGGCAGGCTGTAGAAATAGGTGGTCGGTACGTCAAGGGCGTGGCTGATGGCAGTCAAGTCGGCCACGGTCGGACGCGACAGGCCGCGTTCGACCTGGGATAGGAAACCCACCGACCGCTCGATTTTTTGCGCGAGTTGGGCCAGGGTGAGCTTCTTGTGTTTGCGCAGGTCGTGGATCAGCGCTGCGAGGGTGGCGAGTTCTTCTTGTGGGGTCATGAAATTTGTATCGGATAATTTCATGAAAAATTACAGGATTAATTTCACGGAGGCAACGGTGATGGAACTTGAAGCGCATTTATTCGCGCTGGAACAGGAGCTTCAGGCGTGTACGACGCGCTCTGATGCACACCGGCTGGGGCAACTGCTTGCGGATGATTTCGTTGAGTTTGGTGCCAGTGGCACTGTCTGGGGTAGCAAGGCCGAGGTGATTGCCGGGTTGCAGGATGAGGTGTTTTCCGAGCGGCGCATGACTGAATTTGCGCTGAAAATGCTCAGCACCAACGTGGCGCTGGTGACCTATCGCGGTCATCGCCAAGGCGTAGGGAGTTCATTGCGCAGTTCGGTGTGGCGCGAAGAGCAAGGGCAGTGGCGGATGGTCTTTCACCAAGGCACACCTGCGCAGTGACTCCTGCCTTGTGGTAGGCGCTTGCTGCAAGGTGAGCAGGCTGAATGATTCTGTGTCGTTGCGGTCGGACACTGGGTACGCACCATTAATTGAAGGAGCACCCATGAAGTCTAAAACCCTAGCCGCCTGCCTGCTGGTCGCCGCCGGCCTGTCCACCGCCAGCTTTGTCGTGCAGGCCGGTGATACACCCCAGGAAACCGTGCAACCTTCAAACATCAATGCCCGGGACCTGAAAGAAGGTGACCGCGCCCCGGATATGCTGATGCGCAAGGAGTCAGCGGTCAGCGATTGGAAAAAGCGCGGTCTGAAGGCTCCGGGGGATGATAATCAGTGGGCGCGGGTAGGCGACAAGTTCGTGCTGCTCAAGACCACCAACGGCACGATCCTTGAGATCACCCCGGTGAAGAAATAATCCACCACCACCACCTGCTGCTTTGCAGGTGTTCTATTTCATAGCCGCGTCGATGAAGGCAAATCATCGAGGGTGAGCTTGCCGACGTTGTTGCTCTGCAGCTCGTAACGCAGCTCATCCACCATCTTTTCCACTTCTTGTGGGGTCTGCAGGCGGTTAGTGCTGATGCCGGTGACCACCAGGTCGACCCGGCCGGTCTCGGCGTCGTAGACCTTGAGGGTCAATGACGCATCCCGGCACAAGGTGAATTCGCACGTCAGCGGTGACAGGCCTTCTTCGATGCAGTTGCGCAGTTGGGAGAGGGTAAACATGCGGGTTCCTTCAAGGCAAAAGTACGATCCCTTGAAGGTTATTGATTGCACCGCCGCTCAATAAGGCGAATTCGCACTAGGTGGACTAGTGCATTTGTATGTTCAGCGTTTGTTTTTAACCCGCAATTCGCCGGCAAACAGCCCGCGTTCACGGGCCCAGACGATGGCTGCACTGCGGCTGTGCACCCCCAGCTTTGAATACACCGTAGCCACATGGTTACGCACGGTATTGGGTGCCAGTTTCAGGCGCGATGCGATCTCTTTGTCGGCCAGACCCTCGCAGATCAGGCCCAGCACATCACGCTCCCGGGCGGTCAGGTCGGTGAAGGCTACATTGGGCAGGTTTGGGCTATTGACGCTTTTGGCGTTGGCCAGTTTTTCGATCAGGGTCTGGCTGAACCATGATGCGTCCTGCATCACCTCCTCAATGGCCGCTACCAGCTCAAGCTCAGAGCGTTTGCGTTCGGTGATGTTCATCAGCACCATCAGGTAGCAGGGCACGTCCTGAATGATCACGGTATCGGCGGACACCACGCAATCGATCACCTCGTTGCCTTTCTTGCGCACCTTGAGGTCCTGGCCGTCGAGGTTGCCGGCTTTCTCCAGTGTGGCAAACAGTTGCGCACCGGCCTGGGGGCTGTCGATAAAGTTGATTTCTTCGATGGATTTGCCGATCAGTTCCTCACTGATATAACCGGTGATCGTCATGAAGGCTTCGTTGATATCCACTACTTGGCGGTTGACGGCGCTGCACACCAGGGTCGGCACTGGCGTCAGGCGGAAGGATTTGGCGAAGCGCTCTTCACTCTGGCGCAGGGCAATTTCCGCTTTGCGCCTGGGCTCCAGGTCGGTAAAGGAAAACAGCATGCAGTCTTCCTCGTTCATGTCCAATGGCTGACCGGCCACAATCACTAGTTTGCTGCCGCCTTCGGGCAGTTTCAGTTCGGCCTGCATCTGCGGGATGGTCGCGCCTTCGCCCAGGCGCTCGATGGCCAGGTCCTTGCGCTCTGCTTGCTCCAGCACATCCAGTTCATACACGGACTTGCCGATGACCTGGTCGCGGTTGTAGCCGGTCATCTCCAGGAAGCCCTGGTTGACCTTGATATAACGCAGATCGCTCAAGCGACAGATCACTGCAGGCGCCGGGTTGGCGTTGAAGGTTTTCTCGAAGCGCTGCTCGGCGCTGGCCCATTCGGTGGCGTCGCTGAGGATCAGCACCAGCAGCTCCGGCTCGCCCTTGGCGTCAGTCAACACCAGGCTGCGCAAACGATGTACCCAGTGACGACTTTCATCTGCGGCGGGGGTGACCTCCACCACCACATCGCTGAACTCTTCACCGGCTGCTACGCGGCTTAAGGGGTAGCTGTCCAGCTGTAACGGATGATTGTTGCGATAGCGCAGAGCGAAACGCTCGGCGTACGCCTCGGTGTTCGCGCCGAGCTCCTCGACTTCGCTGACTCCATGCATGGCCAGCGCGGCCTCATTGGCCCAGAGGATGGTCTGGTCGACCTCGGCCAGAATCACGCCGTCGGACAGCCCGGAGATGATCTGCTGCAATTGACGGCGGTTGGTTTCTTTGGCGAGAACATCCTGGGTCATAACTTCTCCGTGAGGGCGTGTCTAGGGCGCATGGGACTACGACATCCCGGCTTCAGGATAGTGCAGAGCAATTAACCCAGGGGCAGTGCGAATGCACTACCTGGCCTGGTGCATATGGCCCACGACTGAACGTATGTCGTTTCGCCACACTCCCACTCCACAAGGCGCATTGCCTTGCTCCTGAAACTGAAAAGGACCTTTGTATGACCACTGTCTATGAAACCAATCGATCGCTATTCCGTGTGTCGTGGAGTTCGGTACTGGCCGGTAGTGCAATCGCACTGGTGACCTACCTGGTATTGAGTGTGTTGGGTACGGCTATTGGCGCCAGCGCTGTGGACCCCATGGAAGCGGGTAACCCCTTGAACGGTTTCGGCACCGGCGCGGGCATCTGGCTGTTTGTCTCGACGTTGGTGGCTGTTGCGCTGGGTGCCTTCGTGGCCGGGCGCACCGCACCGGATCGTGGTGGCCTGCACGGCGTATTGACCTGGACCCTGACCACTTTGCTCACTACCTGGCTGCTGGCTGGTTTGGCCGCCAGCGTTGTCGGCACTGCCGGCAACGTAGTGGGCAAAGGCCTGTCAGCTGCCGGCAGTGGCATTGCCGCCGCTGCGCCGGGGATCGGCAACAGCCTCAAGCAGCAGTTGAACGAGCAAGGCATCCAGCTTGACTGGAACAGCCTGCAAGGCCAGTTGGACACCTTGCTCAAGCAGAGTGGCAAGGCTGAACTGGACCCGGCTAATGTCGAGCAGAAAGCCGACCAGGCTGGCGCTGATGGCAAGCAATCGGCTACCGATGCAGCGACCAACCCTGCCCAGGCCGGCGATGAGTTGAAGCAGTGGTTCGAACGTGTCAAAGCCTCCGGCGAACCGGCGCTGAATGCGGCGGATAAAGAAGCATTGGTCAACATCGTTGCTGCCCGCACCGGCAAGAGCAAAGAAGAAGCGACGCAGATCGTTGATAACTATGCCCAGGCTTATCAGCAAGCCATGCAGAAGGTCGAGCAGCTCAAGCAACAGGCTGAGCAGAAAGCCCGTGAAGCCGGTGAAGTAGCGGCCAAGCAACTGTCCCGCGCCGCCTGGAGCACCTTGGCTATGCTGCTGTTGGGCGCGGCCTTGAGCTTCTTTATCGGCCGTATCGCGTTGACTACCCGTCGCGTGCCATTGGCTTAAAACTGTCTGCGGCAAGGACGCCGCCTGTGTGAACGGGTAAAATGCTGGCATTTTACCCGTATCACGCAAAGGTGCACCTTGAGCGCAGGCAAAGCCGCAGGACTGTTATTACTCACCTCTCTGTTGGCGGCGTGCGGCACCTCGCCGCCGCGCACGCCGAACGATATCTGCGGCATCTTTCGCGAAAAGGATGACTGGTACGACGCCGCCAAGGTCACGCAAAAGCGTTGGGGCGTACCGATCCAGGTGCCGCTGGCCATCATGTATCAGGAATCGGGCTTTCGCCACGACGCCAAGACCCCGCGTAAATACCTGCTGTGGATCATCCCCTGGGGCCGCGTGTCCACCGCTTCGGGCTACGCCCAGGCCAAGGATGAAGTGTGGAACGACTACCGCAAAGCCACCGGCCGCAGCGGCGCTGATCGCGAAGACTTCGACGACGCCATCGACTTTATCGGCTGGTACATGGACAAGACCTACACCATCAATGGCGTCTACAAATACGACGCTTATGGCCAATACCTGAACTACCACGAAGGCTGGGGCGGCTACCGCCAGCGCACCTACGCCAGCAAAGCCTGGCTGCTACCGGTGGCGAGCAAGGTGCAGGCGCGTTCGCAGATGTACGCACGGCAATATGCCGGGTGCAAGAATGAGTTGGGGCGCGGGTTCTGGAGCCGGTTCTGGCATTGGTTGTAAAGGCCGACACAGCGACCTTTGGATGCAGGCAGATTAAATGTGGGAGGGGGCTTGCTCCCGATAGCAGAGTGTCAGCCAATGATGAGGTGGCTGATGCGCCGCCATCGGGAGCAAGCCCCCTCCCACAGTAGATTGCGGTACGACGCTGGATCTGTGGCGAGACTGTTGGCAACGAAGACTAGCCACGCAATGTGAGCGGCGCAAGCGGTTGGGATTCTCTCGGAAACGTCCTTCAAGTTAAAGGGAAATGTCATTGTTCCGACTGTTCCTACACTTGCCAAACCCAGCCGATTCTGGGAAAACCTCAGCCTTTCACGCCTTCAACGAGCCCCCTATGAGCAACGACGAACTGCAGATCACCGACATCCGCCCGGGCACTGGAAAAACCGTGGTCAAGGGCGCGCTGATCACGACCCAATACACCGGCACCCTGGAAGATGGCACCGAGTTCGATTCTTCGTGGGAGCGGGGCAAGCCGTTCCAGTGCGTGATTGGCACCGGTCGCGTGATCAAGGGCTGGGACCAGGGGTTGATGGGTATGCAAGTCGGCGGTGTACGCACGTTGCATGTACCGGCGCACCTGGCCTACGGCGAGCGCTCCATGGGCGCGCATATCAAGCCCAACAGCGACTTGCGCTTTGAGATCGAGTTGCTGGAAGTGCTGACCCGGGATGACTGAGTAGCGCCTATAAGGGTGGGAGGGGGCTTGCTCCCGATGGCGTTGCATCAGTCATCACATCATTGGCTGACACTCTGCTATCGGGAGCAAGCCCCTCTCACATCCAAACTTCAGTGGTTTCAAAAATACAATTCCTGAACCCATCCTGAAGAATCTTCTTATTCCTCACGCGGTAACTTTCCTACGGTTTACTCCGCTCAGATCGCGGCGTAAGCTTCGCGCGTTTTCATCAATAGCGGAGACCCTCAGTGGGTACTTGTTCGAGTGACAGTTGTCGGCCGGTCTCGGTAACCGGCGCATACTTGGCAAGATAACGCGCATGTTCCAGATGCCGTTGTCTCGCCTCACAAAGCGAGAAGCGGCATCCCGGCAGTGGCCAGTCCTGGCGCCTGCCTGAATCCCTCTCATCGACGCTGACCAGCACCTGGGTAACCTCGGGATGCTACGGACGCGCCTGCCTTTTTTACGGTGGGCGGGCCAGGTTCGGCTGTGCCTGTGTGACGGGCGCGGTGCGGATGGGCAGTACCTGCACGACGGGTTTTCCTCGCGCAGGAGTAACATCATGAACCTCACGCTGCTCAAAGAGTTCTTCGCCGGCTTCCTGCGGACCCGGCATATCGCCCGGCATTTTCGCCGGCTGGCAATGCTCGAAACCGTTACCGACGCCAGCGTCAGCCGCGAAGTCCCGCCAAACCTGGCGCACACCCTGGTGGCTGCGGCCAATGGCAGTGCCGTGCAGTTGCTGGGTGTGCTGGGCAGTCATTCGGCGGGGCTCACTATCCAGGAGGCCGACGCCCTGCGTGTGCAATACGGCCTCAACGAAGTCGAGCATGAGCAGCCGCTGCCGTGGTGGGTGCACCTGTGGCACTGCTACAAGAACCCGTTCAACCTGCTGCTGACGTTGCTGGCAGTGATCTCCTGGCTGACCGAGGACATGAAGGCCGCCACGGTGATTTTTTCCATGGTGGTGCTGTCGACCCTGTTGCGCTTTTGGCAGGAGGCCAAGTCGAACAAGGCGGCCGACGCCTTGAAGGCCATGGTGAGCAACACCGCCACCGTACTGCGCCGCGATGCCGCCAAGCGTATTGAACTGCCGATCAAGCAACTGGTGCCGGGCGACCTGATTGTATTGTCGGCCGGTGACATGATTCCCGCTGACTGCCGCGTGCTCAGCGCCAAGGACCTGTTCGTCAGCCAGGCGGCGATGACCGGTGAATCCATGCCGGTGGAGAAATTCACCCACCAGCAGGATGCCCATACCCGCAACCCGCTGGAGTTGGAGAACATCCTGTTCATGGGCACCAACGTGGTGTCCGGCGCCGCTACTGCGGTGGTCCTGGCTACCGGCAACAATACCTATTTCGGTGCGTTGGCCCAACGTGTCACGGCCACTGATCGCGCGACCACTTCGTTCCAGCACGGGGTCAACAAGGTCAGCTGGTTGCTGATCCGCTTTATGTTCGTGATGGCGCCGCTGGTGTTGTTCATCAACGGTTTCACCAAGGGCGATTGGACCGAGGCGCTGTTGTTTGCGCTGTCGATCGCCGTCGGCCTGACCCCCGAAATGCTGCCGATGATCGTCACCTCGACCTTGGCCAAGGGCGCGGTATTCCTGTCGCGCAAGAAGGTCATCGTCAAGCGCCTGGACGCGATCCAGAACTTCGGCGCCATGGACGTGCTGTGCACCGACAAGACCGGCACGCTGACCCAGGACAAGATATTCCTGGCGCGCCATGTGGACGTGTGGGGTGAGGAGTCCGACGACGTACTGGAAATGGCCTACCTCAACAGCTACTACCAGACCGGCCTGAAAAACCTGCTGGACGTGGCGGTGCTTGAGCACGTGGAAATCCATCGCGAGCTGAAAGTCGGCACCGCGTTCCATAAGGTCGATGAGATCCCCTTCGACTTCAACCGCCGCCGCATGTCAGTGGTGGTGGCCGAGCAGGACCGGCCGCACCTGTTGATCTGCAAAGGTGCGGTGGAGGAGATCTTGTCGGTGTGCACCAGCGTGCGCCACGGCGACGTCAATGAAGCTCTGAGCGAAGAACTACTGGCGCGCATTCGCCAAGTGACCGCGGCCTTTAACGAAGAAGGGCTGCGTGTGGTGGCGGTGGCGGCGCAGCCGATGCCGGCCGGGCGTGACACCTACAGCCTGGCGGATGAAAACAACCTGACCCTGATCGGCTACGTGGCGTTTCTCGACCCGCCCAAGGAAAGCACCGCACCCGCCCTCAAGGCCCTGAAAGCCCATGGCGTAGCGGTGAAAGTGCTGACCGGTGACAACGAACTGGTCACGGCTAAGATCTGCCGCGAAGTGGGCCTGGAGCAACAAGGCCTGCTGATGGGCAACGATATCGAAGCCATGGACGACGCCGAACTGGCCCAGGCTGTGGAAACCACCAATGTGTTCGCCAAGCTCACGCCCAGCCACAAGGAGCGCATCGTGCGCCTGCTCAAGGTCAATGGGCATGTGGTGGGGTTTATGGGTGACGGCATCAACGACGCCCCGGCATTGCGCACGGCCGATATCGGTATTTCGGTGGACGGCGCGGTGGACATCGCCAAGGAAGCCGCTGACATCATCCTGCTGGAAAAGAGCCTGATGATTCTGGAGGAGGGCGTGCTGGAAGGTCGGCGTACCTTCGCCAATATGCTCAAGTACATCAAGATGACGGCCAGCTCCAACTTCGGCAACGTGTTCTCGGTGCTGGTGGCCAGCGCGTTCATCCCGTTCCTGCCGATGCTGCCGATGCATTTGCTGGTGCAGAACCTGCTGTATGACATTTCCCAGATTGCGATTCCGTTCGATAACGTCGATGACGAAATGCTCGCCACGCCGCAACGCTGGCAGCCAGGGGAGGTGGGGCGCTTCATGCTGTTTTTCGGGCCGATCAGCTCGATCTTCGACATCACCACGTTCGCACTCATGTGGTATGTGTTTGATGCCAACACCCCGGACCACCAGACCCTGTTCCAATCCGGCTGGTTCGTGGTGGGGCTGCTGACCCAGACCCTGATCGTGCACATGATCCGTACCCCGAAAATCCCCTTCCTGCAAAGCCGCGCGGCGCTGCCGTTGATGCTGATGACCGGGGTGATCATGGCCGTCGGGATTTTCCTGCCGATGGGGCCGCTGGCGCACTACTTCAAATTGCAGGCGCTGCCGTCGCTGTATTTCGTATTTTTGCCGGTGATTCTGCTGGCGTACATGGCGCTGACCCAGGCGGTGAAGGGCTTTTATATCCGCCGGTTCGGCTGGCAATAACCCTGTAGGAGCGGGCTTGCCTGCGAGAATCGTTAACGATGACGCGGGCCTTCTGACGCACCGCGCCGCCCTCAGGTTTTTCGCGAGCAAGCTCGCTTCTACAGGTCATCAGGTCATGGAGATCTTTTTATGCAGGCAATCAACAACATCAACCTCAACTCCCTGGTCGACACGGTAGTCAGCCTCAGTGCGGCGTTTATCCTCGGGGGCCTGATCGGCTTCGAGCGCCAGTACCGCCAGCGCACCGCTGGCTTGCGCACCAACGTACTGGTGGCGGTCGGCGCGGCAATTTTTGTCGACATGGCCAACCGCCTGGGCGGCGCGGAAGGCGCAGTACGCGTGGTCGCCTACGTAGTGTCGGGCATCGGCTTCCTCGGCGCCGGCGTGATCATGCGTGAAGAAGGCAATGTGCGCGGGCTCAATACCGCCGCCACCCTTTGGGCCTCGGCGGCAGTGGGTGCCTGTGCCGGCGCCGACCTGATCCTTGAGGCGTTGCTGGGCACGTTATTTGTGCTGGCGGCCAACACCTTGCTGCGGCCGATCGTCAATAACATCAACCGCCAGCCGTTGGACGTGGTGTCGGCGGAGGTTACCAACATCCTCTATGTGATTGCGCGGCGCAGTCAGCAACAGGCGGTGATGGTGTTGCTGGAAGCCGAGTTGGCCCGCTGCAACTACCCGGCCAGCGATGTCGACGTGCGACCGTTCGGCAGCGAAGAAGTGGAAATCGAGGCCACCCTGGCGGCGACGTCAGTCGATGGCGACGAGCTGGATGCGCTGGTGGCGCGCATCTCGACCTCGACTCTGGTGGTACAGGCATTCTGGAGCCCGAGTACCACCGACTGAGCGTTATGGATATGCCGCGGGTGGCTAAACTTGATCGTGGAAAAATCCTACAAGTAGTCAGGATTATCCCTTCAATCTAAATATTTATGCATTGTTAAGGTTGGGCACTTACAGCTGGAGGGCCCACAAGGCCCGGCTGCTGTGCGTGTGGTGTTGCAATTGAATGGGCCTGGCATCGCTTGGTTATCTTCCTGAGTTTGCGCAGTGCCGTTGGTCGGAACTGTTATTTCTCACAGGTACCCAGGCCCGATGTGATGTGTAAGGGTATTTTGTCCGTATAGGGAAGTTTATGAGCAAAGCATTAATTGTGGACGACCATCCGTTTATCCGTGCAACGGTCAAGCATCTGCTGCAGTTGGAAGGGTTCGACAACATCTATCAGGCAGGTGATGGTGCAGATGCCATGCAGTTGGCAAGGGAACAGCGCCCAGATTTGATCATCCTCGACCTGGCGATGCCAAAGCTGGGTGGGCTGGAAGTGATCCACCGCATCAAGACCCAGGGCCTGCCGTGCCGCATCTTGGTGCTCACCTCTTATCTTGCGGTGTTCTTTTCCACCCGCTGCATGCGCGCCGGAGCCATGGGGTTTGTGGCCAAGACCGGCGAGTTGGACGAGTTACAAAAGGCCATTAAGGCGATCATGTCGGGCTACAGTTGCTTCCCCAGTTTGCCGACCAGCTCGGTACGCCGTGACGACTTGCAAGAAACGGAGCGACAGATGATCGAATGCCTGTCTGACCGTGAATTGACCGTACTGCAAAAACTGGCCCTGGGGCTGGGCAACAAGGAAATTGCCGAGCAGATGCTGTTGAGCCACAAGACCATCAGCACTTACAAGACTCGACTCAAGGAGAAGTTGCGTATGTCCTCGGTAGTGCATTTATCCAAGTTTGCCCAGCGCAACCATCTGATCTGAAATGATCACCACCGCGTTTACGAGGTTCGCCACGATCCTTTGGATGAGCCTGTTACCCCTGATCGCGGTGGCCCTTGACGAGCCCCACGCTTTGCGACTGCTGGGGCATTCTCATATTGAAACCCCCGAAGTGACACTGGACGAGGCAGATTGGCGTTGGCTGCGCGAGCGGCGCACGCTGTTGATGGGGGTTTCCGCCCCCGATTACGCGCCTTTTGACCTGACCAATAACAACCACGAACTCGAAGGCATAACTGCCGATTTTGCCGCACTGATCGGCCAGGCTCTGCATATCGCCGTCGAAGTCCGGCGCTACGACACCCGGGATGAAGTGATCGAAGCCCTCAAACAGGGGGCCGTGGATTTTCTCGGGTCTGCCAACGGCTACGAAGCGGCCGACCCGCAACTGCATCTGTCTCGCTCCTACGCCAATGATCAACCGACCCTGGTCACCCGCACCGGTGAAAGCCAGGTGTTGAGTGACGACCTGGCGGGCAAGCGTGTGGCGATGCTGTACCACTACATGCAGCCCGACGCTGTACGCGCCTTTTACCCCGATGCCCAGTTGGAGCTGTTTGCGTCGACCTTCGAAGCCATCGGCGCCGTGGCATTTGGTCGTGCCGATGTGTATCTGGGGGACGCCATCAGCACCAATTACCTGATCAACCGTAACCACCTCAATAATGTGCGCATGGCCGATTTTTCGACCCTGGAAGTCAACCCGTTTGCCTTCGCCGTGGCTCGGGACAATACACGTCTATCGCCCATCCTCAACGCCGCGCTGGAGGCGATTCCTGCCAGTGAGCAGATGGAAATCCTGCGTCGTTGGAGTGGGGGCAACCTCGGTATCGTCGGCGTTGATCGGTTGCAACTGAGTGCCAGTGAGCAGCGCTGGGTGCAGAAGCATCCACGGGTCAAGGTCGCAGTGCTGAACAACTTCCTGCCGCTGTCATTCATCAATGATCAAGGGCAGTTCGAAGGGTTGAGTGCTGAGGTGTTGGCGCGTATCAGCTTGCGTACCGGCTTGAAGTTCGATGTGGTGCCGGGCACCTCGTTACCGCGCCAGATCAATATCGTCAATGCGGGCACGGCGGATATGCTGGCGGTCGTGACCCCCAGTGTCGAGCGCGCCGAGAAGGTGCGGTTTACCCGTCCCTACCTCACCAACCCCTTTGTGCTGGTGACACGTGGCGGAGACTACAGCCCGGCCACCCTGGAAGATATGCTCGGCAAACGCCTGGCAATGGTAACCGGCAACGGCCTGCACGATGAAATCGCGCAGAATTTTCCCGGCATCGCGTTTGTGGATGTGGAAAACCCGGAGCAAGCCATGGCGTTGGTGGCCAAAGGCGACGCCGACGGCGCGGTAAACTCGCTGATCAGTGCGCGCTATGTGATAGCCCGGGATTATCGCGACCGTTTGCGTATCGCCAGCACTGTCGGCACCGAGCCGGCACGCGTGACATTCGGGGTCAATCGCAGTCAATTGGAGCTTTATTCGATCCTGGACAAGGCGCTGCTGAGCATCACGCCGCAAGAAATGGACGAGCTGATCGGGCATTGGCGCAATGAGATCATCATCGAGGACAGCTATTGGTTGCGCCATCGCAACGTCATCCTCCAGGGCTTCGGGCTGGCAGCACTTTTGCTGGTGATCACGCTGGGTTGGGTCATCTATCTGCGCAGCCTGATTCATAAGCGCGTGCAGGCCGAGCGGGCGTTGAGCGACCAGATGCGTTTCATGAGCGTATTGATTGACGGAACCCCGCACCCGATTTATGTGCGCGACCGCCAAGGGCGGCTGATGGCCTGCAATAACGCTTATCTCGACGTTTTTGGGTACAAGCTCGAAGACGTGATCGGCAGGACCGTGGTGGAAACCGACACCAGCAACCTGCCCCAGGCCCAGTCGTTTCATGAGGATTATCTGCGCCTGATGGCCGGTGGCGAGCCGCAGATTCATGATCGGATACTCAAGGTGCCCAGTGGCGAGATCCTGACGATTTACCAGTGGATGCTGCCGTACCGCGATGGCGACGATAAGGTGGTGGGCATGATTGCCGGCTGGGTGGATGTGAGCGAGCGGCAGCGCTTGCTTCGCCAGTTGCAGGAAGCCAAGGACGATGCCGACGCTGCCAGCCGGGCCAAGACGACCTTTCTGGCAACCATGAGCCATGAGATTCGGACGCCAATGAATGCCGTGATCGGCATGATCGAGCTGGCTCTGAAAAATGCCGAGCAGGGGCGCGCCGACCGGGATGCGCTGGAGGTGGCATCGGTGGCCTCGCGCGGCATGCTGGAATTGATCGGCGATATTCTCGATATCGCGCGAATCGAGGCTGGGCATTTGTCCCTGGCCCTTGAACCAGCCAACCTGCAAGAACTGCTGGCATCGCTGGCACGTGTGTTCGAAGGGTTGGCGCGGGCCAAGGGGCTGGCGCTGCAGGTGGAACTTGACCCATTGATTGATCGGGTGGTGCTGGTCGACCCGCTACGCTTCAAGCAGGTGGTGTCGAACCTGCTGAGCAATGCGATTAAATTCACGGCCAATGGCCAGGTAACACTTGGGGCCAAGGCAGGCCTGGAAGGCGAGCGATTGCGCTTGCAGTTGTGGGTGCAGGACACTGGCATTGGTATCAGTGTCCAAGACCAGCAGCGATTGTTCAGCCTCTTTATCCAGGGCAGCAACAACGAGCAGTCGGCGCGCAGCGGTTCTGGGCTGGGCTTGGTGATCAGCCGCAATTTGTGCGAAATGATGGGTGGCCAACTGCATTTGAACAGTGTGCTGGGGCAGGGCACCCGGGTGGATGTGACGTTGGCATTGGCCATGACCAATAGAGTGCCCGCGCACGCTGCGCCAATGGAAGACTTGGCCCCCCCGAACCGCGCGCTGAGCATCCTGGTGGTCGATGACTATCCGGCCAACCGTTTGTTGCTGGCCCGGCAATTGAGCTTCCTCGGGCACCGCATCATCACCGCCGAGGATGGTGTACAGGGGCTCGAACAGTGGCGCAGTGGTCAGTTCGATTGCGTCATTACCGATTGCAATATGCCCTACAAGAACGGCTATCAGTTGGCACAGGATATCCGTGCACAAGAACGCGAGCGGGGATTGTCGCCTTGCCTGCTGTTGGGGTTCACCGCCAACGCACAACCGGAAGAAACCGAACGCTGTCGGCAAGCAGGCATGGATGGCTGTCTCTTCAAGCCTACCGGGCTTGACGATTTGCGATCAGCGTTGGCGACGCGCGCGACCGAGCCTGCTGCCCTGCACCTGGCGGCTTTTGACTTAAGTTCGCTGATTGTGTTGACAGGTGATGACCGCCCCGCGCTTATCGAGTTGCTGGCGCCGTTGCTCGAGAGCCTGAAGGCCGATCGTGCCTTGCTGGCCCCGCTGCAAAGCCACGCAGACTTCGCCAAGCTCCACGATCTGGCCCATCGCGCCAAAGGCGGCGCTCGGATGGTCAAGGCTCAGGGGTTGATCAGCTGTTGTGAGGCATTGGAACAGGTGTGTGAACAGCAGGACCGTCAGTCATTGGGGCCGACGGTCGAGGAAGTGGGTGAAGCGATTGATACCTTGCATCATGGCCTGAGCGTTTATTGCAATCAGCCTTGACTGCGGTGGATCACCATTCGGAGAATTTGGGAGAACTCCTACGTGAACGGGGAATATGCCTGATTTTGTCGTCGGCATATGTCTGGAAAATGGGTCGCGCTCACTGCCGAGCACAGCCTGTCCAGGGGTTTGCCATGCCGAACAAAGCACTGACCATCCTGATTGCCGATGAGCAGCATCTGCAACGTTTATACATCGAGAAAATGCTCAACCAGTTGGGGTATTACCGGATTGTGCCGGTGCAAACGCTCGAGGAGGTGCAGATCCTGACCGCCATTCCGGCCGAGCCCTTCGATGTACTGATCATCAACGCGAGGCTGATGACCCCTATCTGTGAGCCTAAGGCCCAGGTGCGCCATGTATTGGTCTATGACCACCCGCAATCGAATACGCCCACGGGCCTAATGCCAGGGCTGCGGGTACGCCTGCCCGGGGTGCCGGATAACCTCAGGCTCGAACACTTCATGGACATCATCGACCCACCCGAGGCCAGTCAAGGCCTGCGGGTATTGCCGTGGCTGCGGGAGTTGTCCCGTATGCCGGTGGCCGGGGCCTAGTCCCACTTCGGCGCGATGCCCTTGGGGCTGGTCAAGCGATGGCCACGCTCCAGGTCGGCAATCTGCTGGCGCGTCCTGTAGGAGCGAGCTTGCTCGCGAAAAAACGTCAACGATAACGCGGGCTTTCTGAATGAACGCGGCGCCGGTAAGTTTTTCGCGAGCAAGCTCTCCCTACAAAAAGCTCTAACTGACTGACATCAGGGCAAGCCTCACATTTTGCCCTGCGTCAATCTGCTGTTTTGTGGTGTTCGCGCAAGCGCTCTGCCGCAGTGCGCAGCAGTTGCTCGGTAGCGTCCCACCCCAGGCAACCATCGGTCACCGATACGCCGTATTTCATCGACGCGCTCAACGGCTGGCAACCCTCGAACAGGTGGCTTTCAAGCATCATGCCGATCAGCGATGTATCGCCCTGCAAGCGCTGTTCCAGTACCTCGTTGAATACTGCCGGTTGACGCAACGGGTCCTTGCCGCTGTTGGCATGGCTGCAATCGACCATGATCCGCGCAGCCACCTTGGACTTGGCCAGGTCATGCTTGATATGGGCGACGCTTTGCGCATCGTAGTTCGGCCCACGATGACCGCCGCGCAGCACCAAGTGGGTGTCGGGGTTGCCCGGGGTCTGGATGATCGCCGGATGGCCCTGGCTGTCGACGCCGAAGTGGCG
Source organism: Pseudomonas sp. rhizo25 (assembly GCF_031931935.1). Lineage (NCBI taxonomy): Bacteria > Pseudomonadati > Pseudomonadota > Gammaproteobacteria > Pseudomonadales > Pseudomonadaceae > Pseudomonas > Pseudomonas sp. rhizo25. The sequence goes on from NZ_JAUJXA010000026.1 coordinate 36,000, forward strand.
GTGGGGGTGTGAGGCGGAGCGCATCGCATCACAGGCAATCGCGACGCCCCCGTCGGTGCCGTTCTTGAAACCCACAGGCATGCCCAGCCCGCTGGCCATCTCGCGGTGGATCTGCGACTCAGTGGTGCGTGCACCAATCGCGACCCAACTGAGCAGGTCATCGAAGTAGCCGGCGGCCATGGGTTGCAGCAGCTCGGTAGCGACCGGCAGGCCCAGGCGCAGCATTTCGCGCATCAGCTCCCGCGAGAGCCTCAGGCCGGCGGCCATGTCATCGCTGCCATCCAGGTGCGGATCGTAGGCCAGGCCTTTCCAACCGATGGTGGTGCGGGGTTTTTCGACGTAGGCACGGATTACCAGCAGCATCTGGTCGCTGACTTCAAGCGCGAGCTTCTTCAGGTTGCGTGCGTATTCCATGGCAGATTCCGGATCGTGGATCGAGCACGGTCCGACAATCACCAGTAAGCGTGAGTCTTCGCCATTGAGGATGGCGCGCGTAGCTTGGCGATGGGCGTGGATCTGTTCATTGAGGAACGGGCTGAGGGGCAACTGATGCTTGAGCTCCAGGGAGCTGGGCAGGCGCTGGGTCAAGGCTTCATTGGCGCTGTTCAGGGCAGAGACGGGCAAAGCGGCGACGGAGGAGTTCATATTCAAGGCTTCCTGGGCAAGCGGCGGGTGATTCCCGCACGCTTGGCCTACTGGGGTGTTCGACAATTGGCCGTATCGGCTGTACGTGTTGGCTTGCCACCAAGAGGTGACCGGTCGGAGGCGGCAGGCTGTCCCGAACGGAGCTGGCTAAATCGCCATGCAGTGCAAGTGTCGTAGCGGTAATAAGTGGTGTAGTTCATGGCGCGGTTCCTTTAAGTTCTTGATCAAACAAAATAAAAAGAGGCTGAAAAAACAAAACCCCCGGTCGGGGAGCCGACCGGGGGTTTAGATTTCTCTGGTAGGCGACCCCTTGAGTAGTGGGCGCCGATTTCAGGTATCAGGCGCGCCAGTGGCTAAACCAATACCCAAAATAAAAGCCAGCCAGTGCGCTCGAACCGTTCACGCGGGTAGCCGACACCGAGCGCGAGGCGCTGGCAGCAGGGCAAACCTGAGTGTGGGTGAGTTGCAACATGAGTAGCTCTCCAAATGTTGGGGGGAGCTTACTAGAGGCGTACGGTTGGATTCAATCAGTAATTTCTATTGCGTGGGGGACTTACGACTATGGGTGTGTGCCGATATGCTGATGACACTTAAACAATGATTGCCAGGACGCGACCATGACTGCCTTGACCCTTGCTGCGGCGCAAACCCTTTCCATTGCGGGCGATGTTGCGGCCAATATCCAACGGCACCTGGTCATGATGCAGGCTGCGGCCGAGCACGGTGTGCAATGGTTGGTGTTTCCGGAACTGTCGTTGACGGGCTATGAACCATTCCTGGCGGCGGACCTGGCTATCGCCCCCGAGAGTGACGTATTGGCTCCGTTGCGTGAAATGGCGCGGGAGTTGCGTATGACAGCTGTGGTGGGCATGCCGGTGCAGTTGGCGCCACAAGCGGGTGTACTGATTGGTGCGCTCGTGCTGGGAGCGGACGGTTCAATTGGCGTCTACACCAAGCAGCATCTGCACTCTGGAGAAGAGCTGGCATTTACGGCCGGGCAGGGTGGCGAGATTCTGGGATGGGAAGATGAGCGCATTGCGCTGGCGGTGTGTGCGGACTTTTCCCACGCCAGTCACCCACGCCTGGCGGCGGAATCGGGCGCCACGGTATATGCCGCCGGAGTGCTGGTCAGCGAGGGTGGGTACGCGGCGGACAGCGCGCTGCTTCAAGGCTATGCGGCTGAGCATGGCATGCTGGTACTGATGGCTAATCATGGTGGCCCTTCGGGAGGCTGGGTTTGCGCAGGCCGCAGTGCGGTCTGGAGCGCAGATGGCAATTTGCTTGCCGCTGCGCCCGGTGTCGGCGACGCGTTGGTGATCGCCCGTCGCGAAGGCGGGTTGTGGACTGGCCAAGTGGTAGCCCTCTGAATGACGTTTCACTTGCGCCAGGCGACGGACCAAGACCTGCCCTTTGCCCGAAGCCTCACCTATGAAGCCATGAACCGCTATTACCTGCAGTACGGCTTGTTGTGGTCCAACGCCGGCTTCGATACTGCATGGGCGGGTCGCGAAAACTGGCTGGTGTGCAACGATGATGGCGTAATGGGGTTTGTCAGCCTGAGTCGCGACGAGAAAGCTCTGTATATCCGCGAGCTGCACATGCTGGAGCGCTGCCGCAAGCAGGGGGCGGGCAGTTGGGTGCTGGAGCAGATGGCGCTCAAGACACATACCGAGGGCCTGGGCTTGTTACGCTTGACGGTATTCAAGACCAACCCGGCAAGAGGGCTGTATCAGCGCCAGGGGTTGAGTATCGTGGGTGAAGAGGACTGCTTCTGGCGCATGGAGCGTGAGTGTCGGGCACTCACCTCGGACTAAAACAGTCACGCCGTGCGAATAAGCGCATACTGCTGTCAGTTAACGCCTTGCTGATCTTGGGTTCGAGCTTCTGGCTCATCCACGATAATCCCTTCTTTCATGCCCAACAGGACCGCCACCTTATGGGCCTCTCCACGCCGTCCCTTTTTTCGCCCAGCGAGCACTTGATAGGTGGTTGCCGGGTCCACGCCATGCTCCCGGGCAAACGCTTGAACTGACTTTCCTTGGTGTTCAAGCCAAGCCTTGGCTTGTGCAGCAGTGCGGATACCGGGCATAGTTCAAAACCGTTCAAGTTTGTTTAACGAAGTGATGGTGTGTCACCTCTTGGGGTGTGCCAATCTAGGATCATACATCCAAATGAGTGGAATCGGTTCGCGCTTAAGGCAAGAAAGAGAGCGGCTTGGCCTGTCGCAGAAAGTTTTTGGTGAAATAGGAGGCGTGGAAGCCAACGCACAAGGCAAATATGAAAATGGCGGTCGTGCACCCAAGGCCGACTATCTGTCTCGTGTCGCCGAAAGAGGTGTGGACCTCCTTTACGTGTTGACCGGCAGCCCAACGCCAATCCAACTGGATAACCTCAGCCAGGTCGAAGAAAAAGTATTGGGTAACTACCGCGCCATGTTCAAGGAAGACCAGGATGCAATCCGTCGCTTGACCAGCACATTGGCCGAGCATTCATCCGTATTGAACGGAAAATCCAAGCCTACCGCCCCGGATTCCTGACCTTTCACCCAGGAAACAACGCTGTTTGCCTCCCGGCAAACAGCCGCAGCGCGTCAAAACTCTATATATATGCCACTTGCACCTAGGTCTGCGCCTTGGTTTTTTGCTAAGGTGTTCAGCAATCTATAAGACCATATCGCGAGGTGTCTGCTTGATTAGGGTGCTAGTAGTCGATGACCATGATCTCGTTCGTACAGGCATTACACGAATGCTGGCTGACATCGACGGCCTGCAAGTAGTCGGCCAGGCCGAGTCCGGGGAGGAATCCCTGATCAAGGCCCGAGAGTTGAAACCCGATGTGGTGTTGATGGACGTCAAGATGCCGGGCATCGGCGGCCTGGGCGCCACGACCAAATTATTGCGCAGCCATCCCGACATCAAGGTCGTGGTGGTGACGGTGTGCGAGGAAGACCCGTTTCCGACTCGCCTCTTGCAGGCCGGTGCAGCCGGTTATCTCACTAAAGGCGCGGGCCTGGCGGAGATGGTGCAAGCCATTCGCCTGGTGTTTGCCGGCCAACGCTATATCAGCCCGCAGATTGCCCAGCAATTGGCCATCAAGTCTTTCCAGCCCACCAGCGATTCGCCGTTCGATGCGCTGTCGGAGCGGGAAATCCAGATTGCCCTGATGATCGTCGGTTGCCAGAAGGTGCAGACGATCTCCGACAAGCTGTGCCTGTCGCCCAAGACCGTCAACACCTACCGCTATCGTATCTTCGAGAAGCTCGCCATCAGCAGTGATGTTGAATTGACCCTGCTCGCGGTGCGCCACGGCATGGTGGACGCCAGCGCCTGACATGACCACACCGTTTGATCCAAGTGCCTTTCTCTCGACCTGCAGTGGCCGCCCCGGCGTGTATCGCATGTTCGACAGCGAGGCACGCCTGCTGTACGTGGGCAAAGCCAAGAACCTGAAGAACCGTCTGGCGAGCTACTTCCGCAAGACCGGCCTGGCGCCGAAAACCGCCGCTTTGGTGGCGCGCATCGCCCAGGTGGAAACCACCATCACCGCCAATGAAACCGAGGCGCTGCTGCTTGAGCAGACGCTGATCAAGGAATGGCGGCCGCCCTACAACATCCTGCTGCGCGACGATAAATCCTATCCCTATGTGTTTCTATCGGACGGCGATTTCCCACGCCTGAGCATTCACCGTGGGGCGAAGAAGCAGAAGGGCAAGTACTTCGGCCCCTATCCCAGCGCGGGCGCGATTCGTGAAAGCCTGAGCCTGCTGCAAAAAACCTTTTTTGTGCGCCAGTGCGAAGACAGCTTCTACAAGAACCGCACGCGGCCGTGCCTGCAATACCAGATCAAGCGCTGCAAGGCGCCCTGCGTAGGCTTGGTGGAACCGGCAGAGTACGCCGAGGATGTGCGCCACTCGGTAATGTTCCTCGAAGGGCGCAGCAATGCGCTCACCGATGAGCTGTCCGTGGCCATGGAGCAAGCCGCCAGCACTCTGGATTTCGAGAAGGCCGCCGAACTGCGCGACCAGATCTCTTTGCTGCGCCGGGTCCAGGACCAGCAAAGCATGGAAGGCGGCACCGGCGACGTCGATGTGATCGCCGCCTTCGTCAACCCGGGTGGTGCCTGCGTGCACCTGATCAGCGTGCGCGCTGGCCGGGTGCTAGGCAGCAAGAACTTCTTCCCGCAGACCGGTATCGACGAAGACGTCGCTGAGGTGATGGCCGCGTTCCTTGGTCAGTACTACGTCAGCAGCCCCGAGCGCGACCTGCCGTCGGAACTGATCGTCAACGTGGTACATGAAGACTTTCCCACCTTGATTGAGGCCATCCACGAGCTGCGCGGCCGTGAGCTGGACATCAGCCATCGCGTACGCGGCACCCGCGCGCGCTGGCAGCAATTGGCGGTGACCAACGCCGAACAGGCCCTGGGCGCACGCCTGGCCAATCGACAGCACGTTGCCGCACGCTTCGAAGCCTTGGCCGAGGTCCTCAACCTGGACGAGCCGCCCCAGCGCCTGGAATGCTACGACATCAGCCACTCCAGCGGTGAGGCCACGGTCGCCTCTTGCGTGGTGTTCGGGCCGGAAGGGCCGATCAAATCCGACTACCGGCGCTACAACATCGAAGGCGTTACCGCCGGGGACGATTACGCGGCGATGCACCAGGCCCTCACGCGGCGTTTCAGCAAATTAAAGGACGGGGAGGGCAAGCTGCCCGATATCCTGCTGGTAGACGGCGGCAAGGGCCAGTTATCCATGGCGCGAGACGTGCTCAACGAATTGGCCGTGCCCGACCTGATCCTGCTCGGCGTGGCCAAGGGCACCACGCGCAAGGCCGGTTTCGAGACGTTGTACTTGAATGATGCCGCCCATGAGTTCACTTTGAAGGGCGACTCACCCGCGCTGCACCTGATTCAACAGATCCGCGACGAAGCCCACCGTTTCGCCATTACCGGCCACCGGGCGCGGCGTGGCAAAACCCGGCGAACCTCAACCCTGGAAGGGGTTGCCGGGGTAGGTCCGACACGGCGTCGCGACTTGCTTAAACATTTTGGTGGCTTGCAGGAGCTGTCCCGTGCCAGCATTGACGAGATAGCCAAAGCACCCGGTATCAGTAAAAAGCTCGCTGAGCTGATTTATGCAAACCTGCACAGCGAATAGAATGCCTTCTCACCTCGTAGCCAGTTGTGCCGATGAATATCCCTAATCTGATTACCGTTCTACGCGTCCTGCTTATCCCGATTTTCATATTGTTGTTTTATTTGCCGTATGAATGGAGCTATGTAGCCTCAAGCTCCGTGTTCGCCTTCGCAGCCGCCACCGACTGGCTCGACGGCTACCTGGCCCGCCGCCTGGAACAGAGCACGCCCTTTGGCGCGTTCCTCGACCCGGTGGCCGACAAGCTCATGGTGGCGGTCGCCCTGGTGCTGCTGGTGCAGGAGCACGGCAACCTGTGGCTGACCCTGCCGGCTGCGGTGATCATCGGTCGCGAGATCGTCGTCTCGGCCCTGCGCGAATGGATGGCCGAAATCGGCGCCCGCGCTCACGTCGCCGTGTCGAACATGGGCAAATGGAAAACCGCCGCGCAGATGCTCGCGCTGGTCATCCTGCTGGCCAACCCATCGGACTTCTCGTTCTGGGTCCTTACGGGCTACGCCTTGCTGCTGATCGCCGCCGGCTTGACCCTGTGGTCCATGCTCCAATACCTGCGCGCCGCCTGGCCCCACCTACGTACCACCGTTGAAAAGAAATAAAACTTTTTTGAATCAAGGGCTTGACGGGTGCTGAGGATTCTATACAATGCGCATCACCAAGCGGGAATAGCTCAGTTGGTAGAGCACGACCTTGCCAAGGTCGGGGTCGCGAGTTCGAGTCTCGTTTCCCGCTCCAAGCATTAAAGAAAAAAGCCACTCTAACGAGTGGCTTTTTTTTGCCCGTGATTTGTGAAATAGACGCTTTGGCGTCTTTTTTGTTGTTGGAGCAAAACGCTCGTTCCGGCAGTAATGGGCATCTTACTGTCAGCGGCCTTCGCCGCGCTGGCGGTGTTCAATAACCTCACCGCCAGCACCTCAAATTTCAACTTCGACCAGCAATTACTGAGCCTGGACGCCACTTTCTCCGGCAGGGTCGTCATGTCGCACGCGATGCCCGCACCGGATGTCGGGCTTACTTCGTGCAGGTCAGGCGCGAGTACGTCGGCGGCTCAAGCAGGATGCCCGGGGTCATGAATGTCGAGCAGTTGAATACGCGTCCTTTTGCTGTCGTGGCTTTAAACGTCAGTTCAGCACCACCTAGGAAGTCTTCCTTGCCTTTGGTCACTGGGCCCATAGTCAGCTCATCCGTTGAAGCGAGGCCGATCGCCTCGGCGGTGACTTTGTGCATCTGCAGAACATTGGGGGTGGTGGAGCAGCCTGTTAGCAGGCTGGCCAGTACAAACAGTAAGAGAGTGGTTGAGGTTCTGGTCACGGGTGTGGCTCCTTGCGAGTGGCGGCGGCAGCGAGCAGGGAGTTTTGCTACATGCCGCTTGTTCGAATCTTCGAAGGGACAGGGATTTGCCCTACGGCTGCGGAGTCTAGGAACACGTAATTGCTCCCACAATCACTTGGACGAAATCGAGACGGAACCCACGGCAGATATTTCTGGAGCTGTAGGAAATCAGCTACAGCAGGGTTTAGCGGCCCGTTGTTGCTTATCGGTCACGCGGCGGACGCTGATTGATCAAGCTATGGAAACGGCCCATGTCTGATTGAAATGAGCGCGTTGTCATGTTCAACCGACGGGGCTTTGCGGCATAGAAATTGGGCTAGGTGAGCGTCGTGTTTATACCCAGCGAGCCCGCATCGTGAACGGGGCAAAAAAAGACAGGGAGTTACACAAGGAGCAAGGAACGGCTCGCAACGGTTATCGACTTCTGGACGGGAGGGTGTTGGCGACAGGCTCCCGGCAACGTATCCAACCCCGCAGATACTTCATCGTCCGCCGCCCCATGACGGCGTCACTTTTTATGGGTGAGGGCATTCGGACCCGCTGGTTTCCCTGACCGCAAACATCAGGCATCGCACCGCTTCACGATCCTGTTCCGACAAGCAACGGTAGTTGCGCACCAGTTGCTCTTCCTCTCGAGTGAGCTGGTGGGGGTGCAGGGATGTACCGGGGGCAGTACGCAGTGTGGGAGAGTGTGGAGTACTTGGCATGATCCTGATTCTTCATGAGGTGAATGGAGACGTGGGCTTCTTGCCCAGTACAACTGAATACATAACGTTTATTTTGGAAAAGAGCTCGTTATTTTTCGTGACTGTTGGGTATTTCAGATGGGGCCGTCGGAAGTGCTTGGCAAAGATGTAGGAGCGATCTTTCAATGGAGGTGGAAAACACGCGATGAGGGGGACGCTACCGCAGATCGGGTCCTATGCAGTGCCTGAGAGGTCCGGGTGATGGCTTTCGATCAGGTAGCCGCGGGCGTCATCCCGATAGTGAATGTGCTCGCAACCAGCGGATCTTCTTCCCAGAGCAGGTTGCCCTGGGCATCGTAGCTGGAGCGATAGGTACGCCCGGCAGTGTTGGTGACTTCGACAGGCAATGCCCAGTGCCGCAGGTAGCGGATGTGTTCGCTACGCCCCAATGGATCGCGCGTCTCGATCAGGCGGCCGATGTCATCATAGCTGTAGTGCCATTCGCCGCCCTGTGGATCGACACTCTTCATCAATTGCCCGGCGATGATTTCCTCCTGCCAGCAATTGCCGAGGGGATCAATATGCTTGTAGATCTCGTAGAACGGGCCCCAATAGTAATGGTCCTGACGACCGAGGTTGTCGGTGACGTAGGTTTCACCCCGTTCCAGGTCGTATTCGAATTGGTACTCTTCGCCGTCGCTACCCCAATGGCGAATGACGCGCCATTCGTGATCGGGTTGTGGCTCTAATAGAAGCGGAAGTTGGTACGGGCTGCCGTCTGCACGCTTGGGTGGGTGCTGATATACGCGATTTGGCCGACCGCGCTGCTGTGGAGGATTTCCAGCGAGTAGGGCGGCGCCAGGTCGTGAGGGATATAGACTGCTTCGATTGATGGCTTGTATTCAGGGCGCGGTGCGTGACTCGAGGTCTATTTCGGCTGGCCATCGCACTTTGGGGGCCAAGCGACGCGCGAGGTTGAAGGTCACGTTTTCGTTGTTCCAGTCACGAGGTGGGCGGGGGAAGGTAGGCAGGGCTTGCGGGCCCTGTTGCATGAACAGTTGGACCATGGCCCAGTACATTTCGCCTTGTTGAATTTCGTGGGCGAAATGAAAACGATCTATTACCTGGTGGGTGCCAGGTTTGACCACGGCGAGGGTGACGGTTTCGATGAGGCCGCCACTGCCCATGGGGCCGTACACGTTGCAGGCTTCGGCACGCAGGTTATCCCAGTCATAGACTTCGGCCCGAACGCCCCAGGCGGTGCGGCTGAAGGGTCTGAGGCCGTCGCGGTAAAAGCGGTAAACATAGACTTTGCGTCGGAAGCGGTTAAAGCGGATGGGTTCGTCGCGGGGAGGGGCAACGTCCATTCGCCAGAAGTAACTTCCTAGCCATAAGCCGATGCCTATCGGGATAAGCTCCAATAATTTGGATAACAAAGACGAAGGTGTTGGAGAACTGGCGTGAATCATTATTAGGAACATTGTTAAGGACAGTGTCATTGCAAATAGGAATGCGGCACACCAAATGCCCACGCCACGCATTCTCACTGTAGCGCGTGCCAG
>NZ_JAUJXA010000027.1:0-33390 GCF_031931935.1 Pseudomonas sp. rhizo25
TCGTTAGCGGGAGGCGAATTCTACAGGTATCAGCATGAGCGTCAAGCCATTAAATCAAAAAAGATGAAATTCCTTCGGCACTGTCGATTTACGCCCGATTTGCCAGCCCCTCTCTATATAGAAGAAAACAGGCAAGCTTTGGCGAGGAGTAAGAATCTTCCAATCACCCATCTGCAAAGCCCTGAACAGCTCCCCCTCAATCACGTGACAGCCGATAGACATCGACTCCAGGCTTGAAATAAACCGAAGCTATATAGAAGGAAATGTCTGAGTGACAAATCGGCGAATACCGACAACTGAGGGAGCTAGCAAGATGGATGGTGTCCCAGGGCCGGTTCGAACGGCCAACCTTCCCCTTAGGAGGGGGATGCTCTATCCAATTGAGCTACTGGGACGAATACTGCTGTCAGCGCAAAAAGCCAGCTTAGCGATGATCGGCGAGCATGTTAACGGCCAAGGTTGGTTTTGTCATGTCGTCCGCAGCCTTTTTGATTGTAGGCGGATACTTTTGGGCATTGCCAACTGCAAGCCAACCTCTCGCCACCACGTATCGGTCGTGCAAATTGCACTACCCTCAAAACGCCATACTTGCAAACTGCAAGCCCAAGAGAGCGAACTTAAAGCTAACTGATTGATTTTACTGACATAAAATATTGGCACGGCATCTGCAATAGCTCAGTTACAAAAACCAACTGATCCAGGCATCCACGGAGTACGTCACCATGAACAGCGCCCTTCTGCTAGGCCTTAATACAGTGGCATTGACTGCCTTGGTGATGCTCCAATTCCAACCGCCTACCGAAGACACTGCGCAAATCAGCCAAGCAACCCCGCATTACCTTCAACAGCAACAACGCCCTCAACTCGCAGTGATGAACGCGACACCGCAGTCACCTGTCAGATTGGCCCAGGACGCACAAACCGCGCCAGCCTCTGAACACTGGGTTTTCTGAGAACGCCGCCGATGTCCAAGCTTGCCTGGCTATTACTTTGCCTCACTTGCGCCGCCACACTGATCGGTCTGGCCTCAACGACCCAGGTTAATCAAACCACCGCCTTTATCGTCAGCGCTGTGTTTGGCAGTCTGCTGCTCCTGACGCTCATCGTAGGCCGTCGAATCAAATTCGACCCTGTCCTGCGCTGATGCCCCTACCTTATGTCGCCTGACATTAGCAAACAAGCAAACTGCCACTAGTCTTAGGATTGCGGGCAAAACGCCATATTCCTTATGGGATGCGCCCTGCGACTTGGACGCGGGACTGTCATGGGCGAAGATCGCCTACCCTCATCTGATCGCGAAGAGTTTTTAACCAGTCCGCAAAAACGCAAATCAGTGCTGGCATAAAGCCTGTAGGCAGTTCAATATTTGTCACAGAATTGACGCCAATGAAATGTCAAATCTGAGGCATGATGCGGCCTCTTTGCAATTCGGGTTGAACTTTGGTCGTGAGCCTTGTCTTAACACTCATCTTGCGGCCAATTCCAAAAACCGCTCCCCTGAACTAACCGGTTAAATATATGCGCCCATTGAAACAGGCAATTTATTCCAGCCGTACGGCTGACAAGTTCGTCGTACGTCTGCCAGACGGAATGCGGGAACGCATTGCCGAGGTGGCTCGCAATCATCACCGCAGCATGAACTCCGAAATCATCGCACGCCTGGAACAGAGCCTTATTCAGGAAGGTGCCTTGGGTGAAGAGCTGAGCATGCGCCTGGACAGCCCCGAGCTGTCACTGCACGAACGCGAACTGCTGCAGCGTTTTCGTCAGCTCTCCCATCGCCAGCAAAATGCTCTGGTCTCGCTGATCGCCCACGACGTCGAGGCAGCCGCAGAAGCCAATTGATTGGCGCTTGAAAGCCGAAGCCAGCCATGTGCTGGCTTTTTTTTTGCGCGAAATTTGGAAGGGCATGATGTGGGCGGGGGCAGACTTGCCCCCGCCGGAAGGAATCAGAGCAGGAAGATAGTCGCCAGCCCCAGGAAGATAAAGAAGCCACCACTGTCAGTCATCGCCGTGATCATCACGCTGGCCCCCATCGCCGGATCACGCCCAAGACGCGCCAAGGTCATAGGAATCAGAACACCCATGAGCGCCGCGAGCAGGAGGTTTAGAGTCATAGCAGCGGTCATGACGACCCCCAGGGACCAGCTGTCATACAGCAGGTAGGCGACGATACCAATAACCCCTCCCCAGACGACGCCATTGATCAGCGCCACCGCCAGCTCTTTGCGCATCAGGCGTGAGGTGTTGCCGGTATTAACCTGGTCAAGGGCCATGGCACGCACGATCATGGTAATGGTCTGGTTGCCGGAGTTACCGCCGATACCCGCTACGATCGGCATCAGCGCCGCCAGCGCCACCAGTTTCTCGATGGAACCCTCGAACAGACCGATAACTCGTGAGGCGATAAACGCAGTGATCAAGTTGACCGCCAACCAGGCCCAACGGTTACGCAGCGAGCGCCATACCGAGGCAAATATATCTTCCTCTTCACGCAGGCCCGCCATGTTGAGGACTTCTGTTTCGCTTTCCTCACGAATCAGGTCGACCATCTCATCGATAGTCAAACGGCCAATCAGCTTCCCGTTCTTGTCGACAACCGGCGCGGAGATCAAGTCATAACGCTCAAACGCTTGGGCGGCATCATAAGCATCCTCATCCGGATGGAAGCTCACCGGATCACTGGCCATTACGTCTGCGACTTTCTTTTCGGGGTCGTTGACCAACAGACGCTTGATCGGCAGTACGCCCTTGAGAATCCCTTCGTAGTCGACCACAAACAGTTTGTCGGTATGACCTGGCAGCTCCTTGAGACGGCGCAGGTAACGTAGCACCACTTCAAGACTGACGTCTTCACGGATGGTGACCATCTCGAAGTCCATCAGCGCGCCAACCTGATCCTCGTCGTAAGACAGCGCCGAACGCACGCGCTCACGCTGCTGCGAGTCGAGCGCCTCCATCAACTCATGGACGACGTCACGGGGCAGCTCAGGGGCCAGGTCGGCGAGCTCGTCCGCATCCATCTCCCGGGCAGCAGCCAGGAGCTCATGATCGTCCATGTCGGCGATCAGGGTTTCACGAACGGAATCAGAGACTTCTAGAAGGATATCGCCGTCGCGATCAGCCTTCACCAACTGCCAAAGAGTCAGTCGATCATCCAGTGGCAGCGCTTCGAGAATATAGGCAACGTCGGCGGAGTGCAGGTCATCGAGCTTGCGTTGCAACTCGACCAGGTTTTGCCGGTGAACCAGGTTTTCAACGCGGTCGTGATTCGGACCTTCCTGGCGGTGCGTGAGGTCTTCGACCACGCGCTGGCGCTGCAGCAGCTCGATGACTTGAGCCAGGCGATCCTGCAGGCTTTCTTGTGTTTTCTTTACTTCTACTTCGGTCATAGGCGAACTCCACTCCCAGCAGCGGGGCACGCCGGAAGGATCAATCAGTCAATTCATGATTGGTAAAACGGGGTACTGAGTAACTACTGGGTAAGTCCATGGAGGTATTCCACAAGCCCCGGCGGAGCTGACGGGCGCATGATACACCGCCCGGAAGTTTTAAACGTTAAAAAACTGGAAAGAACAAGTGCTTGCGCGTCAAAGCTCAGCCTTGGCTAACATCCATGAACTGCGACGCCACAGACGGGAGGGAAAACACATGGGTAGGAGAAAAAGATTGAATCAAGGGATAAAACCTACACAAACCCCAGACGGCAAAAAGCCCGCACTAGGCGGGCTTTTTGTTTGTATGGTGCACTCGACAGGATTCGAACCTGTGACCGCTCGGTTCGTAGCCGAGTACTCTATCCAGCTGAGCTACGAGTGCAGATTGTGTTTTTAGACCAGGTCACAACTGGTTGAAACTGAATTACCTGCATTACTGCAACTAACTCTTAAATGGTGCACTCGACAGGATTCGAACCTGTGACCGCTCGGTTCGTAGCCGAGTACTCTATCCAGCTGAGCTACGAGTGCATTTGTTGCCGCGCATTATAGGCCGTTCAATCTCTATGTAAAGCTATTTTTTCGAGTATTTTCAACAACTTACCGAAAAAACCAGATTGCAACGTACTAAGCAAATAATGGCGGAGAACGGGGGATTCGAACCCCCGACACCCTTTTGAGGTGTACTCCCTTAGCAGGGGAGCGCCTTCGGCCACTCGGCCAGCTCTCCGCAACACGGGGCGTATATTAACCACGTTCTTCCCCGTTTGCAAACATAAAAAACGATAAAAATTAAAGGCTTGGTTCTTCGTCCTTCTCTTTCTTGATCCGCAGGTAGATTTCCTCGCGGTGGACCGCTACCTCTTTCGGAGCGTTAACCCCAATACGTACTTGATTGCCTTTGACGCCGAGCACGGTCACGGTGATTTCGCCATCACCGATAATCAGGCTTTCTGCGCAACGACGAGTCAGAATCAGCATGCCTTTCTCCTCACGCATTTCAGTTCAGGAACAACAGTCTGCAAAAAAAAGGCATTCGACCTACAACCGAAAGGCCATAGCCCTACCTGCCTAAGTATTGTCGAGCCCACGCAAAAGAGCATGCGCCCCACAAAAAAATGAAAGGCGCGGTAAAACCGCGCCTTCCTGGCTACACATCACTCGCCCTGTCGGGCCGGCGCGTCCAGCTCAAAAGCGGTGTGCAGCGCACGCACAGCCAGCTCGAGGTACTTCTCTTCGATCACTACCGAGACTTTGATCTCCGACGTGGAGATCATCTGGATATTGATACTTTCCTTGGCCAACGCTTCGAACATGCGACTGGCAACGCCAGCGTGGGAACGCATGCCCACGCCCACGATCGAGACCTTGGCGATCTTGGTATCACCCACCACCTCACGGGCGCCAATCTCGCTCGCTGTGCTCTGCAGGATCCGCTCTGCCGCATCGTACTCGTTGCGGTGCACGGTGAAGGTGAAATCGGTGGTGTTATCGTGCGAAACGTTCTGCACGATCATGTCGACTTCGATGTTCGCTCCGCTGATAGGGCCGAGAATCTTGAAAGCCACGCCTGGAGTGTCTGGCACGCCACGGATCGTCAGCTTGGCTTCATCGCGATTGAAAGCGATGCCGGAAATGATCGGCTGTTCCATGGATTCCTCTTCATCAATAGTAATGAGGGTGCCCGGCCCCTCCTTGAAGCTGTGCAATACGCGCAGCGGGACGTTGTACTTGCCGGCGAACTCCACCGCACGAATCTGCAACACCTTGGAACCCAGGCTGGCCATTTCCAGCATTTCTTCAAAGGTAATCTTGTCCAGGCGCTGGGCCACAGGCACAACCCGCGGGTCAGTGGTGTAGACGCCATCCACATCGGTATAGATCTGGCATTCGTCAGCCTTTAGCGCTGCCGCCAGAGCCACACCGGTGGTGTCCGAACCGCCACGGCCAAGGGTGGTGATATTGCCTTGCTCATCCACGCCCTGGAAACCCGCTACAACTACCACGCGCCCTGCTTTCAGATCAGTACGAATTTTCTGATCGTCAATCTGCAGAATGCGCGCCTTGGTATGCGCGCTGTCCGTAAGAATGCGCACTTGGCTACCAGTGTAGGACACCGCCGGCACGCCACGCTTGTTCAGCGCCATGGCCAACAGCCCAATGGTGACCTGCTCGCCCGTGGACACGATCACATCCAGCTCACGCGGCAGCGGCTGCTGATCCCCACTGATGGCCTTGGCCAGTTCGATCAGGCGATTGGTCTCGCCACTCATGGCCGACAGCACCACCACCAGGTCATCGCCGGCATCGCGGAACTTCTTAACCTTGTCGGCGACCTGCTCGATTCTTTCGACAGAACCGACCGAGGTACCTCCAAATTTCTGTACGATCAAAGCCATTTCCAAGCCGCCTCAGCCCGTAAAGGGGCGCCTAATATCCAATCCACCCGCACTGAACAAGCCCGTGACTACACCACAGGCCGATAAACAGTGCCTTAAATACCTGCCTCGACAAACGGCACGGCCAGGGCCAGGGCCGCGTCCAGGGCCGCCGCGTCTACACCACCGCCTTGAGCCATGTCCGGACGACCACCGCCCTTGCCGCCCACTGCCGCGGCGGCTTGCTTCATCAAATCACCGGCTTTGAGTTGGCCAGTCAGGTCCTTGGTTACACCGGCAACCAGAACGACCTTATCCTCATGGACACTGCCGAGCAGGATCACTGCGCGGCCGAGCTTGTTCTTCAACTGATCGACCAGGGCCAACAGCGCCTTGCCGTCCTGACCGTCCAGGCGCGCCGCCAGGACTTTGACATCCTTGACGTCAACGGCAGAGGCTGACAGGTCGTCGCCTGCTGCACTGGCCGCCTTGGCCTGCAACTGCTCCAGCTGTTTCTCCAGCGCACGGTTGCGCTCCAGCACGGCGGAAAGCTTGTCGATCAGGTTGTCGCGGCTGCCCTTGACCAGGGTGGCCGCTTCCTTGAGTTGTTCTTCAGCCGCATTGAGATAGGCCAGGGCCGCAGCGCCGGTGACCGCTTCAATACGACGTACGCCGGAGGCCACACCGCCTTCGCTGACAATTTTCAGCAGGGCAATATCGCCGGTACGGTTGGCGTGGATACCGCCACACAGCTCCACCGAGAAGTCGCCTCCCATGCTCAGCACACGCACGCTGTCGCCGTACTTCTCGCCGAACAGCGCCATGGCGCCCTTGGCCTTAGCAGTCTCGATATCGGTCTCTTCGGTTTGCACCGCGGTGTTCTTGCGAATTTCAGCGTTGACGATGTCTTCCAGGGCCTTGATCTGCTCAGGCTTGATCGCTTCGAAGTGACTGAAGTCGAAACGCAGGCGCTGGCTGTCGACCAACGACCCCTTTTGCTGGACGTGTTCGCCCAACACTTGGCGCAATGCCGCGTGCAGCAAGTGAGTGGCCGAATGGTTCAACGAGGTGGCATGGCGCACATCGGCGTCCACTTGGGTTTCCACGGGGGAACCTACGGTGAGACTGCCCGACGCCAATACACCGTGGTGCAGGAACGCACCGCCGGTCTTGGTAGTGTCGCGCACGTCGAAGCGACCGGAGCTCGCCTTGAGGAACCCACAGTCACCGATCTGGCCACCGGACTCGGCATAGAACGGCGTCTGGTCCAACACCACCACGCCATCGTCGCCTTCATTCAAGACGTCCACGGACTGACCGTCCTTATACAGTGCAACCACCTTGGCCGAACCGCTGGTGGCCTTGTAGCCAGTGAATTCGGTGGCCACATCGACCTTGACCAGGCTGTTGTAATCCATGCCGAAAGAGCTGGCGGAACGCGCACGCACACGCTGGGCTTCCATCTCGCGTTCGAAACCTTCCTCGTCGAGGGTCAGGTTGCGTTCACGGGCGATGTCGCCGGTCAGGTCCATCGGGAAGCCGTAGGTGTCGTAGAGCTTGAACACCACGTCGCCCGGCACCACCGTGCCTTGCAGGTTGGCGAGGTCTTGCTCGAGGATTTTCAGGCCCTGCTCCAGAGTCTTGGCGAACTGTTCCTCTTCGGCCTTGAGCACGCGCTCGATGTGCGCCTGGTTCTGCTTGAGCTCCGGGAAGGCTTCGCCCATTTCGGCGACCAGGGCCGCCACGATCTGGTAGAAGAAGCTGCCATTGGCGCCCAGCTTGTTACCGTGACGACAGGCGCGACGGATGATGCGACGCAGCACGTAGCCACGGCCTTCGTTGGACGGCAGTACGCCGTCGGCAATCAGGAAGCCGCAGGAACGGATGTGGTCAGCCACCACTTTCAGCGACGCCTGGTCTTCATTGGCGCAGCCGATGGCCTTGGCCGCGGCAGCCAGCAGGCTCTGGAACAGGTCGATTTCATAATTGGAGTGCACGTGCTGCATCACCGCACTGATCCGCTCCAGGCCCATGCCAGTGTCTACCGACGGCGCCGGTAGCGGATGCAACACGCCATCGGCGGTGCGGTTGAACTGCATGAACACGTTGTTCCAGATTTCGATGTAGCGGTCGCCGTCTTCTTCCGGCGAACCCGGTGGGCCGCCCCAGATGTCGGCGCCGTGATCGTAGAAGATCTCGGTGCAGGGGCCGCAGGGGCCGGTGTCACCCATGGTCCAGAAGTTGTCGGAGGCATACGGCGCACCTTTGTTGTCGCCGATACGCACCATGCGCTCAGGCGGCACACCGACTTGCTTGGTCCAGATGTCGTAGGCCTCGTCGTCAGTGGCGTAGACGGTGACCCAGAGTTTTTCCTTCGGTAGCTTCAATACGCCGGTCAGGAAGGTCCAGGCGAAGTTGATCGCGTCCTGCTTGAAATAATCGCCAAAGCTGAAGTTGCCGAGCATTTCGAAAAAGGTGTGGTGACGGGCGGTGTAGCCGACATTTTCCAGGTCGTTGTGCTTACCACCGGCGCGTACGCACTTCTGGCTGCTGACTGCGCGGGTATAGGCGCGTTTTTCCTGGCCCAGGAAACAGTCCTTGAACTGATTCATCCCCGCGTTAGTGAACAGCAGGGTTGGGTCATTGCTTGGGATCAATGAGCTGGAGGCTACACGGGTGTGGCCTTGCTCTTCGAAGAAGCGAAGGAAGGCTTCACGGATTTCTGCGCTTTTCATTAGGTTCTTCCACGGAGGCTGCGGCCAAAGGCCAGTGCGCAACATCATCAGACGGAGCGACGGCAAAGGGCCGCATTATATCGGCCCTTTGCCGGTGGTACAGCGTGTTTATGTGATAGAAACACTCAATTAGACGGCGTGCACTGTCATTTTCGCGAAAACTCGACGAATGTTTGCACGACTTGCTCGATCTGCGCCCGACTGACGTCCAGGTGAGTGACCATGCGCAGACGCGGTGCGGCGCTCAACTTGACTCCGCGCTCGGCGGCAAAGGCCTTCAGGGCCTGGGCCCGGTCACCGATTTGCACGTAGACCATATTGGTCTGCACCGGCTCCACGGTGTAACCGGCCTTGCGCAGCTCATCACCCAGCCATTGCGCGTTGGCATGGTCGTCAGCCAGGCGCTGCACCTGATGATCCAGGGCATACAGCCCCGCCGCCGCCAGGGAGCCGGCCTGACGCATGCCACCGCCGACCATCTTGCGCAGGCGCCGCGCCTTGGCGATTAGCGCGGTCGAGCCGCACAACACAGAGCCGACGGGAGCACCGAGCCCCTTGGACAAGCACACCGACACCGAATCGAAATGCTGGGCAATCTCCCGCACATCTACACCCAGCTTGACCGCGGCATTGTAGATACGTGCACCGTCCAGATGCAGGCCCAGGCCATGTTCACGGGTGAAGGCGCGAGCTTTGGCCAGGTACTCCAGCGGCAGCACCTTGCCCTGCATAGTGTTTTCCAGCGCCAGCAGGCGCGTGCGGGCAAAGTGGAAGTCGTCGGGCTTGATGGCTGCGAACACATGGTCCAGATCGAGCGAGCCGTCCGCCTGCACTTCCAGGGGCTGTGGCTGGATCGAGCCAAGCACCGCTGCACCGCCGCCTTCGTATTTGTAGGTGTGGGCCTGCTGGCCGACGATGTATTCCTCGCCACGCTCACAGTGAGCCATCAACGCCAGCAGGTTGCTCATGGTGCCGGTGGGCACGAACAGCGCAGCGGAAAACCCCAGACGCTTGGCCAACTCGGCTTCCAGACGGTTGACGCTGGGGTCCTCACCATAGACGTCATCACCACTTACGGCGCTGGCCATCGCGTCGAGCATGCCGGGGGTGGGTTGGGTCACGGTGTCGCTGCGCAGGTCGATCACGGTCATGAAGAGGGCCTCTAACGGAATGGATAAATCCTTTTGTGAGTGATTACTGCGGGCAACGCCGCAGAATATCAAGCCCCACCTGCATTCAATCGAATACCAACCAAACAAACCGATATAGGTTATCGATACGGCACTCGTGCAGTTTTTGAAAAACCATGTTAAAAACTCTCCGCCGCCAGGGTTCTGGCGGCAACGTTCTCAGGGCGGGGTGCAATTCCCCACCGGCGGTAATTGCACGCAATGTGTATAGCCCGCGAGCGCTTGGCGCCTCGAACTGCTCACGCGGGACGGCGACAAGGTCAGCAGACCCGGTGTGATCCCGGGGCCGACGGTCATAGTCCGGATGAAGAGAGAACGGGATTGGCACCTAAGGGCCGCGCACTGACCTCATGCCTGCATGACGCCGTTGTTCGTACCCTTAAAAATCCCATTCGATTCATAACGCCCTGTTTTTTTCTTAAACAGGAGTCAGAACATGCAACCCACTGCAATCGACAGTAAAAGCAAAAACCATCACGGCGAGCGCGTCGCGTTTATCCAGGCCTGCTGGCACAAGGATATTGTTGACCAATCGCGCAAAGGCTTCCTCGCTGAAATGATCGCCCAGGGCTACCAGGAATCGGACATCGATTTCTTCGAAGTCGGCGGCGCCTTTGAACTGCCCCTGCACGCCAAGCTGCTGGCCAAGACCGGCCGTTACGCCGGCATCGTTGCCGCCGCCCTGGTGGTGGATGGTGGCATTTATCGTCACGAATTCGTCGCCCAATCGGTGGTCAGCGGGCTGATGCAGGTTCAGCTGGAAACCGAAGTGCCAGTGTTCTCGGTGTCCTTGACGCCGCATCACTTCCACGCTGGCAGCGAGCACACCACGTTCTTCTATGAGCACTTCGTGCATAAGGGCCAGGAAGCTGCGCGCACGTGCGCCGATACCCTGCACAAGGTGCGGGCGATTCGTCGTAGTGAGCCGCGGGCTGTAGCGGTATAAGCAACACTGCAAAACAACATGTGGGAGGGGGCTTGCCACCGATGGCGGTGAGTCAGCTGCAGATGGGCTGACTGGTATACGGCTATCGGGGGCAAGTCGAAACGTCGCACCGCCCCTCCCACATTTGGATCCAGTTGGGCTTAAGATTTAAGCCAACCCAGCATCCGTGGCAGGCACGATAAGAATCCCGGCTCGCAAGCCGTTCTTCACCTTGGGGTTGGGGAAGATGATGCGGGCGCCCTCCTCCTCGATCACCCAGCGGGTCTTGGCCACGTCTTCGGCCAACAGGTAGCCCTTGTCCAACGGCGAGAAGTTTTCCACGTCCGCCGGCAGGTGCATCAGGAACGCATCGCTGTGCTTGATGACTTCACGGGACACGGCAAACAATTGCAGGCCATCCAGGCTGTCATTCTCCGGCTCGTTGCCCTCGATCATCTGCTTCAGGCGCGTTTCCAGGCGGGACACGTCCACGCCCTCGTTCTGCCCGAACGGTCGCGCCTTGCCCAGCTCCAGGGTGAAGGCTTCGGCCTCCAGCTGTTCGTAGGTAAACGCGGTGAAGGTGATCGAGGT
The DNA here is from genome assembly GCF_031931935.1 of Pseudomonas sp. rhizo25. Classification (NCBI taxonomy): domain Bacteria; kingdom Pseudomonadati; phylum Pseudomonadota; class Gammaproteobacteria; order Pseudomonadales; family Pseudomonadaceae; genus Pseudomonas; species Pseudomonas sp. rhizo25. Next base: position 11,257 of record NZ_JAUJXA010000027.1, read on the forward strand.
TTTGTTCTGCAGCAACACCGCTTGCATGCCGGCTGCGTTCAGGCGCGCCAGTTCACGGCGTGAATGCTGGCGCCCCTCCTTCCACGGGTAAAGGGCAAACTGCTCGATCTTCGAACCACGAATCGCGGTATGCAGGTCGTAATGCAGGCGTGAACGGCCGGGCTGGCTGAAAAAACTGCGGGCCAGCTGCTCAAGCTCGGCGGCACGCATGGCTTCGGGACCGATGTTTTTTTCATGCCGGCCGTTGAACAGCCGGTTGACGTCCAGTTCGAGGTAACGCTCACCGCGACGCATGGCCTCGGGGTTGCCGAACAGGAACAGAATACGGGTACGGGGCTTGATCTCCCCGCGGGCAATGCCATGCAACAGGCGGTCGAGCAACTCGATCGGCGCGGTTTCGTTGCCATGGATGCCGGACGACAGCAGCAGGTCGCTGCCATTGTCACGCGCCTCAGGTGGGCGCACTTCAAGCGCGCCGTCACTGAGCCAGCGCATCTGCACGCCGTCGACAGTCAGTTGAATTTTTTGCGCCGGTTCACGACCGGCGAGGGTCAGTTCAAGCAGTTTGCCGAGGGCGAGCATAAGCAGCTTCCTTAGTGGTTGCAGCCAGGACCATGGACGTGATCGTCATCATCACCTTCAACGTCGGCCGGTTCCATTTCCAGTTGCAGGCTCATCAGGTTGGTAGCCAATGGGCGCATCAGCAGGTTGGCGTATTCGGCGTCGCCCTCTTCCACATCCACACCGATCAGCAGTTGGCCGCGACCGTCGTGCTGGATCCAGATCTCCTTGCCCTGCCACACCACGGCAACGCGAGTGCAGGACGTTTCCAGCTGGGTGCCGTCGGTGTCTTCAAGGATCAGTTTCAGGGTGTCGGTGGTCATAAATAGTTCTCAGCCGTACGGCGTTAATTGATCTGGAAAGGATAAACCGAGCCCAGTTTAAGGATTTGCGTCAGTTCATCCAGTGCCGTCCGGCACTCAAGCAGCAACTGCGGATCAGCCAGGTCGGTTTCGCGCAGGCTGTCGCGGTAGTGTTTGTCGACCCATTGGGTCAGCGTGTCGTACAACGGTGCGGTCATGATAACGCCTGGATTCACCGCTGCCAGCTCGGTTTCGTTCAATGCCACGCGCAGACGCAGGCATGCCGGCCCACCACCGTTCTGCATGCTTTGCTTGAGGTCGAAGACCTTGACCTCGCGGATCAGCCCACCGGAGGCGGTCAAGCCCTGCAGGTATTGCCACACGCGCTCGTTGGCGCGGCACTCTTCCGGCACAATCAACAGCATCGAACCGTCAGGGCGGGTCAGCAACTGGCTGTTGAACAGGTAGGAACGCACCGCGTCCTCGACACTGACCTGGGCACGGGGCACGCAGACGGACTGGAAGTTGCCGCCCAGCTTGCCCAACTTGGCTTGCAGCTCGGCGAGCATCTGTTCGGTGTTGAGGAATGCGTCCTCGTGGTAGAACAGCACCTCGCCGTTGCCCACCGCGATTACATCGTTGTGGAACACGCCGGCATCGATCACCGTCGGGTTCTGCTGGGCGTAGACCACGCCGTCATCCTTCAGGCCGTGCAGGCGCGCGACGGCCTGGGACGCTTCAAGGGTCTGGCGCGCCGGGTACTTCTGGGGGGCCGGGTAGCGGGTATCGAACGCGCTGCGGCCAAACACGAAGAACTCAACGCCGGCCTCGCCGTATTCACGGCAGAAACGTGTGTGGTTGGCCGCGCCCTCATCGCCGAACTGCGCCACCGCCGGCAAGGCGGCGTGGTGGGCGAAGTGTTTCTGTTCGGCGAACATCGCTCCCAGCACGCGGCTGGTGGTGGGGTGTTCGATGCTGCGGTGGTACTTGCAGTTGAGGTTCGCGGCGGTGAAATGCACGCGGCCATCTGCCGTGTCGGCGCTCGGGCTGACGGTTGCGGCGTTGGCGACCCACATGCTGGATGCCGAGCAACTGGCCACCAGCAACGGCATCGCGTGCTTGGCCGCTTGCTGGATCACCTGGGCGTCGCTGCCGCTGAAACCGAGGTTGCGCAAGGCGGCCACAACCGGGCGTTCCTGAGGCGCCAACACACCTTGCACAAAGCCCATGTCCATCAGGGCTTTCATTTTCTGCAAGCCCTGCAACGCCGCCTCCTTCGGATTGGAAGATTGCTGGCTGTTGCTCTGGGACGCGACGTTGCCGTAGGACAACCCGCCGTAGTTATGGGTCGGCCCCACTAGACCGTCAAAATTGACTTCATAGGATTTCATCGGCGAGGCTCCACGAACATCTGTTTTTATAGGCATCAAATTACTTAAATACACCACTGAACCGGTATGGGAGGGGGCTTGCTCCCGATAGCGGCAGTTCAGTCACTTGATTCATCAACTGATAGATAGCTATCGGGAGCAAGCCCCCTCCCACATTTAGATCAGTGTAATGCCGGGGGTTAGCGTGGCAGGAACCACCAAGCTTGGCGTTTCAAGCGACGCCACCGGGTACGCGCAATAATCCGCCGCGTAATACGCACTGGCGCGATGGTTGCCCGACGACCCTACCCCACCAAATGGCGCCGTACTGGCGGCGCCGGTCAGTTGCTTGTTCCAGTTGACGATGCCGGCGCGGCTTTCCAGCCAGAACTGCTGGTAACGCGCTTCGGAATCCGACAACAAACCAGCGGCCAAGCCGTATTGAGTGTTGTTGGCCTCGGCGATCGCCGCGGCAAAATCAGCGTAGCGGATCACCTGCAACAGCGGGCCAAACAGTTCTTCGTCTTCGCGCTCGGTCACGCCAGTCACGTCGATAATGCCTGGGGTGAGCAGAGCCGCTTGATCCTGTGGCTGGGTCATCTCCAGCAGCGCCACGGCACCATTGGCCAGCATCAGTTCCTGCGCTTCCATCAGCGCTTTGGCCGCCGCAAGGGAAATCACCGAGCCCATGAACGGTGCCGGTTGCTGGTCGAATGCGCCCACTTCAATGGTCGTGCTGACCGCCACCAGCCGCGCCAGCAATGCATCGCCCCAGGCACCTTCCGGCACCAGCAAACGACGGGCGCAGGTGCAACGTTGGCCTGCCGAGATAAACGCCGACTGGATGATGGTGTAGACCGCTGCATCCACATCGGCGACCTCGTCCACGACCAGCGGGTTGTTACCACCCATTTCCAGGGCCAGGATCTTGTCCGGGCGCCCCGAGAACTGCTGGTGCAGATGATTGCCGGTGCGGCTTGAGCCAGTGAAGAACAGGCCGTCGATGCCAGGGTTGGCCGCCAGGGCGATACCGGTTTCCCGCGCGCCTTGCAGCAAGTTCAGCACGCCCGCCGGTAAGCCGGCCTCGACCCAGCATTGCACGGTCAGCTCGGCGACTTTCGGGGTCAGCTCGCTCGGCTTGAACAGCACGGTATTACCCGCCAGCAACGCCGGGACGATATGGCCGTTGGGCAAATGCCCGGGAAAATTGTAAGGGCCAAACACTGCCACCACACCGTGAGGTTTGTGGCGCAACACGGCTGTGGCGTCGCCCAGGGGGCCGCTCTTCTCGCCGGTACGCTCGCGGTAGCTTTGCACCGAGATCGCGATCTTGTTGGCCATGCTGGTGACTTCAGTCGCCGACTCCCACAGCGGCTTGCCGGTTTCCTCGCCGATACAACGGGCGATTTCATCGGCGCGGCTTTTCAGGGTAGCGGCGAACGTTTCCAGCACACTGATGCGCTCTTCCAGCGGGCGCCTGGCCCAGGCCGGGAATGCCTGGCGCGCGGCCTGCACGGCGGACTCGACCTGTTCGACGGTGGCGCCATTGCCGGCCCACAGCACCTGCTGGGTCACCGGGTTGCGCGATTCAAACAGTTCACCCTGGCCGGCCAGCCAGCTACCTGCGATATACAAAGAATTCATTATTTCGACTCCCGAGCAGCGGACAACGGAACAGCACGCACTTGATCCCCCACCACCAGCTGCAGGCGCTTGGCGGTCTGCGGATCGACCACCAGGGTGCCTGCGGCCAGGCGAGCTGGAGCGGCGGTAATACGGCACTCTTCACGCTTGCGGTTATGAATCAGGAACGGCGTGGCATCGTCCCCCGGCGTGCCGATGGCCAATACCAGTGACTGGCTGTCGCGCACCGCGCGGATTTTGCTGGTCTCACACTCCACCGCCGGGCCGGCGTCAAAAATGTCGACATAGCCCTGGTAGCTGAAGCCTTCGCTCTTGAGCATGCTCAGCGCCGGCTCGGTGTCTGGATGCACCTTACCGATCACATTGCGCGCGTCCTCGGAAAGAAAGCAGCTGTACAACGGAAACTTCGGCATCAGCTCGGCGATAAACGCTTTGTTGCCCACGCCGGTGAGGTAGTCGGCCTGGCTGAACTCCATCTTGAAGAAGTGCCGGCCCAGGCTTTCCCAGAACGGCGAACGCCCGGCATCGTTGGACACTCCGCGCATCTCGGCAATGATCTTGTTGCCGAACAACTGCGGGAACTCAGCGATAAACAACATGCGCGCCTTGGCCAGCATGCGACCGTTGAGGCCATTGCGGTAATCGGCGTGCAGGAACAACGAGCACAATTCGGAATTGCCGGTGAGGTCGTTGGCCAGGAACAGCGTCGGAATCTCACGGTAGATATTCAGTTCCTGGGACGCGCTGACGGTCAACCCGACCCGGAAGTTGTACCAGGGTTCACGCAGGCCAACGGCCCCCGCAATGGCGGAAATTCCCACCACGCGGCCTTCGTCGTTTTCCAGCACGAACAGGTAGTCGGCATCGCCGCGCCCGGCTTCGCCGCGAAAGGTTTTTTCCGCCCAGCCAACCCGGTGGGTCAGGCGCTCTTCATTGGCCGGCAAGGTGGTGAGGCCGGTGCCGGTGCTGCGCGCCAGATCAATCAGGGCCGGTAAATCGCTGCTGCGTACGGGACGAACGATCATGCTATCTCCTCGAACGGGTCGCTTTGCAGCCACCCGCGAAACTCTGTTTATACCGGCGCTTAAACTGCAACCAGACGCACACTCGCGCCTTCGCCGACGCCCAGGGCTTCGGCTGCTGCCAGGTCCAGGATCACCGGTTTGCCCGGCGCATAGTCCAGTTCCAGCATCACCGCACGGTAATCCTGCAACTGCGCATTGCTCACCAGGTACTGGCGCCCGACACCCTTGGTCATCTCGCCGACTTTCACCGGCACCACGCGGCTCTGGGCAATCGAGCGAATGCCCGAAACCTTTGCGTGCAAGGTCGGGCCCCCATCGAAGATGTCGATGTAGTGGTCGGTCTCGAAGCCTTCACGCATAAGAATATCGAAGGTGATCTGTGCACGCGGGTGCACCTGGCCCATGGCTTCCTGCGCTGCGTCCGGCAGCAGCGGTACGTAGATCGGGTAATGGGGCATCAGTTCGGCGAGGAAGGTACGGCTTTTCAGCCCGCACAGGCGCTCGGCCGCGGCGTAGTTGAGGTCGAAGAAGTTGCGGCCGATGGCGTCCCAGAACGGCGAATCACCGTTCTCGTCGCTGTAGCCGACAATCTCGGTCACCACCGAGTCAGCAAAGCGCTCGGGATGGCTGGCGACAAACAACAAGCGGCCACGGGAATTGAGTTCCGACCACGGCGAACCGACCAGTTCAGGCACCACATAAAAACTGGTGAGCAGGCTGTTGCCGGTGAGGTCGTGACATTGGGAAAGCACGTGGATCTTGTTGTGGATCTTCAGCTCGCGGGAGGCGTGCACGAAGGTTTCGTTACGGAAACTGTAGAACGGCTCGGAGTAACCGGCCGAGGCGACGATCGCCGAACAGCCGGCGAGCTTGCCGGTCTCGGTATCTTCAAGCACGAAGAAATAACTCTCTTCACCGTTGAAGCTTACCTCGGCCGCGAAGGAGGCTTCGCTGGCGGCGATCTTGTCGCTCAAGCGTTCCACATCATCCGGCAAGGAGGTGACACCAATCGGGCTGTCCGCAGCCAGACGCTGTACCTCGCCCAGGTCAGCCATTTGCGCGGGGCGCATCACCAGCATGGTGTCACTCCTTAACTCGAAAAACTCATAGAAAAAAAATACCGGACAGGCCTGAAGACAACACCTATCCCCATGTAGGGCTAATTCCAATGTGGGAGGGGGCTTGCTCCCGATAGCAGTGTGTCAGTTGATGAATCAAGTGACTGATCCACCGCTATCGGGAGCAAGCCCCCTCCCACATTTGACCCGATCAAGCCAATCAGGCGTGCGTCAAAGTTTTTACAGCACGCTCAAAACGATCCAGACCTTCGTTGATGTCCGCCTCTTCGACCACCAGGCTCGGCGCAAAACGCACCACGTCCGGGCCGGCTTGCAGGATCATCAGGTTTTCTTTCTCGGCGGCGTTGAACACGTCCTTGGCCTTGCCCTTGAACGCATCGCTGAGTACACAACCGATCAGCAGGCCCATGCCGCGCACTTCGGTGAAGATGCCGTACTGCTTGCCGATCTGCTCCAGGCGCGCCTTGAACAGGTCGTGCTTGGCGTTGACGCCAGCCAGCACCTCGGGGGTGTTGATCACGTCGATCACCGCTTCGGCCACCGCGCATGCCAGCGGGTTGCCGCCGTAGGTGGTGCCGTGGGTGCCGACCACCAGGTGCTTGGCCAGGTCTTCACGGGTGAGCATGGCTGCAATCGGGAACCCGCCGCCCAGGCTCTTGGCGCTGGTGAGGATGTCCGGCACCACGCCATAGTGCTGATAGGCGAACAGGTGGCCGCTGCGGCCCATGCCGGTTTGCACTTCGTCGAATACCAGCAGCGCGTTGTTGGCGTCGCACAGCTCACGGGCACCTTGCAGGTAAGCCAGTTCAGCCGGCAGCACACCGCCTTCACCCTGGATCGGTTCCAGCACCACGGCGCAGGTCTTGTCCGACACCGCGGCTTTCAATGCGGCCAGGTCGTTATAAGGAACGTGGGTGATCCCGGTAATTTTAGGCCCGAAACCGTCAGAGTACTTCGACTGACCGCCGACGTTCACGGTGAACAGGGTACGGCCGTGGAAACTGTTCAGCGCGGCAATGATCTCGTACTTTTCAGTGCCGAAACGATCGAACGCCACTCGACGGGCAAGCTTGAACGCGGCCTCATTGGCCTCGGCGCCGGAGTTGCAGAAGAACACACGCTCGGCAAAGGTGGCATCGATCAGCTTATGGGCCAGGCGCAGGGCCGGCTCATTGGTAAACACGTTGGACACATGCCACAGCTTGTTGGCCTGCTCGGTCAGTGCACCGACCAGCGCCGGGTGGGCGTGGCCCAATACGTTAACCGCGATGCCGCCGGCAAAGTCGATCAGCTCGCGACCGGCCTGGTCCCAAACACGCGAACCTGCGCCACGCACGGGAATGAAGGCGGCAGGTGCATAGTTGGGCACCATGACCTGGTCGAAATCGGCACGTTGCACCGGGGCTTGCTCAACGGACATCGGAGTCTCCTGAAGAGGAACGCCTGCCTGGAACTGGCGGGCGATGCAGGGATTGTAAGGACAGTTTTCAGCGCCACCTTGCCGCCAAGCGACAACTTCTTATAGCGCCAACCCCGGTTTTACGCGGGTTTACGGCAATGCGACATATTGCGTCGCAATGGCGCAGTGTAAACCAGCACAGCCTGTTTCGGCAGGACGCCCCGAAACGGATCACGCCGCACTCCTTGCAATAACCCAGTAGTCCCTGCGCCGCCTCGTGCATCGATTTACTGGAGCTTTACCACGCTCAAGGATTGGCACCATGCCTGACTCTGCAGAACACACATCGCACACCAGTCCCTCGTTCCAACCCGACAGTCACTATGAGCCGCTGAAAAACGCGATTCCTCGCTGGCTGGGCGAAACCTCTCTGCGTCGTCGCGAGGCGCTGGGCCAGTTGCCGCCCAGCGTGCCGCCAGCCTTGCGCGATGCCTCCCCGGCCAGCAAGGGCGAATTCAAGCGGCTGGCCATCGCCCACTGGGAGGCGCAAAACACCGTCGAAAAAGCCTTGGCCGGCCTGTTGAGCGCCGAGGACTTTGCCGACCCGATCCTCACCCTGGCCCTCAAGACCCAATTCGGCCTGGAACTGGATGTGCGGCAAACGTTTCTGCGCCTGTATATCCCACAAACCATTCCCGGCTTTCCAATCCGTTCAGGGGCCGCCCGCACCTGGACCGTGTCCCTGCTGGAAGCCGCGCTGCACAACTTCGAACACAAGGAAACCCAGGCCGATGCCCACGAAGCCGAGTCGACCTTCATCACCCGCCCCGACGCCAGGGGCCAATTCAACACCTTACCGGCGGTCAAGCGCGTGCTCCCTATCAGTGCCTTTATCCAGCTGTGCCGCGATCTCGACATCGGCGCCCTGTACGAGATGTACCTGCAAGAGCAACTGGGCCTGAACGAACCGGTGGCTGAGGCCGTCTTGCGCTTGAAAGTTGAACGCAGCCAGAAAGCCGAACTGCAAGCCGCCCTGCATTGGGCGCTGATCTCAGGTGACATCCAGCCCGGCTACCAGCGCTTGATCCAAGGCCTGCTCGACGGCGTCACCGGGCTGCGCTTGCACGGGCAACTCGTGCGCTATCACGATTTGAAACTGATGGATGCCGACCTGCCCGGCATCATCGTCTTCGCCCCCGACCTGGAGCATGCCCGCACCGCGACGCCACTGGTGGCCTATGTGCCGGGTGACCCCGAGCACCCGATCAAGCAATACCCCTCGTCCCAGGCAATGCAAAAAGAACTGGTGCGCCAACTGCGCGATGAACAGTACCAACGCTTTTTCAGCCGGTTTGTGCCTCATGAGCAACGCGGGTATTTCTTCGCCAACCTCAGCCAGTTGCTCGGCCAGGTCACCTGGCACCCGCATGAGGCCGGCAGCAACCAGCCAAGCTGGCGCCAGACCCCGACCGACAACCCTCGCGTGCGTTTTGTCGCCACCCCCGGCGGCCATGACCTATGGCAGCACCAGTACCAACGCAAGCTCAACCAAATACTCAACGACGCACGCAGCACCGCCGTCGCCACGGCAAGCGCTGATCGCAAGGCACGCTGGGCGCTGTGGGATTCATTCGTGAATATCGCGTCGTCGATCCTGAACGCGGCCGCGTTGATCATCGCCCCTTTCGTACCCTTCGCCGGTGAGTTGATGATGGGCTACATGGTTTATCAACTGCTGGATGAGGTATTCGAAGGCGTCATCGACTGGGCCGAAGGCTTGGGCACCGAGGCTGCGGGGCACCTGTTGGGAGTGGTCGAGGCACTGGTGCAATTGGGCGCCTTTGCCGTGGGCGGTGAGATCGCCATCGCCCAGTTTCGCAAGGCGCTGCCACAGAACGTTATCGACTTCATTGACCGCTTCAAGCCGGTAAAACTGCCCAAGGGCCAGACCCGCTACTGGAAACCCGACCTCGGCGCCTACGAGCACGCCACCAGCGTGCCGCCTGGCACTTATCGCGAGCCGACCGGCCTGTACCCCTACCAGCGCAAGAACCTGCTGACGCTGGATGGCAAAACCTACGCAGTGGAAGAAGACCCGGTGTCTTCCACGCTGTACCTGCAACACCCGTCCCGCCCCGATGCCTATCGCCCACGGGTACGCCACAACGGCCACGGCGCCTGGCACACAGAGCTGGAAAACCCCTTGCAGTGGGACCGAAAAACACTGTTGCAACGCCTGGGGCACCCTGTGGAGGGGCTCAGCGAAGCCGACCAGGCGCTGGCGCTGAACATCAGTGGCGTGGACCCGGACGTGCTGCGCAAAATGCATGTCAACGGCGAGGCGCCCCCGGCACTGCTGATCGATACCCTTGACCGGCTGCGGGTCGACCGAGAGATTCAAAGCCTGATCGCAAGGCTTGCCAGCGATGACCCCGCGCAGTACAGCCGTGTCGACCCGCAAGCGATCCTGCAATTGCTCACCAGCTACGGCGATTGGCCGCAGACCCGCTGCCTGCAATTTATCGATGGCCAAGGCAACACCGCCTGGGCTTTTGGCGACGAGCAACTGCCCGTCATCCAGATCCCCGAAAGCCAGCTGAACAACGGTGACCTGCTCAAGGCCATCCTCAACCTGTTGCCCGCCGAGGAAGCCGCCGAGGCCTATGGTGCCAGTGTTGGCGATACGCGCCTGAGTCTGGAGGCCCGCGCCAGCCATCTGCGCAGGAAACTCGCGGCCACTGCCGAGGAAAAACGCGCGGGGTTATTCGAGTCCCACTATGGCACCCTGCAAGCCACCCATAATCCACGCGCCCAACGCCTGATCGATGCCGCGCCTGGGCTGCCCGCCAAGGTTGCGCAAGCCCTGCTGGACCGCGCCACGGTCGAGGAACTGCAAGCGCTGGGCAGCCAGCACACGCCATTGCGCCTGCGGCTACTGGCCCGCAGCGCGCAGGCCGAAGTGCGCGTGTGCCGTGCCTTTGAAGCCATGCACTTCGGCACACCAACCTGGGACAGCGAGCGCCTGGCCTTGCATTCGTTAACCAAGCTGCCAGGCTGGTTGCAGTCACTGCGCCTGGAGGTGCGCGACTACAGCGTCGATGGCGCGGTGCGTGACCGGATCGGCCCCCCCGAGGCGTCGCAGGTGCGCACCCTGGTGCGCAACGAGAATGGCCGATACACGCCCTACGTCGACAGCGACGCGCTGGCCCCCGCGTCCGACCTGTACTCCGCGATCCTGAGCGCCCTGCCGGAGGCACAACGCAACGCCATCCAAGTGGATTCAAGCGCGCAACTGCGCCAGCATCTGCTACACCATCCCATCATGCGTGACACGCTACGCGATCTGCTTACCGCCGATCCCGTGCGCAAACCCTTCTATGATCCGCAGACCATGAAGTTGCTGGGCGGTATGGACGGCTATCGCGCCCAACCCGAGCTGGGCGGCAGGTTGCCCACAGCCAGCGAGCAATTGGGTGAACTGTTTCCCGGGCTCGATGAGGGGCAGATGCAGGCTGTGCTTGAACATATGCAAACACTGCCAGGCGGCGCGCCCAACCAGCTCGCCCTGCTGCGCGCAGAGCGCCAGGTACTGCGTGACACCCTGCAGGCCTGGCAGGCAGCCATCCCAGCGCAAATGCCTGCCGAGCAACGCTTTTATGAAACGCAAACGCGCCGGCTGGTTACCGACCAGATCGAACAATGCTGGCGCCGGGAAACCGAGCGGGATGAATACTTCATGAACAGCGAACTGGACGGTTTTACCCTAAGGCTTCACGCCCCGGAGTTGACCAACCTGCCCGAGCTGAGCACAGCCCTTCGTCATGTGTCACTGCTGTCGCTGGCGGGAGGCAGAAGCCTAGAAGGTGTCGAAGGCTTCTTGCGCGGTTTTCCCTGGCTGCGCCGCCTGGAGCTGCGCAATATCCCGCTGGGCGATCTGCCCTCCCCGATCCGCGCGATGCACAGGCTCAACAGCCTGACCCTGAGCGACTGCAACATTACCCTGAACGAGCAAAGCCTGGCGCATTTGAACGCGATGAATGGCTTGAACTCCCTGGACCTGCACCGCAACCCCCTGGGGTTGATACCGGATGTCGAGGGCATGCCCGACCTGACGCTGCTCGACCTGTCGGACACACAGATCGAGCGTCTGCCCAATGGCCTGCTGAGCCGCCCCCTTCTAAAAGCCGTATGGCTGAACGACAACCGTATCACCGAGTTACCCCAGGGGCTGTTCAGCCTGACGCCCGATATCGCACATGGTTTTGACCTGTCCGGCAACCCGCTGGAACCTGCAGCCCTGGAACAGATCAAGCGTTATGCCCAGAACTACAATGAGTCATTCACAGCCCAGGCGCCCAGCGCAGAACGCACCAGGGCCATACAGCTTTACCCGACCTTTCTGGATGCCGAAGCCGATCATTTTCTCTTTCGCCTGCCCGGCACCATGGCCGACATTGCCCCGACCCTGACTCGCCTGGAGGCTGAGTATGCGCAACTGGGCACCGACCTGCAGCAGTGGTCCCTGGACATACCGGCTCGCCACCCGGTCCTCGACATTAACCTCGATGAACAAACCGCCGCCGAAGAGCAACTGGCACGCCAGCGCTTCAAAAGCTCGCTGGAAGATGCCTGGCGCCGCGAAAGCGAGCAGGACGAGGAAAACCTGGATGATCAATTCACCCATTCAGTGGTGATCGAGACCACCACCATGGGCCCGTTGCCGCAACTGCACGCCAGGTTTGATCATGTGACCTCCCTGGAACTCATCGGCAACGGCCTCACCAATGGTGTCGAGGGGACCCTGCGCTGCTTCCCCAAACTGCAGACCCTGATACTCAGCCGGTGCACCCTGGGCAAGATCCCCGACGCCATCGCCCAAATGCCCAACCTCACGACCCTGAGCCTGGAGAACTGCGAGATCACCCTGACGCCGGCGGACACGGATGTACTGGGCAACGCGCCCAATCTTGAGTTCCTGAGCCTGAGAAACAACCGGTTGGTAGTCACGCCGGATGTCAGTGCCCTGAACCATTTGGGCGCACTTTACCTGGGTAACACCCAGATCAACGAAGTTCCCCGAGGGCTGTTCCAACTCCCCGAGCTGTATACGATAGACCTGAGCAATAACCTGATCAGCGACATTCCGGCGGCACTGCTGGAGTCCACAACGCCCTATAGCGACGAATGTGATTTCAGCGGCAACCCCTTGTCACCCCAGAGCCTGGACCATTTGCGCCAGTACTACGTACGCGCCGACAATGATTTTCACGTAGCTGAGGCGACAGTGGATGAGCAAGGCGTCCCCCTGGTGGTAGAACCGCCGCCGCCAATGGAGGAGTGATCAACCGCGTTCGGAAGGCACCGAGGACAACTCGAAGGGGCTGCTGCTGCGCCGCTGGTTACGATCTTCACGCGGGGTGGCGCCGAAGAAGTTGCGATAGGCGCTGGAGAAGTGCGGGCCGGAGGAGAAGCCGCAGGATAGGCCGATCTGGATGATCGACTTGCTGGTTTGCATGAGCATCTGGCGGGCCTTGTTCAGGCGTAGTTCCAGGTAGTACTGGCTGGGGACGCGATTGAGGTATTGCTTGAAGATTCGCTCAAGTTGTCGTCGTGACACGCATACGTGCTGGGCGATTTCGTCGGTGGTCAACGGTTCTTCGATATTCGCCTCCATCAGCAGCACCGCCTGGGTCAGCTTCGGGTGGCTGGAGCCCAGGCGGTTTTGCAGCGGGATGCGCTGGCGCTCACCGCCCTCGCGGATACGCTCCACCACCAGTTCTTCCGACACCGCACCGGCCAGCTCGGCGCCGTGGTCACGGGCCAGCACCGCAAGCAGCAGGTCGAGTACCGACATGCCACCGCAGGCGGTCAGGCGATCACGGTCCCAGTCGAACAGATGGCTGGTAGCGATGACCTTGGGGAAGCGCTCGGCAAAATCGTCCTGCCAGCGCCAGTGCACGGCGGCGCGGTAGCCGTCGAGCAACCCCAGCTGGGCCAGCGGGTAGACACCGGCCGACAAACCACCGATCACACACCCGGCCCGGACCAGCTGCTTGAGTGCAGTGCTGAGCTGGGACGCAATGACGGTGGGGGGTTCGTCCGCCAGCAGGAACAGCTTCTGGAAACCTTCGAGCTTACCGGCCCATGCCTCGCCGGGCAGTTGCCAGGCACCCGGGGTAGCCGGCTCGGCGAGCAAAAAAGACAGCTCGTAGACCACGTCCGGATGCACCCGCTGGGCGACGCGCAAGGCCTCCTCAGCCAGCGCAAGCGTGAGTGCTTTTGTGCTGGGCCAAATCAGGAAACCAATTTTGTGGGCGGTCATGGAGTGCTATCCGAAGCGAAAACAGTGAAAGAAGCGTGGGGCAATGCTAGCCCGTAAACCAACACAAATCTCAAAAACAATGACGACCTGCTCTCCTGTAGGAGCGAGCTTGCTCGCGAAAAACCTTAGAACGCCGCCGGGTATCAGGCTTCCCGCGTTATCGTTGACGATCTTCGCGAGCAAGCTCGCTCCTACAGGGTTGAGTGGCAGTCTTGATTATTTCAAGCTGCCGGAGAGGAACTGCTGCAAACGCTCGGACTGCGGGTTCACCAGTACTTCCCGCGGGTTGCCGCGCTCTTCAACAATGCCTTTATGCAAGAACACCAGCTGGTTCGACACTTCACGGGCAAAGCCCATCTCATGGGTCACCACCACCATGGTGCGGCCTTCCTGGGCCAGGTCCTGCATGACCTTGAGCACTTCGCCCACCAACTCAGGGTCCAGCGCCGAAGTGGGCTCATCGAACAGCATCACCTCCGGCTCCATCGCCAGGGCACGGGCGATCGCCACGCGCTGTTGCTCGCCGCCGGACATATGCCCAGGGAACGCATCCTTGCGATGGCCCACCCCGACCTTGGCCAAGTAGTGCTCGGCCTTTTCGCGGGCGTCTTTCTTCGACATGCCAAGCACATGCACAGGCGCTTCCATCACGTTTTCAAGCGCGGTCATGTGCGACCACAGGTTGAAATGCTGGAACACCATGGACAGGCGCGAACGCATGCGTTGCAGTTGCTTGGGGTCGGCCGCCTTCATCGCGCCGTCCTTATTAGCCACCAGTTTCAGCTCTTCGTTATTGAGCAGAATCTTGCCGGCATGGGGCTGCTCCAGCAGGTTGATGCAGCGCAAAAAGGTACTTTTGCCCGAGCCACTGGAGCCGATGATGCTGATCACATCACCGGCCGCGGCGGCCAGGGACACACCTTTGAGCACTTCATGACTGCCATAGCGTTTATGCAGGTCTTGGACTTCAAGTTTGTACATGCGGTCGGTTCTCACAAAAACAGGTGGTCAGTCGTTGAGCAAGCGCCCGTGACGCAGCGCTTCGCGCCCCGCCACCTTGGCCAGCCAGAAACCCGCTTGGGCATAACGCAGCCGTTCAACGGCAAACAATACCCCTGAGGTGCTCGCGCAAATGATGCTTACGCGGTCTTCCAGGGGGTCAATCACTTCAAAAATCGGCTCGCCGCTTTCCACCCAGTCACCGGCCTTACGCAGGTAGCTGATCACCCCGGCGTGGGGTGCAAAGAGCAATTCGGTGCCTTCGAAGGGCACGCCCTCACAGGGTTCGTGTTGCGGCGCAGGCCACTCACCCTTGATCAGGCCCTGTTCGGCGAGGAACGCCAGGATGCCTTCGGCGTGGAAGATGGCCTCATCGCGGCCGGTGTCGGCCTGGCCGCCCAGTTCCAAGGTCGTGGCCAGGCACGCCAACGGAATCTGCGCTTCGGGGAACGCCCGGGACAAACGCAGCCAAGGCAACGAGCACGCCTCATCAAACGAGCTGCCACCGGAGTCTTCCGCCAACAGGCCGACCTTTACATTCAAATGTGCCGACAACGAGCGCCACTGCGGCCAGTGCTGGGGCAATGCGTACATGTGCAGCGCGGCTTCGGCATCGCAATGCAGGTCGAGCACTATGTCGGCGGTACAGGCGTGGCTGAGCAGGATGCGCTGCATGCCTTGCAACTGGCTGCTCGGTTCGGGCAAGGCGCTGAGCGTATCGCTCATGGCCTGGCGGATCATGCGTACGTTGGCGTGGGGATCATCCCCCAGTTTGCCGTCGAGCAAGGCCGCAACGGGCTCGCTCAACTCGACAAAATCACGGTTGAAATTCTTGCCGCTGCCGACCTCGAAACGCCCCTGGTGACTGCCTTGCAGCAACTGGCCCAGGCCCATGGGATTGGCGACCGGCACCAGCTCGATCACGCCATTGAGGGCATCCTGGCGCTCGAGTTCGCCAAGGCGTTTTTTCAGCTCCCAGGCGGCGCGCATGCCGGGCAATTCATCGGCGTGCAGGCTGGCCTGGATATAGGCCTTGCGCTCGCCGCTGCCGAAGCGGAACACGCTCAGCTGGCGCTCGCAGCCCAGATGCCCCCAGGGCAACAGATGATCGATACGTTCCATATCAGTGCTTCCGTGGAGCCAGGTAGCTCAGCCAGCGGCGCTCGGCCAACTTGAACAGGCGCACCAGAATAAAGGTCAGGCACAGGTAGAACACACCAGCGGTGATATAGGCTTCGAACGGCAGAT
This sequence comes from Pseudomonas sp. rhizo25, assembly GCF_031931935.1. Lineage (NCBI taxonomy): Bacteria > Pseudomonadati > Pseudomonadota > Gammaproteobacteria > Pseudomonadales > Pseudomonadaceae > Pseudomonas > Pseudomonas sp. rhizo25. The sequence continues at coordinate 27,206 of NZ_JAUJXA010000027.1, forward strand.
AGTACTGCGCGTTCACCGTGCGCGCGGCGCCAGTGATGTCGATCAAGGTCACGATGGAGGCCAGGCTGGTGGTCTGCAACATCATGATCACTTCGTTGCTGTATTGCGGCAGGGCGCGACGCAGGGCCGACGGCAACAGGATGCGGCGATACAGCTTGTAGCGCGACATGCCCATGGCCTTGGCCGCTTCGATCTCACCGTTAGGCGTGGCCTTTAGGCTGCCGGCAATGATCTCGGCGGTGTAGGCGCTGGTGTTGATCGCAAAGGCCAGACACGCGCAGAAGGTCGCGCTGGACAGCAGCGGCCACAGGAAGCTCTCGCGTACTGTTTCGAACTGCGCCAGGCCGTAGTAGATCAAAAACAGCTGCACCAGCATCGGCGTGCCACGGATCACGTAGGTGTAGAGCCAGGCCGCGCCGTTGACGATCGGCTGCTTGGACACGCGCATCAGGCCCAGGGGCAAGGCCGCAAGCAAACCGAAGAACAGCGAGATGGCGAGCAGTTTCAGGGTGGTCAGCAAGCCGCCAACGTACAGCGGCATGGCCTCCCAGATGACGTTGTAGTCGAAGATCATAGATCAGCCGCCCTTACGCCTACCGAGTAGCGCTTCTCAAGATGACGCAAGGCCAGCAACGACACGCTGGTGATCACCAGGTACATCGCCGCCACTGCGAGGAAGAAGGTAAAAGGCTCGCGGGTGGCATCGGCCGCCTGCTTGGCCTTGAACATCATGTCTTGCAGGCCCACCACCGAAATCAGCGCGGTGGCCTTAGTCAGGACCAGCCAGTTGTTGGTGAAACCGGGGATCGCCAGCCGGATCATCTGCGGCACCATCACCCGGAAGAACACCTGGAAACTGCTCATGCCATACGCAAGGCCTGCCTCGGCCTGGCCCTTGGGAATGGCCATGAAGGCGCCGCGGAAGGTTTCCGAGAGGTAGGCGCCAAAGATGAAACCCAGGGTGCCGATACCGGCGGCCAAGGGGTTCAAGTCGATATAGTCGTCATAGCCGAGCAACGGCGCGACGCGGTTAAGCAAGTCCTGACCGCCGTAGAAAATCAGCAGGATCAGCACCAGGTCGGGGATCCCGCGGATCACCGTGGAGTACAGGTCACCCAGCCAAGCCAACCAGCGCACCGGCGACAGGCGTAACGCGACCCCGATCAGACCCAGAACAATGGCCAAGGCCATGGACGACAAGGCGAGCTGAAGCGTCAACCATGCGCCATCGAGGATAACGGCCCCGTAGCCTTTCAACATGATTCAGGTCCTCGAAAAGGGGGATGAAAAAATGGCGCAAACTTCAGGATGACTGTTGCTTGCGCCATTTCGGACAGACAGCTGCGACTATTTACTTGGCATCAGCGCCGTAGATATCGAAGTCGAAGTACTTGTCCTGGATTTTCTTGTATTCGCCGTTGGCACGAATCGCGGCAATCGCTGCGTTGATGCGGTCAAGGTTTTCCTTGTCGCCTTTGCGCACTGCGATACCAATGCCGTCGCCGAAGTATTTGGCGTCGGTGAACTGTGGGCCCACGAACGCGTAGCCTTTGCCGGCCGGGGTTTTCAGGAAACCGTCCTGCAGCAGGGTAGCGTCAGCCACGGTGCCGTCGAGACGACCGGCTTCCACGTCCAGGTAGATTTCGTTCTGCGAGCTATAAGGCACGACCGTAGCGCCTTTGGGGGCCAGGACTTCCTTGGCGAAACGATCGTGGATCGAACCGCGCTGCACGCCGATCTTCTTGCCTTTCAATTCATCCAGGCTGTCGCTGACCGTGGTGCCTTCCTTCATCGCCAGGCGCGCTGGGGTCAGGTAGTAGCGGTTGGTGAAGTCCACGGATTTCTTGCGGTCGTCAGTGATGGACATGGACGACAGGATAGCGTCGATCTTGCGCACTTTCAGCGCTGGGATCAGGCCATCGAACTCTTGCTCGACCCAGGTGCACTTGACCTTCATCTCTGCGCACAGGGCGTTGCCGATGTCGTAGTCAAAACCGACGATGCTGCCATCCGGCGCCTTCGAGGCAAACGGAGGGTAAGCCGCTTCGATACCAATTTTCAGTGGCTTGCCTTCGGCGAAAGCCTGCATGGACAGCACGGACAGCGCCAGGGCGCCCAACAGCACGAGTTTCTTCATCTTGGGACTCCATCGGTATAGGGCAAAAACAGCAGTATGAGCCATGGCCCACGATGCGGCGAAGGTGTAACCGAATAGCGGTGCTGCGTCCTGCGCAGGCGACACCTGCGACGACGAGCGAGTGATCGGCATTCTAACGACAGCCCGGAAGCCGATATTTCCTCAATGCGACAACAATTTACAGAAGCACTGAGAAAGCGGTTCCAGCACATTGACAGCCTCTGGATTTTATGCAGAGACAAAAGATATTAAACCTGATGATGCTGCAAATTGCGGGCCTATTATTCGCAAACCCTTCTAGCACGGCAAGAGTGGCGTTTAATCTTATTTATCAGGGTGTCTAAAACGCAGTTTTTAGGAGCGCAGGCGTGGCGCAATGCCTCAGGTTTGGCCGGGGGGTTACACATTTGCGCCTGGCGGTAACATTCTGAAACGTCCCAGAGGAAAAACCGATATTTATTGGCTTGGTGGTTATGCGGTCTGACATACCACCAACGAGTCTCGACATGGAATACATTCAAATGTGGGAGGGGGCTTGAAGATCTCATTAAAAAGCCCCACTCGGCTCACACCGAATGGGGCTGTGTCCCACCAACTGCGCCTTACGCGACGTTCATGGTCTTGTGCGTTTCAATCAAATGCGCCACCACCCCTGGATCGGCCAGGGTGGAGATATCCCCCAACCCGTCATACTCCGCCGTGGCGATCTTGCGCAGAATGCGCCGCATGATTTTCCCCGAACGCGTCTTCGGCAAGCCCGGCGCCCACTGGATCACATCCGGCGAAGCAATCGGGCCGATTTCCTTGCGCACCCAGTTCTTCAGTTCCAGGCGCAACTGCTCGCTCGGCTCCTCGCCGCCGATCAGAGTGACGTACACATAGATGCCCTGCCCCTTGATGTCATGGGGCACACCCACCACCGCCGCTTCGGCGACTTTCGGGTGAGCGACCATGGCGCTTTCGATCTCGGCGGTGCCCATGCGATGGCCGGACACGTTCAACACGTCATCCACACGCCCGGTGATCCAGTAGTAACCATCCTCGTCACGACGGGCACCGTCACCGGTGAAGTACATGCCACGGAAGGTCTTGAAATAGGTATCGACGAAGCGGTCGTGGTCGCCGTACAGCGTACGCGCCTGGCCCGGCCACGAATCGAGGATCACCAGATTGCCTTCGGCGGCGCCTTCGATCAGGTTGCCCAGGTTATCCACCAATGCCGGCACCACGCCAAAGAACGGGCGTGCCGCAGAACCCGGCTTGAGCGCATGGGCGCCCGGCAGCGGGCTCATCATGTTGCCGCCGGTTTCAGTCTGCCACCAGGTGTCGACGATCGGGCAACGGGATTGGCCGACGTTCTTGTAGTACCAGTCCCAGGCTTCCGGGTTGATGGGCTCGCCCACCGAACCGAGCAGGCGCAGGCTGCTGCCGTCGGCGCCCTCACAGGCGGCGGTACCGGAAGCCATCATTGCGCGGATCGCGGTCGGCGCGGTGTAGAGGATGTTGACCTTGTGCTTGTCGACAATCTTCGCCACCCGGGTGATGTCCGGATAGTTCGGCACGCCTTCGAACAGCAGGGTGGTCGCGCCATTGGCCAGGGGGCCGTAGACGATATAGGTGTGGCCAGTGACCCAGCCGACATCGGCGGTGCACCAGTAGATTTCGCCTGGGCGGTAGTCGAACACACGCTCGTGGGTCAGGGCTGCATACAGCAAGTAGCCGCCGGTGGTGTGCTGTACGCCTTTAGGCTTGCCGGTTGAGCCAGAGGTATAGAGGATGAACAGCGCTTCTTCTGCGCCCATCTCTTTGGGCGCGCACACGGTGCCCGCCACTTTCATCAGGTCTTCGTACCAGATGTCGCGATGCTGGTTCCACTTGATCGCACCGTTGGTGCGCTTGCACACGATGACCTTCTGGATGCTGCTGGTTTCCGGGTTGGTCAGGGCGTCGTCGACGTTGGCCTTGAGCGGAATCTTCTTACCGGCGCGAATACCTTCGTCAGCGGTGATTACCACCTTCGACTTACAGTCGATGATGCGACCGGCCAAGGCTTCCGGGGAAAAACCGCCGAACACCACCGAATGGATCGCACCGATGCGGGTACAGGCCAGCATGGCGACCACGGCTTCGGGGATCATCGGCATATAGATAGTCACCACGTCGCCGCGATGCACATCCTGGCCACGCAGGGCGTTGGCAAACTTGCAGACTTCTTCATGCAACTCGCGGTAGGTGATATTGCGGCTCTCGGCAGGGTCATCGCCCTCCCAGATGATCGCGATCTGGTCGCCACGTTCGGCGAGGTGACGGTCCAGGCAATTGTAGGAAACGTTCAGGGTGCCATCGGCAAACCATTTGATGTCGACATGGTGGTCGTCGAACGAGGTCTGCTTCACCGCGGTGAAAGGCTTGACCCAGTCAAGGCGCTTGGCTTGCTCACGCCAGAAGCCATCGGGGTTGACCACCGACTGCTGGTACATGGCCTTGTAGGTTGCCTCGTCGGTCAGCGTGTTGGCTGCTACTTCGGGGCGAACGGGGTACAGGGAAGCCGCACTCATCTTTCTTACCTCGGTGACATAGTTGTTGTTGTATGGCCCCTGTTGTAGCCGGGGTGGGCCTATAGAACCATTCGACGATGGTAGTAACAAGACCCTACAAATTGCCCTGCTATGCCGGTTTACCGCTCTGGCCCGCAGCCTGTGGCGCTTTGCGGGTGACTGAAAAAACTTTGATCGACCGATTGTTACAAAAACCGTCAAAGGTGTTTATCAAAAGCACGGGTATATGAATATAACCCGCAGGCTTAGAATCACTTCCGCCAACCAAGGCACTGTGATTAACAACGTAACAGCCCCCACGAAGGCACGTTAATCCGAACTTCCCAACTTTTAAGTTACACACGCGGCCTCACAAGGGCCCCGTGACCCCTTTCGCCCTGAAGAAGGTAATAAAGAAATGAAAGCTCTATTAGTTATGGCCCTCAGCAGCTTGTGCGCCACCGCCGCCCTGGCCGACGAGGCCCCGACTGAGCTGGCTGGCCAGAATGCACCGATCGTTGAGGACTACACCTATAGCACTCACTTGGATGTGGCCAAAGTATTATCCATGAGCAACATCCCGGAAGTATGCGAAGTTGTACCGGTGAAGATGGAATATGAAGATTCACAAGGTCATCGGCATATTCTTAATTATCACGTGATGGGCAATGGTTGCTCTAACGGATAACAGCGATTCAAGTTGGAAGCTTATTCGCCGCAAGAAATCGTTCTTGCGGCAAAGGCTCGATTCCTGACACCCCCGCGATCAAACTGTGGGAGGGGGCTTGCTCCCGATAACGTCAGCCGTCATACCCGCCTTATAAAGCCCTACCTGTGCCCCTGCCCTCCCCCCTACAAAAACCCCCTCACCACCCGTCAAAAATTTCCAACCCCAGCAAAGCCTTGCAAACACTCGCTCTGGCCGAAAACCACGTCATTTTGGCCCGCCCAAGTGACCATCCGCCGCAACACAAACCCAAATTTTTCCCTATAATGCGCGGGTAAATCGGGCCTGCAATATCCCTTTACACAGGGATGAAGAGCCAGACCTGAGGCATCCCGCGCGAGCTTGCACCTACTGCTGCGCCCCTCAAGCCTCACGCAGAGCACCCGTAGCCCTATTCCGTTTAATGCGTGCGCTAGCTGCAACAAACGATTCCTTAAGATCCACCGCGGCCTTTGGGCCGTGTGAACACCCAACCATCCGGTTTCACACGGACACCTTTGAGCCCTCACGCAGGAGACGACACGTCATGCTGAGCTGGGACGAATTCGACAAAGAAGAAGAAGGCGAAGTAGCCGCCAAAGGCGCCAACGCCGGCCACGCCACCGAAGCCAACATGGACCGCCTCGATGGTGCCGGCGCCGCCGCCGCCATCGAAGCCCGCGCCGTCACTGCCAGTGATTCGGCCGCCATCGTGCGCGCCAAGGCTGCCCTGGACAAACTCGACGTCGCCGAAGGCCTCGCCGAGCTGGAAGGCTCCGCTGCCCGCGTCGCCGTCGACGAAAAG
>NZ_JAUJXA010000028.1:0-26043 GCF_031931935.1 Pseudomonas sp. rhizo25
CCTGCTTGATTAAAGCCCGACCTAGAGTCGGGCTTTTTCTTACAAATAAACCTGAAACATCTGTAACCGCTCTAGACGGCCTTTATCGGCATATGTGGAAACATGCGCTTAAACATCGCCTATCTCCTACATCTGTAGGGGCAATTGCCGAATACAGTGTACATCCGTACACTGCGCCACCTTTTGTCCCAATAGGCCGTGTCGATGCTGTTTCTGTTACGTATGTTGTTGATGAGCCTGCACTTTATGGTCGCCGGGGTATTGGGCGTGCTTATCGGTGTGTGCCGGCCGTTTAACCCGGATAACAGTCGTCTCTGCGCCCGCCTCTATGCGTTGCCAGCCATGTGGATTCTGCGCCTGAACGTGAAGACGGATGTGGATTCGCTGCGCAACAAACCCGGTACCTGTGTGGTGATCGCCAACCATCAGTCCAACTATGACCTGTTTGTGTTAGGAAATGTGGTGCCGCATCGCACGGTGTGCATCGCCAAGAAAAGCCTGAAATGGGTGCCGCTGTTCGGCCAGTTGTTCTGGCTGGCGGGCAATGTGCTGATCGACCGTGGCAATGCACACAAGGCGCGGCGTGCCATGCTCACCACCACCCATACGTTGCAGCATGAGGACACCTCGATCTGGGTGTTCCCCGAAGGCACGCGCAACCTGGGCAACGGGTTGTTGCCGTTCAAGAAAGGCGCGTTCCATATGGCAATTGCGGCCGGCGTGCCGATCGTGCCGGTGTGTGTCAGCACTTATGTGAAGCAGATGAAGCTCAATCGTTGGGACAGTGGGGATGTGCTCATACGTTCGCTGCCGCCGACTCCTACGATTGGCCTGACAGTGGACGACATCCCTCAGTTAATGATGACCTGTCAGGCGCAGATGGATGAGTGCATTGCCCTGATGGACCGCGAACTTGTAGAAGCGAGCTTGCTCGCGAAGACCGAATAGGCGACGCGGGTCACCTGATAGCGCTGCGTCATCGTTGATGATCTTCGCGAGCAAGCTCGTTCCTACAAGGGAATGGGCAATGTCTGCCAGCAACAACGGAACGTCATTCAGGCTAAGCTGCCCAACATCTGTCCTCTTGATAAGAAGTGATCAGCACCATGGGTAGAGTTGTTGCGGCCGCCGTCTACAGTGCCGGAAAGAAAGTCTCGGATATCACCCTCGATGAAGGCGCAGCCTGGGCCGCCAAACCCGGACACTTTGTGTGGATCGGCCTGGAAGAGCCCAGCGCCCAGGAGTTGAACAACCTGCAACGCCAGTTCAACCTGCACGAACTGGCCATCGAAGACGCCATGGAAAAGCACAGCCGCCCGAAGCTGGAAACCTTCGGCGACGCGCTGTTTATCGTCACCTACTCACCAGTTCGTGAGAACGGCAAGCTGGAGTTTATCGAAACCCATATCTTTGCCGGCAACGGCTACATCATCACCGCACGCAATGGTCATTCGGCGTCCTACGGTTTTGTGCGCCAACGTTGTGAAGCGCGACCACTGTTGCTGGAGCATGGGGAAGACTTCGTGCTCTATGCGCTGCTGGATTTCGTCACCGAAAACTACCAGCCGGTGAGCGAGGCGATCCATGCGGAGATTGATGAGCTGGAGCGCAATGTGCTGTGCAGTTCGCTGAGCGAGGGCGATATCCAGAACCTGCACGGCCTGCGCCGCGACGTGCTGCGGCTCAAGCGTTATGTGGCACCGATGGTGGAGATCAGCCAGGAGCTGCAGAAGCTGAGCTTTCCGTTTATCGACAAGAACATGCGCCCATACTTTCGCGACGTGCAGATCCATGTAACGCGGCAGATGGAAGACCTCACCACCCTGCGCGATATCGCCAGCCAGACCATCGAGATCGGTGTGTTACTGGAGGCCTCGCGCCAGAGCGTAGTGCAGCGCAAGTTCGCCGCGTGGGCGGCGATCCTGGCATTCCCCACGGCAGTGGCGGGGATTTATGGGATGAACTTCCAGAACATGCCCGAGCTGCAATGGCACTACGGCTATTTTGCGGTGCTCGGGTTTATTGCGCTGGGCTGCACAGGTTTATGGGCCAGCTTCAAGCGTTCGGGCTGGCTTTAACGCTGGCGTCCGGCTTGTGGGCGACAAAACGCATCATCCACTCCGCCACGGTTGCGCCGTGGTGGTCGCGTTCCAGGCTGGCAACGCCGTTGGTGTAAACCTTTTCCCCCAGGGTTGTCTGAAGAATCTCCAACAACTCGCGGGAATAGTCTTGGACAAATTCAGGGTGCCCCTGGAAGCACAACACCTGGTCACCGATGTGGTAAGCGGCAATCGGGCAAAACTCACTGGAGGCAATGACCGTGGCATTTTCCGGCAAGGTCGTGACCTGGTCCTGGTGACTGATCAATAGCGTCAGTTCCGGCACCTCGGGGCTCATCCACGGGGCCTTGGCATCCAGCTTGTAGTCATGGATGCCCATGCCCCAGCCTTGGCTCGCGCGCTCAGTCTTGCCGCCGAGCAGCAATGCCAGGAGTTGATGACCGAAGCAGATACCCAACAGCTTGTCACCGCGCTCGTAGCGCTCGAGCACATAGGTCTTGAGGGTCTGGATCCAAGGGTCGGTGCCAAAGGAATCGGCCTTGCTGCCAGTGATCAGGTATGCGTCAAACACTTCATCATCCGGCGGGTATTCGCCCTGCACCACGTTATAGACAACAAATTCGGCGGCAATCGGTTGCTTGGCGAACAGGCGCTTGAACATCTGCCCGTAACCTTGGTACTGATCGATCAAGCCTGGACGCAGGATATCGGTTTCCAGGATGCAGACGCGTAGCGACATAAAAAATACCTGACACGGCGATGGGAATATTGCACACCCCAGAGCCTGCCTTGAAATACACCCTCAAGGCAAGCTCCCCCTCCCACATTTTGCTCAGCGGAACACTTCCCCCTGTGCCGCTTTCTCCAGCAACAAAGCCGGCGGCGAGAAGCGCTCGCCATACTGCTCGGCCAGGTAACGGGCGCGGGCGACAAAGTCGTCCAGCCCGTACTGGTTGATAAACTGCAACGCCCCGCCACTCCACGCGGCAAAACCAATGCCGAAGATCGAACCGACGTTGGCGTCAGCCGTGGACATCAGCACGCCCTCCTCCACACAACGTACGGTTTCAATGGCCTGAATAAATAGCAAGCGGTCGCGCACGTCCTGAGCTGAAATGCGCTTGTCGGGCTGTTCGAAGCGGTTTTTCAACTCGGGCCACAGCTGCTTCTGGCCACCGGCTGGATAATCGTAAAAACCGCCGCCCGCCGCCTTGCCCGTGCGCTTGTATTCGTTCACAAGCAAATCGATCACCGCGGTCGCCGGATGGTTCGGCAGTGCCTTACCTTCGGCCTGTAGATCCTTGGCGGTTTGCTGTCGGATATGACTCATCAGGCTGAGGGAAACTTCATCGGACACCGCCAGCGGCCCCACCGGCATGCCGGCCTTGCGCGCTTCGGTTTCGATCATCGGCGCGGCCACGCCTTCGCCGAGCATGGCGATGCCTTCGTTGGTGAACGTGCCAAACACCCGCGAAGTGAAGAAGCCACGACTGTCATTGACCACAATCGGGGTTTTCTTGATTTGCAGGACGAAGTCGAAACCTCGGGCCAGGGTTTCGTCGCTGGTGTGGGCGCCCTTGATGATTTCCACCAGGGGCATCTTGTCCACGGGGCTGAAGAAGTGCAGGCCGATAAACTTGGCTTGATCGGGGACTGCCGTGGCCAGGCCGCTGATCGGCAAGGTGGAGGTGTTGGAGGCGATCACTGCGTCGGCACCGACCACGCTTTGTGCGGCGGCCGAGACCCTGGCTTTGAGTTCGCGGTCTTCGAACACCGCCTCGATGATCAGGTCGCAGCCGGCCAGATCAGTATCATCCTGCGTCGGATGAATGCGCGCCAGGGTGGTTTCCCGCTGCTCGGCGGTCAATTGCCCACGGCTGACCTTCTTGTCCAGCAACGCTGCCGAGTGTGCCTTGCCTTTCTCGGCGGCAGCGAGGTTGATGTCCTTGAGCACCACGTCGATGCCGGCACAAGCGCTGACATACGCAATGCCGGCGCCCATCATCCCGGCCCCGAGCACACCGACCTTGTGTGTGACGTAAGGGGCAAGACCCTGGGGCCGCGAGCTGCCGGCGTTGATTTCATTAAGCTGGAACCAAAAGGTGCCGATCATGTTTTTCGCCACTTGCCCGGTCACCAGTTCGGTGAAGTAGCGGGTTTCGATCAGGTGCGCGGTATCGAAGTCCACCTGGGCGCCTTCCACGGCGGCGCAGAGGATTTTCTCCGGCGCCGGGAAGCAGCCATTGGTTTTGCTGCGCAAAATCGATGGGGCAATGGCGAGCATCTGCGCGACTTTGGGATTTGACGGCGTACCACCTGGGATCTGATACGCCTTGTTGTCCCACGGTTGCTTTGCCTCAGGATTAGCGAGAATCCAGGCCCGTGACTTGCTCAGCAGCTCATCACGATCCGCCGCCAGCTCATCAATCAAACCTGCTTGCAGGGCCTGGGCGGCCCGGAATTTTTTACCCTCGAGCAAGTACGGCAGGGCTTTTTCCAGGCCCAGCATACGCACCATGCGCACTACCCCGCCACCGCCCGGCAACAGACCAAGGGTGACTTCCGGCAGGCCGAGCTGAACAGCTTTGTCGTCCAGCGCGACCCGATGATGGCAGGCCAGGCAGATCTCCCAGCCGCCGCCCAAGGCCGCGCCATTGATCGCTGCCACCACCGGCTTGCCGAGGGTTTCCAGGCGCCGCAACTGCGCCTTCAACACCAGCACGCTGGCGTAGAAATCCTTGGCGTGAGCCTTGTCGACCTTGATCAGTTCATTGAGATCGCCACCGGCAAAAAAGGTCTTTTTAGCAGAGGTGATCACCACCCCGGCGATCCCATCTTTTTCTGCCTCCAGGCGCGTGACGGTGGCCGCCATGGCCTCGCGATACGCTACGTTCATGGTGTTGGCGCTCTGGCCGGGCATGTCCAGGGTCAGCACCACGATCTGGTCCTGGCCTTTTTCGTAACGAATGGCGTCGGTCATGACAGATTCCTTAGGCTCAGAGGCGTTCGATAATGGTGGCGATACCCATGCCGCCGCCGACACAGAGCGTGGCCAGGCCGTAGCGTTGCTGACGCACCTCCAGCTCATCGAGCAAGGTGCCGAGGATCGCGCAACCGGTGGCGCCAAGCGGGTGGCCCATGGCGATGGAGCCGCCGTTGACGTTGACCCGGGCGGCGTCGATGCCCATGTCCTTGATAAACTTGAGCACCACCGAGGCGAACGCTTCGTTGACCTCGAACAGGTCGATGTCTTCAACCCGCAGGCCGGCCTTGGCCAGGGCCTTGCGAGTGGCTGGCGCCGGGCCGGTGAGCATGATGGTCGGGTCGGTGCTGGTCACGGCCGTGGCAACAATGCGCGCCCGCGGTTGCAGGCCGAGTTCGCGACCTTTGGCCTCAGAGCCGATCAACATCAATGCGGCGCCGTCGACGATGCCGGAGCTGTTGCCCGGGGTGTGCACATGCTGGATGCGCTCCACATGGCTGTAGACCCGCAGTGCGGTGGCGTCGAAGCCCATCTGGCCCATCATTTCGAAGCTGGGCTTGAGCTTGCCCAAACCCTCAAGGGTAGAGTCGCCGCGGATAAACTCGTCATGGTCCAGCAGTACGATACCGTTCTGGTCCTGCACTGCGATCAGCGACTTGTTGAAGGAACCGTCCGCCCGTGCCCGGGCGGCTTTCTGCTGGGACTGCAGGGCAAAGGCGTCCACATCCTGGCGGCTGAAGCCTTCCAGGGTGGCGATCAGGTCGGCGCCGATACCTTGGGGCGTGAAGTGGCTGTGCATATTGGTTTGCGGGTCGAGCACCCAGGCGCCGCCATCGCTGCCCATGGGTACCCGGGACATGGATTCGACGCCGCCAACGACGACCAGGTCTTCGAAGCCAGAACGCACCTTCATCGCGCCCAGGTTGACCGCCTCCAGGCCCGAGGCACAAAAGCGATTGACCTGGACGCCGGCGACGCTGATGTCCCAGTCCGCTGCCAACGCGGCAGTCTTGGCGACATCGGCGCCCTGGTCGCCCACGGGAGTGACGCAGCCGAGCACGATGTCATCCACCTGGCGCGTATCAAGCTCGCTGCGTTGCGCCAGCGCATTGAGCAAGCCGGCCACCAGGTTTACCGGCTTGACGCTGTGCAGGGCACCGTCGGCCTTGCCCTTGCCCCGGGGCGTGCGTACCGCATCAAAGATCAAAGCTTGGGTCATGACATCCTCGAGCCGCTGTGGGTGTATGCCCCTTACCTTAGGCCCGATTGACACGGTTTCAATGACGGATGCGCTCAATGCTTTTGACCCCCTCGCTCGGACGAACGGTAGGTAGCTACGGAAAATGCCTGATTAAACGTTTTAGCTGTCTAGCCCTAGGGCTGGCGCCAAGATGGCAATAAGCCTCATGCCTTTTTTAGCGCAAATGCTGATTAGCTGATATGAAATGGATCTAAGCGAAGTCGAACGCGCGCTCTAAGGTTGAACCTGTAGGGCGCTGCTGCCGGGTCTTGCTGGAGCAGCTGTAAGAAAAGTGCAACGTCAGCTCGCGATACTGGAATAAAACGGCACGCATTTGACGCTCAGGAATAACAACAAATAGGCAGTCAGCCATGTTCAAACATTCGAAAGTACGTCAGGCAGGACTTATTCTGTTCGCCACCACACTGATTCTGATCTTGCCCAACCTGACCAAGGTGCTCGGGTGACGCCCCGCCCCCCAGAAGCCGTGCATATACAGCACCAGGCCTGCAGCTTTTGGCAGCACCTGCCGGAACAGTGCGCTTAGCACTGCCGTTGCGGGCGCTGTCTTTTTTACCTGTCAATTTCCGGTATCGTGAGCGCCATCGCCACCTTGCATCGGGCCGCTGCCTTGAAATCGATCCTCGCCTTATTTGCCCTGCTGCTGAACCTTCCTGCAGCCGCTGCGCAACTCACCATCGACTTGGACCACACCAGCCGGACCTGGCAGACCGCCGATCTGCTCAAGCACCCGCAGGCACAGACGGTACAGATCGTCGATGACGTGTCCTACAAGCGCGACATGACCTATCGCGCAGTACCCCTGGCGGTGCTCCTGCCGGGCCTGAACCCTGCGAGCCACTTGCAAGCGGTTGCCCTGGATGGTTTCGCCGCCGAACTGTCTGCCGCGCCGTTGTTGGAAAAGACCGGTGCCCGCGCCTGGTTGGCGGTGGAAGACCCGGCTCATCCATGGCCCGCCCTGGCGCAAGGCAAACCGAGCGCCGGGCCGTTTTACCTGGTGTGGACCCAACCCGAAGCCGGGCACATCAGCCCGGAACAGTGGCCGTTCCAAGTTTCCAGGATCAAGCAATTGCAGACGGTTGCCGAACGTTTTCCCGCGTTGTTGCCCGACCCGAAACTGGCCGCAAATGACCCGATCAACCAAGGCTTTGCGTTGTTCCAGAAGAACTGCCTGGCCTGCCACCGCCTCAACGGTGCCGGCGATGCCCAAGTGGGACCGGACCTGAACATTCCCTACAACCCCACCGAGTATTTCGGCGGTGATTTCCTCAAGCGTTATATCCGTGACCCGCAAAGCCTGAGGCACTGGCCACAGGCAAAGATGCCGGCGTTTGCTGCCAGTGTATTGCCGGATAACGAGCTGGATATGCTGGTCGAGTATTTGCAGCATATGGCGGGGCGCAAGCACCAACCTTAAGTCTGGAGCAATTCAAAAGTTATTGCTGCTGCACTGAAACCACGGTCGGTGCCACGAATACCTTGGCATGCATCTGCTCATGCCCGCCCCCACGGCGCATACCGCGTACCGGGCAGGCGTCGAGGTAGTCCAGGCCCACGGCCAGTTTCAAGTGCCGCTCCGGCCGGGCCAGTTGGTTGGTCACGTCAAAACTGTACCAGGCGTCATCCAGCCAGGCTTCGGCCCAGGCGTGACTGGCCAGATGTGCGCAGTCTTCGGTGTACAAATACCCCGACACATACCGCGCAGGAACTCCCAGGCTGCGTGCGCAGGCGAGAAATGCATGGGTATGGTCCTGGCACACGCCCGCAGCGCCTGCAAAGGCCTGGGCGGCACAGGTGTCGACTTCGGTAGCCCCCGGCGTGTAGATCATCGCTTGGTTGAGGGCCTGCATCAGGTCAATGAGCGCCGTGCGGTCGCGACGCTGGTGGCAATGCTGCTCGGCAAACCGGCGCAGGGCTTCATCGGGCTCGGTCAGACGCGTGCAGCGCAGGAACGGCCAGGCAGACTGGCTTTCGTGTTCGGCCTCGCGCAACTCGTCGATCTCCACCTGACCACGGGCGCCGATGATAATGGCGTCGTGGGGTTCGTCCAGGGTCAGCACATGCAGGATATTACCGAAGGGGTCCACCTGCGCCCGCACCGGGCGTGGCAGGTCGAGCTGCCAGCTCAATACGTGCTGGCGTTCGCTGTCATGGGGCGTGAGCCGCAGGTACTGGATGCTGGCGCGCACTTGGTCTTGGTAGTGGTAGGTGGTTTCGTGGCTGATGGAGAGTCTCATGCCGCCTCCAGGTAGGAACTGTAGATGGCGTCGCCCAATTGGCGGACCAAGGGGATAAAGTCGGTCAGCCAGGCATGCAGGCCTTCCTCGAGGATTTCGTCGATCGCGGTAAAGCGCAGGCGCGCGTCCATCTCGGCGGCCAGGCGCTGGGCCGGGCGGCCGTTGAGGCCAGGCAGGCTGGCGAGCACTTGGTCGATTTCCTCGCTGCAGGCCCGCAGCGAACGCGGAACATCGGCGCGTAACAGCAGCAGTTCAGCCACTTGCCGGGACCCCGGCGCATCACGATAAATCTCGGTGTAGGCCTCGAACGACGACAACGCACGCAGCAGTGCACTCCATTGGTAATACGCGTGAGCCGTGCCATCGCTGACCGACGCGGCCTGATCGCCGGCCATTTCGTAGCGCGCATCCAGCAGGCGCAGGGTGTTATCGGCGCGCTCGATAAAGGTGCCCAGGCGGATAAAGCGGAAGGCATCGTTACGCATGATGGTGCCGTAGGTGGCGCCGCGGAACAGATGGGAACGCTCCTTGACCCACTCACAAAACCGGCTCATGCCGTATCGGCTCAGCCCCTGCTGGGCGATATCGCGAATGTCCAGCCAAGTGGCGTTGATGTTTTCCCACATGTCGGCGGTGATTCGCCCACGTACCGCATGGGCGCTGGCCCGTGCAGCACCCAGGCAACTGTAGATGCTGGCCGGGTTGGCCGCGTCCAGTGCGAAAAAGTGCAGCAGGCGTTCGGCATGCAATTGGCCGTGGCGCTCGTGGTAATCCTCCAGGGTGCCGGTGATCAACAACGGCATGGCCAGTTCGTGCAGTCCGTCGCCGCGCCCATCCTGGGGCATCAGCGACAGTGAATAGCTGACGTCGAGCATGCGTGCGAGGTTTTCGGCACGTTCCAGATAGCGCGACATCCAGTACAAATCCGAGGCAGTTCTACTCAACATGGCATCAGTCCTCGACCACCCAGGTGTCTTTAGTGCCGCCGCCCTGGGACGAGTTGACCACCAGCGATCCTTCGCGCAAGGCCACGCGAGTCAGGCCGCCGGGCACCACGCGGGTTTCCTTGCCGGACAGCACGAACGGGCGCAGGTCGATATGCCGTGGGGCGATACCGTTTTCGACAAAGGTCGGGCAGGTGGATAAACACAGGGTCGGCTGCGCGATATAAGCGTGGGGCTTGGCCTTGATGCGAGCGCGGAAGGCTTCGATTTCCGCCGCCGTGGACGCCGGGCCAACCAACATGCCATAGCCGCCGGAGCCCTGGGTTTCCTTGACCACCAAATCGGGCAGGTGGGCCAGTACGTGGGACAATTCGTCGGGATTACGGCATTGAAAGGTCGGAACGTTCTGCAGGATCGGCTCTTCATCCAAGTAGAAGCGAATCATTTCAGGGACGAACGGGTAAACCGACTTGTCGTCCGCCACTCCCGTGCCGATGGCATTGGCCAGCACCACATTGCCGCAACGATAGGCCGCAAGCAGGCCGGGCACGCCGAGCATGGAGTCCGGGTTGAAGGCCAACGGGTCGAGGAAGGCATCATCGAGGCGGCGGTAGATCACATCCACGGCCTTTGGGCCGTCGGTGGTGCGCATGAACACACGGTCATCGCGTACGAACAGGTCCGCCCCCTCCACCAGTTCCACGCCCATTTCCCGGGCAAGAAAGGCATGCTCGAAGAACGCGCTGTTGAAGCGCCCCGGGGTCAGCACAACCACGCTGGGGTTATCCAGAGGGCTGGCGCTTTTCAGGGTATCGAGCAACAGGTTGGGGTAGTGGTCGATGGGCGCGATGCGCTGGGCTGCAAACAGTTCCGGGAACAGGCGCATCATCATCTTGCGATCTTCGAGCATGTAGCTGACGCCACTGGGCGTGCGCAGGTTGTCTTCCAGTACGTAGTAGGTGCCGTCACCATCGCGTACGAGGTCGACCCCGGAAATGTGGGAATACAGATCACGGTGCAGGTCCAGGCCCTGCATTGCCAACTGATACTGCTCGTTGGCCAGTACCTGCTCGGCGGGAATAATGCCGGCCTTGATAATGCGTTGGCCGTGGTACAGGTCGGCGAGGAACATGTTCAGTGCCTTGACCCGTTGGATGCAGCCGCGCTCGACAACCCGCCACTCGCTGGCCGGAATACTGCGCGGAATGGTATCGAAGGGAATCAGGCGCTCAGTGCCCAGCTCATCCCCATAGAGGGTGAAGGTGATACCGGCGCGGTGGAACAGCAAATCGGCTTCACGCCGACGCTGGGCCAGCAATTCGGTGGGGGTGTCGGCCAACCAGCGGGCGAACTCGCGGTAATGAGGACGGACCTGCCCTGCCCCATCGTACATTTCATCGTAATAAGTGCGGATCATGCCGTACTCCTTGTCACCCGGACGCGAGAACCTTCGCAAGGCCCGTGCCAGCGGCATAAACACTTAATAATCAACGATTTGAATAATTCAGGCGGCTTCGTCGCACCATTCAGGTGCGTAGAACGTGCCCGTTGCATGTCGCACGCTTCATTGCAACGCGGCCCTTGGCTATCGACAGCATAGCCAGAGTTGATTTCACTGCCCGGCCGGCGCTGCGGATAATCACCTCCATCGGCTGAACAGGACATGTCCTACAGCGAAACCCTTTGTGCAAGCGGTACTGTGTTACTTCGTGTACTGATCTGCTCCCTCGAGCTTCCCTTTCCGCCACCCTACTGGGGTGGCTTTTTTTTGCATGTAACAAAACCAGTGCAGGTCACCCCCAAACAAAATCGGCCGACCCAAAGGTCAGCCGATACGCTGCGCTGCTCATAAAAACCAACTACATGGGTAACCCACGCACCTCCTGCTTGACGCCCCATCCTTCGATGATCCCACCCAGGGGCTCGACCACCGCCTCGAAGTCTTGCTCGAAGTCTCCTATGCCGTCGTAGGTTGCAAACATGATTTTGCTCAGTTCCAGGTACCACGCGCCATCGTCGCGCGCGCTGACCTGGGCATTCAGGGATTCGCCACGAAATCGACCCGCAGCCCTGCGCGCCCGTTCCTCATCCGGGAAAATGGCGTAGAACTCAATGGGGTGAAAACGCGAGAAATCGAAGCCGCCTTCTTTCATGCGGCGCAGGACGTTGGTACTGATGTCTTCTTGATAGGCTGTGCTCATGAAAAGTGCTCCTCAAATGATGGATAGACTTTCCGTGCTTCCCGAAGCTCGCGCCCTACTGGCGCGAGTACTACGGCAGGAACAACACCGCTGGAAAACAAGCATGTAGCTGACAAGACCAGACCTTAGCGATTCATTCGCTGATCTCGATTGCAGAGTAGCGCGAAGCTATCACCTCCACCAGAGGTGCTTGATGGGTCTAACGGAAATATTCAGGCCGCGGGTTCGACCTTGAGGTCCTTGATACCATTTTGATCATGCAGGCTCTTGACCGTGGGCTCGGGAACACGATCGGCAAGATCGTTAAGGTCCAGCTTTTCTAACACCGGCGACACACGCACCCGCACCATCTGTGCGGCTTCTTCCAGCGTCGGCTCATGCTCGCAGTCGAATTGCTCGACTACCGGCTCGCCACGGTCATTGATGAAAGAAACATTCCACTTCGGCATCGGTGCCTCCTCGATAAAACCCTATGTGTGGGCTTACATCTATCTGGACCTTGAGGCTTCGCCAAACGTTCCACCCAAGGCAGGAGGCACCGGATCAGTTGCGCTTATTTTTCAGCGCGTCCCTTAAGGGCCTTCAGGGTATTGAACGGCGCCTCCACCACGAACTTGTTGGCCAACCAAGACGGCACGCTGCCGCCCGGCTCGGTGTGCACTTGGTAGGTCACTTCGGTCTCATTGGCGCCCTTGGGCACCAGTTTCCAGAAGCCTTCGACCTGAGCGACCCGTACATAGCCTTTTTCTTCCGGCTTGTAGGTAGGCACGCCCTGCAAGGTGCGGGTTACGCTGCCATCGGCGTTTTTAGCGGTTGTGACATGAATATACGAGTCACGATCACTCACCGGAAACGGTGCCTTGAATTGCGTGTAGGTCCAGGCCTCGTCGCCTTTCTTGTCGACCAGTTTCTGGGATTTACACTCGTGAATCCACGCGCAGGCACCCGCCACGTCTTCTTGCAATGCAACGATCTTGGCCACAGGCGCCTTGATCACGGTCACGCCGCGATACGCTTTGTACTTGGAGCCGGCAACTTCGCTCAGGGACACCTTGATACCGTCTTCGTCCTTGGCCACTTGCCATTCCTCAGCTTGGGCAGTAGCAGCAAACAGCAGTGTAAAACCGCACAACACGGCCAGTCGTTTCAGCGAACCCATTGTTGTATTCCTTATTGTTGAAGTTCCAATAGTAAAGCCCATCAAGCCGCCGTCATCTGCTCCCACCAGCCGATCAAGCGAATTGCATCGGCCTGGTCATTGCCACAGACCTCGATATCAGCCTTGAAATCACTGCACACCGCCGGCCGTTCAGGCAGGCCGAACAGCTGGCACAGTTGTCCGACCGACAGGTGCAGGCAGCGAACGCCTGCAGGCTTGCCCTGGGGCATTCCGGGCAGCGGCGAACTGATGGAGGGGGCGATGCAGCATGCGCCACAGCCTTCACGGCATTTCATGACCAGCAGGTCCTCGACGACTCAATAGGGATGGCCGGGCTAGAGTACGCCCTTAAACAGCCGTTTTAAAATGGTCAAACAGGGGTTTTTCGCGCAAAACAAAAGTGACCGACCAGTCTGCGACAGATGGTCGGCAACCTGGGTCACGCGTAGCGGCAAAGTTTATTGCTTGAATTCGAAATCCAGCGCGGCACCTTCAACATCACGGCGCTCATCGTTGCGCAGTTGCAGCTTCATCTCATTGCTGAGCAAGCGGCCGTTGATCTGGAACGCACTGTTGTCGGTGGGCTTTTCGCCAAACATCGGCGGCAGCAAGGGCACGCTCTTGGGCTTGGGCATGGTGCCGATCGGCTGCAACAGCCTGACCATGTCCGAGGGCAGCGAAAGGTCCAACTGTGCCGGTGGCAATTTAGTCTGGGCGACTTCATGGGCAGACTTGGACTTGCTCGCAACGGGCGCGCGCTTTTTGCTCGCTGCGGCTTTTTTCTGTGTGGCCGGGGCTTTTTTCACGGGCGTCGGCTTCTTCACGGAGGCCTTCTGCTCAACACTGGCAGCCGGCGTGCTATCGCCCACCGGCGTGGCTGCCAGCACCCCGCTAACATTGCACAGGCTCAACAAGCCAATCACCAAGGTAACGCGAAAAATAGATGTCATATCGCCAACAGCGTTAACGGCAGAAGGCCATATGCTCGCTTGTTGTGCACGGCATGACAAGGGCGCAGATCAATGCTGTCCCCTTTGCACGCCTCAAAAACCCGCCGCAGTCTCCTGGCACAGCTGGCTGGCCAGCATGCCCAAGGTCATCAACGCCCGCTCTGCCTCGCGGTTCCAGGGAGTACCGCAGTTGATGCGAATACAGTGGTTGAACTGTTCCGTATTACTGAAGATCAGCCCCGGCGCAATACTGATGCCCTGTTGCAGGGCACGTACGTGCAGTTCCTGGGTATTGACCCGACCCGGCAAACTGACCCACAGGATAAAGCCGCCGGTTGGACGGGTCATCTGGGTACCTTCGGGGAAATATTGCTGCACCGCCAGTTGGAAGGCGCTGAGGTTCTTGCGGTATTCCTGGCGGATGTAGCGCAGGTGGCGGTCGTAGCCACCGTTTTCCAGGTAAGCCGCGACACCCATCTGGGTAACACTGCATGCTGAGTGGGTACTGAACATCTGCAGGCGCTGGATCTCCTGCTGGTACTTGCCGGCGATCATCCAGCCGATGCGCACACCTGGGGACAAGGTCTTGGAAAAACTCGAGCAGTAGATGACCCGGTCAAGGCGGTCGTAGGCTTTCAGAGCCTTGGTGCGACCCAGTTCGAACATCAGCTCGCCGTAGATATCGTCCTCGACGATCTGGATATCGAAATCCGACGCCAGGCGCAGCAGTTGTTTCTGGCGCTCCTCGGGCATGGTGCCACCCAGGGGGTTGCTCAGGCGCGCGGTGAGCACCAGCGCCTTGATCGACCACTGGTTGGCGGCCAGTTGCAGGGCTTCCAGGCTCATTCCCGTGGCTGGGTCGCTGGGGATCTCGATAACTTTCAGGCCGAGCAAATCGGCGAGTTGCAACAAGCCGTAGTAAGTCGGTGATTCGGCGGCGATCAGGTCACCAGGCCGCGTGAGCACGCGCAAGGACATCTGCAACGCGTCGACGCAGCCGTGGGTGATCACCACCTCGGAAGGGTCTACCACCACACCGGCATCGCGCATGCGGATCGCCACCTGGCGGCGCAGCGGTTCAAAGCCTGGGCTGAACATGTAGCTGAAGGCCCGCGGGCTCTGGAACCGTGTGACCTTGGCCAATTGCTGGTGCAGCGCCCGTACAGGAAGATAGTCGACACTCGGCACCGCGGCGCCCAAGGGGAACACCCCTTCACGGCGCGACTCGACCAATACCTGCTGGATGATACTGCTGCGGGTGACCAAGCCTGGACGTTCGACCCGCGCAATATCTGGCGTCGGCGCCGTGAGTGCGGGTGTCTGGTGCACGTAATAGCCCGACTGCGGCCGCGCCCGGATCAGCCCCTGGTCTTCCAGGTTGGCATAGGCCTGCAGCACCGTGGCATGGCTTACATTGAGCTGGGAACTCATCTTGCGCACCGACGGCACGCGCTCCCCCGGTTGATAAACACCGCGTCGGATGTCCTCAGCCAGTTGCTGGGCAATACGCTGGTAAAGCAACAGATTGGTCATGACGCAGCACTCGATTTCACGGGTATTTTATTTTTGTGTGAAACATACCAGCACAGTTTAGAAGTGTACGGGGACAGTTGTCACGATAGTCGAGCGCGCGTGGGAGTGATAGCAAAAACTTTAAAGGGAGTACGCCTGACAAAATGTGGGAGGGGGCTTGCTCCCGATAACGGTGTATCAGTCAAAAATGTTGCAACTGAACTACCGCTATCGGGAGCAAGCCCCCTCCCACATTGAATTTCGTCAGACTTCAGCGAGCAGCGCCCAGTTGGCCTTTCTCGTCGGAGAATACGATTTCCACGCGGCGATTCTGTGCGCGGCCTCGTTCGGAGGCGTTGGCTTCTACCGGATACTGATCGCCATAACCCTGGACCTCGATACGCTTGTCATCGATACCCAGGTCCATCAACAGGTCCGCCACCGATTGGGCACGGTCGCGGGACAGCTTGAGGTTTTCCTGCTCGCCCCCGGTGTTGTCGGTGTAGCCCTCGATGCGCACACGACGCTTGGGGTTAAGTTGCAGAAACTGCACGATCTTCAACACCGTGCGGTTGGCCGAGTTGGCCAGTTCCGCTTCGCCGGTGTCGAACAGCACATCTCCCAGCGTCATCACCAAGCCACGGTCGGTCTGGGTGGTGAGGCTGGCAATTTGTGCTTCAACCCACTTGCCCTGTTGCTGCACGCTGGCCAGTTTGTTTTCGCGCAGGGCCAGTTGCAGGCGCTGGCGTTCCAATTCGAGTTGGACGCCGCGTTCTGCGTTGAGGCCTTGCTCGGTGTGTTCACGGGCGATGGCGCTGTAGCGCTGGCTCAGGTAGGCGTAATGCACCACATCGGCGCCGCTGCCCCAGTAGCTGGACAAGCGATCGGCACGGGCCAGGGACTCGCCGGCGCGGATCACATCCTTGGGGGCGAAGCGCAGCACGTTGGCGTCCTCCTTGACCTTCTGAAAGTCATCGCCGGCCTGTTGCAACGCCTGCTCGCTGCTGGGTTGACTGGCGCACCCGCCGAGGGCTGCGCTGCCCAGCAGCAACACACAGCCTAAACTACGGATCATCGGGCTCATTGCGCGTCTCCCAACTGCAGCTGCTTACGCAGGCGGGTGATGCGGGTATTGAGCACGTTCAATTGCTCCTGGCTCTTGGCGGTGAGCACTTTAGCCTCGGCGAGACGCGCATCCAGCTCAGCCTGCTCGGCTCGCATACGCGCACGCTTGTAGGATTGGTCGGCCATGTTCGCCTTGGCCCTGGCGAATTTTTCTTCGGCCAGTTTCAGCTCGGGCGATTCGTCGGCGTTGACCCCGACCGCGGTGGCTTGCTCCAAGGCTTGCTGGGTCAGGCGCATTTGTTCATTCGGCGCAGGATCGGTTGCACATCCCGCCAGAGCGACAACGGCGAGGGCCGCGAAAAGAGGTCGAAAAATCACTGTAAATCCCTACTGTGTTGGGGTGCCGACGGGCTGTTGCAGTTGCGCCTTCCAGCGCTCCAGATTGCGCTGCAGCGCGGCTTGCGCGACACCGGACGCGGGCAATTCTGTCATCTTTTTCGCCAACTGTCCGCGCAGCCATGGATCATTGCATGCTGAGTTGTGGGAAATCGCCAGGTACAAGCCGGGCTGATCGACAGGCTCCTCATGGGCGACCAAGTCGTCACTCATGCCCAACGTCTGGGCCATGGCCATGCCGGAATAGCGCCCGGCCAGCACGTAATCCACCTCACCCAGCAACAGTTTCTGGAATGCCGGCGTCAGATTGGGCAGGCGTTGCAGGCTGAGCTGCTGGCTGGCGAAGGTTTCGAATTCAGCGCTCAAGCGGGCGCGCTCCGATACCGCGCCCTTGTGGCCATGCAGGTCAGCCACTGAGGTGTAGGCCAGCTGTGAATCCTTACGTGTCCAGACCAGGTAATCGGTCTGCATCAACGCCGGATGGATGTAGTCGAAGTTTTCCAGTTCACCGAGGTTCAGCGGCGCGTCGGCGAGGATGTCCATGCGCCCGCTGCGCGCTTCATCCAGGGCCAGGGGGCGTTTGCCGCCGTAGAGCAGGTCGATTTTCAGCCCGAGGTCCTTGCCCACTTGTTGCAGCACCTCGGCGGTAGCGCCGATCAGGTGCGTCGGGTCCTGGGGGTCACGCCACAACAAAGGTGGCGCATCAGGGCTGCCGGTGATCACCAGGCGCTCGCACTTGCCGGCGGCCAGTGACAGGCTCGGCAGCAGCACAAGGCCCAGCAGTACAGTCCAGGGGCGCAGCTCCATGGCATGTTCCTTCGTAAAGTTCTTTGTAGAAGCGAGCAAGCTAGCTCCTACAGGGAATAAAAAAGCCCGGTCACAAGACCGGGCTCTTTATAAGTGAAGCGGCTGGATTAGACCAGCTTCTCCAACTCAGGTACGGCTTCGAACAAGTCAGCCACCAGGCCGTAATCGGCGACCTGGAAGATCGGCGCCTCTTCGTCCTTGTTGATCGCGACGATCACTTTGGAGTCCTTCATACCGGCCAAGTGCTGGATCGCGCCGGAGATACCGACGGCAATATACAGCTGTGGCGCAACGATCTTGCCGGTCTGGCCGACCTGCATATCGTTGGGTACGAAACCTGCGTCGACGGCTGCGCGGGAAGCGCCGACCGCAGCGCCCAGCTTATCGGCCAGGGCGTACAGGTGCTTGAAGTTGTCACCGTTCTGCATGCCGCGGCCGCCGGAAACGACAATCTTGGCAGCCGTCAGCTCAGGGCGATCGGACTTGGCCAGCTCTTCGCCAACAAAACTGGACGTGCCAGCGTCGTGGGCAGCAGAGACGGCTTCAACGGCGGCCGAACCACCTTCGGCGGCAACCGGATCGAAACCGGTGGCGCGTACGGTAATGACCTTGATCGCTGCGTTGGATTGCACGGTGGCGATGGCGTTACCGGCATAGATCGGGCGCTTGAAGGTATCGGCGCTTTCTACCGAGATGATCTCGGAGATCTGGTCAACGTCCAGTTGCGCGGCAACCCGTGGCAGGATGTTTTTGCCATTGGAAGTGGCGGCAGCCAGGATGTGGCTGTAGTTTTTGCCCAGCTCCGCAACCAGAGGAGCCACGTTTTCCGGCAGCTGGTGCGCGTAAGCGGCATTGTCAGCGTTCAGGACTTTGCTTACGCCCGCGATTTTCGCAGCGGCTTCAGCCACGGCACCAGCGCCTTGGCCGGCCACCAATACGTGGATGTCGCCACCGATTTTAGCGGCTGCGGCCACGGTGTTCAGGGTGGCCGGGGCCAGCACCTTGTTATCGTGTTCGGCGATTACGAGGATAGTCATGATCAGATCACCTTCGCTTCGTTTTTCAGTTTCTCGACCAGTTCAGCCACCGACTTGACCTTGATGCCCGCGCTGCGTGCTGCCGGCGCTTCAACCTTGACGGTCTTGTTGCTGGATTCGGTAGAAACGCCCAAAGCATCCGGAGTCAGCACTTCAAGAGGCTTCTTCTTGGCTTTCATGATGTTTGGCAGAGACGCATAGCGCGGCTCGTTCAAACGTAGGTCGGTGGTGACGATGGCCGGCAGTTTCAGGGAAACCGTCTGCGCGCCACCGTCGATTTCACGGGTCACCGCGACGCTGTCGCCGTTCACTTCGACTTTCGAAGCGAAGGTGCCCTGGCCGTAACCGGTCAGTGCGGCCAGCATCTGGCCCGTCTGGTTGTTGTCGCTGTCGATGGCTTGTTTGCCGAGGATCACCAACTGAGGCTGTTCCTTGTCGACAACGGCCTTGAGCAGCTTGGCAACCGCCAGGGAGGTCAGCTCTTCGGCGGATTCGACCAGGATTGCGCGGTCGGCACCCAGGGCCAAAGCGGTACGCAGCTGCTCTTGGGCAGTGGTCGGACCGATGGACACCACGACGATTTCAGTCGCAACACCTTTCTCTTTCAGGCGTACGGCTTCTTCCACAGCGATTTCGCAGAAAGGGTTCATCGACATCTTGACGTTAGCAAGGTCGACGCCGGAATTGTCCGCCTTGACGCGAACTTTCACGTTGTAATCGACAACGCGTTTGACAGCTACAAGAACCTTCATGGATTCCTCGTTACTCTCCGGTGAAAAGAAAGTCGCCTAGGCGAACCTGGCGGTTGATGCTCATCGGCACACAAGGGCACCTCCAAAGACTTCGGCAGTGGCCTTGCACACGGGAAGTGACGACCGTTCGTCAGTGGTGACTGAGAGGTCATTCTTTATCGCGGCGTGTAAACTGCGCCCCTGTGTGCGGGTACGCGTCACATTTTTACCTTCGGCCGGCCTTTGGACGTGCTCTTGAAACCTGCAGTCTGCCTACGGGAAGCGCAAAACCGACCGTATCTTGACCGGAACGCCTATTCTGGTCAATACGGCAAAATGGTCAGTCATAAGCCCCGTTGCTTTGATTTACCTAGGCTGCGGGCAATTCAAACAAACGTTTGTATTGGACGCTGCCAGTGGTCTATATATAATGCGCCACCTAGAGAGACAGGTGGGTGCTGCCGTTGAGCAGAACCCCGCCGAACCTCCACCCATTAGAAAAAAAAGCCTGTTGAGCCTTGAGTAGGAGATAGCCTGTGGAACGCGAATACATGGAATTCGACGTGGTCATCGTCGGCGCTGGCCCGGCTGGCCTGTCTGCCGCCTGCCGCCTGAAGCAGAAGGCCGCCGAAGCCGGTAAGGAAATCAGCGTCTGCGTGGTCGAGAAAGGCTCCGAAGTCGGCGCCCACATCCTCTCCGGTGCCGTGTTCGAACCCCGGGCCCTGAACGAACTGTTCCCGGACTGGAAAGAGCTCGGCGCCCCGCTCAACACGCCGGTGGTGCGTGACGACATCTACGTACTGCGCAGCAGCGATACCTCCACCAAGGTTCCCGACTTCTTTGTGCCCAAGACCATGCACAACGAAGGCAACTACATCATTTCCCTGGGCAACCTGTGCCGCTGGCTGGCCCAGCAAGCCGAGAACCTGGGCGTAGAAGTCTACCCAGGCTTCGCCGCCCAGGAAGCGCTCTTCGACGAGAACGGCGTGGTGCGCGGGATCATCACCGGCGACCTCGGTGTCGACCGTGAAGGCAAGCCCAAGGAAGGCGTATACACCCCGGGCATGGAATTGCGTGGCAAGTACACGCTGTTTGCCGAAGGCTGCCGCGGCCATATCGGCAAGCAGTTGATCCAGCGTTTCAACCTGGACAGCGACGCCGACGCCCAGCACTACGGCATCGGCCTGAAGGAAATCTGGGAAATCGACCCGGCCAAGCATCAGCCAGGCCTGGTGGTGCACACCGCCGGTTGGCCGCTGGATATCATGAGCGCCGAAAACACCGGTGGTTCGTTCCTCTATCACCTGGAAAACAATCAGGTAGTGGTCGGCCTGATCGTCGACCTGTCCTATAGCAACACCTTCCTGTCGCCCTTCGATGAGTTCCAGCGCCTCAAGCACCACCCGGTGCTGGCCCAGTACCTGGAAGGCGGCAAGCGCGTCAGCTACGGCGCCCGCGCCATCTGCAAAGGTGGCCTGAACTCCCTGCCCAAAATGGTCTTCAAGGGCGGTGCGCTGATCGGTTGCGACCTCGGCACCCTGAACTTCGCCAAGATCAAGGGCAGCCACACCGCGATGAAGTCCGGCATGCTCGCCGCCGATGCGGTTGCTGATCGTCTGTTTGCCGAATCCGAAGGCGGTGACGAGCTGACCGCGTATGTCGACGGCTTCAAAGCCAGCTGGCTGTATGAGGAACTGTTCGCCACCCGTAACTTCGGCCCGGCGATGCACAAGTTCGGCCCGATCATCGGCGCCGGCTTCAACTGGTTCGACCAGAACATCCTCGGCGGCAAGATGCCGTTCACCCTGCACGACACCAAGCCGGACTATGCCTGCCTCAAGCTGGCCAAAGACTGCAAGAAAATCGACTACCCCAAACCCGACGGCAAGTTGAGTTTCGACAAACTGAGCTCGGTGTTCATCTCCGGTACCAACCACGAAGAAGAGCAGCCTTGCCACTTGAAGTTGAAAGACCCGAGCATCCCGATCGGCACCAACCTGCCGCTCTACGATGAACCGGCGCAGCGCTACTGCCCGGCCGGCGTGTATGAAGTGATCACGAAGGAAGACGGCGAGAAGCGCTTCCAGATCAACGCCCAGAACTGCGTGCACTGCAAGACCTGTGACATCAAGGACCCTTCGCAGAACATCACCTGGGTGACACCGGAAGGTGCGGGCGGGCCAACTTACCCGAATATGTAAGCCACTGAGGCTCCCAATTGGGAGCCTTTTTTATGGCCAACATCAATCCAAATGTGGGAGGGTGGTTTGGCCTGAAATGCTACGCAGCGCGCTCTTCACCAGGGTTACGCAGGAAATAGCGCTTGTACTCGCGACTGAACTGCGACGTGCTCTGATACCCCACGCTATGCGCCGCCTGCGCCACACTCATGCCGTCTATCAGCAACAATTGCTGGGCCTTCAACAACCGCAGGCGCTTGAGGTACTGCACCGGCGACAACAAGGTGCAGCGCTTGAAATGCTCATGAAAGGTCGAGGCACTCATATGGGCATAACCGGCCAACGTCTCGATATTCAACGGCTCGGCGTAATGGGCATGCAGGTGGTTCAATGACGTGGCGATTCGCGAAAACTGCCCCTGCTGTTCCACCAACGCACGCAACACATCCGCCTGGGGCCCACGCAACGCGGTGAACAACAATTCGCGTACCCGCGCCGGGCCCATGATCCGGCTTTCCAGCGGATCGTGCAGGCACTGCAACAGCCGCTCCACGCAGCCGCGCATGGCATCGTCCAGCACCACCGAACTCATCGACTCCAAGGTCTGCGCCGTCGGCGGTGGTCCGCCCTGCATGCCCATGGCAATGACCAACTCCCCCAGCACCACCCGATCGATACCCACCGTCACGCCCAACAGCGGCGCGCCAGGCGCCATGGCAAAGGTCTCGCACTCGAACGGCACCGGCATCGCCTGGACCAGGTAATGCCCGGCGCCATACTCCAGCGTTCTCGGGCCGAGGTAGGCAACCTTGCTGCCTTGGGCCACGAACATCAGGCTTGGCTCGTAGATCTGCGGCCCACGCGCCACGTCGCAACTGGCGCGCAGCACCTGCACGCCGGGCAGGTTGGTCGGGGAGAAACCGTCGCGGGGCGCGAGCCCTTCAATCAGGGACACCAGCGTGGCGTTGGCGTCGAGATGGCGGGTCAACAACATGGCAAAAAACTTCGTGAACAAGGGATGAGAGCATCATCGCAGGTCTGACGGCGAATACATCCAAAGCAATGCCAGTCCCGGACGAATAGGCATGAGACTCGGAGCATTTGCCATGTTCGCGCCCATGACCCAAGCGCAGAATGCGCCGCCTCCCCAGTCCAAGCTTTAGCGAGGTTTACCATGTACACCGCCATCGGTTATGCCGCCCAGTCGGCCACCACTCCCCTCGCCCCCATGTCGTTTGAACGCCGCAGCCCGCGCGTCGATGACGTGGCCATCGAGATCCTCTACTGCGGCGTGTGCCACTCCGACATCCACCAGGCACGCAACGAGTGGGGCATCGCCGTTTACCCGCTGATGCCGGGCCATGAGATTGTCGGCAAGGTCACCGCTGTCGGCACCAATGTGACCGCACATAAAGTCGGCGATCTGGTCGGCGTCGGTTGCATGGTCGACTCGTGCCGCCACTGCGAAGCCTGTCAGTCAGACCTCGAGCAATACTGCCTCGAAGGCCCGACCATGACCTACGCCACCCCGGACCGTGTGGATGGCAGCAACACCATGGGTGGTTACTCCGACAGCATCGTGGTCAGCGAGCACTTCGTGGTGAAAATCCCGGCCAAGCTTGACCTGGCCAGCGCCGCGCCGATCCTGTGCGCGGGCATCACCACCTACTCGCCGCTCAAGCACTACGGCGTGAAGGCCGGCGATAAAGTCGGGGTTCTCGGCATGGGTGGCCTGGGCCACATGGGTATCAAGTTTGCCAAGGCCATGGGCGCCGAAGTCACGCTGTTCACCCGCTCCGCCAGCAAGGCCGAGGAAGGCCGTCGCCAGGGCGCCGACCATGTGATCGTGTCCACCGATGCCGAGCAGATGAAAGCCGCTGCCGGGCACTTCGACTTCCTGCTGGACACCATCCCGGTGCAACACGACCTGAACCCCTACCTCGATGTACTGCGCTTTGACGGTGTGCATATCCTGGTCGGCCTGATCGAGCCGGTGGACCCGCCCGTCAATGCCGCAAAGTTGGTGCTGGGCCGTAAAGTACTGGCCGGTTCGCTGATCGGCGGTATTGCCGAAACCCAGGAAGTCCTGGATTTCTGCGCCGAGCACAACATCACCTGCGACATCGAAATGCTCGACATCCGCCAGATCAACGAGGCTTACGCACGCATGATCGCGGGTGACGTGAAGTACCGCTTTGTCATCGACATGGCGAGCCTGAAAGCCTGATCAGGCTTTCGCGCCCAACTCCGCTGACAGCCGGGCTGCGACCTGTTTGATCACAGGGATCAGCTCGGCCATTTTTTCCAGCGGCATGTAGGGCACGGTACTGGCGATGCTGATGCCGGCGACTATACGCCCGCTGGCATCACGCACCGGCGCGGCCACACAGCGGATCGATGGCTCGTTATCTTCGAGATCGAAGGCATAGCCACCCGCCACATATTCACCCATGCGCTGCTTGAATTGCGCCCAGGATTGCTCCGGGTGCTGCGGCCATTGCAGGTTTTTGCCTGCCGCCGGCAAGCTGACTTCGTAGAGGCGCTGCCACTCCTGCGGCGAATCATCCAACAACAACGCCTTGCCGATGCCGGTGCGCGCCAGCGGCATGCGATGACCGACCCGCGAGCGCATCTCTGGGCCATTGCGACCGGGGTTCTTGTGCAGGTAAAGCACGTCGTCGTATTCACGAATCGCCAGATGGATGGTGTCGCCCGTCAAGGCCGACAGCTCGTCCAGATACGGCACCGCCAGGCTCACCAATGGCAGCTCTTCGCGGGCCTGGAAGCCCAGCTCGATCAGCTTTGGCCCCAACAGGTAGCCGACCTGCGGCACCACGCGCAGGTAACGCTCATCCACCAGGCAACTGGCTAGGCGATGCGTGGTGCTGCGGGTGGTGCCGATGCGCCGGGCGATCTCCTTGAGATCCCGCGCACCGGCCGCCACCGCTTGCACCACGCCCAGGCCACGCAGCAGGGTCTGGGTGCCGGTGGGGGCGGCGTCTTTGACGGGGGTGTGGGCGTTTTCCTGCATATCCGGGCCTATAAATAAAAAAGCGGGGGCATTATGGCAAATACCGCCCTTCAATACAGAGCAGATCCAAATGTGGGAGGGGCGGTGCGACGATTCGACTTGCTCCCGATAGCGGTGGGTCAGTTACAGATTTTCTATCTGATACACCGCTATCGGGAGCAAGCCCCCTCCCACATTGAGTCCTCACCTGGCATAACTCAGCGTTGTTTCATGCGGTCGATGATGACCGCCAGCAGCAGGATCGAGCCGCGAATCACGTACTGGTAAAAGGTGTCGATGTTTTTAAGGTTCATCGCGTTCTCGATGATCGCCAGGATCAGCACACCCGCAATCACGTGGCGGATCATGCCGATGCCGCCACTCAGCGATACCCCGCCCAGTACGCACGCAGAGATCACCGTCAATTCGAAGCCCTGGCCGATCATCGGCTGGCCGGAGGTCATGCGCGAGGCGAGGATCACCCCGGCCAGTGCACCGATCAAACCGTGCACGGCAAAGATAATGATCTTGGTGCGGTCAACATTCACACCTGCCAATAGCGCAGCTTCTTGGTTGCCACCAATCGCCATGGCGTTGCGCCCATAGCTGGTGTAGTTGAGCAGCCAGCCGAAGAATACAAAGCACAGCACGGTGATGAGAATCGGCACCGGCACGCCCAGCAGCTGGCCGTTGCCGAACACAAAGAAGCCTTCGTCCATCACCCCCACCGCCTTGCCGTTGGAGAAGATGTAGGCCAGGCCGCGTACGATTTGCATGGTCGCCAGCGTCGCAATCAGTGCATTGATGCGCAGCTTGGCAATCACAATGCCGTTGATAAGCCCTACCACCAGGCCCATGGCCAGAGCCGCCGACACGCCGAGTGCCACACTGTCGGTGTCGCGGATCACAATCCCCGCCACTACGCCGGCGCAGGCGATCACCGAGCCCACCGACAAATCGAAATGCCCCGAGGCCAGGCAGAACAGCATGGTGCACGCGGCGATGCCCACGGTGGAAATTGCCAGGCCAAGGCCGCGCATGTTCAGCGGCGAAAGGAAGTTGTCGATAAACACCGCGCTGAGCACAAATATGCCCAACGCCGCTAACAGCATCACCCAGTCATCGAGAAATTTGCGCTGGTTGAATGCCGGCCAGAAGCCCTTTGCAGTTTTTACCTGAGTCATAGCCAAACCCTCTTATTCTTCAAGCCCGCGAACGCGGGAGTGCCAGTTGCAACAGGCGCGCTTCATCCGCCTGCGCGCGGGGCAGTTCACCGGTCAAGGCGCCTTCACTCATCGCGAGGATACGGTCGGCAATGCCCATCACTTCCATCAGGTCACTGGACACCACGATCACCGCAATGCCGCTGGCCGCCAGGTTATGGATGATCTGGTAGATCTCTGACTTGGCGCCGATATCGATGCCACGGGTGGGTTCGTCCAGCAGCAGCACCTTCATCGGCATCGACAGCCAGCGACCCAGAATGGCCTTCTGCTGGTTGCCACCGGAG
>NZ_JAUJXA010000029.1:0-23328 GCF_031931935.1 Pseudomonas sp. rhizo25
TTGTTTTGTAGAGCGTGGTCTCAAGTATCGAGCTTGTCTTCCAGCACAGCGCCGGTCTTGGCGTCGAGCTTCACTTCAAATTGCTTGCCGGCGGTATCGGTCAGTTCAACTTCGTAGACCAGCACGCCGCTGTTGTTGTGGTCCAGCTCGGTGTCGTTGATAGTGGCACCGGCGTGTTTAGCCACGGCGGCAGCGTTGAGTTTGTCGAAAGGCATCACCGCACCGGACTTGAGCAGGCCTTCGATATGATCCGGACGAACATCGGCCTGGGCCAGGCCGGCGGTCAAGGTCAGGGCAGTGGCAGCGAAAAAGGCAGTCAGAGTTTTCATGGTGTGTCCTTCTGGGTTGAGCTGTTTAAGTGGCCTCAGGTTATCCCGTGCAACTTAACTCACGCTTAATTATTTCAAACAGTTGCGCAGTTTATTCAATCCAAGACGGATGCAGGATTTCATGCTGAGGCCTCACCAAAAAAGGGAGACTCGGATGAAACGGTTAGTCAGTTGGCTCTATGCGCCCGCATGCTTGTTGGGGTTTGTCGGATGGGGGCTTTACCAGCCCCGATGGCTACTGGTGATATTCGCGGTGGCGGTGGCGGTGTCGTTTGTGGTGGAACTATGGCTGCCCTACGAGCCACAGTGGAATCGCAGCCTTGGCGATCGCTGGCGCGATACGTTGCATGCGTTGATCAACGAAAGCTTGAATGTTGTGGGTTTGTTGGTCCTGCCGGGCCTTACGGCGCTGCTGGCATTCGAGGGGCTATGGCCACGAGGCTGGCCGCTGTGGGAGCAACTGTTGATGGCGATCTTCCTGGCCGATGCCGGGATTACCTTGATGCATTACGCCAGCCACCGCATCGCGCCTCTGTGGCGGTTGCACGCGGTGCATCACAGCGTGCAGCGGCTTTATGGTTTCAATGGTTTGATGAAACATCCTTTGCACCAGTTGCTGGAAGCAACGGCGGGCCTGCTGCCACTGATCATGCTGGGGATCCCGCTGGAGGTCGCGCAGTTGTTGGCCCTGGCCATCGCCGTTCAGTTGCTGCTGCAACATTCCAACGTGGATATGCGCCTGGGGCCGCTGCGCTGGGTATTCGCCTGGGCGCCGGTGCATCGGTTCCACCACATGAAATACGGCCGCGCAGGGGATGTGAATTTCGGCCTGTTCTTCAATTTGTGGGATTGGCTGCTGGGCACGGCGTTTTATCGCAAAGGCTATCGCATAGGGCCGGGGGATTTGGGTATTGGCAGTCGGCCGCAATTCCCCGTGGCCTATGCGGCTCAGTTGCGTGACCCGTTCCTGGCAGTTCGCCTGGCCAAGGAGCCGCCGCTGCCAGACGACCTACGTTAGGAACTGTACTTGCAGTTGGCGCAAGGACGCGCCCGCCGTCACCCCGAACAAGTGCTTCATCGTCCGCGAAAAATGCGCCGAATCAGCAAACCCCGCGCCATGAGCTGCCTCAGTCAGTGTGCTGCCGGTAAGGGCCAGTTGCAGGGCAATGCGCAACCGCCGCCACAATACGAGGCGACGTATGGGAACACCCAGTTGATCGGTGAACAGACGCTCCAGTTGGCTCAATGACAGATGCGCCGCTGCGGCCAACGCCTGGGCCGATACCTTGCCGACCAGTTGCTGATCAAGGGCGGTGAGTGCGCGTTCGATACGTGGGTCGTCAAGGCGTCGTCGGGGCAGCCTGAGCAGGGCCTGCGGGGATAAATCGCCGTCTGCCAGCAGTTGCTGCAATGGCTGTATGTCAAAGATCATGGGCTCGGCATACAACGCCCACACCTCACCCTCTGTCTCAAGGATGGCGTGGTCGTGACGCGAAGGAATAAACAGGCGATGGGCTGTGGTGACATGACCATCAAGGCTGACCGTGATCGGCGCGCCGGGGCAGAACATCAATTGGTGTGCGTAGTGTGCATGGGGCGCGGTGCGCCCCAGCTCGCCGAGCACCAGCCCGTGGTCACGCCCCAACCACAGGCGGCCTGACCATTCGGGCTTCACTCAGTACTTATGGTCGTTGAGCAGGTCCTGCACGCTGGACGACGGCCAGCGCTTGTAGAACTTCAACAGTTCGGCGGCGCGGTTGGTAAAAATACCGTCGACGCCAGCCTTCATCACTTTGTCGAAGTCCACCGGCTCATCCACGGTGTACACATGCACCAGCAGGCCCTTGTCGTGGGTCAGCTTGTTCATTTCGGGTTTCACCAGGTCTGTATAGCTCTGGTCACCGTGGTCGGTCAGCTCAGCCGACGGGCCGGTGCCGATGGCGCCGAGGCTCTTGGCTTGGTCGACCCATTTTTCGAACTCGGCGGCATCCTTCGGCTCTTGCTTGGCGTAGTAGGCGGCCTTGGTCGGTTCACCGGATTCGGCGAAGGTCACTTTGGATTTGGGTTCGATGCTGCCTTCGCCGACCCACAACAGCAGGATCTTCGGCGTGTTCGGCATTTCCTTCTGCAGCTCCTTGAGGCTGGAAACCTCGAAGGTCTGCAGTACCACGCGGCCCTTGCCCTGGCCGACACCGGTGTTGCTCTTGCCCAGCTTGGAGCCGGCGGAGCTCAGCCAGCCCTTGTCCAGCAGCTTGTTTTTCAGGTCGGCTTCGATGCCCGGGAATTGCTTGGGCTCCTTGGTCTCGATGTAAAGCCCGGGTTTGTGCGACGGGTTGCCTTCGGCGATCTTGATGATGTCGTCCAGGCTGAGGATTTTCAGGCCGACGAAGCCTGGACGCGCGCGGTCCGGGTAGGCCGCGTTGAACCAGCTGCCGGCGTCGAGGCTTTGCAGTTCTTTCCAGGTGAATTCGTTGGCTGGCGCATCTTTGCGCTCGGGGAACTTGGTGGCCACGTCGGTGGTGCGCTGCAGGTTGTTGTCGTGCAGGGCAAACAGCACGCCGTCCTTGCTGCGTTGCAGGTCCAGTTCCAAATAGTCGGCGCCCAGGTCGCGTGCAACTTTGTAGGCGGCGGCGGTGGACTCCGGCGCGTCGTAGGAAGCGCCACGGTGAGCGATTACGGCAGGGTAGGGAATGCCTTCGTTTGTCGCCAATTCAGCCGGGCTGACTGGGTCGGCAGCCTGAGCCTGGCCGAGGCCGAGCATCAACGCCAGCAGCAAGGCGCTCTTGGTAAACGTGACAGGCATATGCGAAGTCCTTTCGTGGAGGTAGCTTTGAGAAGACGTCCTTTTTAACAATTGATTGCGAAAGGCGCTATCACCAAACCGACATTAACGTGCGCGCAGTCCAATTTTGTCGGTTTTTTTTGGGGACATTGCAGTATTCTTGGCCGTAGCTGCCTCACTAGAGGGCGGTATTTTTTGCCACGCGTGTAAACCATCTTTCCAGTCCCTGTGGGACTTTTCAGTGAGGTTTACCATGCGCATCACTTCCGAGCTTATCTGCCAGGCCGCCGACCAACTCCATGGCTTTGTCGGCCTCAATCGCAAGACTGGCCAGTACATCGTGCGTTTCAGCGAAGATGCCTTCGGCATGGACGTGGCCGATGACGGCATTATCCCTACCGCCGAATTCGTCTGGCTGCCCGCCGCCGACCACACCATGACCCTGTGCCGTGCACGCATACAGTTGCTGCTGGATCAGAATATCGATGACCGCATCAACATCACCGAACCGTTGCGGGTGTACATGCGTCGGGTGGAGATCCCGCAGATCAGTGCGTTGCGCAGTTTGGTGAGCTGACTGATCAACCTGCCTGGGCGCTCCTACCGGATGGAAACCTCTCAATTTGAGAATGAGTAGGCCCGCTCCACCTTGCACACCCGTGTATGAAACGCCGTGTACCAGGTGGTGCGTCCTTGCTCACGCACCTGTCGATGTTCGGCCTGTTGCTTCCACGCCAGGATCGCTGCCTCGTTGGCCCAGTAGGACACGGTGATGCCCAACCCCTCTTCCCGCGCCGACTCCACGCCGAGAAACCCCGGTTGCTGCTGTGCCAGTTCCAGCATGCGTGCGGCGGCCTCGCCATAACCCTGGTCGGCGTCGGTACGCAGTGAGCTGAAAATTACCGCGTAATAAGGCGGGGCGGGTGTCTTGGCGATCATGCCGATGCACCTCGGCAAGCTTTGAGCAAAGCCAGTGCAAAGGGTGGGGTGATGCCCTTCAGCGCGGCGCGTTCGGGCTGGAACAGGGTGGCGACGAAGAACGGATGGTCGAGCAACTCCACCGCACGCAGGTCGCCCGCCGAATCATGACCGCTGGGAATCAGGTTGCCTGCCAGCAGCGCGTCGGCAAACGTTGGATTGATGCCGTAGCGGCATCGATAACCTTCGTGGATGTCCACGCTGGCGTAGGCTTGGGCAATGTGCGTGTAAGGGGACAGGCGCACGGTGTCGTTCACCTCTACCAGGGAGCAGTTCAGTGGCGCGATGACGGCGCGTTCTGCATCCGGGGCCAGCTCGCCATGCTCGGCATCTGCCCAGCCGAGTACGTTGCGGGCATATTCCAGCACGGCATGTTGAAAGCCACCGCAAGTGCCGAGGAAAGGGCGTTTTTGCTCGCGGGCAAAACGGATCGCCCGCAGTGCGCCCTCGGTGTCGCGATAGGGGCTGGCCGGTACGCACCAGAAGCCGTCAAACCCGTGCAGGGCAGAGGTGCAGGTGAGTGTGTCGGTGTCGAGCCATTGCACATGGACGCTCAGGTCCAGTGCGGCGGCGGCCTGCTGCAGAGCCAGCGGGATAGCCTGGTGGGCGATCACATCAGGGTTGTAGTCACCGATCAGGGCGAGGTGCAGAGCGGGGGTTGTCATCGTGTACGTCCCTTGGCTTGTAGTGGGCTGATACGCACTATAGATTGGCGTTCACGCAATCAATATTGGCGTTTGCCCATATGCTCAATGCAGCCACGCACTATCAAATCGACTACCCCGACCTGTCATTGATCCTTGCCCTGGTGCGTGGCGGCACCCTGGTGCGGGCGGCTGCGTTGTTGAGGGTAGACGTGTCCACGGTATTCCGTGCGGTGCGGCGGCTGGAGGCGGCACTGGGCCAGACCCTGTTTGAAAAAAGCCGCGCCGGTTACTTGCCCACCAGCCTGGCGAGCAACCTGG
Source organism: Pseudomonas sp. rhizo25 (assembly GCF_031931935.1). Lineage (NCBI taxonomy): Bacteria > Pseudomonadati > Pseudomonadota > Gammaproteobacteria > Pseudomonadales > Pseudomonadaceae > Pseudomonas > Pseudomonas sp. rhizo25. Next base: position 5,055 of record NZ_JAUJXA010000029.1, read on the forward strand.
CGCAACAGGCCGAACGGGCAGAACTCGCACTGGAGGCTGCGCGCATAGGTGTGGAGCAGGGCGGCGAGGTAATCAGCGGCACCGTGCGCCTGACCTGCACCGACGCGGTATTACAAGGCTTGCTGCTGCCGGCCCTGGCGCAGTTCATGCCGGCCTATCCAGCGTTGACCCTGGAACTGAGCACATCCAATGACTTCGCCAACCTCAGCCGGCGTGATGCGGATATCGCCCTGCGCCTGACCAGCAAGCCGCCGGAGCATCTGGTCGGACGTTGCCTGGGGACCGTGACGTACCAAGTGTGTGCCAGCGCTGACTACGCCCGTCGGCATGCAGGGCAGGATCTGGCCGACCTGGCCTGGATCGCACCGGATGACTTTTTGCCCGACCACCCCACCGTGGCCTGGCGCCGTGAGCATTTGCCGGGCGTGCGCCCCAGTTACCGCTGCAACAGCATGCAGTCGGTGACTGAACTGGTGCGTGCCGGGCTGGGCGTGGCGGCGTTGCCGGATTTTCTAATGGGCGATGGCTTGCTACCACTGGGCCCTGCGTTGGCGGGGCACGACACCGCGCTGTGGCTGTTGACGCGCCCGGATTGCCGGGCGTTGCGTTCGGTGGTGACGCTGTTTGATGAGTTGGGGCGGCATGTGCGCGGGTTGCGACCTTAGGCTTTACGCACAAATTGTTCATGCATTTCACACGTCAGGGTTTCGATGCGCTCGGTCAGTTGCTTGGTCATTTCCGTCAACCGGGTGTTCTGCTCCAACAGTTCCATCAGTTGCTTGGTGGTTTGTGCTGCCTGGGCCTGGCGTTCGGTATTGGCGGTGGCGAGGGCTTCACGGTGCTGCGCGTCGGCGTCGGACTGGGCTTTGTCCCGGGCGGCCTGGCGCGTCTGCGCGAGCAGTATCAGCGGCGCCGCGTAGGCCGATTGCAGGCTGAAGGCCAGGTTGAGCAGGATGAAGGGGTAGACGTCAAAGTGAGTGACGCCGGTCATGTTCAGCACCACCCACAACACCACGATCGCGGTTTGTGCGCCGAGGAAGGTCGGGGTGCCAAAAAAGCGCGCAAAGGCCTCGGCCTTGAGGGCAAAAGTGTCGTTGCCGAAGGTCGGTGCCAGGTGCGCGTGACCTCGGTGGAAACGCAGGTGGTCAGTGGGGGCGGCGTCTGGCTTGTCTGGGGTCATGGCGGGCTCGGATCCTTGGCGTAAAGACAGCCAACACTATAGACCGAGCCCCCCAGGCACACACATGAATAACCGGTCAGCGATTGCCCCGCTCATTGGCAAAGGCGCTCACCGCCTGCACCGCTTCGCCGGTGCCTTCGCGAATCTGCAGGATCACCGTGCCCGCCTGGTTGGCCAGGTCTACGCCCTGAGCCGCGCGGTCGCGAGTGGCGTCCATGCTGTCGATGGCTTGGCGGGTTTCTTCCTGGATCATGGCGATCATCCCGGAAATCTCCGCAGTGGAGCCACTGGTGCGCGCCGCCAGTTGCCTTACTTCATCGGCGACCACGGCAAAGCCACGGCCTTGCTCGCCGGCGCGGGCGGCTTCAATGGCGGCGTTGAGCGCCAGCAGGTTGGTCTGGTCGGCAATGCCACGAATGGTATTGACGATGGCGGTGATCTGCTGCGAGCGCTCGCCGAGTTTGGCGATCAGTTGCGAAGAGGTGTCGATATCCTGAGCTATTTCGCGCATGCCGCTGGCCGTTTTCTGAATCACTTCGGCGCCTTTTTCGGCCATGTCCTGGGTGTTCAAAGACAGGTGATAAGCCTGTGCCGCGCTCTGTGCATCAGCGGCATGTTGTTGCACGCGGGCGGTCACGTCCGAGGCAAACTTCACCACTTTGCACAAGCGCCCGCTGGCGTCGTACACCGGGTTATAGTTGGCTTCGAGCCACACCACCTGGCCGTTTTTATCCACTCGCTCGAACTGGCCGTTGAACAGCTCGCCCTGGTTCAGGCGATTCCAGAACTCGGCGTAGGCGGCACTGCTGGCCAGCTCCGGTTTGCAGAACAGGCGGTGATGCTTGCCCTGGATCTGCGCCAGGCTGTAACCCATGCGCTGCAGGAAATTCGCGTTGGCGCTGATGATGGTGCCGTCGAGGTTGAACTCGATCATCGCCATGGCGCGGTCGATGGCTGCAAGCTTGGCGTTGGCCTCACTTTCGGCCTGCAGGCGCGGGGTCACGTCCATGGCGTACTTCACCACTTTAATCACGCGACCGGCTTCATCCCGCACCGGGTTATAGCTGGCTTCCAACCACACCGATGCGCCATTGGCGCCCACCCGTTCGAAGGTGCCCGACTGGAATTGGCCGTTGCGCAAGTGCGTCCACAGCTGGTTGTACTCGGCGCTGCGGGCGAATGCGGGCGTGCAGAACATCCGATGGGGCTGGTCCAGGATTTGTTCGGCGCGATAACCCATGGTCTTGAGGAAGTTGTCATTGGCCCGCAGCACGTTGCCTTGCAGGTCGAATTCGATGACGGCCATGGAGCGTTCGATCGCGTCCAGCAGGCTGGCTTGTTGGGCAATACGGTGTTGCAGGGCGTTGATGGTTTTCTTGTGGGCGTTGAATAGCATGTTAGAGAGCTCGGGCATGCAAGCATATGCGATATCCATGTATTTGCGCCTGACCCCGTAGGGCTCCGGGCCGTACGGTTGACTTGCTCATTGCCAGCTTCCTGGTGCTGACAGAGGGGGGGAACAACGGTCTCAGAGTAATCAGCCTGCCAAGAAGTTCGCCCGTTGGGCAGGACCATTATTGGGCAGGCGACCAATGGCGGCATTATGCTATTGCGGCAGGTGGGCGGCGTTAGATTCGGACGAGGTGTTATCGGATAACTCAGGCTGGATAGGTGGCTAGCCAGTCGCTGGTCTTGACGCGGTCACGGCCGCTGTCTTTGGCGGCATACAGCGCGAGATCCGCGGCGTTGAGCCACGCGACCGCATCGTTGAAAGAGGAATGGAAGTCCGCCAGGCCAATGCTCAGGCTGACGCGCAGCTCAGGGATTTGCGGATGGCGATAGTTACCGAAAGTTTCGCGGAGTCGCTCCATGACTTGCGCCGCTTCTTCCAGCGGCATCCTCGGAAGGATCACACAGAACTCATCGCCTCCATAGCGGCCGGCCAAGTCGTCTGCTCGCAGGTGTTGGCGCAGCTCGTGGCTCAACTGGCGAAGTACCGTATCCCCGACGGTGTGGCCGTGGATGTCATTGATGTTTTTGAAGTGATCGATATCGATCAAGGCGATGGTCGCCTGGCCTTGTTGCTGCTGGCATTTATGGAATTTGAGATTGAGCAGGTCTTTCCACGAACCATGGTTGAGCAGGCCGGTAAGACTATCGATGCGGCTCAGGGCGCTGAGGGCGCGTTTATGGTCCGACAGTTTAATCGCCAGCTGATAGCAGACCATGCCGATGGCCATCGGGTAGAGCGTCAGCATCGGCAAGCAGGTGTAGACCTCAATGAGGCTGACACCGGGGTCGAACTTGATCCCGAACAGGCCCCAGACCACCGCGATACCGGCCGCCTGCGCCAGCAGCCCGAGCAGGAACAGGCGTTTGCCGCCGGCGGCGACATTGTTCATGGCCATCATCGACAGGATGGTGACGGTTGTCAGTGGTGAGAACTGGGTGGCGGCCGCCCAGAAACCGCCGGCCAACGAGTCATACAACAGGTTGCGTTGCTCGGCCTGGTAGGGGAACGGCGAGCGAGTTGATAGCTGGTACGCCACATGCGCCCAGGCCAAGCCATTGAACAACAGCAACGCCCAGACCCAAGCGGGCATGGACAAGGGGTACAACGCGCCAACCACGCTGATGCTGCCGATGCCAAGGCCGATAATCCTTGGCTTGTAGATACGCCTGGCAAATGAAAGCCCTTTGCCTCGTCTGTTTTCCATAGTGTCCTGGGTCAGCTGTTTTGTGCGGGTACAGTCGCATGCGTCAGCGGGCGGAACCGCTGATGGGAAAATGCGAGCGATTGTCGATTATTCCTGTGGGAATAATCAGTGTCCTTCTAGGCCATTTGCGCAAAACAGCGGGTGAATGCGCCAAATACGACTTGGAATGTCGCCCATGCAACAGGACTTAGTGCGCACGTGGCGCGCTGACTTCGTAGCCGGCGAGGAACAGGTCGATGGCCGACTCGATGACACCGGCTTGGGCGGCAGCGTCGAGGGTGGGCTGGCCGAGGGTTATCTGCGGCCAGAATGCGAAAGCCTTGAGCAGGCTCTGGATCTGGTGGGCAGCGAAAGCCGGGTCGGTACAGGTGAGGCGGCCGTCGTCATGGGCGGCGCGTACCCATTGGGTAAAGCCTTCCTCTCGCGCGCTCAGGCGGTTGACCATGTCTTGCGCGCGGTCCGGCGAATGGATGGTGGCAGCGATAGCCACACGTGCCAGGTCGAGGAAGTTGGTGTCCGACATCATCTTCATTTTTGCTTCCAGCAACCTGCGCAGTTGATCGCGCAAAGGGCGGTCGCTGGCGTAGTTCACATCCAGTTGCGCAACGCTGCTGGCCCATAGCTGGTGGAGAATCTCGGCGAACAGCTCTTCCTTGCTGGGGAAGTGGTTGTACACAGTGCGCTTGGAAACACCGGCAGTGGCGGCGATTTTGTCCATGCTGGTGACCTCGAAGCCGTTCTCGCGAAATTCGGCGATCGCCGCAGCCACGATGGCTTCGCGTTTACGCTCGGTGAGGCGCTTGGGAGCAGTCATGGATAGCATTCGACTCAAAATGGAAATTACACTCGGCAGTTTACTTGCTCCGGCTTTTGTTGCAATCTAGAAACTACACTGTGCAGTGTAATTCTTGAGCGGACCGTAGGAGTCACTCTGTAATGGCCACGATTTCAAACCGTCTCGACCCTGCGCCTGTGGCGCTCAAGCCTGCCGCGCAGGGCCAGGGGCATTTCAGCAATGACGCCCCGGTGCAGCACGGCGGCTTGGGCAAGACCCTGCGTATTTTCTGGAACATGCTGTTCAACAAGCCGCGTACTACACGGCCGGTGGGGCAGATTCCGGTGCAGCCCCTGACCCGTGAACAGTTGTTGGCCGCCCCTGATCACAGCGTGTATCGCCTCGGGCATTCGACCGTATTGCTGAAAATGCGCGGTAAATTCTGGGTCACTGACCCGGTATTCGCCGAGCGTGCCTCGCCATTCAGTTGGGCCGGCCCCAAGCGTTTCCACCAACCGCCCATCAGCCTTGAAGAGTTGCCACCCCTTGAGGCGGTTATTCTTTCCCACAACCATTACGACCATCTCGACCATAAGGCTGTGGTCCAATTGGCCGACAAGACAAACTACTTCCTGGCACCCCTGGGCGTCGGCGATACGCTGATCAAATGGGGAGTAGACGCCAGCAAAGTCCGCCAGCTGGATTGGTGGCAGGGCACCGAGGTGGACGGCATTCGTTTTATCGCCACCCCGGCGCAGCACTTTTCCGGACGTGGCCTGTTTGATAGCAACCAGACACTGTGGTGCTCCTGGGTAATGATCGACGATGCGCGCCGAATTTTTTTCAGTGGCGACACCGGCTACTTCGACGGTTTCAAACGCATCGGCGAGCAATACGGTCCGTTTGACCTGACCCTGATGGAAACTGGCGCTTACAACGTCGATTGGCCCCACGTACACATGCAGCCGGAGCAAACGCTGCAGGCGCATATCGACCTCAAGGGGCGCTGGCTGCTGCCGATTCACAACGGCACCTTCGACCTGGCATTCCACGCCTGGCACGAACCCTTCGACCGCATCATGGCCCTGGCCTGGGAACGCAACGTATCGATCACTACCCCGGCGATGGGGCAGGCGTTCCGCTTGAACCTGCCCGAGCGTGGGCATGCCTGGTGGTTGGAGGTGGAGCCTCAACTTGTGCAGGAGCGGGCACCAGGCTGAGCCAAGTGGATTAAGGAAAAGAGCTTTTCAGAGGGTTTCAGCCCTGCGACAAGCGTCAGACGAGGGTGCGATGATCTCCGGAAATTTTATTTCGGGGAGGATATTTCGATGGATAGCCATTGTAAGAAACTTTGGAAGATGGGTTTGCCTTGCGCCATCGGCCAGCCTTCACTCGTGCCCGTCAACGCTGCCGACGTTACTGCCCCATTGTTCAACGCCGCTCCGGTTTCTATCGTTTTTGGTGCCGGGCAACGCACGGGCGCTGCACTTGTGCCAGGGTATAACGCCCTGGCCCCCCAGATAAACCCGGTGCGTGACCCCGCGCTATCCCTTATCGCCATCAGTGGCATAGACCCTACTGAACCGGTGATGGTGGAGGTTCCCCTGGTATTGAATAACACCACATTCACCGCTTCACTGGAGCTGGCGGGGTATCGTCTCGGCTACGCCGAACGTTATGTGCAGGGCAAGCAGGCTGAACTCGTCGAACACAGTGCAGCCTTGCGCCGAGTCTTCGACACCTTGCGCCAGGCCGGTGCGCAATGGGTGGCGGTAGACGTGCAGCGCGACAGCGACAGCGGCCAGGCGGGTCGCGAAATTGACGAGCTGGTGGCTGGCCTTCGTCTTGATGCCTTGGTGTCAAACGATCCGAATGCTGGGTTTCATAACGCGTGCAGAAGCGGGTATCCCAGTATCTGTGAAACACTGGAGGATGGATCGAAAGTCTGGTTTTACGGCGCCCGTTGGGCGGGTGATCGCTTGACGGCCCTGTTGCGCGCTTACCGCGACCTACGTCCAAGGGTTCTATCGGAGCCTACGCCAGACGGGGAATGATAGGACGGCGTGGCAGGATTCGCCTGAAACAGTGCGCAGGCGGCGCTTCTTAGACTGGTGTGGGGTTATCGACCGATAACCCTCATACTCAGTCACGTAGAGAGGCACTTCATGATCGGACCCGTGTCGGCAGGCGGATGGGGGACAGGCTTGTTCCAGGAGCTTTCAAACCCACCGCAAGGCTTTAAGAGCGCCTGTCAAATGTCAGTGGAAATGGCCCAGGGAAGCGGTGTCACCGCGCAGTCGCTGTTGAAAGATTCGCTCAAGCAAATAGCCAACATTGATCGTGGGCTACAGGGCGGCAACGCGTTTTTGGAAACAAACCCGGATGCTCTCCGTGAGGCGAAGGCGCGTGATCAGGAGCGTGCCAACGGCCACGTGCGTGGGCATTTGCACGGCGTACCGATAGCGCTCAAGGATGTATTTGAAACCAATGATCGCATGCAGACCAGCGCAGGCTCGAAGGCCTTGGTTGGAGCGCCTGCAACTAGAAACGCCAAGGTTGTCGACAATTTGTTGAAGGCCGGGGTAGTGATTGTGGGTAAAACCAATATGAGCGAGTTGTCCAACTTTCGCTCTGAGTCGCCGGCTGATGGGTGGAGTTCCCGCGGCGGCCAGACGCTGAACCCGCATCGCCTGGGAGGGCAGGTGGCGGGCTCTAGTTCGGGTTCAGCAGTCGCTGTTGCCCAAGGGCATGTGCCTTTGGCCTTGGGGTTGGAAACCAACGGGTCGATTATCAGCCCAGCAGCCTACAACGGCGTCTTTGGTCTGAAAACAACGGTAGGACTGCTCAGTACCGAGGGCGTCATGACCAGTACACGCCTGGATGCGATCGGTACTTTCACCCGTAATGTCTGTGATGCGGCGGAAGCGCTCAACGCAATGACCGGAACCAATGCCTATACCGATGGCCTGCATGCCGACGCCCTGAAAGGTAAGCGAATTGGCTACACGCCTTTGCCTGAATTGTCCGAGGAGGAGGCCAAGGACCCGGCCAAACGCGCAGATCGCAAGCATTACGAAAAGGCGCTCGATGTGTTGAAGGACCAAGGTGCGATCCTGGTGCCGGTGAGGCCGTTGGAGGAGGGTGTCGCTGATGAGACTTACGAGCGTTACACCGAAGCGCTGTTCGCAGAGGTCAAGCAACAACTGGAAGACTACCTGGCTGGGCGAGAAGGTTTGCCTGTCAAATCACTTTCGGAGCTGATTGCTTTTATCAAGCGCAACCAGCAGCCCGGTGAGCCTGACCAGAAGCTGTTGGAACTGATCAACAACCTGGAAACGACTTCGGAACAGCGCGACAAGTTGTGGGAGGACATCCTTCCCATCTTTCAGAAAACCGTCGACGATCCAATAAAGGAACACAAACTCGACGCCATGGTGTCGAACTTCCTATCCCATAATTATTTCTTCAGTGCGGCAGCCGGCTATCCAGGCCTGTCGATTCCGTCTGGAATGGATGATGAAGGCATGCCGACCGCACTCTATTTTTATGGTTCGGGCAACAGCGAAGCCACCTTGCTCTCAGTCGCCTATGGTTATGAGCTAGCCTCGCAAGCGATCCAGAAACCGGCTTTTCTGCCAGGGGCTCCCTTCACGCCGGCCCCGATAGGCGCAGATGAAACTGTTGAGGTCTGCGCCACTGACGCGTGAGTTTGAATCCACCTCTGCTGGCTGATGCCCGCAGAGGTTGCCTAAGGGGTAACTTCAATTTCTCCGTTTCGCCATCGCAGGCATGACGCGGCCACCGGCTACACTCCATGCCAGGGGGGAAAGCCATGGACAGTTACAGAATCCACATCCTCGGCGCTGCGGGAGCCGGCACTACTACCTTGGGCAAGGCCCTGGCTGAACATTTGAACATTGCCTATTTCGACTCGGATTTCTATTACTGGCAGCAAACCCCGGAACCCTTCACCATCGCCCGACCCCGGGACGAACGCATTCAGCTACTGCAGGAACACACTGTAGGCCATGAAAGCTGGGTGCTGTCTGGCTCCTTGTGCGGCTGGGGCGACGCCATGATCCCGCAGTTCACCCACGTAGTGTTCCTGCGCCTGGACCCTGAGGTTCGCTTGCACCGCTTGCGACTGCGCGAGGTGGAGCGCTACGGCGAGCAGATCCTGGAAGGTGGCAGCCGTCACCAAAACAGCGTCGCATTCCTCGCCTGGGCGGCGCGTTACGATGCTGGCAATCACAGCCTACGCAGCCTGCGCCGGCACGAAACCTGGTTGAAACCATTGCGTTGCCCGGTGCTGCGGCTCGACTCTACGCGCCATTCGGTTGAGGCGTTGCTGAGTCAGTTGTTGCCGTTGTTGTGCCCAGCAACCGAGACATGAGGCCTCGGGGTTTGGGGTCGGCTGCTGATGTGTCAAACCGGCGCGCAGTCATGCCCCATCCCGGCGCGAAACCGGGGAAAAATACCAGCCCTTCAGCCTCGAGGCGAAACGCCAGGATCAAACGGGTTTGATCATCGATGTCGCCGTGGCCTTCCAATTGTTGAATCGCCTCTACCGCCACGCCCGCCTGGCGGGCCAGTTCTTCGCGGCTCCAGCCCAGCATGAGGCGGGCCTGCGCGCAGTGTTTGGCGGTGAATTGGTGCAGCACGATCTGCTGTTCTACGAAAGAGCTCATTGCCAGAGAGGACATGGGGGTTCTCCAGGTTCGACGGTTGAGGCGCAACTATACTGTGTTTTTGTACAGTTGTTTATACCGCTCATCATCTGGACGATTTCGCAGGCCTTCCAGCCGCCGTCACTCCAGCCCTGGCGCCTCCCGGATGATCAAGTGATCCAGGTTCTCGATATTCGCGCTGAATACCCCGAACGTTTGCTCGGGGTTTTTCTTGCTGGGCACCTGCTTGAGTTGCGGCGTAACCCCGTAGAAGAAGCAATACAGCGGCCGTTCGCTGCTGGCCGCCGCCTTGATCTGCTCCAGGAATGCGCTGCGCTTGCGATAGCCCTCGATGAGCTTTTTGCTCAGGTAGACGTTGACCGAGTACGGCTTCTTGTCGAGCCACACCTTCTTTTCGAAATCGATGCGAAAGCTGCTGGTGTAGTCTTTGATTTCCTTGATCTTGCCCCAGTAGATCAAGCCCTTGTTGTCTTGCAGGTATTCGATCTTCTTGAAAAACGCCCAGTAGGTCGCCGTGTGCTCACCGATCTTCAAGGGCATGGCCTTGAGCTTGTCCTTGTCATCGATGTTCGATACATAGCACTCCACCGGGTGGGCGAACACGCTGGTTTTGTCCGGGGTTGTGTCGCCGTCGTTGTGGGATGTCGTAAAACGGTTTAAAGGCGCTTTCGTTGGCTCTTGTGGGACGCTTTCATCGATGCCGACAACAGGCGTTTTACGTTGGTACTGACGGCGTGTCAGTACAAATTCCGATGGGAAATTGTCCTCGCGTTCGTCGTCATTTTCACCTGTCGCGTTTTTTTGGCTGCTGGCATAGCGGCAACCGTCGATATGTCGGGTGCCGGGTTTGTTCTTGAAGTGCGGCGTGCGCAGGTAGTTGACGTTCTTGGCGTTGAAGGTACTCAACACATTGTTTGCATCGAACGCGGCGCGGCAGACGTCGTTGGGGCAGAGGAAGCTGTCCTTGTCGGAATCGAAATCGGCGGTTTCGTCGAAATTCAGCTCTCGAACATCGTAGATCGACAATTTGTCATCGAGACTCAGGCTGTAGGCCGTGTCGAATTTCATGGGCTCGGGTCCGTGAGAAGTTTCGCTATTAATAGCGGGATCCCAGCTAAATATCAGCAAGAACCTGCTACGCGCCGCCCGCTCAAGAAACACAGGGTGCCGCCCATGGCGGTGAGTGCCGCCAGCGCGTAGAACATGCTGGTCGGTGCAGCGTTGATCAGCAAATAGCCACAAATCACCGGACTCATCGCTCCACCGAACGCTGCCAGGTTTTGTGCGCCGTAGTAACTGCCCCGTAGCGCATCCGGCGCAATGGTGTCGATAAACAGGAACTCAGAAGGGTAGATGATCATTTCACCCAAGGTGAACACGAACATCGCCAGGCACCAGGTGACCAGGCTGTCGGCCTGGCTGAACCCCATCAACCCGCCGATAAACAGCAAGGTGCCCAGCACGATCCAATGGCGCAACTGCTCACGCTTGAGGAACCGGCCGATCTGGTACTGCATCAAAATCACCGTTACCGCGTTGCAGGCCAGCACCGCAGACAGAATTTTCAACGCCTGCTCAGGTTTGTAGGCCACCAGCAAAAACTGTGACAGATACAGGGTGTAGCGGCCATGGACAATGGTGCTCAACAAGCTGCCGCCAGTGAACAGTATCAATGTGCGGTCGTTGCGCAACGTGTGCAGGGTGCTGAGGAAACTCTGAGGTTTATGGCTGTCATCCCGTTGGGTCGGTGCAATGCCGATCATCAGGAACAGGCTGCCAAAGGCAATGGCGCTGGCGATCAGGAAAGGCGCCCAGGGTAACTGTCCGGCGATCACCACACCCAGCATCGGGCCGGTTGCGTAGCCGACGTTGGTCAGGGTGTAGCGCAGGGAAAATACCTTGGCGCGATCACCTACCGGCAGGTTCTCGCTGATGATCGCCTTGGAGCCGATCAGGAACAGCGCCGACGCGGCTTCAGTGATCACCAGGGTCAGGGTGGTGAGGTAGAGGTTGCTGGCAAAGGTCAGCAACAGAAAACCGATGGAGCTGGAGAGCATGGCCAGGATCAGCAGTTTGCGCTTTTCCAGGCGGTCGATGATGTAGCCGCCGTACAAACCCAGCAACGTGGCGATGAACACGGCGGTGCCCATCAACAGGCCGATGTCCTGCTGGTCGAGGCCCAGGCGTGTGCTCAGCCAGAGGGCCAGCAACGGGCTGGTCATGGCGCGGCTGACCACGATGGTCACCGAGCAGATCAGCAGGCGGCGGATTACCAGGGAATAGGTGGCCACGATGGGGAGAGCGTCCTAGTTATTACTTAAAGACAATACAGGTCAAATGTGGGAGGGGGCTTGCTCCCGATGGCGATACATCAGACAAGCGTCAGGTGACTGAACCATTGCTATCGGGAGCAAGCCCCCTCCCACATTTTTTGACCGTGGTTTACTGGCCGGAATTGATGGTGATTTTTTCCACCGCACCCTGCTCCAGATCCCACTTCTTCAGGATCTTGCCGTAGGTCCCATCGTCAATCATCCCCTGTAATGCCTCACTGATCGCCGTGACCAACTCGGTATTGCTCTTCTCAATCCCAAGCCCGGTGAATTGCTTGGAAATCGCCTGACCCACCGGCTTGTACTTCCCCTTATCCAGCGACATCAGATAAGGAATGGTCTCGCTGCCCTGCATCGCCGCATCCAAACGGTTCTGCTGCAACTGCGCCCGCGCATCCGCCGAGCCTTCAGTGCCGATCACCACAATCGCCGGCTTACCCGCTGCTTCGCAGTTTGCCTTGCTCCACGCGGTAATTTCCGACGGCCAGGTGGTACGGCGGCTGGTGCCGACTTTTTTACCGCACAGGTCGGTCAACTCCTTGAGGTCTTCACGTTTGGCCAGTGTGTAGAGCTGCGGGCCGCTGGTGAAGTAGTCGATGAAGGTCACGGCCTTCTGACGCTCGGCCGTGTCGGTCATGCCCGACAACACGATGTCGACGCGCTTGGTGGTCAGGCCGCTGAGCATCTGCTCGAAGCCGGTTTCCTGCCACTTGATCTTTACGCCCAGACGTTCGGCAAGAGCGTTCCCCAGGTCAAAGTCCAGACCGGTGAGTTTGTTGGTGGCCGGGTCCTTGAAATCCATCGGCGGATAGTTCGGCACGATGGCCGCGCTGATCTCGCCTTTGTCCTTGATGGCCGCCGGCAATGCCGCAAAAACAACGGTGGAGGCCATCAGGCCTGCGAGCAAGGTGGGGATAAACATTTTTTTCATGGGGGCGTTCTCGTTAGTTTTTTAGTTAAGTGCGAACGGCAGAAATAAAGCTTTGGGTACGCGGGTTTTGTGGGCTTATTAGAATTTCTTCCGGGCTGCCGGCCTCCACAATCTGGCCGGCGTCCATAAACACCATGCGGTTGGAGACTTCGCGGGCAAAGCCCAACTCATGGGTGACCACGATCATGGTCATGCCGGTGGTGGCCAAATCGCGCATCACCGACAGCACTTCGCCTACCAGTTCCGGGTCGAGGGCTGACGTGGGTTCGTCAAACAACATCAGCTTGGGGCGCATCGCCAGCGCACGGGCAATCGCCACGCGTTGCTGCTGCCCGCCGGACAACTCCACCGGGTAGGCATTGCGCTTGTCCGCCAGGCCGACGCGGGCCAGCAGCTCCAGGGCATCTTCGATGGCTTCCTTGGGTGAGCGCTTGAGCACCTGGCACGGGCCTTCGATGATGTTTTGCAACACGGTCATGTGCGGGAACAAATTGAAGCGCTGGAACACCATGCCGGTCGCCAGGCGTTGGCGGGCGATCTGCACTTCATTCATCTCATGCAGCTTGTTGCCCACCACCCGGTAACCGACCAGCTCGCCATCGACCCACAGGCCGCCCTTGTCGATTTTTTCCAACTGGTTGACGCAGCGCAGCAACGTGCTTTTACCCGAGCCGGATGGGCCGATGATGCACATCACTTCGCCTTGCTCGACCTCGATATTGATGTCACGCAGCGCGTGATACTGGTCGTAATACTTGTTCAGGTTGACGGCCTTGACGATGCTTCTCATGGGGCAAATCTCCTCAACCCAGGCTTACGAACGCTTGCCGGCGCCGCGGGCAAAACGACGCTCGAGGCGGCTTTGACCAAATGAAAGAACGGTCACCACCGCCAGGTACCAGATACCTGCCACCATCAGCAGCTCCATGACTCGGGCATTGGCGTAGTAGATGTTTTGCGCGTTGTGCAGCAGCTCTGAATACTGGATCACGCTGGCCAGGCTGGTCATTTTCACCATGCTGATGAACTCGTTGCCTACCGGAGGAATGATCACCCGCATGGCCTGCGGCAGAATGATCCTGCGCAGCGCCTGCAGGCTCGGCATGCCGATGGACTTGGCGGCTTCGTACTGGCCGGTATCCACCGACAGCAAACCGGCGCGCACCACCTCGGCTGTATACGCGCCCTGGTTGATACTCAAACCGAGCAGGGCGGCCACGAACGGCGTCATCAGGTCGACGGTGTCGATGCTGAACAGGCCGGGAATCGCGATCACCGGGAAAATCAGCGCCAGGTTGAACCACAGCAGCAACTGCAGAATCAGCGGCGTGCCGCGAAACAGCCAGGTGTAGGTGATAGCCACGTAGCGCAGGATCGGGTTGGCCGACATGCGCATGATTGCCGTGATCACACCGATCACCACGCCCAACGCCATCGCCAGGATCGACATGATGATGGTATTGGCCAGGCCCCACAGGATCGCCTCAGACGTCAGAAATTGCCCGATGTAAGACCATTCGATCTGGCCGTTGGCGAATGCGCGTAACAGCGCAACCAATACGATCACGATCAACGTGGCAAAAAACATCCGCCCGTAATAACGCCGCGGCACGTGTTCGTACTGGGTGATATCGAACTGGTTCTCGGACAGCTTGCGCTCTATTTCCAAGCGCTCGGCCGGGGTTTGGTTCATGGTGATTCTCCAAAACTATTAACGCTCTAACTGCTGTAACGCGGTCCAAATGTGGGAGCGGGCTTGCTCGCAAACACCACAAATCTCTCTGCCTTAAATCCTGAATCCCTGATAACGCTCAACCCATTCCTGCTGAGCCGCCAACGCCACCTTTAACCGCCCAATCTGCTCGCGAACCCGCTCCGGCGCCGTCCCACCCCAGCCACTGCGCGCCGCAATGGCCGCTTCCAGGGTCAAGCAGTCGCGCACTTCGGGCGTAAGCCGCGCATCCACCTCAGCCAACATCGCCGGTGAGGCTTCCCACAACTCAATTTCATGCTTCTCACAGGCTTGCACCAAGGCGCCGGTAATCTCGTGCGCCTCTTTGAAGGGCACGCCACGGTTCGCCAACCAATCCGCCACTTCCGTCGCCAAGGTAAAACCCATCGGCGCCTGACGCCGCAGCTCGTCGACCTGCACCTTCATGGTCGCCACCATCCCGGCCATAGCCGGTAACACCAGCAGCAAGGTGTCCACACTGTCCAGCACACTGTGCTTGTCTTCACTCAAATCGCGGTTGTACGACAGCGGCAAGGATTTAAGCGTCGACATCAACCCGGTCAGGTTGCCAATCAAGCGGCCGGCCTTGCCCCGTGCCAACTCGGCAATATCCGGATTCTTCTTCTGCGGCATGATCGAACTGCCGGTAGCGTAGGCATCATCCAACACCACCCAGCGAAACTGGCGCGACGACCACAGGCAAAACTCCTCCGACAGCCGTGAAATATTCACCCCGAGCATGCCCGCCACAAACAGGAATTCCGCCACATGATCACGGCTGGCCACCGCGTCGATGGAGTTTTCGCACGGCCCGGTGTAGCCCATTTCCTTAGCCGAATTCTCTGGCTGGCGTGCAATCGCCGAGCCGGCCATCGCCGCCGCGCCCAAGGGCGACAACGCCGTTCGCGCATCCCAATCCACCAAGCGCTGTACATCCCGCAACATCGACTGCGCATGGGCCAGCAAGTGATGGGCGAATACAATCGGTTGCGCCTGCTGCAAGTGGGTAAAGCCGGGGCAGATACTCTCGATATGCTGCTCGGCCTGCGCCACCAACGCTTGCTGCAAACCCAACACCTCGGTGGTGATGGTGCGCGCATGGTCGCGTAGGAAAAGGCGCAAATCGTTGGCCGTCTGGTCATTGCGCGAACGTCCGGCGCGCAACTTGCCGCCCAGGGCTCCCAGGCGCTCGGTCAATACACGTTCGATAAAGGTGTGCACGTCCTCGTCATCCAGGGTCGGATGCAGGCGGCCGGCGGCGAAATCATCACCGATACGGTCCAGGGCTTCGAGGGTCCGCAGGGTCTCCGACTCATCCAGCAACCCTGCGCGCTGCAACTCCCGGGCATGGGCACGGGAGCCGGCCAAATCGTAGGGTGTCAGGCGGAAATAGCGCTCAGGGCAACGGGATAACGCCGCCAAGGCGGCAGACGGACCGGTCTTGAAACGAGCGCCCCAAAGGCGGTCGGTGGGCTGGGACATGGGTGTTCCTCACGCTTGTTTTTAGAAGAGTCGGAGGCAGTAACAACAGAATTTCAGCGATGCAGAACCAGCGTCTGACGCGCCGTATTCATGGTTGCCAAGGGCGGATGTTTATGTTCATTATCGCCGCCTGGCTATGTTCAAGGATTGGGTTGAAGCCTGTTGAATATGGCACTTGAGGTCAACGCGTATTATGGAAACTCCACTTTCCACTTCTGGAAACCTGCCACCCAAACCCGGCACAAGGCCGCCCCTGCAACTGAGTGGTTTGGACTTCAAACTGCTGCGGGTATTTATGGCCGTGGTCGAAGCCGGTGGTTTCAGCGCCGCGCAAAACGAATTGAATGTGGGCCTGGCGGCGATCAGCAAACAGATCTCCGACCTCGAGATTCGCATCGGCATGCGCCTGTGTACACGGGGCCGGGAAGGCTTCGGGCTGACCGAAGAAGGCAAGTTGGTGTATCAAGCGTCCATCGAGTTATTCACCTCGGTGGACAGTTTTCGCGACAAGCTTAGTTCGGCTCAAAATGAGCTGATTGGCGACCTTAGTGTCGGCGTTATTGATAACACCGTTTCTGACGTTAATTCCCCGCTGATTGCCGCTTTGGGGAACTTACATCGGCAATCGCCAAAAATAAGATTACGCCTACATGCCTCGCAACTGGACGAAGTTGAACGCGGCGTCGTCGAAGGCCGCCTGATCGTCGGCATCGTTCCCGTGTACCAGCGCCGTGAAGAGTTCGACTACTTCCCGCTCTACGAAGAAAAGGCCCACGCCTACTGCGCCGTAGAACACCCGCTGTTCACTGCGAGCGATATTACGCCCGAAGTCTTGCGCCACTATGAGGTGGTGAATCATCGGTATGCCATCCATCGCGAAAAGGCCACCTTCGTCAACTACGACAGCCAGTCAGCCTCTGCCTCCCAGGTTGAAGCCGTCGCCATCCTGATCCTCACCGGCCGCTTTATCGGTTTCCTGCCCGAGCACTACGCCACGCCACTGGTAAGGGAAGGGCGCCTGCGCGCACTGTGCCCGGAGCAGGTCCACCTGAGCACCGTGTTCAACCTGATCCTGCGCCACAACGCGCCGAGAAGCCCGATGGTAAAAGCCTTCGCAACAGCCTTGGGCGTGGACCTAAAGGCGCCGATCTAAGCCCCGCCAAAGATCAAATGTGGGAGGTGTCGAGCTTTAGCGAGGCTCCGATGGGATCGCTTCGGTCCCCCCGCCAACCCCACCCACCCGCATCACCGCTGCAACCGGGTCCGCTTTTTCTTCTTCGCATGAAAATGCCGAAAATGCGCATCCTGCGCTGCCGCCAACAACTCCCGATCCCCCCGCGTATCGCCCCAGGCCCGCAGCCGATACTCGCCCAAATCCCCATACACCGCCTCAAGCCGCAGTACCTTGTTCTCACAACGGCAGTTATTTCCGGTGAGCTTACCGGTCAACACCCCGTCGACCACCTCAAGCTCAGTCCCAATCAACTTGATCCCAAGCCGATCGGCAAACGGCTGCAACACCAACGCCGGCGACGCCGAGCACAACGTCACCACCGCCCCCGAGCCCAACTCCTGCTCCACCGACAACACCCCAGCCGGGCGCATCAACCGCGCCCAATTGCGCTGGCAATACTCCTCGGCCTTCTGCTGCACCCAGCTCTTCTCCACCCCGGTCATAAAGGTGCGGATCAACTGCGCTTTCAACTCATCCCGGCTGATCTGCCGCACCAAAAAGCGCAGTCCAGGTACCGCCAGCTTGACCATCCGGCCATAAAACTCACCGGGGCCAAAGGCAAACTTGAGGAAGGGCACGAAACTGTCGTGGTGGGTGAGGGTGCCGTCGAAGTCAAAGACGGAGAGTACTTTGGCGTCAACGGGGCCGGCTTCGAGCATGTCTGGGTTCACGGGTTGGCCTCGGTCCTATCTAGTATTTTTTGTGCATGCATCAGGTGTGACAGCAGGAGTCTACTCCCGTGCCAATCTTCCGATTTTGGCGTAAAGCCCTTCGGTGAAGGTGTCCCGATCACTCGACCGGTGACAACGCTGATGACAGTTGGGGCACAAGGCTACAGCATTGGTGATGCGATCCGAACCCTTCTGGGAAAGGTGCTTGACGTGATGTGCTTCAAAAAGTGGCAATTGAACGCGCATAAAAAAGCCCTGAGCAAGTCAGGGCTTTATGGTGTTGTTCGGCTCAGGAATCAATCCCAGCTCAACGCCCCACCCGTCTGATACTCGATCACGCGGGTTTCGAAGAAGTTTTTCTCTTTCTTCAAGTCCATAATCTCACTCATCCAAGGGAACGGGTTAGTCGTCCCTGGATACTCTTCCTTCAAACCAATCTGCGACAGACGACGGTTAGCGATGAACTTCAAATAGTCCTCCATCATCGCCGCGTTCATGCCCAGCACGCCACGCGGCATGGTATCCCGCGCA
>NZ_JAUJXA010000030.1:0-17333 GCF_031931935.1 Pseudomonas sp. rhizo25
ATTAAATTCCAGAACCCCTGTTTGCTGACGCAGACAGGGGTTTTGTTTATATAGAAACTCATGAATTTCACCGGCTCGTTGCCAACGCAACGGCCTGGTACACAGAATTTCTTGACGACCATAGAGCATTGGAACCACCTGATCCCATCCCGAACTCAGCAGTGAAACGATGCATCGCCGATGGTAGTGTGGGGTTTCCCCATGTGAGAGTAGGTCATCGTCAAGATTGAATTCCGAAACCCCTGTCTGCTAACGCAGGCAGGGGTTTTGTCGTTTAGGGCGACCCTAAACAACAATTTCGCTAACCAGCCGTCTGTCGGTTTCCTACGCTAAAAGAAGATGCTTCTCACAAATTCCTAAGATTTGTCGAAGTTTGGCCGAAACCCTGACGAGCCATGCGTGCACCGAAATAGAGCGACCGTAGAGTCCGCCTATCCCGTTACATGGAATGTTCCACTCGGCACGCTCACCCCCTTTGGCAAAAAGAAGTCGATGAAATGAATCTCAAGTTCAGTCATAAAATTCTGTTGGCCGCGTCAGGCGTCGTGGTTTTAGCCTTCGCGTTATTCACGCTGTACAACGACTACCTGCAACGCAACACGATCAAGCAAAACCTGGCCTCGTCCATTCAACAATCCGGCGAACTCACTGCCAGCAGTGTGCAGAACTGGCTCAGTGGTCGTATCCTGGTCCTAGAGCACCTGGCGCAGAACGTAGCTCATCAGGGCAATGCGGCCGACCTTCCCGGGCTGGTCGATCAGCCAGCGCTCACCTCCAACTTTCAGTTCACCTACGTAGGTCAGACCAACGGCGTGTTCACTCAGCGTCCTGATGCGAAGATGCCTGACGACTACGACCCTCGTCAGCGCCCTTGGTACAAGCAAGCGGTAGTAGCGGACAAAACCATGCTTACTCCGCCTTATATGGCGGCTGTGGGCGGCCAGATCGTGACAATTGCCATGCCTGTGAAGAAGAACGGCGAGTTGTTGGGTGTTGTCGGCGGCGACCTGAGTCTGCAAACCCTGGTGAAGATCATCAACTCGGTAGACTTCGGCGGCATCGGCCATGCATTCCTGGTCAGCGGTGATGGTCAAGTCATCGTCAGCCCTGACCAGGATCAGGTGATGAAAAACCTCAAGGACATCTACTCTGGCAACAACGTACGCATCGAAAAGGTCAATCAGGACGTCGTCCTCAATCACCAGGATCGCATTCTGTCGTTCACGCCTATCAGCGGTTTGCCTGGCGCCGACTGGTACATCGGCCTGTCGATTGATAAAGAAAAAGCCTATGCCCCTTTGGGTAAATTCCGTACCTCAGCGTTGATCGCGATGTTGATTGCTGTCGTGGCCATCGCTGTGCTCCTGAGCTTGCTTATCCAAGTATTGCTGCGTCCGTTGACTACCATGGGCGTTGCCATGAAGGACATTGCCCAAGGCGAAGGTGATTTGACCCGCCGCCTAGACGTAACCAGCAAAGACGAATTCGGCGAAGTCGGTAGTGCGTTCAACCAGTTCGTCGAGCGGATCCACGCCTCGATTTCCGAGGTGTCTTCGGCAACAAGGCAGGTGCACGATCTATCCCAGCGTGTAATGGCGTCGTCCAATGCCTCGATCATCGGTTCCGACGAACAGAGTGCGCGCACCAACAGCGTCGCAGCTGCGATCAACGAACTGGGTGCCGCTACCCAAGAAATCGCGCGCAACGCCGCAGATGCTTCGCAACATGCCAGCGGTGCCAGCGAGCAAGCTGACGATGGGCGTAAGGTGGTAGAGCAAACCATCCAGGCGATGTCGGAGCTGTCGCAGAAGATCAGCCTGTCCTGCACTCAGATCGAAACCTTGAATGCCAGTACCGACAACATCGGTCATATTCTTGATGTCATCAAAGGTATCTCCCAGCAAACCAACTTGCTAGCCCTTAACGCGGCGATCGAGGCTGCCCGTGCCGGTGAAGCCGGACGTGGATTTGCAGTGGTGGCTGATGAAGTGCGTAACCTGGCGCATCGTACCCAAGAGTCGGCTGAAGAGATCCACAAGATGATCACTTCCCTGCAAGTGGGGTCCCGAGAAGCAGTGACCACCATGAACGCCAGTCAGGTCTCCAGCGAAGAAAGCGTTGAAGTGGCCAACCAGGCAGGTGAGCGCCTGGTCAGCGTGACGCAGCGCATCGTTGAGATCGATGGCATGAACCAGTCGGTTGCGGCAGCAACCGAAGAACAGACCGCAGTCGTTGAAACCCTCAACGTTGACATCAACCAGATCAACCTGCTGAACCAGCAGGGCGTGGCCAACCTCAACGAGACGCTCAAGGACTGCGATGCGCTGTCCCAGCAGGCCAGTCGATTGAAGCAATTGGTCGATAGCTTCAAAATCTGAACCTGACTGCACCGGAGCGAGAGACCTCGCTCCGACTGCTTAGCCAAGCATCCGGCGCACATTCTCCAACGCGCTGTCGGCGAACGTCTGTGCAAACTGTTCAAACTCAGCTTGAGTCGTTTCCTGCGGCTCGCCCAACAGCGTCCAGGTTGCCTTGGAACACTGGGCGCCAAGTGCTTCCACACTTATTGCTGCCCATAAGCGCGCCACGCCCAAAGTGTTGTAGAGGGTGGTCCACGTCATGTACATGGCGCTTTCGTCTCGGCTGTTCAGTTGCTCCACGACGTAATGGCCATCATGGAAAAATTTAGTGCGCAATGCGCCTACGCCAACACCCGTCATCTCGATGTGTGACAAGCTTGGGATGAAGGTATCAAAACTATCAAAGCGACCGACCACGTCCCACAGGCGTTTAGCCTCACACGGGACTACGACGGAAGCCACAATCGGTGTACCGATCGGATTGCGAATTAACGTATCGGGTTGCAGCGGTTTCATGGGGGAGTCCTGAGGCAGTTCAGAGGAAGTCGATGGCCCTGAGGTAGTCACAGCCCTTGCGTAACAGCTCCGGGCTCTTTGGCGGATAGTCCATACCCATCTTTTCAAGGCCCCAGCGGGCATTGTCGTAACGGATCATCGAAGTGTCGCCGATGTCTTCGCCAAGCCCGTCCAGGTAAAAGCCCAGCACGCGGAACAGCGCATTATCTCGACTCACCGTTTGCAGCGTCCGTTGCCAGTGTTCAATGCCTACCCGATCGAAGGCGTGCCCGGCCTCGCTGAACGCGTCGAGATACTGATCCCAGCTCAAGGGCTGCGGGTTGTGCAGGTTGAATATGTTCCGCCCAGGGGCAAAGCGGGCGCTGTGAAAGGCAATGAACCCAGCCAGGAAGTCCACCGGCATCAGATCGAAGTTCACGTCCAGGCAGGGTGCCACGCCCAATTGCAGGGAGCCCTTGAGCATCAACATCAATCGATTTTTCTGCGGCTGGCAAACACCGTTCTGACTGTTGAAGCTGATATTCCCGGGCCGATGGATATTCACCCAGGCCCCTTGCTCCCTCGCCCGCCCTAACAGCCGTTCGGCCACCCACTTGGAAAGGTTATAGCCATTTTTCACATAGAGCGGTAACGCGTGCCCGGCAGGGGCTTCAAGGACGTACCCATCGGCGTCCACGCTGCTACAGGCTGATAGCGTCGAGATGAAGTTGAGCACCTTTTTACAATGGGTCTCGCAAAGACGCAGGCACTCAAGGGCCGGTTCGACGTTGTCTTTGGCGAGTGACACATAGTCCATAACATGATTGACCTGTGCCGCGTTGTGCACCACCACGCCATAATCGCGAGCGAGGCGGTCGTACACATTGCATGTCAAGCCCAGGCGAGGTTGGCGAATGTCGGCGGCGTATACCTGCACTCGGCTCAGGTCCAGATGTTCCAAATGGTATTCGCGCAAGGCCTGGGTAAACCTTGCTGTTGCCGATTGACCTGGCAGTTCCCGCACAAGGCACGCCACCTCTTGTGCTCCTGCGGCCAGCAGCGCGTGGACGATATGCGCCCCGACAAAGCTATTCGCTCCGGTGACGATCGCTTTACGCGGATCACCCGCGCGGGCCTCGGGTAGTATTTTAATTTCCAATA
The DNA here is from genome assembly GCF_031931935.1 of Pseudomonas sp. rhizo25. Lineage (NCBI taxonomy): Bacteria > Pseudomonadati > Pseudomonadota > Gammaproteobacteria > Pseudomonadales > Pseudomonadaceae > Pseudomonas > Pseudomonas sp. rhizo25. The sequence continues at coordinate 4,017 of NZ_JAUJXA010000030.1, forward strand.
TTTGTGATGCATCTTTCTCCATTTGGCTGCCAGGTATATCCGGCAACACACCACCTTCCATCAGGGCCGCCAATGTGCGGATTGTCGGCGCCTCGAAAAAGTGGCTCAGAGAGAGGCTACGGCCAAACCGCTCGCGCACGCGCAGCAATAAAGTCGACAAGAGGATGGAGTGGCCGCCCAGATTGAAAAAGCTGTCATCAATCGATAATTCCCCAGCGGGCAACTCCAGCAATTGCGCCCACAGGTCCACCAACTGCTTTTGCACATCGGTCTGAGCACAGCAGCGAGTCACTGCTTGAGGGATGGATAAGGGCATGGCCAGTAATGCCTTGCGATCAATCTTGCCGTTACTCGAGCCAGGCATGCGCGCCAACTCGCTCCAGATGACGGGCCGCATATGTTCGGGCAGCCACTGGCGGGCATATTGCTGCAAGTCGGCCAGCGTGGCGCTGGGTTCGGGTTGTGTGACAAAAGCGATGACCCTGAGGCCCGGGTCAATCACTACGGCTACTTGGCGAAACAATCGACTGTTGCGCAGGCATTGTTCGATTTCCAGGGGCTCGACTCGGAATCCGCGGATTTTGACTTGGTCATCCCGACGCCCACCCAACTTGATGCCGTCCTGAGTCCATTTCGCCAGGTCGCCGCTACGGTAAGCGTGCAACACCTGCCCATCAGGCAATGTCAGTGCAACAAAAGGGCTGTCGGCCCGTTGCGGTGCATTCAAATAACCCAGGCTTACCCCCGGGCCTGCAATATACAAATCGCCCAGCACCTGTTCATCCACGGGCTTCAGGTTTTCGTCGAGAATCAACACTTGGCTGTTGGCAATGGGATGGCCGATGTTACGAGGGCTGTCGCCATGCCGGAACACCCTATGTGTTGCCAGCACCGTGGTTTCGGTCGGCCCATAGAGGTTATGCAACTGGCATTGGCCTGCCAGTCGTTCGATTACATAGGGCTCGCAGAAATCGCCTCCAGTGAGCAGGTGAGCAAGCCCCAGTGGCTGATCCAGCGGCAGGATGCTGAGCAGCGCCGGCGGTAGAAAGCCATGGGTGACGCGTTGCCCGCGAATCAATTCGACCAGTTGTCGAGGGTCTTGGCGTTGATCGTTGCTGGGGATAATCAACTCGGCGCCGGCTATCAAGGCAGGGAAAATATCGATCAATGAAGAGTCGAAGCTCAACGGTGAAAACTGCAACACGCGACTCTCTTCACTCATCTCTACACAAGCGCCGAGCCAGGCGCTGAAATGCGCCAGGTTGTATTGGCTAAGCAGCACCCCCTTGGGAAACCCGGTAGTGCCTGAGGTGAAAAGCGCCATGCACGGTGTGTCGGCACTGGGACGTTCACGCATCAGTGGTAGTGCACGGGTGATGGCGCACGGTTCGATCTTGCTGACATCCAATGAGGCGAGGCGATCTCGCAGCGGATGCAGGCCATTCTCCAGCAATACACAAGCGCCGGCGCTTTCCAGCATCTGCTGTTGGCGCTGCACTGGATGGTCCGGCGCCAGAGGCAAATACACCGCGCCAATCCCCAGCACCGCAAGGATGCTTGCGTACAGCTCCACGGACTTTGCCAGGCACACGCCGATCACGGGTTGGGTTTCGATACCCTCCAGCAGTGGAAGCAGACGCTGCTGGATCGCCAAGGCGTGTGCCTGGAGCTGCTGATAAGTGAGCAGGTTGCCCGCGATATTCAACGCTGTTCGAGTGGCGAACTTGTTCAGGCTGGCTTGCAGCCGTTCCATCATGGGGGGCTGGGCCGCCTGCAACAGCGCTGGATCCGCCGTGCGATTGAATCGATGCTTGAACGCCAAGGTTTCCAGCGCTGGCAAACTGTGTTCGGGCCAGTCGTTAGGGGTGATCACAACGGTGAAGGAGGCTGGGTCCCTGGAATACCTACTAACCAACAAGGCGAGCCATTCCACCAGTGCGTTCGTTGCCTGGTGACGCAATCGCTGCCCATTGCCGCTGGGTTCCTCTGCGACGTCATACATAGCCAACAGGCGTCGTTCACGGTCATAGCAGCGAAATTGCAGGGCTGGCAGTCCATGCTCGGACACCGGGCCAATGCCTATGCGCAAACTCATCCAGTATGCGTCGGTGGATAATTGCGCCAGCGGCCGGCTACCGTCTTCAATCACCAGGTCGACAGGCCCCGTTCCCGAGACATGACCGTACTGTTCCAGCACTTGCTTGACGGGGTCCAGGACGTTGCTGGCAGCGCCCCACGCTATCGTCAAACGTTTCATGCCGACCTCCCCGCCACAGGCAGGTAGCTGCTCAGCGCCCGAGCCACGCTGGGTGTCTGCAGCACGCCGCTGTGATGCAGCAAGCTCATGATGTTGCCTATCAGCGGATGTTGGTGGGTGATGGGGAAATCCAGCGCAGAGACTTCATGGCGCAGTGCCAGACGCGTGTCGGCGCTGATCTCCAAGTGTTCGATCAGGTGCAGATCAAAGTCCTTTTGCAGGTCGTTGGTCAGGTAATGCTCCAGGAAAACGGGCAAAGCTTGAGCAATGCTGTCGCGCTCTTGCGGGCTTGCCGATTGCCAGTAGAGACGCACCAACTGGGTCCAGAACTGTGCGTGGCGACCCTCATCAAACAGGTGGTCGGCCATCAGGCCGCGGATGGATGACTTGACGCTGTCATCCTTGGAGAACGCTGCCACGTCATGTGTCACGGTGTTTTCGGCAATGGCCACGCCGATCAACTCAACGGCGTCGTGCAAATGTGCTGGCACCTGCGCCTGTGCCGCCGGCAGTGCGCGGCTCAATTCGATTTGCCCAGGCAGATCAAGCGGCTGGATACCGGTCATTTCCACGGCTTGTTGCAGGAAGTCCAACGCGACCAACGCGTGATAGTCCTCGTCCACCACGACGGTCATCGCGTCGTACCGGCAGGCGAGCGGAAAGGGCGGTGAAAAACGGTTCTTGGCGATGTTGCGAGCCGTCTTGTCGACGATCTCGGTTTCGAAGATCACCACGTCATTGATGAATTTATAGAAACTTTGTACCAGCACGAAGTCGCGCCACTGTGGGCACTGTTCGAGAAAGGTCGCGCTCAGCACGAGGGGTTGGCGACACAGGGGGAAGAAGAGTTTGTTGTCGTCCTCCAGCATGCGCCGGGGGCGTGTTCGGATGGTTGCGCGCTGCTCCCAGTCATCGGCAAAGGATCGATAATTAACAGCGTTCATTGGCGTACCCCTTGCATCGAAGTCAGCACTGCGTCCCAAAAGGTAATGCGACTTTCCACGGCGTCGAGGGCGGCATTATCTGCTTGCTTCTGGCGAATCGGGTCTGCTCCGACCAGGCGCTTTAGCAATTGCTCCGCTGCCGGCCCATGGTCGTGGCTGTCCATTTCGATGTGACGATTGAGGTAGTGACATAAGGTGGGTGCCTCATGATCAATGAGCGCATGACTGTGCAACAGCCGCTGGAACATCGATGGAATGACACTCTCGCGGCCATGCAGGAAAGCTGCCGCTACGCAGTGGGTCGGAGCGCTCAAGGCGACTTGCACCGTGCTGTCGACAAAGCGGGCCACCCCAGGTGGGGCATCGATCATTTGCAAGGCGGCACTGACCTCCACGCCCTCGCGTTGCAGGTCGATCAGGCGGTTAATCGCGACAGTGCTGGCGCCGACCTCCGTCATGGCGTCCAGGTACAGCTCGAAGTGGCTGCGATAGCCTCGCGTCGGGTGTTCATCTGACTCCTCGCCCAGCACTATTTCATTGATCAAGCGGGCAGCCTGTGAGTCCGCAGGTGGGAGCCAGGGTAACTGGGTACAGGTCAGGTCCTGTTGCAGGCGTTTAGTCAGGGTCATGAAGTCCCAGACGGAAAATACATGGTTTTCCATGAAGTGCTGTAACTTGTTAAGTGAAGTTATTTCTATAAATAATGGATGGTTGAAAAGTTGTAGTTTTTTTTGTTCAAGCAATTCTTGATACATGGTTGACGCCTATGAATTGTTGCAGGTGCTCAAAAGCAGTGTTGGGATTTTGTAGTTGTAAGATAGAAGGGGAACGTTAAATCGAGACCGCACGACGCACGCGGCGCAGCACTGACATAGACCTGCGCTGCGGATTTGGAGGTGTGGTTTTTCGGGAAAGGATAATAAACTGATTAAACGTTTGTGCTGGCTTATAAATGTATTAAATGTTTTTTCTGTGTGGCTTTTATTAGGTGAGTTGTCTGTTGTCAGTGTCGGATGTTTCCTCGCGTTAATTAAGTTTAAGTCAGTTTTCCGCATGCCAATGTGGCAACTTCCCAAGGAAGTTGCCCCGCAGGGGTAAAGGGAGATAGAGGGCCGAGGATCCTATTGCCGGGCTTTTTTTTCGGCGGTTTCAAGCCCCTTGAGGTAGGTGGCTATGACCTCCATCCCACGCATCAAGTGATTACGCAGCGTCAGGATGCTCTCGTCGACCTTCTTCTGTGCCACCAGGCTCAGCAATTCACGGTGGTCTTCCTGGGACGTCTCGCCTAGTCCCATCGCCTCAAGGTTGAAGCGCAGGAAGCGCTCTTCTTCATTCAGCCCGTGCTCGACCAAGGTGAGCAGTCGCTGGTTGGGTGCCTTGCCATACAGAACCATGTGGAACAGGCGATTGAGGCGACCAATCTCGGTGTAGTCCTTTTCGCATTCCAGCGCATTGATGCACGCCTCGGCCTCGGATAGATCTGTCTCGGTGAGCAATGGGATCGACAAGCGCAGCGCTTCGGATTCCAGCAGCATGCGCAAGGCATAGGTCTCAGCCGAGTTGTCCTCGATCAAGGGCGCAACCACGGCACCCTTGTGAGTCACCACATGCAGCAGGGATTGCGCCTCCAACTGGCGCAAGGCTTCGCGTACGGGCATGCGGCTGACGCCGAACAAGCTGGCCAGCTCCTGCTGGCGCATCGCAGTACCACAGGGCAATCGCCCATCCAGTATGGCGTTGCGCAGTGTTTCTTCAATTACGGAGCGAGCAAGATGGGCGGGAATAGGCCCGCTGATTTTGATGCTGCTTAAAGGGTTCGGCTTCTGCGTCACGGTTACGCTATCCTCCTTTTTTTGAATAATAGTTTGGCTAATTGGATCCAATGCACACTAGAGATGGGCCAGGCGCTTGTCAAACAGCCTAAGTTTCCGTTTGTAAGGGCTTACGCAGCCTACTTTGTGAGTCCCACAAGGGGCGGTTATAAACTTAGTCCACTGACGAATGATTGCACTGTGCCATTGTTTTTTGTAGGGCGAGGCTTCACCATCCCTTGAAATTCCGTCTCTTTCATGGACTGAACGCCTTGGCGGTAAGTTTTATTCCCTATCGAGTCTTTTGCTGGTTTTTATCGGCAATTTTATTGGCTGGCCTGATGCTCGGCGGGCTGCGTGCCGATTGGGATTTCTCGCAGATCAGCCGCAAGGCTACCGCCCTATACGGGCCGCTGGGCCAAGGCCAGCAGCGTATCGATGCCTGGCAGCGGCTATTGGCGACTGAAAAACAGGTCAGCGAGTCGGAGCAGCTCAAGGTGGTTAACTTGTTCTTCAACAAGCAAATGACCTACGTCGAAGACATCGACCTCTGGCATGTCATCGACTATTGGGAGACACCCGTCGAAGCCCTTTGGAAGGGGGCCGGTGACTGCGAAGATTACGCGATCGCAAAGTATTTCAGTTTGCGTCATCTGGGTGTGTCCAGCGACAAGTTGCGCATCACCTACGTCAAGGCCTTGCGACAGAATCGTGCGCACATGGTCCTGACCTATTATTCGACCCCCGATGCCATCCCGCTGGTGCTCGACAGCCTGATGGACGAAATCCTGCCGGCTACCCGCCGCACCGATCTGGTCCCGGTGTACTCATTCAACGCCGAGGGCCTGTACTTGCCCGGCGCCAAGGGCAACAAGAAAGTCGGCGATACCAAACGCTTGTCGCGCTGGCAGGATGTGTTGAGAAAAATGCGTGCGGAAGGCTTTCCAGCCGAGCCTGCCAACTAGGAGTAACTGATCGGATGTCCTTGTTCAAACAACTATTGATCGCTATCTGTCTGTTCCTGGTGGTCGCCTTCAGCGGCAGCTTCATGGTCAGCCTGGAAAGCTCGCGCACCCAATACGTCAACCAACTGCGCTCCCATGCCCAGGATGCGGCGACGGCCCTGGCGCTGTCGCTGACCCCGAATATCGATGACCCGGCCATGGTGGAGCTGCTGGTCAGCTCGATCTTCGACAGCGGCTATTACGCCAGCATCCGTGTAGTGGACTTGGCCACCGACAAAACCATCGTCGAGCGCAGCGGTATTTCTGACAATAACGGCGTGCCCAACTGGTTCGTGAAGTTGATCGGCCTGGAGCCGGCAGGTGGCGATGCTCTGGTCAGCCGAGGCTGGGAGCAGGCGGCGCGGGTCGAGGTAGTCAGCCATCCGATGTTTGCCCTGGCCAAGCTCTGGCAGAGCGCGTTGGGTAGCCTTGGCTGGTTGTTGCTGTGCGGCGCGGTGAGCGTGGTGCTAGGTGGGCTGTTGCTGCGCCGGCAATTGAAGCCGTTGGACTATATGGTCAAACAGTCCCATGCCATTGCCCGTCGGGAGTTCCTCAGCCTGCCTGATTTGCCGCGCACGCCGGAACTGCGTCGGGTGGTGCAGGCCATGAACCAGATGGTTGAAAAGCTCAAGGCGCTGTTCCAGGAACAGGCCGAACGTAGCGAAAAACTGCGCACCGAATCCTATCAGGACAACCTGACTGGCCTCGCCAATCGACGTTATTTCGAGATGCAACTCAACGCCCGCGTGAGTAACCCTGAAGAGACCAATTCCGGCTACCTGTTGTTGCTGCGGGTCAAGGACCTGGCGGGCCTCAACCAGCGCCTGGGCGGCCAGCGTACCGACCAGCTGCTGCAAGCTGTGGGCGAACAACTGCTGCGCCAGTGCGAGCCCTATCCGGAAACCCATAACCTCGTCACTCGTATCCGCGGCGGCGAGTTCGCCGTGCTGGCGCCGGGTTTGATGCGTGAGGAAGCGCTGCAATTGGCGCAAAACCTCGAAAGCACCTTGCTCAGCCTGCAAGCGACCGGTGCCAGCGATGTTACGCCGGTCGCCTATATCGGCCTGGCGCCGTTCAACCATGGCGACGCGCCCCAAACCCTGCTGACCCTGGCCGACCAGGCCCTGGCACAGGCGGAAGCGCAGGGTGACAGCAGTTGGGTATGCCTGGACCACAGCGCCGCCGCCAGCGTCGGTGACGATCATCATGCCTGGCACAGGTTGTTGGACCAGGCCCTGACCCAACAGCGCTTTGAGCTGTACTTCCAACCCGTCGTTGCCAGCCAGGACACACAGTTGGTCTTGCACTACAAGGTCCTGTCGCGCCTGCAGGACGAAGACGGCCACACAATACCGGCCGGGCGCTTCCTGCCCTGGTTGGAACGCTTTGGCTGGTCGGCCCGCCTGGACCGCCTGATGCTCGAGCAAGTACTCAAGCAGATGGCCAACCACAGCCATAACCTGGCGCTGAACCTCTCAGCCGCAACCTTGCAGGACACCCAGGCGCTGAACCGGATTTATGACTTGCTACGCCAGCACAGCAACCTGGGCCCGCGCCTCACTCTGGAGATCGGTGAAGAGCAACTGCCTGAACAGCACGTACTGGAACAGATGACCCAGCGCCTGCGCGAGTTGGGTTTCTCCCTGAGCCTGCAGCGTTTCGGTGGGCGCTTCAGCATGATTGGCAACCTGGCGCGCCTGGGCCTGGCGTACTTGAAGATCGATGGCAGCTATATTCGCGCCATCGACCAGGAAAGTGACAAACGCCTGTTTATCGAAGCTATTCAGCGCGCAGCCCACAGCATCGATCTGCCGTTGATTGCCGAGCGTGTGGAGACCGAGGGCGAGTTGAAGGTGATTCGCGAGATGGGGATTTTTGGTGTGCAGGGTCAGCTGTTTGGCGAGCCTGCGCCCTGGAAATCACACTGACATCAGGACATTCAAATGTGGAAGGGGGCTTGCCCCCTCCCACATTTAAATAAGGGTTCGGCTCCAGGGCTCAGATAAGCCCTTTCTCGTCATCATCGATCAACTGGCTCAACCCACCCAACGCTTCCCGCGCGTGGCTACGGTCCATCAACTTGGCCTGGGCTGCCGGCGGCAGGTCGGTCACGCTGATTACTCCTTTGCGGGTCAGCACCTGGATCAAGTCATCCAGTACCCGGATCATCTCCAAGTCGCTCTGCTTGAGCTGTGCCAGGCTGGTTTCCACCACTTCGTTGGCGTACCAGGCCTGGATCTCATGATGATCGGCCGGCAGGGTTTCGGTGGACTCGACAAAGGCGGCGGCCTCTACGCGAATCAGCGCGCCCAGCGCATCACGTTGCACGTAAAACATAAGAACCCCTCGAATATGAGCCACATGCGTTCAACAGCATAGGCCAACGCTGCGTGTATGGGCGTGAGTATGCGACGCACCGTCCGCCAGGGCCAGCGGCCCATGAGGCAAAAAAATCGGCCGCCTGGGAAGGCGGCCGATCAATTGCATCTTAGCTATGGTCGATCTTGATGGTTGGGTCGGCGCCAGTGATCAGCGAGTTGATGCTGACATGGGACCAATCATTGCCTTCCAGCTTGATTGTCACATCGGCATTGGCCACGCCACCGGCAGCGTTGAGCTTGCCTTCACTGCTGACTTGCAGGGTCGACACGCCATCTACCGTAGTGATCTTCAGGTAATTGTCGATGGTGCTGTCGGTCTCACCTTTCAACAAGTCACGCAGATCAATCCGGTCGCCTTCCGAAGCCTTGAAGTCCTTGATCACATCGTTGCCGATGTCACCCGCTTTCCACACAAAGGTGTCGGCACCCGAACCACCGATCAAAATGTCGTTGCCCTGGCCGCCAATCAACGTGTCGTTGCCGGTGCCGCCCAGCAGGATGTCATTGCCTTTGCCGCCGTCCAGGAGGTCGTTGCCGCCTTGGCCGAACAGGATGTCATCGCCAGCGCCACCCAGCAGCGTGTCGTTGGCATCCTTGGCGCCGGACACATCGAAGTCCACGTAGTGCTCGGTAACATACTGGTGAACGTTAGAGGCGGTCACCGAAGAGACGGTTACGCCGGTCTTCTGCGCCACAAACGCCTGCAGTGCGTTGTAACCCTCACCGTTGATCCCGCTGAAGCTCACCAGGTCGCCGAAGAGGATGTCGTTGCCATCGCCCCCGATGACGGTGTCTGCGCCAGGCAACGTCGCCTCGGTGTGGCCGAGGATCGCGTTGGCCAGGTCCTTCGGATCGATGTTGGCTTGCGGCTTGCCATCGCTGTCGTACGGTGCCAACTGATTCAGGCTGACCCCGCTGTTGAGGCCGATGGCTTCTACGCCACCTGTGGACAGGCCTTTGAGCAGTGCGAACGCGCTGTTGGAGTTGAGGGTGGTGGAGTAGTCGGTATCGTACCCGAGGCCGCCTTGTACCGATATTTCATAGGTGCCATCCCCTTGGGCATGGATTGTTCCCGGATTGGACTGCCCCCAGCCCCACCAGTTGTTGGTCCACAGGGTTACCTTGCCAACAGAGTCGATATCAATTAAGTGATTCGAGTCGATGTTGATCCGGGTGGCGGTACCTATGGTGTAGTTGTTCATGGTGACAACATCATCGAGTCTGACGTTGCCGTACAAGTACGGGTTGGTCTGCTCGGCCCCCTGGTAAAACGTCGGCTGGCCATCGGTGATGAAGTACGTTGTATTGATTGCGCCAGTGTTGCCAGTCGCCTGGGCACTTTTGAAGAAGTTGGACGCGGCCTTGAACACGTCTTCGTAGTTGGTCCCGCCGGTAGATACCATGGAATCCAGGACTTTCTGCAGCGAATTCAGTGCGCCTGGGTCTTTCAGGTCGACTGTCACCGTGCGATTGACCTGGTCACTGAAGTCCGCCAGGAAGATATTCACGGTGCCAGAGGTGCTGGAGCCGATACTGTTTTTCAGCGAATTGAACGTGGTGGTCAGCGAGGCTTTCGCCGCTGCTATTGAGGCCGAGCCCATACTGCCCGATGTATCGATCATGAACGCAATGTTGTAGTTCTTGCCTTGCACCACGTTCAGGCCGCCGACATCGGCGACGACGATGTCGTTGCCATCGGTGCCGTTGATGGTGTCGCTGCCCGAGGTGCCGGTAACCGGGTTATAGGTCGCCGGGTGCACCGTGACGGGCAATTGCGCGGTGGTGGTGGCCGAACCACCGATGCTTTCGGTGGAGGTCGAAGTGACCGTCAGGTTGAACTGGCCGCTGTAGTAGGTCGGCGGCTTGATGGTCAGGGTGCCCAAGTCCCAGCCGGTGACATTGACTTCGCCCGTGGCCTTGCTCGCGGTGAAGGTGTGCCCCGACGCGTCGGTGAGTACCGAGCCTGCCGGGATGCCACTGATCTTCACACTCAGGGTTTCCGAACCGTCGGTATCGGTCAGCGCCGTGGTGACCTTGGACAGCTTCACGGTGCCGTTTTCCTGGCCTTCGTTGAGCTTGTAGCCCACGTAGTAACCGTCGCCGTTGCTGCCATGCAGGTCGGACACGGTCACGCCGGCGTTGGTCAGGTCGGTGATGCCGGTGTACAACGGCACGGTGCTGGTGCTCAGGTTCTGCACCGCCCCGCCGTTGATCGACAGGTTGACGTCAAAGCTGCCAGGCCCCGCCTGGTTGGCCTGGTAGATCTCAAGGCTGTAGTAGCCGCTGACCGATGGCGTGAACGAGCCGCTGAACTTGCCGCTGTTGGTGCCCCACAGTCCGCTGGCAATGTCTTTACCGCCAACGTTGACCACCACGCTGTCATCGGCGATGCCGCTGAAGGTGTAGCTCTTGCCGGCTTCCATGTAGATCAGGCCGGAAATCTTGGAGCCAGAGCCAGCATTGACGTTATCGACGGATTCGACATTGGTCACCACAGAAGTGCTGTTCGGTGTACCGGCGTTATCGATGGCTTTTTTCAGTACGTCTGGCGCAGCGCCGTTGCCGTTGTTTCCGAGGCCGGCAATGCTGTTCCAGCCCTGTTTGACCAGGCCGGTCGAGGCGACGTTGTTATCGGCCACGTTCAGGGTCGGTGCGTCGGCCACCGGGGTGATATCGACTTTCACCGTGGCGGCAGTACCCAGATCCTTGCCGTCGCTGGGCTGGAACTTGAACTGCGCGTAATCGGCCTGTTTGTTGCCAATGCCGGTGCCGCCATAACCATCGGCGCCTGATTCGTTGGCGTTAGGCATAAAGCGCAACTGGCCGCCGTCGATCTGGGCCTTGGTGAAGGTCTGGCCGCTGGACACGTTGGTCCAGGTGCTGCCGTCCGCCGCCAGGAACTGCAGTTTGCCGGCTACCGGCAGTTCGGTGATTTTCACGCTAAGGCTGGCTTGTGGCGAGTCCACATCGGTCACGCCGAAGTTGGCCCAGGTCAAGGCCAGCGCGGTGTCTTCCGTACCGGTCACGGCACCGCCGGTGGCCACTGGCGCGTCGTTGACGGCCACCACGTTGACGGTGGTGGTCGCGACGTTGGAGTAGTTGCCACCATCGGTCACGCTCACTGTAATCGTGCGTGGTGTGGTGCTTGGGTCATGGCTGTTGTTGGTGAACGTGATGTTCTTGATCTGCTGCATGTAGTCGGCCAGCGACGCCGTGCCGGTCAGGGTCAAGGTGATTTTGCCGGTGACAGGGTCGGTGCTCGGGGTCACGTTGATGCCCGTCACGCCGCTGAAGTTCAGCGAGTCGCCTGGCTGGCTGTTGGTCAGTACCACGGTGGCGCCAGTCAGTTGGGTGCTGTCCGGGTCGGTGATCTTGATGTCGCTGTCAGCAATCGACATGCCGGTGCCGCCTTCGGTGAAGGTGGTCTTGAAGTCCGCCCCGGTGGCGCCGCTGGAGTTGTTGGCATCCAAGTCGATGACCGGCGGCGCATCGTTGTCGATGATGTCGGTGCTGACGCTGCCATTGCCCACCACCAGGTTTTCGAAGTTGCCACCGGTGGCCTTGTCGATGGTGATGACAATCTTTTCCGTCGGCTCGGTGATCTTGTCATCGAGCGTTCGGATATCAAACGGCACGCTGCTGGAACCGGCCGGTATCTTCACGGTGTACACGCCGTTGAAGTCCGAACCGTCGGTGGCGGTGCCGCTGTACTTGAGCGTCACGGTTACGTCGGTCAGCGGCGGGTTGCTCAGCGTCAGGGTGTAGTGCGCCGTGCCGCCTTCAGTCACCGACGCGTCGCCGGTGATGCTGATGGTGGTGTTGTTGACCACATCCGTCACCTTGGTGACCACGGTGCTGCCATCGAGGATCAAGTGTTCGTACTTGTCGCCACCGCTGACTACGCCGGTGATTTTGGTGGTGACGTCATTGGCGCCGACATACGCATCGTTAGGTGCGGTAGTGGTAGTGAAGCTGGTGGACTTGCCATTGCCGATGGTGATGGTCGAGCCGTTATCCAGCCTTACCACCAGGTCGGAGCCAACGTTGTTGACTGCCGCGCCGTTCTTATCGACCAGGGACGCGGTATAGACGATCTGCCCGCCCTCGCTGACCGAGCCAGTGGCCTTGAGTACAACGGTCACGTCATCGATGGTGTCGTTGATCGTGGTGGTCGCGCCGCCCGGGGTGATGCTTACACCCTCGAAATTACCGCCGGTAGTGCCGGTGATCTTGACGGTCTGGGTGCTCTTGTCGATGAACACATCATCGGTAGGTGCTGGGACGGTCACGGTGCCGACGGTCGCGCCCTGCTTGATGGTGATGCTGGAACCGTTATCGAGCTGAACCACCATGTCGCTGCCGGCCTTGTTGCTCAAGGTCGCGGTGTAAGTGATCTGGCCACCTTCGTTGACGGCCGTCGGGGCGGTCAAGGTGACGGTGGTCAGATCGGTGGAGCCCGGGGTATCGGTAACGGTGGTGGTCACCGCAGTCGTGCCTGGCACCAGATTTTCGAAATGTTCGCTGCCGGTCACGCTTTTGATTGCGGTGGTGACGGTCTGGTCGCCCTTGTAGACATCGTTTGGCGCGACGGTGGTGATTGTGCCGCTGGACTGGTTCACGCCGATAGTGATGGTCTTGCCGTTATCCAGGGTGACGGTGAGCGGGTTGGTGATGTTGATCACCGGCGCGCCGTTTTTATCCACAAGGCTGGCGGTGTAGACGATATTGCCGCCTTCGCCGACGGTGGTGGTGGCGGTCAGAACCACATCGACCTTATCGATGGTGTCGTTGATGGTGGTGGTCGCGCCGTTGCCTGCAACTTCCAACTTCTCGAAGTTGCCGCCAGTAGTCTCAGTGATCTGAACGGTCTGGGTGCTCTTATCGATGAACACGTCATCGGTAGGCGCCGGGACGGTCACA
>NZ_JAUJXA010000031.1:0-12753 GCF_031931935.1 Pseudomonas sp. rhizo25
CAAACCCGATGCGAGCCTGTTGCAAAAAGCTTACGTGGCGCCGCAAAGCCCGCTGGAACAGCAGATCGCGGCCATCTGGCAAGACGTGCTCAAACTGGAACGCGTCGGCCTGAACGACAACTTCTTCGAGCTGGGCGGTGACTCGATCATCTCCATCCAGGTGGTCAGCCGCGCTCGTCAGCAAGGCATCGCCTTTACCCCCAAGGAGCTGTTCCAACACCAGACCGTGCAGGGCCTGGCCAGCGTCGCCCGTAGCGGTGCGACGGCCCAAGTGATCGACCAGGGCCCCGCCACCGGCACCCTGCCGCTGTTGCCGATTCATCAGCTGTTTTTTGCAACAACGATCCCTGAGCGTCATCACTGGAACCAGTCGGTGCTGCTCAAACCCGCGCAACCGCTAGTGGCCGAGGCGCTGCAACGGGCGTTGTGCGCCGTAATCGAGCAGCACGATGCCCTGCGCTTGAGTTTTCAACAGCAGTCCGGCAACTGGAGCGCGCATTACCGGCCAATGGGCGACTGGCAGCTGCAACAGGTGGACACCACCGTCGAGCGACTGCCGCAACTGTGCGATCAGGTCCAGGGCAGCCTCGACCTGCAACACGGCCCGCTGATCCGCGCTCTGTTGATACACCTGGCCGATGGCACGCAACGCTTGTTGTTGGTGATCCATCACCTGGCAGTGGATGGCGTGTCCTGGCGGATCCTCTTTGAAGACCTGCAAAACGCCTATCAACAGCTGAGCAACGGACAACCGCTGCAACTGCCGGCCCGCACCAGCTCGGTCAAGGCCTGGGCCGAGCGCCTGCAACAACGTGCCGACCGCGATCGGGACGAGCTCAGCTACTGGCAGGCGCAACTGCGCGACGCTGTGGTCGACCTGCCGTGCGAGCGTCCGAACGCCAGCCTGGACAATCGCCATAGCCACACGCTGTACACCCACCTCGACGCAGGGCAGACACGCCAACTGCTGCAGCAGGCGCCCAAGGCTTACCGCACGCAGATCAACGATTTGCTGCTGACCGCCCTGGCGCGCGTCATCAGCCGCTGGACCGGCACCGGGCATTGCCTGATCGAGCTGGAAGGCCATGGTCGCGAAGACCTGTTCGATGACATCGACCTGACCCGTACGGTGGGTTGGTTCACCAGCCTGTTCCCGGTCAAGCTGTCACCGGCGGCGGGTCTTGGCGATTCGATCAAACAGATCAAGGAACAGTTGCGCGCGATCCCCGACAAAGGCCTGGGCTATGGCGCCCTGCGCTACCTGGGCACGCCGCAGGCACAGGCGAGCCTTGCTGCCTTGCCGGCACCACGCATCACGTTTAACTACCTTGGCCAGTTCGACGGCAGCTTCGATGCAGCACAGGGCTCGTGGCTGGTGCCCGCTGCCGAGGGCAGTGGCCGCGAGCACGCGCTGGGGGCACCGCTGGGCAACTGGCTGAGCCTCAATGGCCAGGTGTACGGCGAGGAGCTGACCCTGGGCTGGCAGTTCAGCCGCGAGATGTTCGACGAAGCCACCATTGCCCAACTGGCCGATGACCTCAAGCAGGAGCTGCTGGCCCTGATCGAGCATTGCTGCGACAGCGCGAACCTGGGTGTGACCCCCTCCGACTTCCCGCTGGCGCGCATCAGCCAGGCGCAACTGGACCGGCTGCCGGTGCCATTGCCCCAGGTGGAAGACCTCTACCCCTTGTCGGCGATGCAACAGGGCATGCTGTTTCACACCCTGGAAGCCCCGGAAAGTGCACTGTATGTGAACCAAATGGCCGTCTCGGTCAGCGGCCTGGACGTCGCGCGATTCACTGCGGCCTGGAACGCCGTGATCGAGCGCCATGAAATCCTGCGTACCGGGTTCTGGGCCGATAACCAACTGGCCGAGCCGCTGCAAGTGGTATATCGCGCTGCGAGCATGCCCGTGGAAGTTCTCGACTGGCAGCAGCGCGAGGTCAGCGCGCAAGACCTGCAAGCCCTCGCCAGCCAGGATTGCGCTCGAGGCTTCGAACTCCTGCGTGCACCCCTGACGCGCCTGACCCTGGTACAGCTCGATCCGCAGACCCACTACCTGATCTGGACCAGCCACCACATCCTCATGGACGGCTGGTCCAACTCGCGTTTACTCGGTGAAGTCTTCGCGATCTACAACGGCCAGGCCGCACCGGCCAAGCGCGGGCATTACCGCGACTACATCCGCTGGCTGCAAGCGCAGTCCCAGACCGTGCTGGAACAATTCTGGAAAACCAGGCTGCAGGACTTGAGTGGCACCTCGTCGCTGGCCAACAGCGTTTCACCCAAACCGAGCGCCGAGCTGGACGGCCACGCGGCGCTGTATCTGGATTGGGATGCCGTGCAAACCGCTCGACTGCGTGAACAGGCCCAGCGCCTGCGCGTCACCCCCAACACGCTTATCCAGGCCACCTGGCTGCTGCTGTTGCAGCGCTACACGGGCCAGGACACCGTGTGCTTCGGCGCCACCGTCGCCGGACGCCCGGCCAGCCTGCCGGGCTCGGAAGACATGCTCGGGTTGTTTATCAACACCCTGCCCATCATCCAGACGCCGCAGCCGCACATGCCCGTCGCCCAATGGATGCAAGCCTTGCAAGCCTACAACCTGGAGGTGCGCGACCACGAGCATGCGTCCCTGGCGGACATCCAGCGTTGGTCGGGCCAGGGTGGCCAGCCGCTGTTCGACAGCATCCTAGTGTTTGAAAACTACCCGGTGGACGAGCGCCTGCAGCAAGCCGGCCAGGAGCGCCTGAGCTTTGGCGAAGTCAACAGCCGCGATGTCACCAACTTTGCCATGGACCTGGCAATCAACCTTGGCGACACCCTGAAGATCGAGTTCCTGTACCTGCGCAACCGCTTTACCGAGGCCGCCACCGCGCAAATCCGCCGCAGCTTTGAAACCCTGCTACTGGAGCTGCTGAACAACAGCCAGGCCAACCTCGGCAGCCTCACGATGCTGGCCGACACCGAGCAGCACTTGTTGCGCCAACGTAACCTGCTGAGCCCCCGCACGGCGCCGCGCGCCCACCTGGCCCAGGTAATCGGCCAGCACGCGCAGGAGCGTCCCGACGCGGTGGCGGTGGTCTGCGACGGAATCGAATTGAGCTATGGCGAGCTGGATGCCCGCGCCAACCGCCTGGCGCATTACCTTATCGCCCAGGGTATCGGTGCGGAAATGTTTGTCGGCGTCGCGCTCGAACGTTCGGTGGATGTCATCGTCGCCTTCTATGGCGTCATGAAAACCGGCGCCGCCTACGTGCCGCTGGACATCGACTACCCGCAAGACCGCGTGCAGTGGATCGTCGAAGACTCGGGCATGCGGGTGCTGCTTAGCCAGCACGCGCTGCGCTCGCGTTTCGATGACCTCGGTGGTGCCAACCTGATCGAACTTGATCGCCTGCCACTGGCGGACTGGCCGGCGACTTGCCCGATACACACGGCACATGACGACAACCTGGCCTACCTGATCTACACCTCGGGCTCCACCGGCAAGCCCAAGGGCGTGGCCGTGGCGCATGGGCAGATCCGCATGCACTGCCAGGCGATTGCCGAGCGTTACGAGATGGACGCCAGCACCCGTGAGTTGCTGTTCATGTCGTTCGCTTTCGACGGCGCCCAGGAGCGCTGGTTGTCTACCCTACAAAGCGGCGGGTGCCTGGTGGTACGTGGCAATCAACTGTGGACCCCGGAAGAAACCTGGCAGGCGCTGCACGCCCACCACATCAGCATTGCCTGCTTCCCGCCGGCGTATCTGCAGCAGTTGGCCGAGTATGGCGACAGCCAGAACGGCGCGCCGCCGCCCGTGCGCATCTACTGCTTTGGTGGCGATGCGGTGGCCGAGGCCAACTTCGAGCTGGTCAAGCGCGTGCTCAAGCCGCAGTTCCTGACCAACGGATACGGGCCTACCGAAACCGTGGTCACCCCGCTGCTGTGGAAAGTGAGTGCCGATCAAACTTGCGCGGCGGTGTACGCACCGATCGGCACACGCATCGGTGAACGTACCCTGTATGTGCTCGATGAACACCTCAACCCGGTGCCCGACGGCGTGGCGGGCGAGTTGTATATTGGCGGCGAAGGCGTTGCCCGTGGCTACCATCGGCGCCCCGGCCTGAGCGCCGAGCGTTTTGTGGTCGACCCGTTCGCGGCCGACGGCACCCGCCTGTATCGCACCGGCGACCTGGTGCGCCAACGCCCCGACGGCGTGATCGACTACCTCGGCCGTCTGGACAACCAGGTGAAAATCCGCGGTTTCCGGATCGAGCTGGGAGAAATCGAATCACGCTTACGCGAGTGCCCCGAAGTGCAGGACGCCGTGGTCATCGCCCGCGACACCGGCGGCGGCAAGCAACTGATAGGCTACGTGGTGGCCGACACCTCGACCAGCCTGGGCGAACGCCTGCGTACAGTCTTGCAGGGCGAACTGCCTGACTACATGGTGCCGGCACAAATCCTCGTGCTCTCGGCCTTCCCGCTCAACCCCAACGGCAAACTGGACCGCCAGGCCCTGCCCGACCCGGACTTCAAGGGCCGTGCCTTCGTAGCGCCACGCAATCAGTTGGAAGCACAACTGGCGGCGATCTGGCAGGACGTGCTGGAACTGGAGAGTGTAGGCGTCACCGACAACTTCTTCGAATTGGGCGGCGACTCGCTGCGCATTCTCAAGGTCCTGTCGAAGGTGCGCAGCCAGCCGGATATCGGCATCGAATTGAAGCTGCGCGACATGATCGGCAAGCCCACCATCGCCGAGCTGTCCGGCTTTGCCGAGGATGACGCGAGCCTGAACCCGCTGCTGTTGCTCAACAGTGAAACGCCCCAGAACCCGCCGCTGTTCTGCCTGCATGCCGGTTTTGGCACAGTGTTCGACTACGAGCCCCTGGCCCGCCGCCTGGATGGGCAGCGCAGCGTCTATGGCCTGCAATGCCGGATGTTGCTGGACCGCCAGTGGGAGGATGAATCCCTTGAATCCATGGCTATCGATTACAGCCAATACATCCGCCAGCAACAAGCCAGTGGCCCGTATCACCTGATGGGCTGGTCGCTGGGTGGCACGCTGGCGGTGCTGGTGGCCCAGGAGCTGGAAAGCCAGGGTCAACGGGTGGCGTTCCTGGGCCTGGTCGACAGCTTCATTCCCACGGGCGAAGACGTCGTCAGCGACGATTGGAGCGAAGACTTGCGCGGTTTCCTGGCGGTGCTGTTCGGTCTGCCGGCGCAAAGCCTGCCGACCTTTGAGGTCAGGGCGACCACCGACAGCGCGGTCCTTGAGCAACTGATCGCGCAGGTCCAGGCGGGCGCCGCCGCGCAATCGGTGTACGCCGCAATCAGTGCCGAGGAACTGGCCCACACCTTCCAGGTGGCGATGAAACTCAAGGCATTGTCCCAGCGCCTGCAAGGTCTGCCGCCCACCCGGACCCAGGCCGATTGCTGGTGGGCCAGTGCGACGCCCGGCCAGCCCGCCTCGAACCTGCCCTGCGCCCGCAGCAGCGAGCAGATCCAGGCCGGTCACTACGACATACTCAATCACCCGGCCCTGCTTCACGGGCTGTTGCAGCACCTGGCGCTGCAACCCGTAGCCAGCTGAAACCGTTGCCGCCCCTGCTGGTCAGGGGCGGCGCTTCACTCCATTTCGCAAGGAAGATGCAATGCCCCTGGACCCTGACCTCGAAGGCTTTCTGGAACTGGCACAAATGGGTCGCCTGACCGGCAAAAGCCAACCCATGCACACACTCAGTGTTGAACAGGCTCGGCGGGAGTTCGAACAGACCTCCGCCATTCTCGATCCCAGCCCACCGGGTTCGGTGGCGGTCACTGAGCTGACGGTCACCGCACGCGATGGCCATGTATTGCCCGCCCGCCTCTACCGCGCACCGGGCACGGCGCAACTGCCCGCGATTGTGTATATCCACGGTGGCGGTTACGTGGTGGGCAGCCTGGACTCCCACGATTCCATCTGCCGCAGGCTTGCAGCCAGTGGCCAATACGCGGTGTTCGCACCCGCCTACCGCCTGGCGCCAGAAGCGGGCTTCCCCACCGCCGTCAATGACACCCTTGACGCCGCCAACTGGCTGGCCGAACAGGCCGGCAACCTGCAACTGGACAGCCGCCGGATAACCGTCGCGGGGGACAGTGTCGGGGCGACGCTGGCGACGGTCTTGGCGATCACCGCAGTGAAGACGCCGCAACAATTGGCGTTCAAACCCTGGGCCCAATTGCTGTTTTACCCGGTCACCGACACCTCGCGGCAACGCAATTCCCACCGACAATATGCCGAGGATTACCTGCTGGAAACCGCAACGCTGGAATGGTTCTACCAGCACTATTGCCCGCACGCCCAACAGCGCCTCGACTGGAGGGTCTCGCCGCTGCTGGCCGGAGGGCTGACCGCGCTGGCCCCGGCCTATATCAGCCTGGCCCAGTACGACCCGCTGTATGACGAAGGCCAGGCCTATGCCCAGTTGCTGGAAGCGAGCGGCACTGCCGTCACCCTGCAGGTGCAGTCTGGGCTGACCCATGACTTCCTGCGCATGAACGGAATCACCAGCGCCGTTGCCGGTATTTATGCAGAGGTGTTGATCTGGTTGGAGGAACAGCGCTGAGTAGCGCCTGAGCGTCACAGGATTAGAACCGGGGCTGATTGCCAGCCCCGGACACTGCCACTATCCCTGCTGCGTCTGGCGGGCCTTTTCCATCAGCGCCGCCTTCTCTTCAGGGCTCATTGCATCCAGGCGCAAACGTGCCTGGGCGATCTTCTCCAGTTGCCCCGCGACACTTTCACGCTCGCGCAATGCCCGCGCCAGTTCCGCCACGCTGGGGTGATCAAACACCACACCGGGGTGAATCTCGCATTGCAGCAGCTTGCGAATACCCGCGACCAGCTTGATCACCAGCAAGGAATGCCCGCCTGCGCTGAAAAAGTCCTGGTCGATGCTCAACCGCTCCAGTCCGACCAACTGGGCCATGCGCGTGGACAGCAGTTGCTCAAGGGCGTCACGTGGTGCCACGTAGACATGCTGGGACACCACTGGCTGGGTGTGCTGCAATGCCTTGCGGTCAACCTTGCCGTTGGGCAGGCGCGGCATGCGCTCCAGGCTCAGTATCTGGCGCGGCACCATGGCCGCCGGCAGGCGTTCAGCGAGCTGGTTTTTGAGCTGGGTCAATACCGCCTCATCCGCCGCCACACGCAGCACCACAAACGCCTGCGGCTCGTCTTGGACCACAACCACCACGGCCTCACTGACCTGGGGCAAGCGCAGCAGTTGCGCCTCTATCTCCGCCAGTTCAATGCGAAAACCCCGCACCTTGACCTGCTGATCCCGCCGGCCATACAGCTGCACGCCGCCATCTACCCGATAACGGGCCAGGTCGCCGCTGCGGTAGAGACGCTCGCCTGCCACCAGCGGGCTACGGATAAACGCGTCGGCGTCAGCCTCGGCATTCAAGTAGCCCCGGCACAACTGGTGGCCACCGATATACAACTCGCCGAGTTCGCCCGGCGCCAGCAATTGCGCGTCAGCGCCAAGCACAAACACCTGGTTGCCCGGCAGCACCTGTGTCAGCGGGACGCCCTGGGTCAGGTCGTCACCAGGCAGCAGCGGATGCACCATCACCCCCACCGTCGCTTCGGTGGGACCGTAATGGTTGAACAGGCGGCAATCGGGGCGCAATTGCTGAATCCGATGGATCAGGCTGGCACCTATGGCTTCACCGCCCAGCACCAGGGTCGCGGGTAATACGGGGTTTTCGGCTTCCAGCAAGGCGGCCAGGTGCGAAGGCACGATTTTCAGGCAGTCGATGCGCTGGTCTCGCAAAAACTCGGCAAAGCCTTGCGGGTCTTGCAGGATGGCATCGTCAGCGATATGCAGGGTCGCACCGTTGTACAACGCACCGAACAAGGCGGTATTGCCCAGGTCCGCCGCGACCGTCGAGCTGAACGCAAAGTGACGGCAGGCAGACAGGCCCAACTGCTGGCTGCTGCCTGCGGTGTAGTTGAGTAACGCGCCATGCTCGACCACCACGCCTTTGGGCTGCCCGGTGGAGCCGGAGGTAAACAGCACATAGGCGGCGTCCCAGGCTTGCACGGATACTTCCGGTGCCAATGGAGTGTCAGCAGTCGACGCGCCAGGGTTCAGGACCTTGAACGAAGCCATCGGGTCGCCCTGGCTCGGCGCTTGCGCCATCAGCACCAGGCTCGCGGCGGCATGCCGGGCGATTTCCGCCTGGCGCGCCGCTGGCCATTGCGGGTCCAGGGGCAGGTAGGCTGCGCCGGCACGCCAGGTGGCAAGGATCGCAACGACCAGCTCGACAGAACGCGGCAACGCCAGGCCGACGATCGAGCCAGGCCCCACGCCCTGGCGTAGCAACTCGCCACTCAACTGCGCGGCGCGGGCGTCCAGTTCGGCATAGCTGAGGGTCTGGCCCGCATGCGCCAGGGCGATGGCCTGCGGCGTCTGCTGTGCCCAGGCGGCAATGCGCCGGGGCAACAAAGGCGCCTCCAGCGCCTGCACTGGCGGATTGAGTGCCAGCAGCCGGTTTTTTTCGGCAGCATCCAACAGGTTCAAGCGCCCGATGACTGCCTGTGGATTGTCGGCAATGCCATGGAGCAACTGACGGTACTGGGCCAACAGGCTCTCGACTGCTTGGGCGCAGTAGCACGCGGGATTGAAGTCCAGCGACACACCTTGTGGCTCGCCGGCTGCGCCGATATCCAGCTGCATTGCCAATTCAAATGACGGCAGGCCGGCTGGCAGGTCGCTGCCGGCCCAAATCAGCCCGGCCACTTCACGCGGCGCCGACACCCGTCGGCAGCCAAAACCGATGGCTGGCCTGGCCTGCTGCGGGAACGCCACGGGCGCCCAGTATTCCTGCCATGTTCGGTGCTGGTCCAACTGTGTCGCCAAGCTCGCAGCCAGGTCGCCGAAGGTGCTGGCCGGGTCGATACGAATCGCCAGGGGCAAGGTTTTCTCGAACAGGCCCAGGCTATGCTCAAAGAATTCATAGTCCTGGCGTGCGTCATGCCGCCAGCCCGCCAGGAATGTTTCGCGACCGCTGATGCGGGCCAACAGCACCCACCAGGCCGTTTGCATCACCACGTCCAGCGCCAGTCCCAACGCTTGCAGGCGAGTCAACAGGGCTTGGTCCAGTGGCACGCTTAAACGCTCCGCAGGTGCGGTGCCGCCGCCGGTCAGCCGATAAGGCAAGTCCGGGCCGCCGAGCACCGGCTCGGTGAATTGCACATGCTGCTGCCAGTAGGCTTTGGCCGCGTCGGCGTCTTCGTCGAAGATCACCTCGCTGCGCCATTCCAGGTACTGCGAAAACTGCCCCGGCTCCTCCTCTTCAAATTCTTGCTGCCCATAGGCCGTCAGCAGTTCCTGCTGGATCAGCGCCAAGGTCGCAGCATCGGTCGCGTAACGTGCGACGCCCACCAGTAGTTGCCAGTGGTCCGCTTCCAGACGCTGCAACAGCGCGCCGATCACCGGCAGCGGTTGCTGCAACCATTGTTGCCGACGCTCACTCACCTGTTGGGGCGACGCCACTTCAGGCCACTGGGTAAAGCTCACCGCCTCAGCCGCCGCGACTCGCTGACGCAGCCCGTGGTAGCCGCTGACCGGTGTGAATTGCGCCGCCAAGGCCTCATGGCGCGACACCAGGCTGTCCAGGGCGTGCTGCAGGCGCAGCGGGTCCAGTTCGCCACGAATGTCCAGTTTCAGGCAGTGAGCCAGGTCGCCCCAGCTCGCCCCTTGCTCCCGGGCGTCCAGGTACTGTTGCTGCTCGGCCAGCAACGCCAATCCTGGGTCCATCATTCCCTGTTGTGCAGTACTCATGCTCCGGCCTCTTCCTTTGCGGTCTCGCTGTGCGCGGCTTGCAGCGCGC
The DNA here is from genome assembly GCF_031931935.1 of Pseudomonas sp. rhizo25. NCBI lineage: Bacteria > Pseudomonadati > Pseudomonadota > Gammaproteobacteria > Pseudomonadales > Pseudomonadaceae > Pseudomonas > Pseudomonas sp. rhizo25. The sequence goes on from NZ_JAUJXA010000031.1 coordinate 9,868, forward strand.
TTCGTTCAATCATTTCGCCCATCGCCACGACAATCTTGCGCGGCCCTTCGAAGGGGTCGCGAGCGTGGGCAGCCAACATGTTATCCAGCAGGATCACGTCGCCCTTTTGCCAGTCGAACCGCACCGCGCAGGCCTCGTACAACTCGCCCACCAGCGCCATGACTTCGTCTTCAATCGGCGAACCATCGCCGTAGTACACGTGACGAGGCATGCGCTGCTCACCGAACAATGCGAGCAAGTCCTCGCGGACATCCGGGTCCAGGCAGAAGATGTGATGCAGTTGAACCTGGTTGAAGAAGGTTTTTTCCCCCGTCACCGGGTGCCGGATGATCGCCGGGCACGGTGTGCGGATTTGCAGTTCATCGTTGTCCAGCCAGGTCCATTCAATGCCCGCAGCCCGGCAACGCGCCTCGACATCGGCACGTACATCGGTCTTGAAGAAGTGCTGCCAGGAAACGTCCAGCTTGTCGGCAAAGGTGCGTACGTACAGCAAGCCCTTGTCTTCGAAGCGCTCGCGAATCGCCACCGGCAGCTTGAGGTACATCTGCCGGCAATCCACCACCGGGGTTGCGCCGCCCACAGGCGAGGGTTGCTCGCAGAAGAACAGCTGCTTGCGCGGCCAGCGGTCCTGATGGGAGCTTTCGTTATGGAACAGGATCATTTTCTTTTCAGGGTACGGCGTTGAACGGTAGGTGTTCTTGCCGCCCTCTTTTTTCGGCAAGTCGCCGTATTGGCCGTACAACCCCGGTTGTACGGCTTCGGCAAACGCTTCGAAGTCATGAATGTCGCGCAGGGCAAAGCCGCGAAACAGAATCCCCGCATGACGAGCCAGTTTGGCTTCCACCAACGTGCGGTTTTCCTTGATCCAGGCCACCAGGTCCAGGCCCGGATCGGTAGGTTCCATCAGCAAGGGGAAGTCCTGCTCCGGGACCAGCAGCGTTTCACGCACCAGTGCGCCGGCAGGCTTGTCGGTGCGGCTTTGCGATTTTTTCAGGAACTTGCCCAACTTGTCGGCCTTGATGGCTGGCGGTACGGGCGTGGTGGGTTGCTCCAGGGTATTGGTAGGCATGGTGATGTCCCCTAATTGAATGTTCGGATCACACACAATCTGCTCAAGAATTCCCGTCCAGGCGTTGACGAATGACTCAATGCGTTGTTGTTCAAACAGGTCACTGGCGTACTGCCAGGTCCCGTGCAGGTGGCCGGCATCTTCATCGATGAACAGGGCCATATCGAACTTGGAATAACCGCCACGGGTCGGCAGCACCTGCACGTCTATGCCGTCGATCTGGCCGCCCTGCACGGGCAGGTTGTTCATGACGAACAGCACCTGGACCAGTGGATTGAAACCCCGTTGGCGCGGACGCGACGAGGCTTCAACGATCATGTCGAACGGCAGGTCCTGATGTTCGAAGGCGTCCAGCGCAGTGCCCTGGGTGCTGGCCAGGAAGGTGCTGAACGGTTGTTGCGCCGCAAAGCTGGAACGCAACGGCAGAATGTTCACGAAGAAACCAATCAGGCCTTCCAGCTCGGGCTGCTGGCGCCCGGCAACGTCGGCACCGACCAGCACGTCGTCGCAACCGCTGAGCCGGTGCAACATGACTTGGAACGCTGCCAGCATGGTGCTGTAGAGGGTGACGCCGGCTTTGGCCGAGAGTGCCTTCAAGCCGTCATGCAGGGCGGTGGGCAGCGTAAAGGCTAGGTCCCGGCCTTCGTAGGTGGGTGCCTGAGGTCGAACTTTATCGGTGGGCAGTTGCAACACACCGCTGTGACCGGCCAGCGCCTGCTCCCAGTAGCGCGCCTGGGCAGCCAGTACGCCGGTTTCTTGCAGTTGCTGTTGCCACAGGGCGTAATCGGAATACTGGATCGGCAAGGGTGACAGCGGCTCAAGCACACCGGCCTTGGCGCGCGCATAAATGCCCACCAGTTCATTGACCAGCACGGCCATCGACCAGCCATCGGAGATGATGTGGTGCATCGAATACAGCAATACGTGTTCAGTGGGGCCCAGCTTGAGCACTTGCCCGCGCAACAACGGCGCCTGCAACAGGCTGATGGGTTGGCGGGTATTGGCTTCAACGGCAACCGCGATCCGGCGCTCTTGTTCGGCCGGATCCAGGGACGACAGGTCCACCATCGGCAAGTCGACATCCGCGTGCGCGGCGATGATTGCCAGCGGGTCACCCTCCTCGTCGCTGACGTAGGCCGTGCGCAGGGTTTCGTGACGGGCAACCACTTGCGCCAGGCTGTCAATCAGCAACGGCAATGACAGTTCGCCGCGCAAGCGCACGGCCAGCGGCATGCCATAGGCGCCACTCGCATCCGACAGCTGCTCGACCACCCATAGACGGCGTTGCGCCAGGGACAGGATCACACTGGATTTATCACCCTGAGCCAGCAACGGGATGTGCCCCGCCGATGCGTCACGCCCGCTCCGGGCAGCCACTGTGACCACGAAGTCGGCCAGGCGTGGCGCGCCGAACAGATCGCGCAGGGTCAGGCTGCAGGACAGCAACGCCTTCAAGCGTGCAACCACTTGAGTGGCCAGCAATGAATGCCCACCCAACTCGAAAAAGTGATCGTCAAGCCCGACCTGTTCCAGCTCCAGCACGTTTTTCCAGACACCCGCGACCTGGATTTCCAGCGCCGTTCGCGGCGCCACGTAGTGGTTTTGCTGTTGGCTGGCATCCGGTTTTGGCAGGGCCTTGCGGTCCAGCTTGCCGTTGGGGCTCAGGGGCAGCACGTCGAGGAACATCAGCAAGCCCGGCACCATGTAGTCCGGCAGTACCGCCGCCAAGGCCGCCTTGATCGACTGGCGCAACTCAGCTTCCGGCAACGCGGTGGCGTGAGGCACCACATAACCTACCAACTGCAAGCCACTGGCCG
>NZ_JAUJXA010000032.1:0-12750 GCF_031931935.1 Pseudomonas sp. rhizo25
GCCGGTTTAGCCGCCCCGCGCCATGGATGGCGCGTGGCGGCGGCCCCCCAAATGCATGTCGGATTACGGGCACACCGAGCCTAAGCGAGGTGCCGAGTGGTGGGGCAGGAGCGTTTTGGTTACTTTTGCGCTTTTCAAAAGTGACCCGCTGTAAGAGCGGAACCCATAGTGGCCGTTACCCAAATAACGGATATGTACTCGGCCCAATCCAACATCCAGGTCGGCTGTCAGGCCGCCATCGGGAGCAAGCCCCCTCCCACATTTGGATCGCGGGGCATCCGCTGGTTAGCGGTCGGCTGTCAGGCCGCCATCGGGGGCAAGCCCCCTCCCACATTTGGATCGCGGGGCATACGTTGGTTAGCGGTCGGCTGTCAGGCCGCCATCGAAGCCCCCACCTTTAATCTGCACACGGGCAATCATTCACCGCCCGCGAAAATCCCCTGCATCCAAGCCAAACCGACCCATCTTGTTGTACAGCCCACCCCGCGACACGTTGAGTTGCCGGGCCGCCAGGCGGATATTGCCGCCCGTGTTTTTCAGCGCGGCGACGATGGCGTGCAGTTCATGACTGCTCAGATCCTGCGCGGGCTGGGGCTGGTAAAGGCGCAGCGTCGCCCGTTGCTGGGTTTCCAGCGGCAAATCAGCCGGCTGGATCAGCTCAGCCATCGCCAGGTTGGTAGCCCGCTCGATGGCGTTTTCCAATTCACGCACATTGCCCGGCCAGCCATGGGCTGACAGCAGCGCCAGCGCCTCCGGCGAGAAACCCTGCACTGGCTTACGCAACGAACGCGCACAGCGCTGCAGGAAATGCCGTGCCAACAGCGGGATATCCTCGCGGCGCATACGCAACGGCGGCACGGTGAGGTTCAACACATTGAGGCGGTAGTAAAGATCCTCACGAAACGCACCTTCGGCCACTGCCTGGCTCAAGTTGCGATGGGTGGCGGCGATGATGCGCACGTCCACTGGCCGCGAATTTTTCGCGCCCACGCGGGTCACTTCCCCCTCCTGCAACACCCGCAACAGGCTGACCTGGGCATCGAAGGACATGTCGCCAATTTCATCCAGGAAGATGGTGCCGCCATCGGCTAATTCAAACTTGCCCGCCGACCCACCTCGCGCCGAGCCGGTGAACGCGCCTTCGACATGCCCAAACAGTTCGCTCTGCACCAGGTCCCGGGGGATGGCGCCGCAGTTGACCGCCACGAACGGGCCGTTGCAACGCTCGCTGGCGTTATGAATGGCCTGGGCAAACAGCTCCTTGCCGGTGCCGCTTTCGCCGAGGATCAAAGTGGTGGCGTCGCCGCGACTGGCAATGCGCCCCAGGTGCAGCGCGTCCTGGATCGCCCGTGAGGTGCCCTGGATGGTGTCGAAGGTATAGCGCGCCTGAGTACCGATAAGGCGCCGGGTGATTTCGCGGATGCGGCGGTTTTCGCGCACCGACACGATCACCCCGCCCTGCTCCAGCGGGCATACCGAGACCAGGCAGGCGAGTTGGCTGCGGTCGTGCAACTCGAAGGTGCAGTCGAGGTCGCGCACCGGCTCACCCAGCACGTCGCTCAACTCACTGCGCCCCAGGCGCTGGAACGGACTGCCGATCAGCTCCAGTCCCACCCCGAACAACTGCCGCGCATAACGGTTGAGCGCCTTGATGCAGCCGCGCTCATCCAGTACCACCAAGCCTTCGTTCAGCACTTCGAGCACCGCTTGTTGTTCTTCCAGCAACACCTGCAGCGCCATCTGTCGCGACACCGCTTCGGCGGCCGCCTGGACGGTGCCCAGGGTATGGAAATGAAACCAGCCGGGCTCGGCGGTCAGCGTGAGCATGGCCAATGTCAGGCCCTGGGCATCCTTGATCGGCGCAGCGGCGCAGTGCATGCGACGCTGGCGCAGGGCGCCGGCGAAGTTCTCCTCGGCCAACACGTACATCAGGCGATCTTCGGCCAAGGCCAACCCGGTGCAGTTGGTGCCCTGTACCGATTCCAGCAGGCGACTGCCCACTGGGGTGATGTCCAGCCCGCAGAAATAAAGGGTGGTGCCCTCGGCATCGGTAAGGTTGATATGGCCGCGCGGGTTATAGGCCAGCAAGCCGTGCATGACTTGCGCGGCGGCGGCGATCAGTACGCGGTGATTGGCCAGGGTTGCCGCCAGCGCTTGGGCGGCAACGAAACGGTAGTGGCTGTGATCGGGATCGATCCTTGCCTCGAGACTGCGCCGCCACGAATCCCAGATGACCTGGCGCACCTCGGCCGGGCGTTCGACCTGGCCGGACAGACACGCTCGCCAGCCCTGCTCCAACGCAGCGACGGGTCCGTCATTCAGCGCATCAGGTCCAAGGGCCGTGAGGTATTCGAGGTCTTGCACGCTGAATGTGAGGCTCATCAAGGCATCCATGTTCATATTTTTGACATGTCAGTATAGACATGTCATCTGAATGAACACATTTTGTTTACTGATTTCAATAACCTATTAAAAATCAGTTAGTTATGAGTTGGCACACCCCTTGCTCTTACCTCTATGCCAGCCAGGACTGTCCTGCGGGCCAACAATAAAAAGGGGTCACTTCATGAGTACACAGAATATCCGCCTGGGCTTGATCGGTGCCGGTCGCATGGGCAGCTTCCACGGCCTTACGGCGGCGCGCCACATCCCCGGTGCCTGCCTCGCCGCCATCGCCGATCCTACCCCAGGCCAGGCCGCACGCCTGGCAGCAGAGCTGGGGGTGGACAGGGTCTACACCGACCCGCAACAGCTGTTGGACGACCCGGAGATCGACGGCGTACTCATTGCCGCCCCCGCCCGCAGCCACGCCGAACTGGTGATCAGCGCCGCCCGCGCCGGCAAAGGTATCTTTTGCGAAAAACCCATGGCGATCACCCTGGATGAAGCCGATCGCGCCATCGCCGCTGCCGCCGACGCCCGCGTGCCGTTGCAGGTCGGTTTCAATCGGCGTTTCGCCAAGAGCTTCCGTACCGCCCACCTCGATGTCGCCGCCGGCCGCATCGGCACGCCGCAATTGCTGCGTTCGCTGACCCGCGACCCGGCGCTGAACAACCCAGCCGCTTCACCACAATGGGTGATCTTCCTGGAGACCCTGATCCACGACTTCGACACGCTGCGCTACCTCAACCCCGGCGCCGAAGCGGTGCAGGTATATGTGATGGCCGACGCGCTGATCGCCCCAGCGTACAAAAGCCAAGGCTTGCTCGATACCGCCGTGGTCACGATCCGCTTCGACAACGGCGCCATCGCCACCGCCGAGGCCAACTTCCAGGCGGTGTATGGCTACGATGTGCGCGGTGAAGTGTTCGGCAGCCAAGGCATGCTGAGCATGGGCAGCCTCAATGACTGCGACCTGGTGCGCTACCTGGCCGAAGGCATCCAGGCCGACACCCAACGAATGGACACTGACCTGCTGCGCGACGCCTACATTGCCGAACTCAACCACTTTGTCGACTGCCTGCGCAGCGGCGCCAAGCCCCTGGCCAGCGGTGAGGATGCGCGCGCGGCCCTGGCGATTGCGCGCGCTTGCATCGAGTCGTACGAAACCGGCAAGTCTGTGGCCGTGCAAGGGGCGCGGCCATGATGCCGTTCAAATTAGCCGTCAGCGCCGAGATGGTGTTCCTCGACCTGCCCTTCATCGAACGGGTCAAACGTATCCACGCCCTGGGGTTCAGCGCCGAAATCTGGAGCTGGACCGACAAGGACATCGACGCCCTGGCCGCTACCGGCGCGGACTTCACCTCGATGACCGGCTACATCAGCGGCACCCTCACCGACCCCGAAGGCAGTCGCCAACTGCTCGACAGTGCCCGTGAATCCCTGGGCATCGCCGAGCGCCTCAATTGTCCCAGCCTCAACCTGCACGGCACCGGCCTGGGCGCCGGCGGCCTGCCGGTGCAGCCGGTCAACCAGGCCACCGGCCGCATGTGGCTGAGTGCCTGCAAGACCCTGGAAAAAATCGCGCGCCTGGGGGAAGACGCCAGCCGTGTGTTCCTGCTGGAAAACCTCAACACCGCCGTCGATCACCCCGGCACGCCGTTCGCCCGCGCCGACGAGACCCTTGCGCTGATCGAAGCCGTGGGCAGCCCGCACCTGAAGATGAACCTGGACCTTTACCACGCGCAGATCGGCGAAGGAAACCTGATCGAACTGATCCAGCGCGCCGGCAGCGCCATTGGTGAAATCCAGGTGGCCGACGTGCCCGGGCGCAAGGAGCCCGGCACTGGCGAAATCCACTACCCGACGATTGCCCGCGCGTTGCACGCCATGGGCTACACCGGCGTGGTCGGCCTGGAGGGCTGGGCCAGCGGCACCAGCGAATTGGCCCTGGAGCGCTTCCGCCAGGCATTCACCCTATAACAATAAAAGGAACACCCTTATGCATCGTTATTCATTGCTAGTGGCCGCGCTGCTGTTGCTGTTCAGCCAATGGACTTTCGCCGCGTACCGCATTGGCGTGAGCATTGCCCGGGTCGACGATAACTTCATGACCTATGTACGTAGCGGCCTTGAGGCCGCGGCGAAACAGCAGGACGTGCAGATCCAGTTCGAAGACGCCCAGGGCGATGTCGTGCGCCAGCTCAACCAGGTTGAAGGTTTTCTCAACCAGAAAGTCGATGCGGTGATCGTGCTGCCGGTCGACACGGCTGCCACTGCCAACATCACCCGCGCCGCCGTGGCGGCCAAGACGCCACTGGTGTACGTCAACCGCCACCCGGATGAACGCACGCTGCCAAAGGGCGTGGTTACGGTGGCGTCCAACGACATCGAGGCTGGGCAATTGCAGATGCGCTACCTCGCGGAAAAACTCGGCGGCCAGGGCAACGTGGCGATCATCATGGGCGATCTTGCGCAGAACGCCACCCACGACCGCACCGAGGGCGCCAGGCAGGTGCTCAAGGACTTTCCCGGTATCAAGATCGTCGAGCAGCAAAGCGCCGAGTGGCAACGCAACAAAGGCATGGACCTGACCAGCAACTGGCTGCTGGCAGGCACGCAGTTTGATGCGATCGTGGCCAACAACGATGAAATGGCAATCGGTGCGGCCATGGCATTGCAGCAAGCGGGCAAGGCCAAGGGCCAGATTGCGATCGTCGGCATCGACGGTTTGCCCGATGGTTTGGCGGCAATCAAGCGTGGGCTGCTTGCTGCCTCAGTGTTCCAGGACCCCAAGGCCCAGGCGACCCAGGCGGTGCAAGCGGCGATCAAAATGATCAAGGGCGAACCGATTGAAGCCGAAGTGTGGGTGCCGTTTGAACTGATCAAACCTGAGCAGGTGGCGGTATTCGAACAGCGCTACAAGTAAACCGAAGCTAAGGAGATCCAAATGTGGGAGGGCAAGCCCCCTCCCACACTGGATCTGAATCAGTCCAGGTCACTCGCGTCATGCCGTTCGGGCAACTGCTCCTCACCCGACACCCTGTTCACCCGCCGGCCGCGCTGCACCGCCGGCCGGGCGTCAATTGCGTCGGCCCAGCGCAGCACATGTTTGTATTCATGCACCGAGAGAAACTCCGCCGAGTCGCCGTACAAGCGGCCTTTGACCAGCCCGCCGTACCAGGGCCAGATGGCGATATCGGCAATGGTGTACTCATCGCCGGCGATGTACTCGCTCACCGCCAGGCGCTTGTCCAGCACATCCAGTTGGCGCTTGGCTTCCATGGCAAAACGGTTGATCGGGTACTCCATCTTGCTCGGCGCATAGGCATAGAAATGCCCGAAGCCACCCCCCAGGTAGGGCGCGCTGCCCATCTGCCAGAACAACCATGACAGGCATTCAGCCCGGGCCGCAGGCTCGGTGGGCAAGAACGCGCCGAATTTCTCGGCCAGGTACTGCAGGATCGCGCCGGACTCGAATACCCGAATCGGCGTGGCACCACTGCGGTCCATCAGGGCCGGAATCTTCGAATTCGGGTTCACCGCCACGAAGCCACTGCCGAACTGGTCGCCGTCGCCGATCTTGATCAGCCAGGCGTCGTATTCGGCGCCGGTGTGCCCGAGGGCCAGTAACTCTTCAAGCAGGATCGTGACCTTCTGCCCGTTGGGCGTGGCCAGGGAATACAGCTGCAGCGGATGCTTGCCGATCGGCAGCTCTTTATCGTGGGTAGCACCCGCGATGGGCCGGTTGATACTGGCGAAGGTGCCGCCGCTCTCGGTGTCCCAGGTCCAGACCTTTGGGGGTAGATAGTCAGCCATGCCACTGCTCCTCAGGGATTGTGATCAACGAAGCGTTCCAGACTAAACCAAAGACGGGTGGTGCGTCACACCGGCATCCCGGTCTTGTCGAGGCACCTGTACGCGCAGGGCGATAAGCAAGGCCGCGAGCAACATCAATACACCCGCACCCACAAATACCCCACCAATGCCGCTGACGCTGAACATCAACCCGCCACCGGCAGCCCCTGCGGCAATCGCCGACTGCACCGAAGCGACCACCATGCCGCCAGCACTTTCGGCCTGGTCCGGCACGGCACGGGCGACCCAATTGGACCATGCCACCGGTACGCCGCCGAACGCCATGCCCCACAGCGCCAGGAGCAACGCCTGGCCCGGCAGTGACACCGGCAGCCAGACCAGGGCCAGCGCCGCAATGCCTACCAGCACCGGCATCAACACCAACGTCCCACGCGGGTGGCGCACCAGCAGCCAACCGGCGAGCAAGGTGCCGACGAAATTCGCCACGCCGAAGCCCAGCAGCATCAGGGCCAGCCCTTGGGTATCGACGCCGGTGGTGCTTTCCAGGAACGGGCGAATATAGGTGAACAATGCGAAATGCGCGGTATGTACCAGCACGCAACCGAACATGCCCATGGCGATACCCGGGCGCAGCAGCACTTCCAGCACGGTACGCAGGCGCGCGGTACCATTGGGCACCAGGCGCGGCAGGGTGAACGCCTGGAACGCCAGGGTCACCGCACCCACGGCAGCCGCCGCGATAAACGCACTGCGCCAGCCGTACAGGCCACCCAAATAGCTGCCCAGCGGCACGGCGACCACGGTGCCCGCCGCAATCCCGCTGAAGATGATCGACAGCGCCCGTGGCAGGGAAGCCGCCGGCACCAGACGCATGGCCACCGCCGCCGCCATGCTCCAGAAACCGCCCAGGGCGATGCCCAGCAGGATGCGCATCAACAGCAGCACGGTCAGGCTGGAAGACAGCGCCACCAGCAGGTTGGAGGCAATCATCAGCGTGGAGAACCCCAGCAGCACCACGCGCCGGTCGATGCTTCGGGTCAGGCAGGGCACCAGCAAGCCGGCAAACAACGCCACTACCGCCGTCACCGTCACGGCCTGGCCGGCGAGCGCTTCCGAAACACCCAGGTCCAAGGCCATGGGGGTCAACAAACTGGCCGGCAGGTATTCCGCCGTCAGCAAACCGAAAACCCCCATTGCCAAAGAAAATACCGCCAGCCAGGCCGGCTCCGTCACCACCCCGGCAGGGGCTTGAGCTGCATATTCACTCATCACAGGTCATCCTCAGATCATTAGCAAGGCGACAAGTCTAGGTTTGCCTGGCAGGATGATCTATGATGCAAACCCTTGAGTTTATGACCGAAACCCCGAACATGACCGCTGCGGATGCTTTTACCCTGTCTTCCGACCTGATCAATGAACTGTTGCGCGGTATGCGCCTGCGCGGTGTGCAGTACCGGCGCATCCAGGCCGGGCCGACCTTCGGCATGGGCTTTGGCGCCAAGCCCGGCCATGCCTATTTCCACTTTCTCGCGGCCGGCCACGTGACCTTGCGCGGCGAGGATGGCGACCTTTTCGAACTGTCGGCGGGCAATGCGGTGTTCATCGCCCATGGCGGCGCGCATGCACTGTTATCCGACGCGAGCATCGATGTGCAAGACATCGGCGATTTCGACAGCGCACCGCTGGGAGACGCCGTCTGCGCCGTGGATGCGTCACCCGAAACCGTTCCCAGCACTCTGCTGTTCAGCGCCTGCATGGAGTTCGAACTCGGCAGCATCCAGGGGCTCGGCAACCTGATGCCGGCGCTGATGCTGATCGATGCCGGGGGCCAGCGTTACCCCGGGCTGATGCCGATACTGGCGGTGATGGAACGGGAAGTCTCCACGGCCCGCATCGGCTTTGCCGGCATCCTGGCGCGCCTGGCCGATGTGGTGGCGGCGATGATCGTACGCGGCTGGGTCGAATGCGCCTGTGGCAACGCCTCGGGCCTGGTGGCGGCGCTACGCGACCCACGCCTGGCCCGCGCCCTCCTCGCCCTGCACCAGCAGCCGGGCCGCGACTGGAGCGTGGCGGAACTGGCAGCGCAGTGCCATACCTCGCGCTCGGTATTTGCCGATCGCTTCCAGGCCATCCTCGGCATACCGCCGTTACGCTACGCCACGGAGCTGCGCATGCGCCTGGCCAGCCAGTGGCTGACGCTGGAGCGCATGCCCATCGAAACCGTCGCGCAACGCCTCGGCTACACCTCCCAGGCGGCGTTCAGCCGTGCCTTCAAGCGTATCACCGGGCAACCGCCCGGGGCGGCCCGCAGTTCAATGTAGCGACCGCCCCTTCAAGCATTGCGCCCCCCTATCATGAAGCCTTAATCTCGCAAGCCACTCACACCGCGAAAGCAATGGAGGCTGCATGAAACTGGTCGGAATGCTGGACTCGCCCTACGTACGCCGCGTGGCGATTTCCCTGGACTTGTATGGGGTGGAGTTTGTGCATGAACCGCTGTCGGTGTTCAGCACCTTCGCGGAGTTCGCCCAGATCAATCCAGTGGTCAAGGCGCCCACCCTGGTGCTGGAAGACGGGACGGTACTGATGGATTCGAGCCTGATCCTCGATTATCTCGAAACCCTCGCACCGGCTGACAAGAAGCTGCTGCCTCAACAACCGGCGGCACGCGCCCACGATCTGCACTTGCTCGGGCTGGCCCTCGCGGCTTGCGAAAAAAGTGTGCAGATCGTCTATGAACACAACCTGCGCCCAGCCGAAAAGCTGCATGCGCCGTGGCTTGAGCGCGTCAGCGGGCAATTGCTGGCGGCTTATGCGTTGTTGGACAAGCAACTGGGCGATAGCGAAGCGCTGACCCAGGCATCAATTACGGCGGCGGTCGCCTGGTCGTTCAGCCAGTTCACTGTGGCCTCGGTGGTGAAGGCGGATGCGTTCCCCAACCTCAAGCGCCATGCTGAACGCCTCGAACAGCACCCGGCGTTCAAGCGTTACCCCATCGCATAAACACCCTATCTCAAAAATGTGGGAGGGGGCTTGCTCCCGATGGCGCTGGATCAGCTACAGATGTATCAGCTGACCCGCCGCCATCGGGAGCAAGTCGAATCGTCGCACCGCCCCTCCCACATTTGAACAGTGGTGTTTTGATAATCGCGTTTCTACACCCAACCGCCGTCAACGATGAAATTCTGCGCCGAGCACATTGCCGAGGCATCCGAGGCCAAAAACAACGCCATATTGGCGATATGTTCCGGCATCACACTGCCGGGCAGGCATTGGCTGCGGGCAATGAGTTCCTTGGCCGCATCGTCAACCCACATGGCCAGTTGCTTTTCCGTCATCACCCAGCCCGGCACCAGCGTATTGACGCGGATATGGCTGGGCCCCAGTTCCCGCGCCAGGCCGCGGGTCATGCCGTGGGCCGCGGCCTTGCTGGCGGCGTACACCGGGTAACCGGCCGAGGCCATCATCCAGCCGACCGAGCCCAGGTTGATGATCGAACCGCCACCGGCCTCTTTCATCATCGGCACCACCGCCTTGGCGGCAAAGAAAGCGTGCTTGAGGTTGACTGCGATCAACTGGTCGAACATTTGCGAGTCGATTTCTTCCAGGCTGTGGCGCACGTCATTGGCCGCATTATTTACCAGCACCGTGATCGGCCCCAGCGACTGCTCGAAGCGCCCGATGGCGGCGCGATAGCCAATTTCGTCGGTGATGTCGCAGCACTCGAACTCCACGGTAAATCCTTGGGAATTCAACAGCGCGGCCAAGCGTTCGCCCTGGCTTTGCGCACGGTCCACGAAACCCACCTTGGCGCCTTGCGCGGCGAAGGCGCGCACCATGAACTCGCCAATCCCCGAGGCACCGCCGGAAATCAGCACGGTTTTGTCCTTGAGGTCGGGATAAATCGCTTGCTGGGTAGTCATATCAGTGATCGCTCTGCTTAATTAGTCTTATTTTATTTTGCAAATACGCCGTTAGAGGCTATAAATCCGGGGTCATTACGACAAAATATCTCAAATTAGTAGAACTATTCCATCCAAAACAACAAAAGGAAGTTCGACCATGAAGCACCCTCGTTACCTGCTGTCCGGTCTGGCGCTGTCCATGCTGGTCGCCAGCGGCGGCACCCAGGCCGCCGGCCTGACCAGCGAACACAAACCCTTCGGCAAAACCAATGACGGCACCGCCGTCGAACAGTACATATTGCGCAACAGCCATGGCATGCAAGCCACGGTGATCACCTACGGCGGCGTATTGCAGTCGTTGAAGGTGCCGGACAAACACGGCAAGGTCGACGACGTGGTGCTGGGTTTCGATGACGTGCAGGGCTATCAGGCCGGCACGGCATTTTTTGGCGCGACCATCGGCCGTTTCGGCAATCGCCTGGCCGGCGGCGCCTTCGAACTCGACGGCAAACGCTACCAGGTGCCGCTCAACGACGGTCCCAACTCCCTGCATGGCGGCGCCCAAGGCTTCGACAAGCAGGTATGGCAAGCCCAGCCGGTCAAGGACAAGGACTCGGTGGGCGTCACCCTCACCTACCTGTCCAAGGACGGTGAAATGGGCTTCCCCGGTAACCTGAAGACCGAAGTCACTTACCGCCTGAACGACAACAACGAACTGCACATCGACTACAAGGCCACCACCGACAAACCGACGGTGCTCAACCTGACCAACCACAGCTACTTCAACCTCGCCGGCGCGGGTAACGGCGACATTCTCAAGCAGGTCGCCACCCTGCATGCCAGCCACTACACCCCCGTGAATGCCACCTTGATCCCCACCGGTGAACTGGCGCCCGTCAAGGACACGCCAATGGACTTCCTCAAGCCCACGCCTATCGGCCAGCACATCAAGGCGGACCATCCGCAGCTCAAGTTCGCCGAACCGAAACAGGGTGGGTTCGACTTCAACTGGGCGCTGGATACCAAGGGTGACATCAAGCAGCTCGCCGCGGACGTGCATGACCCTGAGTCCGGCCGGCGCTTGCAGCTCTACACCAGCGAACCGGGTGTGCAGTTCTATACCAGCAACTTCCTCGATGGTTCGGTGAAGGGCAAAGGGGGCAAGACGTATCAGCACTGGAGCGGGTTTACCTTGGAAACCCAGCACTTCCCGGATGCGCCTAACCAGCCAGGCTTTGCCTCAACTCGCTTGAACCCTGGGCAGACCTATACCCAACACACCCTCTTCAAGTTCTCCGCCGATTAAAACTGTGGGAGGGGGCTTGCCCCCTCCCACATTGGATCTTCGTATGGCTCGGGTTAGCGTTGTTTCATGCGGTCGATGACCACGGCCAGCAGCAGGATCGAGCCGCGAATCACGTACTGGTAAAACGTGTCGATGTTCTTCAGGTTCATCGCGTTCTCGATGATCGCCAGGATCAGCACACCCGCAATCACGTGGCGGATCATGCCGATGCCGCCGCTCAGCGATACCCCGCCCAATACGCACGCAGAGATCACCGTCAGCTCGAAGCCCTGGCCGATCATCGGTTGGCCGGAGGTCATGCGCGAGGCCAGGATCACCCCGGCCAGTGCGCCGATCAGGCCATGGACGGCGAAGATCAGGATCTTGGTGCGGTCCACGTTGACCCCAGCCAACAGCGCCGCTTCCGGGTTGCCGCCGATGGCCATGGTGTTGCGCCCATAGCTGGTGTAGTTGAGCAGCCAGCCGAAGAACAGGAAGCAAACAATGGTGATCAGGATCGGCACCGGCACGCCGAACAGTTGGCCGTTGCCGAAGACGAAGAACTGCTCCTCGGACACCCCTACTGCCTTGCCGTCGGCAAAAATGTACGCCAGGCCGCGCACGATCTGCATGGTCGCCAAGGTGGTGATCAAGGCGTTGACCCGTAGCTTGGCGATGACAATGCCATTGATCAGGCCCACCATCAGGCCCATCAGCAACGCCGCGCCAATGCCCAGCATCACGCTGTCGGTATCGCGCATCACAATCGCCGCCACCACCCCGGCGCAGGCAATCACCGAGCCCACCGACAAGTCGAAGTGCCCCGAGGCCAGGCAGAACAGCATGGTGCACGCGGCTATGCCGACGGTGGAAATCGCCAGGCCCAGGCCGCGCATGTTCAGCGGCGAAAGGAAGTTATCAATCAGCAAGGCGCACAGCACAAAGATGCCCACTGCCGCCAACAGCATCGCCCAGTTGTCGAGCAATGCGCGCATATCGAGGGGTTTGCGTGCCGAGGGCAACGCGTTGGGTTGGGTTGTCATCGTCTTCTCTCAGTTCGCCGCGCCGCGTGGCAAGGCCAGTTGCAGCAGGTTGGATTCGGTGGCGTGTTCACGCCGTTGTTCGCCACGCAGGGCACCTTCGCACAGCACCAGAATGCGGTCGGCAATGCCCATCACTTCCATCAGGTCACTGGACACCACGATCACCGCAATGCCGCTGGCCGCCAGGTTATGGATGATCTGGTAGATCTCCGACTTGGCGCCGATATCGATGCCACGGGTGGGTTCGTCCAGCAGCAGCACTTTCATCGGCATCGACAGCCAGCGACCCAGAATGGCCTTCTGCTGGTTGCCACCGGAC
>NZ_JAUJXA010000033.1:0-9733 GCF_031931935.1 Pseudomonas sp. rhizo25
GAGCGAGGTGCCGAGTGGTGGGGCAAGAGCGTTTGGTTACTTTGCGCTTTTCAAAGTGACCCGCTGTAAAAGCGGAACCAATAGTGGCCGTTACCTAAATAATGGATATGTACTCGGTCTGATCCAAGACCCTGGTCGGCTGTCAGGCCGCCATCGGGAGCAAGTCGAATCGTCGCACCGCCCCTCCCACATTTGGACCGCGTGCATCAGTAGACAGCGATAAATTGTCAGGGAGCAGCGGCGTGGCAAAGTGGTGTAGATACCTATGCCTCTACTGCACCGCCAGCCCCTTGCCCGCCCGCTCAAGATTGCGCCACAACCAGACCGGCAAGACGTCAGGGTCCAGGCTGTCGATCAGGTTTTTCAGCGCCAACCCCAACTCGGTATCGCCCTGAATCACCAGACGCCGTCGAAAAAACAGCGTGTCCGGATCTTCCTGGCGACTGGCCAGGAGCAGGAACTCTCGCCAATTGCCGCTGATGGTCACATGAGCCTGGGCCTGACGGGCAATTTGCAAGCCCTCGCGGCCCAGGGTCAGGTACCAGGACAACCCCAGATCGGCAATTCGCAGGCACAGCCAACGCCCGCGCAGCACTTCGAATTCACCGTCGCGCAACGGCTCGGCGAGGCAGCGATTCAGCGCCTGCTGCAGCGCCAGGCGCTGCACCGCAAAGGGCACTCGGCGTACCAGCGGCAGTAAGCGATCAGCGCCTTTCAATAGCCACGCTTTGCGGTTCAACACAGGCCGACCTCCTCAACGCGCAGCATGCCGGCCTGGCCATGCCAGTAACCATTGCAACCCTCGACGAACAGCGGCGGTGTCTGGCCCAGGCGAACCCGTTGGTACGCCTCGATCACCTCGCTCATGCCCTGGGCTCGTGGACTCAGGCGCAGCAGATCGGCCCCGCAGGCCACCAACCCGGAATAATCGGCCAGCAGATTGGTCACCTGCGCCGACATCGTTTGAATGCCGTTAAGGGTGAACAACGGCTGGCCTTCCTGGCTGGCCAGCGCCAGGCCATCGGGGTAGTTGATGCAACAGAACTGGCAGTCGTCCTTCGGTCGATCTTCCGCGCGGGCGGTAAAGCAGCGGGCGGAATAGGCCAAGGGCAAATGCCCGTAGGCGAAGATTTCCACTTCCGGCACGTCACGGCCGAGCTCGCGGACCTGCGCGATCACATCGCTGATCAACGCAGCTGAACACTCCACCGGCGGTACCCAACGGGTCATGCCGCAGTCGAGCAATTGCGCCAGCGCATGCCCGTTGTACAGGTTGAGCGCCGGGCCACCCACGAACGGCAACTTGCGTTCAGCCAGAAACTGCACCGCGCCCATGTCATTGGCTTCCACCAGCAGCTGGCCGTTGTCGCAGAGCCGCCGCAGGCTGGAAAGTTCGGACGCGGCTTCGATCAGCGTCAAGCTGGAGATCACCAATTGCGCCTGGCTGCAGGCCTGCAACTCACGCCCCAACCCCAGCCATTGATCCAGTGAAAAAGCCCGGCGTTTCGAGCACACGGTTTCCCCTAGATAAATCACATCCAGGGGCAAGGCCGACATCTCGGCGTAAAAGTTGCTGAGTTGCTCTTTGTCCCAGTAAAACAGGACCGGTCCAAGGCTGAGCTGCATGTTTCGTCCCTCATTGCCACGATCGATGATAAGCACCCAGGGTGGTCTGGCTGCCTTCGGACAAACCAGCCAGCACCTGGCGCCATTGCGCCTTGACCTGAAAACTGCCCGGTGAGCCGCGATGGGCATCGAGTGCGGCCCGCCAGACACGGGTGACTTGCTCGACATAGGCCGGGCTGCGTTGGCGACCTTCGATTTTTACCGCCTCGACGCCAATGGCGCTCAGCTCAGGGAGTAAGTCGAGGGTGTCGAGGCTGGTGGGCTCTTCCAGCGCATGAAAGCGTTTGCCGTCGACCAGGAAGCGGCCCTTGCACAACGTTGGGTAACCGGCCGGCTCGTCTGGGGTGTAACGATCAATCAGTACTTCACTGAGCCGCGCACTCAAGCCTTGGGCGTCTTCGCTCCAGCGCACAGCCTTGGCCGGCGAACAGACACCGCACAGGTTCGGCGACTCGCCGGTGATGTAGGAGGACAGGTGGCAACGCCCTTCGGCCATGATGCACAAGCTGCCAAAGCCAAACACTTCGATCGGCACTGGGCTGGAGGCGGCGACCTGACGCACCTGCGCCAACGACAGCACCCGTGGCAGCACCGCACGCCGGATACCGTAGCGCTGGGCGTAAAACTGCAGCGCCGCAGCGTGGGTGGCCGAGCCCTGGACCGACAGGTGCAACGCCAGTTGCGGGTGCCGCTGGCTGGCATAGTTGAGCACCCCGGGATCGGCGGCGATCAGCGCGTCCACGCCGAAATCGGCAGCCCGGTCGACTGCCCGCTGCCAGCGTTCCCAGCCCTTGGGTTGCGGGTAGGTATTCACCGCGACGTAGAGTTTGCGTTGGTGCTGGCGGATGTGGGCGACCGCAGCGTCGAACTGCTTGTCATCCATATTCAGGCCGGCAAAATGCCGGGCGTTGGTGTCATCGCGAAAACCGACATAGACGGCATCCGCGCCTTCGCGCACCGCCGCTTTAAGCGCAGGCAGATTCCCTGCCGGACAAACCAGTTGCATGGGTAATCCTCATGAAAAACGCGTCTTGCCCCTCGCCCGGGATCGGTAGTGCAGCGATCAGAAAGGCGCTGCCAGTCTAGCCAGACCAGCAGCCATGGCCTTGACGACAATCAATTGCGATCAATGCATCAGGTCGGCGAAGGACAGGAACATCACGCTGTCGTGCTTGAACACTTGCTGCTCGCACTCGATCACGGCCAACCCGTCGGCCCAGCACGCAGCGGTCAACATCGCCGAGCTTTGCTGAGGGTGCAGCGCCAAGCTCAATTGGCCGTCGGCACCGGGCGTCAGCCTGGCCCGCAGGTACTGACGGCGTTTGTTGCGTTGCAACCAGTCGAACCCGGCCGGTACGGCCAATGGCACAGGCATCACGTCCGTGACGCCCTGCGCCCGGAGCAGAAACGGCCGCACGACCACCAACGCGGTAATCAGTGCCGCCGAAGGATTGCCCGGCATGCCGATCCAGGGTTTGCCGGCGACTTCGCCAAAGGCCAGGGGTTTACCCGGCTGAATGGCCAGCCGCCAGAAATCCAGACTACCCAGCTCCTCAATCGCCCGTTTGAGATGGTCCTCCTCGCCGACCGACACACCACCGGAACTGAGCAGCAAATCGCACTCCGACGACGCCAGGCTCAAGGCATCGCGGCTGGCCGCCAACTCATCTGCCATGACGCCATAGTCGTGCACCTCCATGCCCCAGCCGCGCAGCAACGCAGACAGGCAATAGCGGTTGCTGTTGTAAATCTGACCCCGCGCCAAGGTATCGCCCGGCTCGCGCAGCTCATTGCCGCTGCTGAGCAAGCACACTTGCAACGGTCGATGAACCGCGACCCGCGCCACGCCTGCGCCAGCCAACAAGCCCAATTCTTGTGCACGCAGGCGCTTGCCGGCCTTGAGCAACAGGTCCCCACGGCGAACCTCTTCACCCTCCTTGCGCACGTGATCGCCCGCACTGACGGACGGGAACCAGACGCGCTCGTCGTCGATCCGGCAGCGCTCTTGCGGCACCACTGTATCGGCGCCCGCAGGCAATGGTGCGCCGGTGAAAATCTGCACCACCTGCTGGGCGAGCAACGGCGAGCCGGCTTGATCCCCGGCAGCAATTCGCCCACCAATGGGCAAGTAACCCCCCTGGGATGGCAGGTCGGCTGCCCGGAGCGCATAGCCATCCATGGCGCTGTTGTCCCAGGCCGGCAGGTTCACCAGGGAATGAATGTCGGTTGCCAGCACTCGTCCCAAGGCTTGATCAAGGCCGATCATTTGCGCCAACGGAGGTGTCGGGGCGTGATCCAACAAACGCTGGATGGCCTCGTCCACCGGCATCAGATGACCGAGGTCGCACACTCGACCGGTCATGAGCGCGTCTCGCAGGCATCATTGCCTCGTTGCGGCTGCGGTTTCAAATGCGGGGCGAAATTGCAGGGGCCGGTGCGGCTGTCCAGCTGTCCCAGCAGGATCATGTTCCAGGCTGTCCGGCATGCACCTGGCGAACCCGGGACGCAACACACCAGAACCCCATTGCTCATTCCAGCCAGGGCCCGCGATTGCAAGCTGGACATGCCGATTTCCGCCAGGGAGACCTGGCGGAACAGTTCGCCAAAGCCTTCAACCTGTTTGTCGAGCAATGGCAGGACCGCTTGCGGCGTGTTGTCACGCGCGGTGAAACCGGTGCCGCCGGTCATCAGTACCACTTGAACCTGGGGGTCGGCGATCCATCGGGAAACAATGGCGCGGATATGATAAATATCGTCCTTGACCAGCGCCCGGTCGATCAGCACATGGCCGGCGGTCTGCAGCAAGCCAGCCAAGGTCTGCCCCGAGGTATCGGTGTCAAAGGTGCGTGTATCGCTGATGGTCAGCACGGCGATGTTCAGGGGAATAAAGGTGCGTTGCGCCAAATGGGCCATATAAAAGCCTTCCCGTAGATGAGGGTTTGGCCAAGCCTGAACCGGAATCGCCGCCCGGCCTATTCCTCCAACGAGGTACCTCCACAGGGCGAATACAGACTCATGGCGCCAGGCGGCGGCGACACCATTCGCCGTTCTGCAAACGGTAGTCGAGTCGATCATGCAGGCGATCGGCACGCCCCTGCCAGAACTCCAGGCGTGCCGGGCGCAGGCAGTAACCACCCCAGTGCTGCGGTCGCGGCACGGCCTGACCAACGAAACGCTTGATGGTTTCGGCCAAACGCGAATCCAGCGCTGCCCGGCTGGCCAGCGGCTGGCTTTGCGGTGAAGCCCAGGCGCCCAGGCGGCTGGCTACTGAGCGGGAGTCGAAGTAGGCATCCGAGAGTTGCGGATCGAGCCTGGATACCTGGCCTTCAATGCGCACCTGACGCTCCAGACCTGGCCAGAAAAACGTCATGGCGGCATTCGGGTTAGCGGCCAGTTGCAGGCCTTTGTCGCTCTGGTAATTGCCGAAAAACGTGAAGCCATCGTCGCTCAAGCCCTTGAGCAGCAGGACCCGGCAGTGCGGTTGCCCGTCACCGTCGACCGTTGCCAACATCATGCTGTTGGCCTCGACAGGCGCGCATTCGGTGTCACGCGCTTGCTGCAGCCATTGGCGGAACATGGCCAGTGGATCGTCCGGCGCTGCCTCATCCAGCAGACCGTTGAGGGTGTAGTTACGGCGCATCTGAGCCAGGGAAAGTGGCATAACGGTGATCTCCGTGGGGGTTTGTCCCAGTGTGCAAGCCACTGGCTGACCTCACCTTGATCGCCATCAACAGGCGGCGCCGCCACGGCTTACTTCAAGCCAAGACGCCGGGCCAATTTGTGCAGGTTGCTGGGGTCGACGTCCAGCAGCCGTGCGGCGCCCGCCCAGTTGTGGGCAGAAAGACTCAGGGCGTGAAGAATTTTTTCTCGCTGACAGTCATCCACCGCAGCGCCCAAGGCCTGGAACGGCGCATCAGGCATCAGCTCCAGCGAGCGCTCGACGAGCATTCCCGACGCCCCCATCGCACTGTCAAGATCGAGGATTTGCGCCTCCAGCGTCATGATCAGCGCGCGACTGGTGCCGCGGCTGAGTTGCTTCAACGCAGCGCGACTGATCACATGTTCCAGCTCGCGCACATTGCCCGGCCAGGTATAGGCCAGCAAGGCCCGCTCGGCCGCGGGCGACAAGCGCAAACCGCGCAAGCCGAGCCGTGCCCGATTGAGCTCGAGGAAATGCCCGGCGAGCATCAGCACATCGTTACCGCGCTCGCGCAGAGGCGGAATCGGCACCGGGTACACCGAGAGCCGGTGATACAGGTCAGCCCTGAACAGGCCATCGCGGATACTGTCGGGCAGGTGCCGGTTGGTCGCGGCGATGATCCGTACATCCACGTGCAACGGTTTATCCGCCCCCAGCCGCTGGATCTCGCCGTTTTGCAATGCGCGCAACAGCTTGGCCTGCACGCTTAGCGGCAACTCACCGACTTCATCAAGAAACAGTGTGCCGCCGTTGGCGGCATCGAAACGTCCGGCGCGGTCACTGGTGGCGCCGGAAAAGGCGCCCTTGACGTGCCCGAACAACTCGCTTTCTGCCAAGGATTCCGGCAAGGCGGCGCAATTGACCTGTATCAACGGCTTGTGGCTGCGCCCCGACAAACGATGCAAGCGCCGGGCGAACAACTCTTTGCCGACACCGGTCTCGCCCAACAGCAATACCGGCAGGTCGGAATCGGCCAGTACATCCAGCTCATTGAGCAACTGGTGCAACGCCTCGCTCTGGCCGAGGATTTCGCCTTCATCGGCGGGCAACCGCGCATCTTGAAGGCCGCTACGGGACAAGCGCAAGCTGCGGTTTTCCTGTTCAAGACGGGTGACGCGCACGGCGGCTTCGATCTGCAAGGTGCAACGCTTGAGTTCCTCCCGCGCCTGGCTGTCGAAGGTGCCGGCATGCAACGCATCGAGGGTAATGGCGCCCCAGATGCGTCCCTCCACGTAAAGGCTCACACCCATGCAGTCATGCACCGGCAACGGTTCTCCCACGTGGTTGTCGAGCAAGCCGTCGTAGGGGTCCGGCAGGCGGCTGTCCGGCTCGAACCACGTCGGCTCGCGCGACGCCATGATCGCAGCCAGTCGAGGATGCTGAGCGATGACAAATCGGCGCCCCAACGCTTCGTGGACCAACCCCACTGTCGCGACAGGCCTGAGGCTATCTTCATCCAGGCGCAGCAAGCCCACGGCACCGCTGTTGAAATATTCGCGCAGGGTCTGGACCAGGCGCTGGAACCGTACGGCATTGGGCAACTCGACGATCAAGTCGGCGGCCAGGCTTTCTCGCAGCATGGTAGTCATCACCCTCTATGGTGGCATTCACCCTAGAGCGTCAGGGTAACTATCACCACACCTAATAATTAATCGTTATTTATCAATCCATTAAACATGGCATGCCGGATGCAGCGAGGCTGGGGAACCGTTGAAATCCAACCGGAGGAACTGCTGGCCCTGACCAACAACATCACCCCGCCAGCGGATGCCTGTAACACCTGGCGTGCCTTGTATCGCGGGCTGCTGGAGTTTCGCGACGACCTGATGCAACACATCCACCTGGAAAACAATGTGCTGTTCGTAAACGCCCTGACCCCCAGGCACTGATCGATTGCCGCTTGCAACCCACCCGCGCCAGCCCATCGGTTGCCGCGGGTTTTGTCTGCCGGGCACTTTTATCGATCAGCTATGCCAATAAAACATGGCCTTGGCGAGGATCACGATCAACACCATGTGCCCGAGGATGCTGCGGCGAATCCAGTTTGCCCGCTGAGCGCTCAGCCGAGCGTTTTTCAGCCAATAAGCCAACAGCAAATAATGCCCGATGATGCTCAGGGCCAACAGGATCTTCAGGCTCAACACCGTGCCAAGACTGCTGGCCAGCGGCTGGCTCAAGGCGCCCCGGTACTGCCACGCCAGACTGATGCCGGCGCCATACAACAGCACCACCACGCCATGCAGGACCTTGCGCGAGCGCAGGGCAATGGCCTGATCGGCCGTCGACCGTGGCGCATCCGGCAACTGCTGGCGGGCGTGATGCCAGATCACCACTTCGAAAAACAACGTACCAATGAAGGCGATTGCCGCGAGCAAGTGGGTCACCAGCAAAAAGGGGTATATCACTGTCCACCTCCATACATTCGCCGGCTCAACCCGGATGACCGTCAACCCGAGTGCGCAGCAGCATCGGCCCGTAACGCCAGGCGTACAACGCAAACGCCAGCGCCCAGCACAGGCCGGCCAGCCACAGCGCCGGCAAGGGCAGGAACACAATCAACACAACCCGGCTGAGACACGCCAGATTGAGCAAGATGAACGCCAGGGTCATGCCCGAGGGCGGCTCAAGTGGCCGACCGGTATGCCCCAGGCTGACCCGTGCAATCATCGCCAGCACCAACCCCCCCATGGCACCGATCGTCAGGCAATGCACCGCCAGGCTCGGGTTGACCGGCACGCCGAAATGCCACAGCGCCATGCCCAGGCACGCCACTGCCAACCAGCCATAGGCCAGGTGCAGCGACCACAACAACGGCACACGCCAGAGCGCCCGATCATGCCAGCGAACCAGGCGCACCAGATGCCCCGCCGCCAACACCGCAAACAGCAGGCCCACCCAGACATTGGGGTTGAGGGCCGGACCCGCTGCATACAGCAACGCAACCAGCGCCGCACCGATCAACAACACCCCGTCCAGCCAAGGCCATGGAGCAACCCCCTCGACCCGACCGAGACCACGCTGGGTGAAAAACGGAATGACCCGCCCGCCGACCAACCCCATCATCGCTGCCACCAGCCAGATGCCCGCCAGTACGCCTTGGCGCTGCCAGCCTTCATGGCCTTCGCGTACGCCATAAAGCGACAACCCATCGGCCACGGCTAACAACAGCAACACCATCACAATCGGATAGTTACGTTTCTGTCGCACCTTCCACAGGCTCAACCCCATGAGCAACGCCACCGCCAGTGGGAATGCCAATTCCAGCACCATGAGCAGCGGCCAGGGCGCATTGAGCAACCAGGCCGCCCGTGCGCACAGCCACAACAGCGCCAGGGCAGCCAGCGGCTTGCCGCTGAGCCCGGGGCGACTGGTCCAGGTCTGCACCGCCGTCAGCAAAAAACCTGCAATGATCGCCAGCCCGAAGCCGAACAGCAGTTCATGCCGATGCCAGCCCAGCCAACCGCCTGCGGGAGTCCAGTGGGAAATCGAACCGCCGAAGGCTGCCAGCCACAGCGCAATGGCCAACACCGCAAACAGGCAGCCGGCAAGGAAAAAAGGCCGGAAGGCCAGCCGTAACAGCGGCGGGATCGCCATCGCTTTACGCCGCTCAAGCACTTGCATAACGCCACTCCTCTAACCTGTTGCCGACCTGACACTTAGTCGCGAGTGCCGAGGTAAATCCGGATGCATCATCGGGTATAGGCGATCAGTCGCCGTTGTCGCAGATCAAGAGTGCAAGGGCCGTGCCCTGAGGCGACTTATTGCCGGTGCGGGCCTGCACGGCTGCAACGGTGAACGGATCAGGGTAGAAATAACCCTGATGCGGTTATTCAAACCCTATCGGCCAGGGTCATTTTTACCCCCGCGCCTTCCCATCCCCATAAATAAAGGCCTCCAGGCATGGCCCGCGTCTTGCTCAAGCATCGGGTACTTAATGAAAGCCTCGATCTGCTTCTGGCAACAACGATGCCGACGCCATTCTCTTGCTGCAATGGGCCGCGAGCCGCTTGCCTGCGCACTACCCGCACCTGGAAAACATGCTTCGCGCCTGGGGCGGCAATGCCTCGGGCAGCGGTATCGCCAATATCGACAATACCGGCGAAGTGCACCCGGACACCTATTGGTGGCAGCACTCGGTGGGCAATGTCCGGCACACGCGCTTTCGCACGCTCTGGCTGGATCAGCCGGATGCGCTGCTGTCGAGATTGCGTGAGCACCCCCGTGCTGTGGGCGGCCGTTGCGCGCAATGCGGCTGGTTGCCCATCTGCAACCATGGGTATCTACACAACTCTGACATGCGACCGTCAGTAACCACGATGCGAAGCGAGCCGCTCTTGATCTTGCTTTTGATCCTAGGCGCCCCGTTAAACCACGCTGGCCGGAATTCGACAGGGATTTGGGGGGTAA
>NZ_JAUJXA010000034.1:0-6671 GCF_031931935.1 Pseudomonas sp. rhizo25
TCTGCACGCCCACGCCATCACCCAACAACAAAACCACCGCTACCAGCGCCAGTACGACTACGACAAATCCGGCAACCTCACCCGCCTGCTCGACACGCGCAAAGGCGAACACCGCTACCACTACGACCCCCTCGCCCGCCTGACCCGCGCCGCCCACTCCCAAGACGTGCAGGAGCGCTTCGCCCACAACCCAGCGGGCAACCTGCTCATGCAAGACCGCCCCGGCCCGGACATCGTCGCGGCGAACCGACTGGTGATCCAGGGCGACCGCCACTACGACTACGACGCCTTCGGCAACCTCATCCGCGAACGACGCGGCAAGGGCCATCAGCTCGTCACTGAATACCGCTACGACTGCCAGCACCGGCTGATCAGCGTGACGAAGCCCAATGGCGAAACCGCCAGTTATCGCTATGACCCGTTTGGGCGGCGTATCAGCAAGACCGTAGATGGCAAGACCACCGAGTTTTTCTGGCAAGGCGACAAGCTGATTGCCGAGCACCATGCGGATTGTCATCGCAGCTACATCTACGAACCGAACAGCTTTCGTCCACTGGCGCTACTGGAAGGCTTCGGGCCACAAGCCACAACGCCCTACCACTACCAACTCGACCACCTCGGCACACCGCAGGAACTCACCACGCACGAAGGCGAAATCGTCTGGTCCGCCCACTACCGCGCCTACGGCCAGATCGCCCGACTCGACGTAGGCAAGATCGACAATCCACTGCGTTTCCAAGGGCAGTATTTCGATCAGGAAAGCGGGCTGCACTACAACCGCCATCGCTACTACAATCCGGATATTGGTCGCTACCTGACGCCGGATCCGGTGAAGTTGGCGGGTGGGGTCAATGCCTACCGATACGTGCCCAATCCAACAGGGTGGGTGGATCCGCTAGGCTTAAGTAGGTGTCCAGGCGCGGAGGAATGTAAGCCGCATCAAAATACGGAAACCTCTCAAGAACAGGCAAAGGTGAATGAGGGGGCTCCTTCGCTGCCTGGCGCAGATAAAAAAAGAGAATATCTATATCGCGGAGATTTAAGAGAACCCGATGAAATCTTTGAAAATGGATTTGAAAGTAGAGGAGCAAGCACAGACATTTTCCTACACACGTTGAATAATGCCAGCCCTCCTAGCAATTTCGTCCCCACTTCGATCTCAAGGAGACAAGCGTTGGAGTTCGCTTCAAATTTTGGCTTCGAAGAAGGCTTTCTTTACACATTGAGAAAAATCCCTGGAATAGACGTAAACAAGGAGTTGGGCATGCGTTCCAAACATAAGAATGAATTAGAAATAGCAATTCCAGGACGAATAGATACGAAGGATATTTTAGGTGCATCCCCAGTCAATGAAGACGGCACCTTCAAGGGATACACGATATTGAACCCTAATAGGAAATACCCATGAAATCACGTGAAATCACTATCATCAAAAATGGTATACGTGACAGTGCTGTGATCGAATACGAAGGAGGCAAGCCCACCCTTTATCTTTTGCTACGTAATGGGACAAAAAAAACCTATACAGCAATGGATCTGTACGATTGCTTCGGTGTATTGAGAGCGGATATGAAAGATACAGTCTTTCTGTGCAAAGGCGCAAAAATCAACGTCCACACGTCAGGTATGTCTTCACATATGTCGAATGGACTTATTGCTTACGAGCTGGCAATGGGGCAACCAGACGGGGAAGTTGTGCATATATTCGCTCACGAGGAAAACGACCTCACCAACGATATACAAGAGCAGCATGATTTCTGCCAGCGCTGGGCTGAATCGGTGCAGACTTAACGAATTCCCCTGCGACAAATAAACTCCTTTGCCACAGGGTAAAACGCCGCCCTTAAATCCCCGCCAACGCCAAATCCATCGCAAAATACGTAAAGATCAAATCCGCCCCCGCCCGCTTGATCGACCCCAAGGTCTCGCGCACCACCCGGTCCTCATCAATTGCCCCGGCCTGTGCGCCAAATTTGATCATCGCGTACTCACCGCTCACCTGATACGCCGCCACTGGCAGGCGTGAAGCCTCGCGGATGTCGCGGATGATGTCGAGGTAGGCACCGGCTGGCTTGACCATCAGTGCGTCGGCACCTTCCTGTTCGTCGAGCAGCGATTCGCGCACGGCTTCGCGGCGGTTCATCGGGTTCATCTGGTAGCTTTTGCGGTCACCCTTGAGGGCGCTGCCGCCCGCTTCGCGGAACGGGCCGTAAAGGGCCGAGGCGAATTTGGTCGAGTAGGCCATGATCGGGATGTGGGTGAAACCGGCGTCATCGAGGGCGCGGCGGATGGCCTGGACCTGGCCGTCCATGGCGGCGGACGGAGCGATCACGTCGGCGCCGGCGCGGGCAGCGGCCACGGCTTGTTTGCCGAGGTTGACCAGGGTTGCGTCGTTGTCGACATGGGCACCGTGCATCACGCCGCAATGGCCATGGTCGGTGTATTCGCAGAAGCAGGTGTCGGACATCACAATCATTTCCGGCACTGCGTCCTTGATGATCGAGGACATGCGCGAAACCAGGCCGCGCTCTTTCCAGGTATCGCTGCCGTTGGCGTCGAGGTGGTGGGATACGCCGAAGGTCATCACCGACTTGATGCCGGCACGGGCGTAACGCTCGATCTCGCCGGCCAGTTTCTTCTCCGGGATACGCAGCACGCCCGGCATGCTGGTGATCGGCACGAAGTCGTCGATTTCTTCTTCGACGAAAATCGGCAACACCAAATCGTTAAGGGTGAATTCGCTTTCCTGGAACAAGCCACGCAGCTCCGGGGAACGGCGCAGGCGGCGTGGGCGGGCTTGGGGGAACTGACTGGTCATGGCTTTCCTGAAAAAATGGCTGAAATCTTTGGGGCCAAAGCTTATGCCCCCAAGTCCCGGCAACACAAATGCCAAGGGACCAATAGTGTATTGCCAGGCACGTAACAATTCATTGATCTAGAGCTGTAGTCGCCCTGCGATGCACACTGCCACGGCGCCACCTACCCAAACTTCATCCCCCTGGCGCTCGATGTGAATACACCCCGCCCGCCCCATGGCCGTGCCTTGGCTGACCACGTAGCGGTTGGGCGCCAGGCCCTCGGCCAACAGCCATTGCGCCACACCGGCATTCAGGCTGCCGGTGGCCGGGTCTTCAGGGGCGCCGTCGCCGGCGACAAAGGCACGCACTTCAAAGTGTGCGTCTATTGCGTCACGTGCCGGGTCACAGGGGGCGATCACTCCCACGGCGAGATCTTGCAGTTGCGAATAGTCAGGTCGCAGGCCCAGCACCGCCTCACGATCAGCCAGCATCACCGCCAGCCAACCCGCCCCATTGTCGACCCACTGGCTGCGCACAATGGCCTCGGGCGCCAGGCCCAAGGCCAGCCGCACGCGCTCCAGTAACGGCGCCTCCAATGGCCCGGCACGCAACAACGGCGGTGCGATAAATGCCAACTCGTTACCTTGGCGGCGGATACGCACCAAGCCGATTTCGCACTCTTGGATAATCTCTTCCCCACGCGGCACGCCACCGGCCTGCAGCCACGCGTAACAACTGCCCAACGTGGGATGCCCGGCGAATGGCAGCTCCTTGAGGGTGGTGAAGATTCTTACCCGGTAATCGGCCCGCGGATCGCGAGGCGTCAGTAAAAACGTGGTTTCGCTGAGGTTGGTCCAATTGGCGAAGTCGGCCATTTGCTGGTCGGTAAGGCTGTCGGCGCCGAGCACCACGGCAAGCGGGTTGCCCTTGAGAGGCACTTCGCTGAAGACGTCCAGTTGTTTGAAATCGAAAGTCTGCATGCGTCAGCTCGGAATGTTCAGGCCACGGATCACCGCCGGACGTGCAACAAAGCCGTCCAGCGCGCGCAGTACGTTAGGGAAATCGGCAATGCCCACCAGGTCGCCGGACTCATAAAAGCCGATCAGGTTGCGGATCCAGGGGAAGGTGGCGATGTCGGCGATGCTGTAGTCGTCACCCATGATCCAGGTGCGGCCCAACAGGCGTTTTTCCAATACTTGCAGCAAGCGCCGGGATTCGGCGGCGTAGCGGTCCCGCGGGCGCTTGTCTTCATAAGCCTTGCCGGCGAACTTGTTGAAGAAGCCTAGCTGGCCAAACATCGGGCCGATCCCGCCCATCTGGAACATCAACCATTGCAGGGTTTCATAGCGGGTGGCCGGGTCTTCGGAGAGCAACTGGCTGGTTTTTTCCGCCAGGTAGATCAGGATCGCACCAGACTCGAACAACGCCAGCGGCTGCCCACCCGGGCCATTGGGGTCGATGATCGCGGGGATCTTGTTGTTGGGGTTCAGGGACAGGAACTCGGGGGACAGCTGGTCGTGGGTGTCGAAACTGACCTTGTGCGCCTCATAGGGCAGGCCCAGTTCTTCGAGCATGATCGACACCTTGACGCCGTTGGGCGTGGGTAACGAATACAGCTGCAAACGTTCCGGATGCTGGGCGGGCCATTTACTGTTGATCGGGAAAGCGGCAAGTGCATTCATTGAAGAACCCCTGGACGGAAAAGCCTCATGATAGTCATCCACCCGTTGTCGTGCATGGGTCATCGTTGCGCAACATTCCCCGGTTAGCATCCCGAGTGGCGAACCAAAGCGCCTGAATGCACTCTTAAGTGCGCCCGAAGGGTGAACGGAGGCACCTTGCTATATCGACAGGGAACACCGCAGGACGCTTGAAGCGTCGCTGGGGCCGGGCTTGTCCGCCTTAATCCGACGCATGAAGACTCGAACCTATAATGAAGATCAAGCCTCTGCGCCTCGTGCAACGACTCAAACGTTATTCATACATGATGTTACCGCTGCTGCTGGTCAGCGCGGCCATCGTCACCGTCCTCGATGCCCGTGAAAGCCGTGCGCAACCCGTGGACGGCGTGCAAACCCTGGTATTCCTGCGCCACGGCGAAAAACCGGCCGGCGGTCTGGGCCAGCTCAATTGCCAGGGCCTGAACCGCGCCATGAACCTGGCCACGGTGCTGCCGGAAAAATTCGGCAAGGCCAACTACGTGTTTGCGGCCAACCCGACGCGCAATGTCGAGGAAGGCGAGCTGGATAATTCCTATAGCTACATTCGCCCGCTGATGACCATCAGCCCCAGCGCCATCAAGCTCGGCCTGCCGGTGAATATCAAGTTTTCGGCAAATGACACCAGCGCCCTCGCCGACGAACTGGTCGAAGACAAGTATCACAACGCGACGATCTATACCGCCTGGTCCCACGGTTACCTGCCGGAACTGATCAACAAGGTCGCCAGCGAAGCCGTCGGCGAAAAGCACACCATCACCGAAGACTGGTCCGGCAATGACTATGACTCGCTGTACGTGCTGACACTGACCTGGCACAACGGCAAGGCCTCGCTGCTCAGCCGCAACTATAAGCAGGGGCTGAACAACGGCGAGGAAAGCTGTCCGGATCCGACCCAGGTCAGTGCAGATATCTGAAGCTTGGGCCGCAGGGGCGTATGATGCCCGGCTATTGACTCACCTGCGGATTCTCTCCATGTCCAACCTCGCTTCCACCCAGCCCCGCCGGGGCTGGTCGTTCTGGTGGAAACCAGCGCTGTTTCTCCTGGTGGCCTGCATCGGCCTCTACTACGTGAAATGGTCGCCCTACTACCTCAAGGCGTTTGTAGCAGCCGACAACCACAGCATCGGCGCCTCGATCCTCAATGACCAGCAAAGCTCGCCCCTGGCGGCGGCGCTGGCCTATGCCCAGGTGTATTTCCTGGCGATCTGGAAAGCCGCGGTGCTGGCAGTGATCCTCGGTTCGTTGCTGCAAGTGCTGATCCCCCGAGACTGGCTGCTGCGCCTGTTCGGCCGTGCCGGCCTGGGCTCGACCCTGCGCGGCGGGTTGTTTGCCCTGCCGGGGATGATGTGCAGTTGCTGTGCAGCCCCGGTGGCGGCAGGCATGCGGCGCCAGCAAGTGTCGGTCGGCGCGGCGCTGGCGTTCTGGATTGCCAACCCGGTGTTGAACCCGGCCACCCTGGTGTTCATGGGCTTTGTATTGGGCTGGGACTTCACCGCGCTGCGGCTGGTGGCGGGGATTGTGCTGGTGGTCGGGGTAGCCCTGGTGGCGCAACGTATTGCGCGCCCGGAGCAGATACCGGAGGCGGCACTGGAAGCCGTCGCCGAAGTCAGTACCGTGGAATCGCAACCGTTCCTGGTGCGCTGGCTGCGCACCCTATGGCAGTTGTTCTGGAGCACCATCCCGGTGTACATCCTGGCGGTGCTGATCCTCGGCGCGGCACGGGTGTGGCTGTTCCCCCACGTGGACGGGGCGATGACCGACAGCCTGGTATGGCTGGTGCCGCTGGCGATTGTCGGCACACTGTTCGTGATTCCGACGGCGGCAGAGATCCCTATCGTACAAACCATGATGACGCTGGGCATGGGCACCGGCCCGGCCGTGGCGTTGCTGATGACCCTGCCAAGCGTGAGCCTGCCGTCGCTGTTGATGCTGCGCAAGGATTTCGATGCGCGGGTGCTGGTGACGGTGGCCGGGTTGACCATGCTGGTGGGGGTGGTGTGCGGGTTGATTGGGGCGGTGATTCTTTAGGGATGCGCTAAGGCTGAGGGCCCTGTTGGGGCATGGGTATCCACACAACTCTGACGTAGCGACCGTCAGTAACCACGATGCGAAGCGAGCCGCTCTTGATCTTGATCTTGATCTGCTTCTGATC
>NZ_JAUJXA010000035.1:0-2098 GCF_031931935.1 Pseudomonas sp. rhizo25
AGGTACAGGATCTTCTGCGCGGCGTTCGGGGTTTTGACCCGCATCGCCTGGATCTGCCGCTCGGCGTTGCCCTTCTCCCAGCCGTCGCGCAACAGCCAGCCAAAGGTGGAATGCGCCGCGCGGGCACTGATGTTGATGTTTTCGGCGACGCTGGCCAGCGGGATGATGCCTTCCTTCTTGCGGTCCTCCGGGCACAGCAACACGCCGGCGGCGATGGCGTCGCGGGGTGAGCGCAACTGCAGCGCTTGCCCGCACAGCTCCAGGCTGCCGGCGCTGGCGCGCTCCAGGCCGCTGAGCAAACGAAACAGCTCGGTGCGCCCCGCGCCCACCAGCCCGAACAGGCCCAGGATCTCGCCCTTGCGCACCTGGAAACTGATCGGCTCACGCAGCCCCGGGCCGAGCAGACCGTCGACCTTGAGCGCCACCTCGCCCTGCTCCCGCGGGCGGTAGTCGTAGATGTCCTGGATATCGCGGCCGACCATGCAGGTCACCAACTGGTCGTGGGTCAGGGTGCTCATGTCTTCGAAGGTGCGCACATAGCGACCGTCCTTGAACACCGTCACCGCATCGCAGATACGGAACACTTCTTCCATGCGGTGCGACACGTAGAGCACCACTTTGCCCTCGTCACGCAGGCGCGCAATTATCGCCATCAGTCGGTCGATTTCCCGTGCCGACAAGCTGCTGGTGGGTTCATCGAAGGCGATCACGTTGGCGCCACGGGACAGCGCCTTGGCGATTTCCACCAGTTGGCGCTGGCCCAGGGACAGGCGCCCAAGCTTCTCGTCGGGGTCGATCTCATCGGCCAGGCCCTTCAGACACGTCAGCGCCTGCTGGCGCAGCAGGGCGCGATTGACCACGCCCAGGCGCGTCGGCAAGTGCCCCAGGAACAGGTTCTCGGCGACGCTCATTTCCGGCACCAGGTGCAGTTCCTGGTGGATCACCGCGACGCCGCTGGCGATGCTGTCGGCGGCATTTTTGAACGCCATGACCTGCGCGCCGATCTGCACGCTGCCGCTGCTGGGGATGTAGGCGCCGCCGAGGATTTTCAGCAGCGTCGACTTGCCCGCACCGTTCTCGCCCATCAAGGCATGCACCTGCCCGGGGTGGGCGGTGAAGCTGATGCCGTCCAACGCCTTGACCCCGGGAAAGGTTTTGCCGATCGCGTCGAAACGCAGGGCCGCAGCGGTCATTTCCACAGCCCGATCTTGGTCAGTTCTTCCTTGAAGTTCTCGCGGGTGATCAGGGTGACTTCGTCCATGGCGGTGTACTTCGGTGGTTCAGTGCCTTTGGTGACCCACTCGTACATCATCAGCGCGGTGTTATAGCCCTCGATGTGCGGGCTCGGCAGCATGGAGCCGAAGAAACCGCTGTCGGCTTTCTTCAATTCGCCGATGGCGTCGGTGCCATTAATGCCGATGCCGATCACGTTGGCGGCCTTGAAGCCGGCGCTTTCAGTGGCGCGCACGCCGCCGAGCACGGTGTTGTCGTTCATGCCGCCGATGATCAGGTTCTTCGCGCCGCCGGGCAGCTTGACCAGGGCCGAGTTGGTGGCGTCCATGCTGCCAGGCACGTCAAGAGTCTTGAGGGCAGCGGTGAGGATGTGATCCGTGGGGATGCCGGCTTCTTCCAGGGACTTGATCGAGCCGTCAGTGCGCTTTTTACCGGTATCGAGCTCGTTGAAGGTGTTGATCACCGCGTAAGTGTCCTTCCAGTCCCAACCGCGTTTCTTCGCCTCGGCGGCCATGGCGGCGCCCTGCTTCTGGCCCACTTCGAAGGCGGCCATGCCCAGATACGGCACGTCCTCCATGAAGTTGCCCTTGGCATCGACAAAGCGATCATCCACGGCCATCACTTTCAGGCCATTGACCTTGGCCTTGGCGACGATGGCCGGGCCCAGGGACACGTCCGGCGGGCAGATCACAAAGCCCTTGGCGCCGTTGGCGGCCAGGCTGTCGATGGCCGAGAGGGTTTTCTCGCCGTCGGGCACGGCGATCTTGATCACGGTGAAACCGTGTTCCTTGCCGGCTTTTTCGGCGAAGGCCCATTCTGTTTGAAACCAGGGTTCTTCGGCCTGCTTGACCAGAAAGCCGATCTT
>NZ_JAUJXA010000036.1:0-1982 GCF_031931935.1 Pseudomonas sp. rhizo25
CCGGTTGAGCTGGTCGTAGTTCAGCTGTTGCTCACCGAACACCAGCGCCGGTGCCTCGGGCGTGGCTGCCACCTGGGCCTCGATCAACTGCTGCACGCTGTGGTCGAGCGGGTACTGGATACCGGTGTTGTTCCACTCGCTGACGATCTGGTGTTGCTCGCCGCTATCCAGCATCGGCAGGTCTGCAACCCGCTGTTGTGGATCTTCAAGGAGGCTGCGCAACAGCTGTTGCCAATGCCGACCGAGGCGCTCGATGGTGGCGGCGTCGAACAGGTCGGTGGCGTAGGTCAGGCTCGCGCTCAGGCCTTCGGCCGACTCACTGGTGCTGAGGGTCAGGTCAAATTGCGAAGTACTGCCTTCCCAGTCCAACCCCTCGACCTGCAACGCCGAAGGCAGTGATTGGCCATCGGTGCTGCTGCGCTTGTCGGCACTCTGGTGATTGAACATCACCTGGAACAACGGGTTATGGCTGAGGCTGCGCTCCGGTTGCAATGCCTCCACCAGTTGTTCGAACGGCAAGTCCTGATGCGCCTGGGCATCCAGTGCATGTTGCTTGACCTGTTGCAGCAGCTCTTCGACGCGTAATTGCGCGCTGAACTCGGCTTTCATGATCTGCGTGTTGACGAAGAAGCCGATCAGCCCCTCGGTCTCGATGCGGTTGCGGTTGGCGATGGGTACGCCGACGCGGATATCGTGCTGGCCGCTGTAGCGGTGCAACAGAACCTGGAACGAAGCCAGCAACAGCATGAACGGCGTGACACCGAGGCGTGGGGCCATGTGCTGCACTGCGTCGCTCAGCCCAGGCGCCAGGGTGAGTGACAGGTGGGCGCCACGGTAGCTTTGTTCCGCCGGGCGCGGGCGATCCGTCGGCAACTCCAGTACGCTGTTTTCTCCGGCCAACTGGGCGGTCCAGTAGGCCAGTTGGCGCTCACGCTCGCCGGCGTCCATCCATTGGCGTTGCCATACGGCATAGTCGGCATACTGGATCGGCAAGGTCGGCAGTGGGGCAGGTTGCCCAGCCTGGGCCGCGCCGTACAGGGTGATCAGCTCTTCAACCATCAACTGCACTGACCAGCCATCGGAAACGATGTGGTGCTGGGTAAGTACCAGCACGTGGTCATCATCCGCCAGGCGCAGCAGCCTGACCCGCAGCAGCGGGCCGCGTTGCAGGTCGAACAGCTGTCTGGTTTCGTGTTCAACAAAAGTTTTGAGCGTGGCGTCGTCCGGCGCGCCGTGCAATGTCTCGACCACGAGGGCCAGCGGGGCCTTTGCGGCGATGACTTGCCGGGGGTGTTCGTTGTCCACTACAAAGGTGGTGCGCAGTGTTTCATGGCGGGCGATGAGTTGGTTGAAGGCTTGCTCCAGCGCCGCGACATTCAGCGCGCCCTTGAGACGCAAGGCAGCCGGCAGGTGGTAGGCGGCGCTGTGCGGGTCCAGTTGCCAGAGGAACCACTGGCGTTCCTGGGCGTAGGACAGGGGCAGCGCCTGATCGCGTGCGATGGGCGCCAGAGGCAGCTCATCCTGACGGGAGCGGCCGTGCAGGCCGGCGACGAAATCCCCAAGCACGCTGCGTTCGAACAGGCTGCGCAGGGCCACGTCAAGGTTCAGGGCCTGGCGCACCCTGGAGATGATCTGGGTCGCCAGCAACGAGTGGCCGCCGAGGGCAAAAAAGTCATCCGTGAGGCCCACCTGCTCAAGGCCGAGCACACTTTGCCAGATCCCCGCGACCTGGATTTCCAACGCCGTTCGCGGTGCCACATAGTGGTTTTGCTGTTGGCTGACATCCGGTTTTGGCAGGGCCTTGCGGTCCAGTTTGCCGTTGGGGCTCAGGGGCAGCACATCGAGGAACATCAGCAAGCCCGGCACCATATAGTCCGGCAACACCGCCGCCAAGGCGGCCTTGATCGACTGGCGCAACTCCGCTTGCGATAGCGCCGTGGCGTGAGGCACCACATAACCTACCAACTGCAAGCCACTGGCCA
>NZ_JAUJXA010000037.1:0-1711 GCF_031931935.1 Pseudomonas sp. rhizo25
GAAACCCGATGCGAGCCTGTTGCAAAAAGCTTACGTGGCGCCGCAAAGCCCGCTGGAGCAGCAGATCGCAGCCATCTGGCAAGACGTGCTCAAACTGGAACGTGTGGGCCTGAACGACGACTTCTTCGAGCTGGGCGGTCATTCCCTGTTGGCCACCCAGGTCATCTCCCGGGTGCGCCACGCCCAGAACACCGATGTGCCCCTGCGCAACCTGTTCGAGTCCAGCACCCTGCATACGTTCGTCGCCAGCCTGGCGCAGGAGCCGGCGCGCCATGAGCCGCCATTGGTGCGGGTTGAGCGCGATCAGCCGCTGCCTCTGTCCTATGCCCAGGAACGCCAGTGGTTCCTCTGGCAACTGGATCCTGACAGCACGGCCTACCACATCCCGGCAGCCCTGCGCCTGCGCGGCCACCTGGACACCCAGGCCCTGCAACGCAGCTTTGACGGCCTGATTGCCCGCCATGAGAGCCTGCGCACCTCGTTCTCCCAGGAAGGTGAACGCACCGTGCAACGGATTGCCTCCCACGCTCACCTGGCAATGACCATCGAGGCGTGGCCGGACGCCGACGCGCAGACGGTACGTGCGTGTATCGAAGACGAGACCCGACAGTTGTTCGACTTGCAGCACGGCCCGCTGCTGCGGGTCAAGTTGCTGAGACTGGCACCTGACGATCACGTGCTGATCATCACTCAGCACCATATCGTCTCCGACGGTTGGTCGATTAATGTGATGATCCAGGAGTTGGTCGCCCTGTATGCGGGGTTCAGCCGGCAACAGGATGTCAGCCTGCCCGAACTGCCCATCCAATACGCTGACTATGGCGTGTGGCAACGTCAATGGATGGACGCTGGGGAACGCGAGCGCCAACTGGCCTACTGGACCGGTCAACTGGGCGATGAGCAAACGGTGCTGGAACTGCCTACCGACCACGTCCGGCCGTCCGAGCAAAGCTACCGAGGTGGGCAACTGGAACTGGTGCTGGACCGCGAGCTGAATCAGGCGCTCAAGCAATTGGCACGTGAGCAAGGCGTGACCTTGTTCATGCTATTGCTGGCGTCGTTCCAGACCCTGTTGCATCGCTACAGCGGGCAAACCGATATCCGTGTCGGCGTGCCGATTGCCAACCGCAACCGCGTGGAAACCGAGGGATTGATCGGATTTTTCGTCAACACCCAGGTACTGCGCGCAACGCTCGACGGCCAGGTGCGGTTTGTCGAGTTGCTGCAACAGGTCAAACAGCACGCCTTGCAGGCCCAGGCTCACCAGGACTTGCCATTCGAGCAATTGGTCGAAGCACTGCAGCCACAACGCAGCCTCAGCCACAGCCCGCTGTTCCAAGTGATGTACAACCATGCCAGCGTGCAACCGCAAACCCGCGTCACGCTACCTGGCCTGAGCCTCGAAGTGCTTGAAGGCTCGTTGCCCAGCACCCAGTTCGACCTCTCGCTGGACACCTTCGAGTCCACTGACACACTGCAGGCAACCCTTACCTACGCCATCGATCTGTTTGAGGCCTCGACCATCCGCCGCCTGGCCGCGCATTGGCAGAACCTGTTGCAGGCGATCGTGCGTGACTCGCAGCAACGCCTCGGTGAACTGGACATGCTGGGCCGCGAAGAACATCACCTGATGCTGCATGACTGGAGCACCGCCACTCTCGATTACCCCAGTGAGCAGCGGGTTCACCAACTGTTCGAAGCCCAGGTAGCA
>NZ_JAUJXA010000038.1:0-1634 GCF_031931935.1 Pseudomonas sp. rhizo25
CAGCCTACCACCTTAAACTTGGACAACCAACGCCAAGCTGGCCTAGCCTTCTCCGTCCCTCCATCGCAATAACCAGAAGTACAGGAATATTAACCTGTTTTCCATCGACTACGCTTTTCAGCCTCGCCTTAGGGACCGACTAACCCTGCGTCGATTAACGTTGCGCAGGAAACCTTGGTCTTTCGGCGTGGGTGTTTTTCACACCCATTGTCGTTACTCATGTCAGCATTCGCACTTCTGATACCTCCAGCAAGCTTCTCAACTCACCTTCACAGGCTTACAGAACGCTCCTCTACCGCATCACTTACGTGATACCCGTAGCTTCGGTGTATGGTTTGAGCCCCGTTACATCTTCCGCGCAGGCCGACTCGACTAGTGAGCTATTACGCTTTCTTTAAAGGGTGGCTGCTTCTAAGCCAACCTCCTAGCTGTCTAAGCCTTCCCACATCGTTTCCCACTTAACCATAACTTTGGGACCTTAGCTGACGGTCTGGGTTGTTTCCCTTTTCACGACGGACGTTAGCACCCGCCGTGTGTCTCCCATGCTCGGCACTTGTAGGTATTCGGAGTTTGCATCGGTTTGGTAAGTCGGGATGACCCCCTAGCCGAAACAGTGCTCTACCCCCTACAGTGATACATGAGGCGCTACCTAAATAGCTTTCGAGGAGAACCAGCTATCTCCGAGCTTGATTAGCCTTTCACTCCGATCCACAGGTCATCCGCTAACTTTTCAACGGTAGTCGGTTCGGTCCTCCAGTTAGTGTTACCCAACCTTCAACCTGCCCATGGATAGATCGCCCGGTTTCGGGTCTATTCCCAGCGACTAGACGCCCTATTAAGACTCGCTTTCGCTACGCCTCCCCTATTCGGTTAAGCTCGCCACTGAAAATAAGTCGCTGACCCATTATACAAAAGGTACGCAGTCACCCAACAAAGTGGGCTCCCACTGCTTGTACGCATACGGTTTCAGGATCTATTTCACTCCCCTCTCCGGGGTTCTTTTCGCCTTTCCCTCACGGTACTAGTTCACTATCGGTCAGTCAGTAGTATTTAGCCTTGGAGGATGGTCCCCCCATATTCAGACAAAGTTTCTCGTGCTCCGTCCTACTCGATTTCATGACTAAGAGATTTTCGCGTACAGGGCTATCACCCACTATGGCCGCACTTTCCAGAGCGTTCCGCTAATCTCAAAGCCACTTAAGGGCTAGTCCCCGTTCGCTCGCCACTACTAAGGGAATCTCGGTTGATTTCTTTTCCTCAGGGTACTTAGATGTTTCAGTTCCCCTGGTTCGCCTCTTGCACCTATGTATTCAGTACAAGATAACCATCTTATGATGGCTGGGTTCCCCCATTCAGACATCTCCGGATCAAAGTCTGTTTGCCGACTCCCCGAAGCTTTTCGCAGGCTACCACGTCTTTCATCGCCTCTGACTGCCAAGGCATCCACCGTATGCGCTTCTTCACTTGACCATATAACCCCAAGCAATCTGGTTATACTGTGAAGACGACATTCGCCGAAAATTCGAATTTCTCAGTTAAGAGAACTCACAAATTTTACCTTAGCCTGATCCGTTACCAGTGAAAGTAACGTTCAGTCTATCTTTCTATCACATACCCAAATTTTTAAAGAACGA
>NZ_JAUJXA010000039.1:0-1392 GCF_031931935.1 Pseudomonas sp. rhizo25
CAAATTGCTTGGGTGTTATATGGTCAAGCCTCACGGGCAATTAGTATTGGTTAGCTCAACGCCTCACAGCGCTTACACACCCAACCTATCAACGTCGTAGTCTTCGACGGCCCTTCAGGGGACTCAAGGTCCCAGTGAGATCTCATCTTGAGGCTAGTTTCCCGCTTAGATGCTTTCAGCGGTTATCTATTCCGAACATAGCTACCCGGCAATGCCACTGGCGTGACAACCGGAACACCAGAGGTTCGTCCACTCCGGTCCTCTCGTACTAGGAGCAGCCCCTCTCAAATCTCAAACGTCCACGGCAGATAGGGACCGAACTGTCTCACGACGTTCTAAACCCAGCTCGCGTACCACTTTAAATGGCGAACAGCCATACCCTTGGGACCGGCTTCAGCCCCAGGATGTGATGAGCCGACATCGAGGTGCCAAACACCGCCGTCGATATGAACTCTTGGGCGGTATCAGCCTGTTATCCCCGGAGTACCTTTTATCCGTTGAGCGATGGCCCTTCCATACAGAACCACCGGATCACTAAGACCTACTTTCGTACCTGCTCGACGTGTCTGTCTCGCAGTCAAGCGCGCTTTTGCCTTTATACTCTACGACCGATTTCCGACCGGTCTGAGCGCACCTTCGTACTCCTCCGTTACTCTTTAGGAGGAGACCGCCCCAGTCAAACTACCCACCATACACTGTCCTCGATCCGGATAACGGACCTGAGTTAGAACCTCAAAGTTGCCAGGGTGGTATTTCAAGGTTGGCTCCACGCAGACTGGCGTCCACGCTTCAAAGCCTCCCACCTATCCTACACAAGCAAATTCAAAGTCCAGTGCAAAGCTATAGTAAAGGTTCACGGGGTCTTTCCGTCTAGCCGCGGATACACTGCATCTTCACAGCGATTTCAATTTCACTGAGTCTCGGGTGGAGACAGCGCCGCCATCGTTACGCCATTCGTGCAGGTCGGAACTTACCCGACAAGGAATTTCGCTACCTTAGGACCGTTATAGTTACGGCCGCCGTTTACCGGGGCTTCGATCAAGAGCTTCGCGTTAGCTAACCCCATCAATTAACCTTCCGGCACCGGGCAGGCGTCACACCCTATACGTCCACTTTCGTGTTTGCAGAGTGCTGTGTTTTTAATAAACAGTCGCAGCGGCCTGGTATCTTCGACCGGCATGAGCTTACGGAGCAAGTCCTTCACCCTCACCGGCGCACCTTCTCCCGAAGTTACGGTGCCATTTTGCCTAGTTCCTTCACCCGAGTTCTCTCAAGCGCCTTGGTATTCTCTACCCAACCACCTGTGTCGGTTTGGGGTACGGTTCCTGGTTACCTGAAGCTTAGAAGCTTTTCTTGGAAGCATGGCATCAACCACTTCGTCATCTAAAAGAT
>NZ_JAUJXA010000041.1:0-1291 GCF_031931935.1 Pseudomonas sp. rhizo25
CAGCAACCTTCAGCGCCGGCCTTGCTCTTCGAAGACCGTCAACTGACCTATGCCGAACTCAACGCCCGGGCCAACCGCCTGGCCCGGCATCTGGTGCGCCTGGGCGTCGGCCCCGACGTGCTGGTGGGGATCGCCGTGGAGCGCGGCCTGGACATGATCATCGGCCTGCTGGCGGTGCTCAAGGCCGGCGGCGCCTACGTGCCCCTGGACCCGGAATACCCCCAGGACCGCCTGCTGTGCATGATCGAAGACAGCGGCACCCGGCTGATGCTGACCCAGAGTCACTTACGTGAACGCCTGGCGATTGCCGCCTATGTCGACCACCTGTGCCTGGACCAGGACCAGGCCTGGGTCGACTTGGACGCCAGCAACCTGAGCAACCGCGCCCATGCCCAGAACCTGGCGTATGTGATGTTCACTTCGGGCTCCACCGGCCGGCCCAAAGGCGTGGGCATCAACCAGCTGTCGCTGACTCGCCATGCCTATGTATCGCTGGATTTTTTCAACCTCAAGGGCGATGACCGCATCCTGCAGTTTTCCACCTTCAACTTCGACGGCTTCGTCGAGCAGTTGTACCCGGCGCTGATCTGCGGCGCCTCGGTGGTGCTGCGCGGCACCGAGATCTGGGACACCGAGACCTTCTACCGCGAACTGATCAAGCACCAGATCAGTGTGGTCGACCTCACCACCGCCTATTGGAACCTGCTGGCCAAGGATTTCGCCACGGCCGGTCCGCGCGATTATGGGCGCCTCAAGCAAGTCCACGCCGGCGGTGAAGCCATGCCGCCCGAAGGCCTTGCCGCGTGGGCCGAGGCCGGCCTTGGGCACGTCAAGCTGCTTAATACCTATGGCCCCACCGAAGCCACGGTGACGGTTACCGTCCTCGACTGCACCGCCTACGTGACCGGCGCCCGCCCCACACCCTTGACCATGCCCATCGGCAAAGTCCTGGCCGGGCGCAGCATCTACTTGCTGGATGACAGCGGTGCCCCGGCACCGATCGGCGTGGTGGGTGAACTGGTGATCGGCGGCGAGTTGTTGGCCCGTGGTTACTTCAACCGCCCGGACCTGACCGCCGAACGCTTCATGCCCGATCCGTTCAGCCAGAGTGGCGGGCGTTTGTACCGCACTGGCGACCTGGCGCGTTACAACGCCTCGGGCGTGATCGAATATGTCGGGCGGATCGACCATCAGGTGAAAATCCGCGGTTTCCGTATCGAGCTGGGGGAAATCGAGGCCCGGTTGCTGGAGCAGGAGCAGGTGCGAGACGCCATCGTCCTCGCGCAGCCGG
>NZ_JAUJXA010000042.1:0-1251 GCF_031931935.1 Pseudomonas sp. rhizo25
GGGGTGTAGAACCGTAGACATCGTTTACATCTGAAACCGGGGACATCGTTTACACATTTGAGGCTTGGACGCGGGTCATACCTCGCCCAAGCCTTCCCAAGGGATAATCACACAAGTACAAATCCCAAACATCATCCTCAGCCTCTTTAAGCCCTATCTGCTCCCCAGACAGCGCCTCGCTGATAAATACCAACTTGCCGTTCCACTTGATCGATCCGTCCTGCCTGACGCTTCGAACCTTCATTTCTGCCGGATACTCCACATCGGGCAAGCATCCTGGGTAAGGCCGGGTAGACGGCACATACAAATCTGCCGGACGTTTCATGCCGAGCGCTTCATGAGGACGTACATAGTTGAATTCATGCCTGAAATGCTCCAGCAGAAGCTGCTGCTCGATTAGGTTTTCCCCTAAGGGCAATTCAAGTTTCAAGCTACGGTGCATTCGCTCATGGCGACCATTCTGGGCCGGTCTGCCTGGCATGATCCGCTCCGGATAAATGCCTAGACGTATCCACCAAACCGCCAGCGTGGACATTCTTGCCAGGCCAGGAGAGGCGAACGGAACCCCGTTGTCCGAACGGATAACTTCCGGCATGCCGTACTCTTCAAACAGCCTTTCAAATGCCTGTTTTACAGGCTGGGTCTTGATCTTGGGATGGGCCCTGCACGCCAAAATCATCCGGGATGCGTGGTCTGTGATGGTCAAAGGGAAGCACATCTGTGCGTTAAGCATCTTGAATTGCCCTTTGTAATCGGCGCACCACGTCTTGTTAGGTTCGTTGGCCTCTCGCATTTGCGCATGGGAAATACTGTGCCGGCGCTTGAAGCGCCGCTTGTTGACGAGCCCAAGTCGATCAAGCCATTGGCCTGCTGTACTTGGAGAAGGCCAGGCGACAGAGGGATCTTCAAGTCGTAATAGTTCGAGCAGCTTCTTTGGTCCCCATTTATCGTGGGCCTCCTTCATGGCCACCACGCGGGCCAAGATCTCGTCGTCGGTTTTATTTGGGCTGTTATGAGGTCGCCGGGACAGTTCGGCTAAGGACTTTAAGTCGCCGTTGTGCCGGCCAATCCACTTGTCGACGGTAGGTCGGCTAACGTTGAAACGGCGTGCCAGCTGGCTTTTGGTGTAGTTGCCAGAAAGCCAGTCAGCGACCAGTCTGATTCGTTGATTCATGGGGGACTCTTGGTTCCAGGGCATGATCAGTTACCTCCTGATCATGCGTATTAACCTGTAAACCATGTCCCCGGTTA
>NZ_JAUJXA010000043.1:0-1092 GCF_031931935.1 Pseudomonas sp. rhizo25
CTGTTTTGTAGAGCGTGGTCTCAAGTATCGAGCTTGTCTTCCAGTACAGCGCCGGTCTTGGCGTCGAGCTTCACTTCAAATTGCTTGCCGGCGGTATCGGTCAGTTCAACTTCGTACACCAGCACGCCGCTGTTGTTGTGGTCCAGCTCGGTGTCGTTGATGGTGGCACCGGCGTGTTTAGCCACGGCGGCAGCGTTGAGATGGCCTTAATGATCCTTGCAAAATATTACAGTGATGCTGCGGCAGGTCAGTGTTTGCTTGATTCAGGAGGACCGCTGGTCTGCAAGTGTGGGTGGTTTTTTTGCGCTCTTGTACGGCATGCATGATCGGCATACCTGTGAACTTTGACAGTAGACGCTCTGTTCATGCCTGCTGTTACATACGTATCGGTGTTGCTTAATCAACTATCGATTCACCAGAAGGACTTTTGTTATGACTAAGGCATTGGAACAAATCAAAATCCCAGGCGTAGAAGTTGTGGATGGGAAGGCGCATGTTCGGCTAAAGCGTGGGGAGGACCTGAGTGTAGAGGTCCCTGCTTCTTCGTTGTCAGAGCTGAACTCACTTGTTCGGCTTATCGTTGCGGGACAGCCCATAAAAATTCTGCAAGTCAC
Organism: Pseudomonas sp. rhizo25; assembly: GCF_031931935.1. Taxonomy (NCBI): domain Bacteria; kingdom Pseudomonadati; phylum Pseudomonadota; class Gammaproteobacteria; order Pseudomonadales; family Pseudomonadaceae; genus Pseudomonas; species Pseudomonas sp. rhizo25. The sequence goes on from NZ_JAUJXA010000043.1 coordinate 615, forward strand.
TGTTGAAACGCAGAACAAACCTTGGCAGACACCCATCCCAGAGTATTTATTGAAAGAGCGTTTTAAACTTACCTATGATGTATTTTTATATGAGGAGGCGCCTAGTCCCATAGTCGATGTGCATATCGAATTTACATAATTACCCAGAGTTTTACAGAGCGGCGGCAAGGCAGTGTTTGGGACGTGGAGCGCATCGTTTGTCCGCAGCTTGCCCCCGATGGCGGTGGGTCAGTCAGCTTATTTTTGGCTGGTACACCACCATCGGGCCCCTCCCACATTTTGAGTGCATTTTTCAGGTCAGTAGTCTTTGCGCTTTCGGAACGCCCAGCGCCCGGCAATCAAGGTAAAAGTCGCGACCAGCGCAACCAATATCCAGAAACCTTCCGGGTCTTGGGACAGCGGCACACCCCCCACGTTCATGCCAAAAAAACCGGCAATAATATTGATCGGCAACGCCAGCACCGTCACCACCGTGAGG
>NZ_JAUJXA010000044.1:0-980 GCF_031931935.1 Pseudomonas sp. rhizo25
CCAAGGTGACGTCGGTGCCGGCCTTGTTGCTCAAGGTCGCGGTGTAGGTGATCTGGCCACCTTCGTTGACGGCGTTTGGCGCAGTCAGCGTAACCGTCGTGGTGTTATCGGTACCCGGTGTATCCGTAACGGTGGTGTTGACCGCGGTAGTACCCGGAACCAGATTTTCGAAATGCTCGCCGCCAGTCACGCCTTTGATGGCGGTGGTGACGGTCTGATCGCCCTTGTAGACGTCATCCGGCGCCACAACCGAGACAGAACCGCTGCTTTGGTTCACGCCGATAGTGATGGTCTTGCCGTTATCCAGGGTGACGGTGAGCGGGTTGGTGATGTTGGTCACTGGCGCGCCGTTTTTATCCACAAGGCTAGCGGTGTAAACGATATTGCCGCCTTCGCCGACGGTGGTGGTGGCGGTCAGAACCACATCGACCTTGTCGATGGTGTCGTTGATTGTGGTGGTCGCACCGTTGCCTGCAACTTCCAGTTTTTCGAAGTTGCCGCCAGTGGTCTCGGTGATCTTGACCGTCTGGGTGCTCTTGTCGATGAACACGTCATCGGTCGGTGCAGGAACGGTTACCGTGCCGACGGTATCGCCAGCCTTGATGGTGATCGATGAACCGTTGTCGAGTTTCAGCGTTACATCAGTGCCCGCTTTATTGGAGAGCGTAGCGGTATAGGTGATCTGGCCGCCTTCGTTAACAGCACTTGGTGCAGTTAGCGTAACAGTCGTGGTGTTGTCGGTGCCTGGGGTATCCGTAACGGTGGTATTCACCGTGGCGGTACCCGGTACCAGATTTTCAAAGTGTTCGCCGCCGGTCACGCCTTTGATGGCGGTGGTGACGGTTTGATCGCCCTTGTAGACGTCATCCGGCGCCAAGACCGAAACAGTGCCGCTCGACTGATTCACGCCGATAGTGATGGACTGGCCATTATCGAGAGTGACGGTCAGCGGGTTGGTGATGTTAGTCACCGGCGCACCG
>NZ_JAUJXA010000045.1:0-968 GCF_031931935.1 Pseudomonas sp. rhizo25
CTGATGCCATGACTAGCGTGCAAACGTTGATAACGTTCAGAGCAGTATTGGGCTCCGCGGTCTGAGTGATGGATCAGTGGCAGCGTGCTTCGGCGTTCGCCAACTGCCTTTTCCATCGCCTTGATCACCGACTCGGTATGCAAGCTCTCATGCACATGATGGCCTACGATCTTGCGCGAGTAGGCGTCTGTCACCAGACTCACATAAACCACGCTTTCCTGTGTCGGCAGATAGGTTATGTCTGCAACCCAGACCTGCTCTGGCCTATTGGCCACAATCTGCTCCTGACCCGCTTTGAGCAGGTTAGGATGGCGGCGAAAGCGGTGATGGCTGTCTGTCGTTTTGTGGTAAGCCCGTTTGCGCACAACCAGTTCTCGAGCGTTGCGCAGGATGCTAAACAGGCGGTCTCTGCCGACCCGCACTGATGCGCCGACTTCGACGCTCATCAGGTAATGCAGCTTGCGCGTGCCTATCCGCGGCTGGCGGCGGCGCTTTTCAAGAACAAAGTCCATGACTTCTTGATCTTGACGAGCCCTCTCGTCGAAAGCCCGATTGCGTTGGTAATACGCTTGGCGCGAAATGCCCATGAACAGGCAAGCCCTGGTGACGCTCAGGCCTTGGATTTGCCCTTGCGAGAGGACTTGCCGGGTCGCTTTTTTACGATGGAAACACCGTAGTCATTCTTCAGAACATTCACGACGGCTTCGAAGAATTGCGCTTTCTGATTGCTTAGCGCCAGCTGTTCTTCGAGCTCTTTGATCCGCTGCTCGGGGGTCAGCGGGAGGGTTGGCTCGGTCATGGACCTGCTCCTCGGTTCTCGAATTGAGGCGCCTTGGCTCCAGTCCTGCCGGCCATGCTTGCGTAGCCAGACCAGTACCGTGGACCGGCCCTGAATGCCGTAGCGCCGTTGAGCCTCTTTATAACTCAACTCGCCCTTTTCGATCTGGTCTACGACCGATAATTTAAAG
>NZ_JAUJXA010000046.1:0-866 GCF_031931935.1 Pseudomonas sp. rhizo25
TTCTTTTGGCCGCTGATGACCGGCGCACGCCTGGCCATTGCCGGCCCGGGCGACCACCGCGACCCGGCTACCCTGGTGAGTTTGATCCAGCGCTACCAAGTCAGCACCCTGCACTTCGTGCCGTCGATGCTGCAGGTGTTTTTGCTCGATGAAAACGTCGCCCGCTGCACCAGCCTCAAACGCATTGTGTGCAGCGGCGAAGCCTTGCCCGTGGACGCGCAGCAGCAGGTCTTCGCCAAGCTGCCGAACGCCGGGCTGTTCAACCTCTACGGCCCCACCGAAGCCGCCATCGACGTGACCCACTGGACCTGCCGCGAAGAAGGCAAGGCCAGCGTGCCCATCGGCCAGCCGATTGCCAACCTCAGCACCTACATCCTCGACGCCGAGCTGCAACCGGTGCCGCCCGGGGTGATCGGCGAGCTGTACCTGGGCGGTGCAGGCTTGGCCCGCGGTTACCACCGTCGCCCGGCCCTGACCGCCGAGCGCTTCATGACCAGTCCATTTGGGGATGGTCAACGCCTGTACCGCACTGGCGACCTGGCCAGTTATCGCACCGATGGCGTGATCGAATACCGTGGGCGTATCGACCACCAGGTGAAAATCCGCGGCCTGCGTATCGAGCTGGGGGAAATCGAAACCCGCCTGATGGAACTGGACTGCGTGCGCGAAGCCGTGGTGATCGCCGCCGATGGTCAATTGGTCGCCTATGCCGTACCGACCGAAACCCGCGAAGCCGATGAACTGCGCAGCGAGATCAAACAGCGCCTGGGCGAACACTTGCCCGACTACATGGTGCCGGCGCAATTGATCTTCCTCGATCAACTGCCCCTGAGCCCCAACGGCAAGCTGGACCGCAAGGCCCTGCC
>NZ_JAUJXA010000047.1:0-775 GCF_031931935.1 Pseudomonas sp. rhizo25
GCGGGTCAGGCGGGCGAGGGGGTCGTAGTGGTAGCGGTGTTCGCCTTTGCGGGTGTCGAGCAGGCGGGTGAGGTCGCCGGATTTGTCGTAGTCGTATTGGCGCTGGTAGCGGTGGTTTTGGTGTTGGGTGACGGCGTGGGCGTGCAGGCGGTGCTGGTCGTCGTAGTGGTAGTGGCTGAGCAGCTGACCTTGTTGACGTTGGTGTTCACGGCCGGCGCGGAACAGGTGCGAGGTGAGCACTTCGCCGTTGAGCTCGACGGTGGCGAGGTGGCCGCCTTTGTCGTGGTTGAAGGTGAGGCGGTTGTTGTCGGGCAGGCGGAGATTTTTCAGCTGGCCGCAGGCGTCGTAGCCGTAGCGCAAGGTGCCCCAGCCTTGGTGCTCGGCGGTGAGGCGGTTTTGGCGGTCGTACTCGTAGGCCAGGGCCCAGTGGCCGTCTTCGACGCTGAGAAGGTTGCCTTGGCGGTCGTAGGCGTAATCGACCACGCTGCCATCGGGCAGGGTTTTTCGGACGAGGCGCCCGGCGTGGTCGCGCTCGTAGCGGGTGACCAACGTAGAGTCATCGTCACCGTATTCCGTCTTCTCCAGCAGGTTACCGTTGAGGTCGTAGACGTAGGCGGTGCGCTGGCCGTCGAAGCCGGTTTCCTGTTGGATCAGGCCGTTGGGGTGGTAGGCGAGCTGGTAGGTTTCGCCGACTTCGTTTTCGATTTCGGTCAGCAGTAAGCGAACGTTGTCGTAGCGATACTTGACCTGGGTGCCGTCGGCATTGAGGCGGCGA
>NZ_JAUJXA010000048.1:0-758 GCF_031931935.1 Pseudomonas sp. rhizo25
CGCATGATCAACTGCCGCGCCGACCTCAACCAGCTCGTACCCTTCAAGTACGACTGGGCCTGGCAGAAATACCTCGACGGCTGCGCCAACCACTGGATGCCGCAAGAGGTCAACATGACCGCCGACATCGCCCTGTGGAAAAACCCCGAAGGCCTGACCGACGACGAACGCCGCATCGTCATGCGCAACCTCGGCTTCTTCTCCACCGCCGACTCGTTGGTCGCCAACAATCTGGTGCTGGCCGTGTACCGCCTGATCACCAACCCGGAGTGCCGCCAGTACATCCTGCGCCAGGCCTTCGAAGAGGCGATCCACACCCACGCCTACCAGTACTGCATCGAATCGCTGGCCATGGATGAAGGCGAGATCTTCAACATGTACCACGAGATTCCATCGGTCGCCAAAAAGGCAGCCTGGGGCCTGAAGTACACCCGCTCGATCTCCGATCCGAAGTTCGAAACCGGCACTGTCGACACCGACAAGGAACTGCTGCGCAACCTGGTCGCCTACTACTGCGTACTGGAAGGCATCTTCTTCTACTGCGGCTTCACCCAGATCCTGTCCATGGGCCGCCGCAACAAAATGACCGGCGTGGCCGAGCAGTTCCAGTACATCCTGCGCGACGAGTCGATGCACCTGAACTTCGGTATCGATGTGATCAACCAGATCAAAATCGAAAACCCGCACTTGTGGGATGCCGAGATGAAGGAAGAAGCGACCCAGATGATTCTGCAGGGGACGCAGCTGGAGATTGAATA
>NZ_JAUJXA010000049.1:0-746 GCF_031931935.1 Pseudomonas sp. rhizo25
ACGCGTAACGTCGCCCTGGCTGTTACGCTCATATTTCCAGACCGCTTCACCGCGCCTGACAATCCGTACAAAGCCATTGTCATGCTCGTAGGACGTCGGCTCGTCCTCCCCCGGAAACAGCGCCACCAAGCGTCCGGCTTCGTCGTACTGATAGGCCGTCACCGCCCCCAGCGGATCTTGCTCGACGGTCAGTCGGCCTTTTTTATCGTAGGATTTGAAATGTTGGGCGCCATCCGGATCGATGCGTTGTACCAACCGCGCCCGTTCATCGTGGACATACACTTCCTGGCTACCATCGGCGTTATGCACGGTGACACGACCGTCATCCCCCCAGGCATATCGCGTGTCCATCTGCGAAAAACTCGCCCAATGCCGGACACAGCGTGCCGCCTTGCCAGAGCCTTCCCACGCCCAGAAGAAACTCGCCCCACCGGCCAACTGCCGCTCAAGAATGACGTGCTGATCGTCGTACCGATAACTCTCGCTTTCCCCGACGGCATTGGTCGCGCAAACCAGTCGTCCGTCTTCGTCATAGGCGTAGGAAACGACGTTCTGCTCGGTCTCCCAGGCGTAGGGATCACGGCCTTTGGCGCGATGAACCTGGTAGTCCACCGCGACGATGCGATCCAGCTCATAGCGCAGCAACAGTGAGCGACCAGCGCCGTTATCCAACCGCTCAATTCGCCCGGAATGATCACGGCAAATGCGCAGGCGGTTGTCATACGCATCACTGATCGAAACCAGCA
>NZ_JAUJXA010000050.1:0-729 GCF_031931935.1 Pseudomonas sp. rhizo25
ATGGTTTCCATCAGAGCCTGGTGGAGTACCGCCAGCAGATGGGCGCCTGGTATTCGCGTGCGCTGGATTCGGTCAGTCATGCAGCGGATATGCCGTCGTTGCTGGGCATGGACCGGGTGTTACGGGTTGGGGATTCCCAGCGTTCGGTAAGCCTTAGCGACGCGGATTTTTCTACCGTGGCCCGCTGCCCGGTGGGTGGCGTGCTGAAGATCGAGAGCAAATTCGAATCAGCGTATGACGTGCCGATTGGCGATATCCCTGTCGAGGTGATTGGCCTGGATGACGGCAGTTCCACGCGGGTGATGCTCGATAAGCACGGCAAGGGTTCGCACTACTGCGCCGCCGGCGGGCGCTATCAGGTGCGGGTTCAGGGTGGTGTTTCAGCGCAACAAGTGGACGCCTTGTTTACCTCCTATGCCGGGCTGACGGCGGACTTGGAACAGTGGCTTCGGTCGCAGTGGAAAAGCTTCAAACCCCACTGGGAAAGCTCTACTGCCAGCGCGATTGGCAGCGGCGTGCTGGCAGGCAGTTGGGCGGCGATCCATGACGTGTGGGACAGCATCAAGCTGGTGCAGGCGATGCTTGAAGACCCGTTGAAGTACGTCGAACAACTGGGCAGCGAGGCGGCCAAGTTGGCGCAGATCGCCACCGATGCGCCCAGGGTCATGGAGCAGGCGATGCTGCTGGCCAGTGATGAAGCGGCGCTGTACCTGTTACTGCGCACCGCCA
>NZ_JAUJXA010000051.1:0-711 GCF_031931935.1 Pseudomonas sp. rhizo25
CCGAGCCCAGGTAGATCGCCGCTTCCGCCAGGCTGTTGGTGATCGCGGGTCGAGAATCGGTGGGCAACGGAAACTGCGTACGGCGATTCTCATGGTCCGTCCACACCACCGATTCGCCCGACACAACAAGCCGATGCGCCAGCGCATGACTCCAGCCAAACCCCAACCCACAATCCACTTCCACCGCACTGGTGCGATACAAGCGTGTCCACTCAAACGGCAAGATCCCGTCCAGTGTCTCATCGGTGAGGGTCAGCAATTCCTCCCCGGTGACCATCGACACCGGGCAGCCATGAGTGACCGTCTTGTCCGCAGGCGCCGCCGCATCTCCCTTCGGATTCGAAGCCACGACAGGCACATCATCCACACGCTCTTTCTGCTTCAGCACCGCGTTCTGCCGCGCCTTCCAGCGCATCTGCATCGTGCCCTGCTTCAGCCCGCCGACCACCCCGCGAACCGCCACCGCTTTGTAGCGGTCCACCGCCTGCATGAACTTCGTGAGGATCGCCAGCACGCCCTTCACGAAGTCCACTGCCGCCGCAAGAATCTGCTTGCCGTACTTGACCAGGCGCATGCTCAAGTACGCCACGCCCGCCGCTGGCAACGCGATGGTCAACACTGCGCCAATCACCAGATCAATCAGCAGCGACACCATAAAACTGGCGGCTGCCTGCGCAACTTCACTGGGCGGTAACGCGTCCAGCCAGATCG
>NZ_JAUJXA010000052.1:0-572 GCF_031931935.1 Pseudomonas sp. rhizo25
GCAGCAGCGAGCGACCAGAGCCGTTATCCAACCGCTCAATTCGCCCGGAATGATCACGCACAATGCGCAGGCGGTTGTCATACGCATCACTGATCGAGACCAGCACACCGTCGCGAAAGTGATAGAACCGTGATGCCTGGGCCAACACTAGTTCATCAGGCGCCGAGCCCAGGTAGATCGCCGCTTCGGCCAGGCTATTGGTGATCGCCGGTCGAGAATCGGTGGGCAACGGAAACTGCGTACGACGGTTCTCATGATCGGTCCACACCACCGAATCGCCCGACACAACAAGCCTGTGCGCCAGCGCATGACTCCAGCCAAACCCCAACCCACAATCCAGTTCCACCGCACTGGTGCGATACAACCGTGTCCACTCAAACGGCAAGATCCCGTCCAGCGCACCATCGGTGAGGGTCAGCAATTCCTCCCCGGTGACCATCGACACCGGGCAGCCGTTAGTAACCGTCTTGTCCGCAGGTGCCGTCGCATCACCCTTCGGATTCGACGCCATGGCCGGCGCATCATCCACAGCCTCCTGCCGCACCAGCACCGTCTGCCGGGTCTTGCTGCGT
>NZ_JAUJXA010000053.1:0-517 GCF_031931935.1 Pseudomonas sp. rhizo25
GCACTGACCAGCAAGCGGCTGCGGGCACACACCCACAGCGTGGAAATATCCGACGAGACCATGCTGCTGAAGTTGAACACCACGTCGTTGACCACCGCCAGTAAGGCCGAATCCACATGTTCAATCCGTGTGGAGCGCGAGCCTTCATGCAGCGCTTCGAAAAACTCCTCCGGCAGCGACAGGTGCGCCTGCATCCAGCGCTCGCAGGCAGCGTGGGCCAGGTTCAGGTGCAGCCACAGGAACTCTTCCGGGTTTTGCGGCTGCTGCAAGGCAGCGAGGGCGGCGGCTGAGTCAATCTGCTGACCTTTTTCGCCAGGGCGAAAACGGAAACCGTAAAGCAGGCCAAACAGGTCGGGATCCTGATGGGCGTGGCCGATGCTGTGGTTCATGGCGGCTCGCAGAGAAAGGGCCTGTAGGACGTTTCACAGGCACCCAGGCGCGAATCATTGCAAGGTGGGATGACGGTTATGTGACGGTTTCGTACTGCGCAAAAAAAAGCGCCACCCGAAGGTGGCGC
>NZ_JAUJXA010000054.1:0-471 GCF_031931935.1 Pseudomonas sp. rhizo25
ATGGTGGGCACTCTAAGGAGACTGCCGGTGACAAACCGGAGGAAGGTGGGGATGACGTCAAGTCATCATGGCCCTTACGGCCTGGGCTACACACGTGCTACAATGGTCGGTACAGAGGGTTGCCAAGCCGCGAGGTGGAGCTAATCCCAGAAAACCGATCGTAGTCCGGATCGCAGTCTGCAACTCGACTGCGTGAAGTCGGAATCGCTAGTAATCGCGAATCAGAATGTCGCGGTGAATACGTTCCCGGGCCTTGTACACACCGCCCGTCACACCATGGGAGTGGGTTGCACCAGAAGTAGCTAGTCTAACCTTCGGGAGGACGGTTACCACGGTGTGATTCATGACTGGGGTGAAGTCGTAACAAGGTAGCCGTAGGGGAACCTGCGGCTGGATCACCTCCTTAATCGACGACATCAGCTGCTCCATAAGTTCCCACACGAATTGCTTGATTCATTGAAGAAGACGATA
>NZ_JAUJXA010000055.1:0-460 GCF_031931935.1 Pseudomonas sp. rhizo25
CGGTGCGCCGGTGACTAACATCACCAACCCGCTGACCGTCACTCTCGATAACGGCCAGTCCATCACTATTGGCGTGAACCAATCCAGCGGTTCTATCTCGGTTGTTGCACCGGATGACGTCTACAAGGGCGACCAAACCGTCACCACCGCTATTAAAGGCGTGACCGGCGGCGAGCATTTTGAGAACTTGGTCCCTGGCACTACCGCGGTGAACACCACCGTTACGGATACCCCGGGCACTGACAACACCACGACTGTCACGCTGACTGCGCCAAATGCCGTTAACGAAGGCGGCCAGATCACCTATACCGCTACGCTTTCCAACAAAGCGGGCACTGACGTCACCTTGAAGCTGGATAACGGCTCGAGCATCACGATCAAGGCGGGCGACACTGTCGGCACCGTGACTGTACCGGCGCCTACCGATGACGTGTTCATCGATAAGAGCACCCAGACCGTC
>NZ_JAUJXA010000056.1:0-452 GCF_031931935.1 Pseudomonas sp. rhizo25
AACACCTTTACTCGACAAACCTGCTCCTGGCTGGAAGCGCGATCTGCCGGGGCCAAACGAGTCGCCCTCCACTGAACCCTACCCTCCCGTACTCTCAAATCCGCCCAATCATGTTGACGATATCTACCTTGAGTTGCCAAGTAGGACCTTCCGAATTCGGGGTGTCGCCGTTTGGGGGGCGATGTCTCTTTTTTTGTTCTCTCTCATTCCTCCCGTCGCTTGGATTACCCTTTTTATAACAACTCGAGCTGTGCCTTCTTTTGTATTTAACTTCTTCGGCCTCATCGCGTTTATCGTCCCTATATGGGTAGGCGTGTTTTTTTGGCGAATGGACGTAGAAGCCCCCCGCGACGAACCCATCCGCTTCAACCGTTTCCGACGCAAAGTCTATGTTTACCGCTTCCACCACGACGGCCTCAGACCCTTCAGCCGCACCGCCTGGGGCGTGCGAG
>NZ_JAUJXA010000057.1:0-424 GCF_031931935.1 Pseudomonas sp. rhizo25
CGGTGCAGGAACGGTTACCGTGCCGACGGTATCGCCGGCCTTGATCGTGATACTCGAGCCGTTATCGAGTTTCAGCGTTACGTCAGTGCCCGCTTTGTTGGAAAGCGTAGCGGTGTAAGTGATCTCGCCGCCTTCGTTAACGGCACTTGGTGCAGTCAGCGTCACAGTGGTGGTGTTATCAGTACCCGGGGTGTCAGTCACAGTCGTGGTGACTTTATCGGTCCCTGGAACTAGGTTCTCAAAATGCTCGCCGCCGGTCACGCCTTTAATGGCGGTGGTGACGGTTTGGTCGCCCTTGTAGACGTCATCAGGTGCAACAACCGAGATAGAACCGCTGGATTGGTTCACGCCGATAGTGATGGACTGACCGTTATCGAGAGTGACGGTGAGCGGATTGGTGATGTTGGTCACCGGCGCACCGTTT
>NZ_JAUJXA010000058.1:0-444 GCF_031931935.1 Pseudomonas sp. rhizo25
TAGCAGCTCGCCGCAGTCCAGCGCGGTGGCGGATGCGCTGTCGAGCAAACTGGCGGTGTAGAGCAGGGCATCTTCGAAGCTCAGGTCTTCGTTGACACAGTGGAAGCCTTGGGTGGGCAGGTAGTGGTCGATGGCGCGGTTGAAGGCGGCGCGGTCTTTTGCGGGATCGCGGGGTGGGTCGGGTAGGACTTTATTCATGGTGTAGTTCCTGTCTGAATATCAAGGAGCTGACACCTTTCGCGACTAAACGAAGGTGGCGGCTGTACGCAGGTTAGTCGACCGGTCAGAACAGGAACCCGGCGCGCCCGAGGGCGCCCTGCGCACAGCCACCATAAAGCTTCATGGGAGCATGCGCCTGTTCAAAATCCGGGCGACTAAACCCGATCACTGAATTGGCAGTGACGGACCGCAGACTAGCCACCGATTCCAGCAGGCACAAGCCAC
>NZ_JAUJXA010000059.1:0-420 GCF_031931935.1 Pseudomonas sp. rhizo25
ATGGCTAGTCTGCGGTCCGTCACTGCCAATTCAGTGATCGGGTTTAGTCGCCCGGTATTCCAAAAGGCGCATGAACCACCCATGTTTACGGTGGCTGTGCGCAGGGCGCCCTTGGGTGCGCCGGATTTTGCCTTTTGGCCGGTCGACTAACCTGCGTACAGCCGCCACCCTACGTTTAGTCGCGAAAGGTTCGGCTCCTTGAATCCAAAAGGAAGCTAAACAATGAATAAAGTCCTACCCGACCCACCCCGCGATCCCGCAAAAGACCGCGCCGCCTTCAACCGCGCCATCGACCACTACCTGCCCACCCAAGGCTTCCACTGCGTCAACGAAGACCTGAGCTTCGAAGATGCCCTGCTCTACACCGCCAGTTTGCTCGACAGCGCATCCGCTACCGCGCTGGACTGCGGCGAGCTGCTG
>NZ_JAUJXA010000060.1:0-442 GCF_031931935.1 Pseudomonas sp. rhizo25
ATGAGTGACCGTCTTGTCCGCAGGCGCCGTCGCATCCCCCTTGGGATTCGAAGCCACGACAGGCACATCATCCACACGCTCTTTCTGCTTCAGCACCGCGTTCTGCCGCGCCTTCCAGCGCATCTGCATCGTGCCTTGCTTCAGCCCGCCGACCACCCCGCGAACCGCCACCGCTTTGTAACGGTCAACCGCCTGCATGAACTTCGTGAGAATCGCCAGCACGCCCTCCACGAAGCCCAATGCCGCCGCAAGAATCTGCTTGCCGTACTTGACCAGGCGCATGCTCAAATACGCCACGCCCGCCGCTGGCAAGGCGATGGTCAACACTGCGCCAATCACCAGATCAATCAGCAGCGACACCATAAAACTGGCAGCTGCCTGCGCAACTTCACTGGGCGGTAACGCGTCCAGCCAGATCATGGCGGTGCGCAGTAACAGATCA
>NZ_JAUJXA010000061.1:0-402 GCF_031931935.1 Pseudomonas sp. rhizo25
GGTGTCAGTCACAGTCGTGGTGACTTTATCGGTCCCTGGCACCAAGTTTTCAAAGTGTTCGCCACCGGTCACGTTTGTGATGGCGGTGGTAACAGTTTGGTCGCCCTTGTACACATCATCTGGAGCTACAACCGAGATAGAGCTGCTGGACTGGTTCACCCCGATGGTAATGGTCTGGCCATTATCCAGGGTGACGGTGAGCGGGTTGGTGATGTTGGTTACCGGCGCACCGTTTTTATCCACAAGGCTGGCGGTGTAGACGATATTGCCGCCTTCGCCGACAGTAGATGTGGCGGTGAGCACCACATCGACCTTGTCGATGGTGTCGTTGATCGTGGTGGTCGCACCATTGCCCGCAACTTCCAACTTCTCGAAGTTACCGCCAGTAGTCTCGGTAATCTT
>NZ_JAUJXA010000062.1:0-372 GCF_031931935.1 Pseudomonas sp. rhizo25
GACGTCCTACGAGCATGACAATGGTTTCGTACGCGTAGTCAGGCGTGGCGAGGCGGTCTGGAAATATGAGCGTAATGACCAGGGCGATGTTACGCGCAGGACCGATCCTGACGGGCAGGTCACGAACTACAGCTACAACAAACGTGGGCAACTGACCGGGGTTTGGTATCCCGATCACAGTTGTCATCGGCTGGTATGGAACGAACGTGGGCAGTTGCTTGAGGAGCAATTGCCCACTGGCGGGATCAAGCGTTATCGCTATGACGATCTGGGGCGGCAGGTTGCCCGTGAGGATGAATACGGGGCGCTGACCCGTTACGAATGGGACGCCGTAGGACGTCTGCTGAAACTGACCCAGCCCGGCGGCGCTTG
>NZ_JAUJXA010000063.1:0-359 GCF_031931935.1 Pseudomonas sp. rhizo25
GTCATTGTCGAGCGGCAGTTGGCCGGTGGGGCGAGTTTCTTTTGGGCGTGGGAAGGCTCCGGCAAGGCGGCGCGTTGCGTCCGGCATTGGGCGAGTTTTTCGCAGATGGACACGCGTTATGCCTGGGGGGATGACGGCCGTGTCACCGTGCATAACGCTGATGGTAGCCAGGAAGTTTATGTCCACGATGAACGGGCGCGGTTGGTACAACGCATCGATCCGGACGGCGCCCAGCATTTCAAATCCTACGATGACAAGGGTCGACTGACCGTCGAGCAAGACCCGCTGGGCGCGGTGACGGCCTATCAGTACGACGAAGCCGGACGCTTGGTGGCGCTGTTTCCGGGGGATGACGAGCC
>NZ_JAUJXA010000064.1:0-358 GCF_031931935.1 Pseudomonas sp. rhizo25
CCTGCACGCCCACGCCGTCACACAGCAGGAAAATTACCTTTACCAACGCCAATACGACTACGACAAAAGCGGCAACCTCACCCGCCTGCTCGACACCCGCAAAGGCCAACACGACTACCGCTACGACCCCCTCGCCCGCCTGACCCGCGCCGACCATTCGCAGGACGTCCAGGAACGCTTCGCCCACAACCCGGCCGGCAACCTGCTGATGCAAGACCGCCCGGGGCCGGACATCGTCGCGGCGAACCGCCTGGTGATCCAGGGCGACCGTCACTACGACTACGACGCCTTCGGCAACCTCATCCGCGAACGACGCGGCAAGGGCCATCAGCTCGTCACTGAATACCGCTACGACTGT
>NZ_JAUJXA010000065.1:0-350 GCF_031931935.1 Pseudomonas sp. rhizo25
AGCTGGACAACGGCTCGAGTATCTCGATCAAGGCGGGTGACACCGTCGGCACCGTGACCGTCCCGGCGCCTACCGATGACGTGTTCATCGATAAGAGCACCCAGACCGTCAAAATCACTGACGCTTCTGGCGGCAACTTTGAGAAGTTAGAAGTTGCAGGCAACGGCGCAACCACCACGATCAACGACACCATCGACAAGGTCGATGTGGTGCTCACCGCCACATCTACTGTCGGCGAAGGCGGCAATATCGTTTACACCGCCAGCCTTGTGGATAAAAACGGTGCGCCGGTGACTAACATTACCAACCCGCTCACCGTCACCCTGGATAACGGCAAGACCATCACTATC
>NZ_JAUJXA010000066.1:0-339 GCF_031931935.1 Pseudomonas sp. rhizo25
TTGGCACGCGCCACAGTGCGAACTCGCGGGATTGGTATTTGGATAGCTCCTTTTATGTTTCTGCTGTCCATGGTTACACCTGCTGGTATGATTAGCTATGTTGTCACGGAGCAACACCTTCCTCCCTTAGTGCTAAGTTTGCTAGGCCCCATCGTATTTATTACTGGCATATGGCTAGGCATTTATATCTGGAGAATGGACGTTGCCCCTCCCCGTGACGAACCCATCCGCTTCAACCGCTTCCGACGCAAAGTCTATGTATACCGCTTTTACCGCGACGGCCTCAGACCCTTCAGCCGCACCGCCTGGGGCGTGCGAATCGAAGTCTATGACTGCGAA